>CAJUKN010000013.1 GCA_910587485.1 uncultured Lachnospira sp.
GCAGATATCAAAGTACGTTTGCGTAATATCTTATATATTTATTCAGAAGACCCTATAACATTACAGTCAGAAATTAATGATGTACAGACGTATAAAGAAACAGTAAAAGAAAACTTAGGTAAATTTGAGGAACGATTAAACAACTTGGATTCTACTATTCGCAGTAATTATGAGAGTGTTGATGCTCACATGAATGAATATATAGAGTTTGGTGAAGGACTGATACAGCTTGTTAGAAGTGGTAGAATAGAACAGGCTATGGCAGAGCTTTCAACAACAGGTGTTGCAACGGCTTCAAAAGTTGAAACGGAGTTGTTAAAGCTGATAGAGAATATGGAAAAAGCTTCTGCTGAGAATAATGAGAAAGTGGAATTTAACCTTACAGCAACGATGGTAGTTTTAGGTGTTGTTGCCATATTAGCATTAATTATTACATTATCATATAGCTTAGTTCTTACTAAGGCAATTACAGGTCCTGTTAAGAAATTAGCTGTCGCAGCAAAGAAAATGGCAGTAGGCGATGTTGATGTTGATTGTAAAAAGATTTATAATGATGACCTTGGAAGTCTGATGGATAACTTCAGTGATATGGCAAATGCAATTAAGGAACAAGCAAGAATAGCTGATGTTATCGCAAAGGGAGACTTTACTATTGAAGTTACACCACGAAGTGATAAGGACATTCTTGGCAAAGCTCTTCAGCGATTGGTTGCAGATGAAAATATTACATTAAATAGTATCAAAGAAGCGGGAACACAGATAACAATAGGTTCAGAGCAGGTGGCAAATGCAAGTCAGGCATTGGCTCAAGGCTCAACAGAACAGGCAAGTGCATTAGAGCAGGTGACAGCTTCTATGGATGAAGTTACACAGCGTACAAAGGATAATGCTGTTAAAGCAGGTGAAGCAGATGCATTAGTAAGCAATATCAAGGAGATGGCAACATCTGGAAATGACCAAATGAAGTCTATGATACAGGCAATGGATAGCATTAATGAATCATCAGAAACCATTTCTAAGATTATTAAGACAATTGATGATATTGCATTCCAGACCAATATCTTAGCACTGAATGCGGCAGTTGAGGCAGCAAGAGCAGGTGTGCATGGAAAGGGATTTGCCGTTGTAGCAGAGGAAGTAAGAAATCTTGCAGCAAAGAGTGCATCGGCAGCAAGTGAAACAGCAGAGATGATAGAGGATTCTATCCGAAAGATTGCAAATGGAACAAAGTTGGCAGAGGAAACAGGAAAATCGTTAGATGAAATCGTTGTTTCAATTGAGGAGATTGTAGGATTAATTAATAATATAGCTATTTCATCAAATGACCAATCAACAGCAATATCACAGATAGACCAAGCAATAGCACAGGTATCAACAGTTGTACAAACAAATGCAGCGACAAGTGAACAATGTGCAGCAGCAAGTGAAGAATTGTCAAATCAGGCTGTTACTCTTAAAACTTTAATTGAACAGTATAAGTTGGCCTCTGCATCAGCACATAATACATATGCTGACAATTTTGATACAACATCATATAGCAATAATGAGCCTGTTATATCATTAGATGGTGATTTTGGCAAGTATTAAGATGATTGTTATATAAAAAGTATAAGAAGATTAATGTGTAAGGACTGTTACCAAATAAACAAGTTATGTAAGATATAATAAGCTGTTTGATGAATGTCTATATCTTATATAGAAAGTTTATTTTGTAGCAGTCTTTAGATATTACATTAAAATTTATAGCAATATTTGTATGGCTGTTAAAATATGAAGAATTTATATTTTTTGTATATCATTATAGATAAATTTATGATATAATATCCTATAGTATTTGACATTATATAACTGTAAGGGTATAATTGCTAATACACACAAAAAATGTAAAGGGGTGATAGGATTGGCGGGACAAATTTATAACATGATTCAAAAAATCGTTGCAGAGAGGTCAAGAGGAAATCAAGTAATTGCGAACAGTGTAAGAACAAAAATTATTCTTAAAGGAATTGCAATTGATAAGTATACACCAACATCTCCTGATGATTTTGCTGTTATGCAAAAGCTTCGTGAAGTAGCACAAGAATATGGTTTAATCGTTTAGTTTATTAAAATAGTAAAGAAAAGGTGGGATAATATTGGCAATTAGGACTATTTCCATTAAGGGAACAGACAGTAAAGATGTGGCTTTACAGGCAAAAGAAGCACTGAAAGATTTTGAGACAAAATTTTTATTATTTTTTGCTTCAAGTTATTATGAGGATTCTAATCCAGCAACAGAACTGAGTGTAGCATTTCCTGATAGTAAGATTATAGGCTCTACGTCTCATAGTGAATATTGTAATTCTACATATACAAATCATTCTGTTAGCATTATGGCTATGGATAAAGATAGTATTGAAGATGTATGTGTTAAGGTAGTGGAGAATATTCGTGAAGAAATCAATATAAATGAATCTGTAAAAGATATGGAAGCTTATTTTGGCGGCAGCGAGGAAATTTTTAATAACTTTGACAAATATGTTGGAATTATTCTTTTTGAGTCAGGCGCTAAGGCAGAAGAAGTTTTTATGGACCGTCTAGGAGATGCTACAAATATATTGTTTGTAGGAGGTTCGTCGTCAGCAGCAGAAAACAATATCTCCAGAGTATATGCAGACGATAAGGTATATGAGGGAGCGGCAGTTTTAGCTGTATTAAAGACGGTAAAAGGGTATGATGTACTTAAGACACAAAGTGCATGTGTTCTGTCTGATAGAAAATTGTTGGTAACGAAATCCAATTTGCGTGATAGAATTTTATATGAATTTGACAATAGACCTTGTGGAGAAGTATATGCAGAAGTACTTGGCGTTTCGGTAGATAAAATCAAAGATTATTTTGTGTCCAATCCTTTAGGAATTGTAATTGGTGATGAAATTTTTGTACGTACTTTTGACCAGATTAAAGAAGATGGAATTACTCTTCACTGTGGATTGCCAGAAGGCGCAGAAATTAATGTATTAAAAATTGGTGATATTGTGGCTGATACAAAACAAGCATTGGATAATATCATTACATATCAACCAGCAGGTGTGATTAATTTCAATTGTTTATATCGTACTTTTGAGATGTTAAATGAAGATTTGACACAACCTTATTGTGCATTGTTTGGAAGATATCCTAGTATTGGATTTTCTACAGGTGGTGAGGCCTTTTTGGGACATATCAATGAGACTTCTACAGTGTTGGTTATTAAATAGCAAAAAGTAAAAAATGGGGCTGTTGCATTTTTTGATGCGACAGCCTTATCCAATGTGTCGTAACTTTTTTACTTTAGTTATGAAGACTGTCAATGAACATAACATTTATAAAACACCAGAGGGGATAGATTACACCCATGAAATGTTTAGAAATAGTGCCGGAAATAGTAAAATTGCTGTTTTGTGGGACCAGACTTTTAAGTCAGATACAGTAAAAGATGTAAATATATTGTCAAATTCTGTGCCTTATGGTGAACTATTTTTTAAGGAAGATATTGACCGAATATTATCAGATATTGATAGCGGAGTGGAGCCACAAGAACAAGCTCCAGAAATTGAAAAAAATGGACATGGAACATATGTGGCAAGCCTTGCAATAGGAGCAGCACCAGATGCCGAATTGGCAATTGTAAGATTAAAACCAGCCAAAAAATATCTAAGAGATTTTTTCTTAATTAATGATTCAGCAGAAGCATTTGAAGAATCGGACATTATGATTGGTGTGAAATATTTACTGGAATATTCAAGAAGTGTTGATAAGCCTATGGTGATTTTTTTGGGACTTGGAACAGGAAGCGGTCCACGTACAGGAGCGACGCCGCTTGGCAATGTATTAAATACCGTAGCGACAATGAGCAATATTGTTGTTGTCACAGCAATGGGAAACGAAGCAAACACAAGAGGGCATGTCAAAGGAGTTGCAGAATCTGAAACAAATCCTTATACAATTGAATTAAATGTAGGTAATTCCGAAAAAGGATTTGTATTGGAAATATGGGCAAATACGCTTGATGTATTGTCAGTGTCCATTGTTTCACCATCTGGTGAATCCAATCCTCGAATCCCTGCAAAAGAAGGAGAGACGACCAAATTAAATTATATTTTGGAAAAATCTAAAGTAGAAATTAATTATCAAGTAGTAGAATCTATTTCAGGGTATGAATTGATATTTATAAAGTTTATTAAGCCAGCAAGTGGGATATGGAAAATTAATGTATATAGTTTGACTAACATTCTTGGGAGTTTTAATGCGTGGCTTCCTATTAAAGCTTATTTATCAAGCGATACTTATATGTTACGTTCTATACCAGACACAACGCTTACAGAAATATCAGCAGACAGCAGAGTGATTAGTGTTGGTTCCTATAATCATGTGACAGGAGCTGTTGATATTGATTCTGGAAGAGGATATGCAGCACTAGGGTGGGTTAAACCAGAATTGGTCGCTCCGGGCATTAATGTATATGGCGCAAAATCAGGAGGAGGCTATACCTACAGAAGCGGTACAAGTGCAGCGGCGGCTATTGTTGCAGGTGCTTCAGCATTATTACTATGTTGGGGCGTATATTATGAAAATGAAATATTGCTTGGAAATAATGAGGTTAAATATATATTAATAAGAGGAGCTGTCAGAAGAGATACATTAGCAACTGATACATTTGAAGAATATCCAAATCCTATATTGGGATATGGAAAAATGAATCTATTTAATTCATTTATACAATTAAGAGTAACATAATTAGATATAAGAATGATTTATTATAAAAGGAGTAACAAAAATATATGGGTACTACAAAATATAAAGCACTTGCATTGGATTTAGATGGAACGCTGATGGATAGTAATAAGAAATTATCCGATGTTAATAAACAAGCAATATGGGCGGCTATTGATGCCAAGATAGCAGTTATTCTTGCTTCAGGAAGACCATTGTTTGGTGTACAGCCAGTAGCGCAATTGTTAGAATTAGAAAAAAGAGGCGGATTTATATTAGCTTACAATGGCGGTAATATATGGGATTGTAAGGCACATAGACTTGTTTATAAAAAAGAAATATCATCAAATTGTATAACCAATATATGCGAAGTTGCAAAAGAATTTGATGTTGCTCCTTTGACCTATTATGAAGATAAAATTATATCAGAGAAAGCACATGATGAATATGTTATAAAAGAAGCGTTTTGCAATAATGCAGAAGTTATACAAATTGATGATATCCCAGCTTTTGTAGATTATCCAGTAGCAAAACTTTTAATTGTTGGTGAACATAAGAAATTGTTGCCTGCAAGAGATAAACTTCTTAATCTTAATGGAAATGAATTGGATATATTTTTTTCTGAAGATTATTTTCTGGAGATTGTACCAAAAAATATTAGAAAAGATGCTTCTATTGATACACTTTTGCTGCATTTAGGTATAAGACAATCTGAGTTAATTGCATGTGGTGATGGATTAAATGATATATCAATGATACAGTATGCGGGACTTGGTATTGCCATGAAAAATGCCTATTCTGATGTTAAAGAAATTGCAGATTATATTGCACCTTCCAATGATGAAAATGGAGTTGCAGAAGTGATAAAAAAATTTATTTTATAAAAGATATACAAATTTATTTTAGAAAAAATAGGCAAGGGTTGTTGTACAAAGAGAGATTTTACAACAGTCCTTGCCATTTATAAATATTATAAATAATTGAAAATTCAATATTAAAAATTGTTTTAAGCTTAGTTTATTGCAGATGTGTTATTATCAGAATTTTCTAAATTTTCAATTTCTTCAATAACTTCATCTACATTAAATATTTCATCATTTTGTGTTTTTTGAATCAATTTAATTGCCATATTAACTGAATCATAGTCTGGACGACACGACCAGCCTGAGCCGCCATATACCTGCAATGGTTTTATATAATCTTCCTCTCTCGTTTCTGGCGTAAATGTTAATGAGTAAGATTGAACATTCCAAGGTGTTGAGTCTGAAAGTTGGTCTTTAATTAATTGTTGTATTGATTCTGTTGGCATATTGGTATACATCATATCAGAAACCGCATCTAAAATAGCAGAGTAATTTGTTAAAATTGCGGGAGATGTCGCTTTTTCTATCATTGCTGCTATAGCTGCCTGTTGATTTTTACCTCTCTGTAAATCTCCTTGTGCTAGAAATGCTTTTCGCTCTCTTACAAAAGCTAGTGTTTTGGCACCATCACATTCATTGGTACCCTTGACAAAATGATAACGTTCAGGAGCTGCATCAGTGCCATTAACAAAGTCTACATCTGAAAAAATAGTAATACCACCCAATGCATCAATAATATTAACACAACCATCAAAATTAACTTTGAAAAAGTAGTCAATATCAACACCAAAAAGGTTTGATAAAGCTTCCATTGAATATTTAGTACCAGCGTTACCAGCATGAGTAAGTTTGTCAAGTCCTGTAATGATTTTGCCAGAAGAATCTGGTCGGCTAATGGTAATATAGTAATCTCTTGGTGTTGAGATTAACATAACTTGTCTTGTCTCTGGATTGATAACAGCTAATATATTTACATCGCTTCGACCAGTATCACTAATAGTACCATAGTCATCATTACCAGAAATATACATTATAAAACAATCACCTTTTTGTTTTACTTCACCTTTTTCAACCGCTACCTTTGTTGTGATAGTAATGGTGTCTAATATACGAGTTTTGCCACTAAAGCTTTCATCTTCTTCTAAAAGTGTTTTATATATATTAGAATTGATGGCAATCAGTTGAATTTCATTATTTTCATATAATGCATTCGTAATTTGTTCCCAACTATTGTATGTTTTTACATTTAATGAGATGTCATTTTCAGAGTTAATTTTTTCGATTGCTTTTACAGGAAGTTCTCCATCATATTGATTATTGTATCCATAAGTATAATTTAGTGTATCTGCAAGAGAAGAAGCTGTATCTTCTTTGAGAACAACAAGGTGTATGGAATCCGTCTTTGTAATGTTGGATGTGATTCCCTGTAAAGTCCAGTTGACTTTAGAACCTACAAGATACCCAAATACAAGTAACATGGAGATTAATATAGATAAAAATTTACCTATACCACGAGATTTTGTAAATTGGGAAGTGAAATTGTATAATAACAATAGTATAATAACAATAATGAACATCGCCAAATATTTTAGTGGAAAAATATTTAATTTTATAATTTCATAAGTGAAAAGTATTGAAATAATAAGTTCAACTATAACTAATAAAATTCCAATTAGTGAAGAGATACCACGTTTTTTGCGTTTCAGTTGCTTTTTATTTAATTTAGAACTGCTTTTGAAAATATATTTCATATCTCTATTGGTTCTAGTAAAAAAACCAGACATATCAAATCCTCATTTCTTTATTGTAAATTTAAGTTTATTCTCATGGGCAACGAGTTAATTTGTAAATTATCCCAGCCAAAGTTTTGCTTTGGCTATTATAACACGCTTATATAAATGGCACAAGCAAAACATTTATATTAAGTATATGCAGTATTGATGGAATTTACATCGTATTTTTAATTTGTTTTATTGCTTTTATTTTTTAGCCTGTATGCTGTTTGGTCTGCATCTTGTGACTGATTTTTAGGAGCAGCTAATGCTTTAAATTTTAGCGCAGCATAAAACTCATAGGTTGAAAATTGAAATTTTCAATCTTTTTGATTGGAAGAGTTTATCATTTAGAAGATTAGTTTATTTTTTTAAGCCATTTATTATATTTACGTAATTATTATGGTAATGGTTTAATAATTTTATAAGCATAACTATTTCGTTAAGTGGATATTTGCAATATGCTTAATTACTTGCTTTATAACTTCATTGCTATTTTGTGGCATTTTTAAACAGGCAAGTTTATCAAGGCTAATGCCCATTTAGGACACAAAGACTTCCTTGATAATGCTAAAATTATATATGGAAAAATATAGAAATATTAGGCAAATTCTATGATAACTTAAAAATATTAAGTAAATAAACAAGTATAAAAGAGTAATTGTATAAATTTTATTAAGATTATTAAAAAAATGCTTATTTATTTAAAGTAAAAAGATAAAATACTTGTGTTTAGAAAGTTTACACTTTATAATATTAAAAACAAGAGATGTCATGTTTTGCGATGCACCTTTATGTTGAGATAAATAGCATACTTCACGCGTCATCTTTATGTTGATAAAATCGCTGCGGCGTATAAAAAGAAAGGGTAAAAATCATTATGGGTTATGTTGATGAAGTATTAGAGTTGGTTTCTAAGAAAAATGAGGGTCAGCCTGAATTTTTACAGGCAGTTAATGAAGTATTAGAGTCTTTAAGACCAGTTGTTGAGGCAAATGAAGAACTTTACAGAAAGAATGCAATTCTTGAGAGAATTACAGAACCTGATAGAGTTCTTATGTTTCGTGTGCCTTGGGTAGATGATAAGGGACAAGTACAAGTAAACAGAGGTTATCGTGTACAGTTTAACAATGCCATTGGACCATACAAAGGTGGATTAAGATTACATCCTTCTGTAAATTTAGGAATTATTAAATTTTTAGGATTTGAGCAGATTTTCAAAAATTCTCTTACAAGCCTTCCAATTGGCGGTGGTAAGGGTGGTTCTGATTTTGACCCAAAGGGTAAGTCAGACAGAGAGATTATGGCGTTTTGCCAAAGTTTTATGACAGAGCTTTGCAAATATATTGGCGCTGATGTGGATGTTCCTGCTGGTGATATTGGTACAGGTGCAAGAGAAATTGGCTTTATGTATGGTCAATATAAGAGAATCAAAGGCATGTTTGAGGGTGTTCTTACAGGAA
Source organism: uncultured Lachnospira sp. (assembly GCA_910587485.1). GTDB lineage: Bacteria > Bacillota > Clostridia > Lachnospirales > Lachnospiraceae > Lachnospira. The sequence goes on from CAJUKN010000013.1 coordinate 8,833, forward strand.
AAGGTCTTACATATGGTGGTTCGCTTGCAAGAACAGAGGCAACAGGTTATGGACTTCTTTATATTACAGAGGAGCTTATGAAATGTCATGGCGAATCAATGGAAGGTAAGACTGTGGTTGTATCTGGTGCTGGTAATGTTGCCATTTATGCTACTCAAAAAGCACAGCAGATGGGTGCTAAGGTTGTTACTTGTTCCGATTCAACAGGCTGGATTTATGACCCAGAAGGAATTGATGTTGAACTCTTAAAGGAAGTAAAAGAAGTAAAGAGAGCAAGATTGACAGAGTATGCTGCTGCAAGAAAGAGTGCCGAGTACCATGAAGGTCGTGGCGTATGGCAGATTAAGTGTGATATTGCACTTCCATGTGCTACACAAAATGAGCTTCTTATTGACGATGCAAAGCAATTGGTAGCAAATGGCTGTAAGGCTGTATGTGAAGGTGCAAATATGCCTACAACATTGGATGCAACAAAGTATCTTCAGGATAATGGCGTATTATTTATATGTGGTAAGGCTGCAAATGCAGGCGGTGTTGCTACATCAGCGCTTGAGATGAGCCAAAACAGTGAAAGACTTAGCTGGTCATTTGAGGAAGTGGACTCTAAACTAAAAAATATTATGGTAAATATTTATCACAATATTGATGAAGCTGCTAAGAAATATGGCATGGAAGGCAATTATGTTGCTGGTTCTAACATTGCTGGTTTTGAGAAGGTTGTTGAAGCGATGCTTGCACAGGGTGTTTGCTAATAACTGATATTGTGTTAAAAGAAAAATATAATTAAATAAAAGTTTATTAGAAATAGACTGCTACAAAATGAGTGTTTTATGTGAGGTATTGATTGAATGAATAATCAATTATACTTTGTTAAAATTCTTTATTTTGTGGCAGTCTTTTTGTAGTGTGAGATAATTTTAACTTTTTGGTAATTATTTCAAAAAGAAAGAAGTCTTTAATTATAATTTTTAAACTTATTTAATAATTGTCTGGCGTTGTACAAATGGTAATTCTGTGTTAAAATAAAGCTCACTGTTAAATTGTATAATGATTAGCAAAATATAAAGAGTTAAATGGAGGATATATGCCATATATATTTGATGGGATTCGCTACATGAGTGATGATGAACTAAAGATAGAAATTGCATTGTTGAAAAAGATAAATTTTGTCAATGTTGCAAAGTCAGTAGGCAATAGGGCTTTAGGGACTGTAGCTGATATCACCAATTCATTAATAAGGTCATTTTCTAAGGATTCAAGCTGGGACTATAAGGCTCTTGAAGTGGCGGATATGGTAAGAAAAGAATTTGATTTACTTAAAAATATGTCCAGACCATTATTAATGTTGGAATTAAAACGTCAAATAGCAGTGAAATGTGGTGTACCTTCTGAAGAAGCAGAATTAGTCAGTGATAAATATTTATCCGTTTTAATGTGTAAGGAAGCAGCAAAATTGTATAATATTGAAAAATATTCAACAATTGCTTATAAAATTGAACAAATACGCATACAATATAATACAGATTTTTACAATTCGCTTCATTCTAAGATGATTAGTCAAGACAAAGAGCAGATTCAAATTTGGGATAAAAAAATGCAGCAAAGATTGGATGCCATATCAATTGAGGACAAGCGTGAATTGCAAAGCAAGTTGTTTCCAAAAGAATTTTCAGGCAGAGGGATTGGAAAAGTCTTAAGGACAGAACGAGGAACCAAATATTTGTCAATGGCAGTACCCATAATAGGGCTAGAAGGGTTTGATTACATATCAGCATATGTGGGAGCAGCCATTCGTTCTATTATGAGTTTTACAAAAATATCACAATCCGTTATGGCACAGATTATATGGAGAGCAGCTTGCGTATATCCTGCGGCTTTTTCTGTAGATATTCATATACTGCCATCTTATATACCTAGTGAAGAAAAAAGTCAGTCCGATGCAATGGAGATTCAGTTTAGACAATTATTAAAAAAGCGTGTGTCACTTGAGAAAGAAATTGCAAAATTAAAAAGTATAACAGATAAAAATGAGGAGCAAATCAATGCAATTAATGAAAAATTATCTGTGAGTAATAAAGAATTACAAGAGTTACAGGAAAAATATCAAAAATTAGAAAAACAAAAGGCGGAATATATTGATGGCAAACATACAGAATATGATACAAAAAAATATTATTCTGAGGTCAATGAGACGAACAGACAAATAACAAATAATGAGGCTGCTATATCAAAACAGGAGCGAAAGCTTCAAGAGTTAAGAAAAAAACAGCAAGAATTGATGAAAGAATCCGAAGTTAAGAAAGCGGATTTGTTAGATATAAGAGTTCAGACAGATACTGAGCTTGTCACACTTTCAAAAAAAATAAAAGATACATGGAGTAAGCTATTTACTGAATTTACATTTGCAGATGACATATATGGACAAGTATCCATTACATTTATGCGTGATGACAGGCTAAAGCTTGAAGAAATGTTATATGAAATGATGTTAAATGGAGAGATTGATGCATATGACAGCAAGACAGGTGTGGTCATGTGTCTTGTGACAAATAATATGATTGCTCAAATTTGCCATGAAGGAAATCATATAACATCTATTGAAAGGCATGTATAAGTGTATGAGTTTTATTGACAAAGAATATGAAGAAGCAATTTTATATATCAATACTATTTCTCAGTTTATGAAGAACACAGGTATTGACAGAGGGCGAGTATTGCTGAAATTATTAAAAAATCCTCAAAATAAATTAAAAATAATACATGTAGCTGGAACAAATGGAAAAGGCTCAGTATGTGCTTATATAGAGGCTGTATTAAGGGGGAATGGTTATTCTACAGGACTTTTTACATCACCACATCTTTTTGATGAGAGAGAACGTATAAGGATATGCGGAGAATGGATTGATAAGAAAGCGTTTGTTCAATGTTTTAAAAAAGTTAAGGCAGCAGATGAGGCGATGGGCGGTAATGCACTTGCCTATTTTGATTATTTTTTTGGTATTGCCATGTTGATTTACAGTGAGCTTCATTTAGATTATTGTGTAATAGAAACAGGGTTAGGTGGGCGGCTTGATATAACGAATGCAGTTGAAAAACCAGTGCTTAGCATTATAACGACAATTAGTCTTGAGCATACAGCAATACTTGGTGACAATATTGCCGCCATTGCAAAAGAGAAGGCTGGCATTATAAAAAAAGATGTTCCAGTTGTGGTTATGGGAGATATTTTAGAGAATCCAATGCAGTCTACCTATCAATTTAATGATGAGGCATGTGCTGTATTTGATAAAACGACTGCCGAAATAGGAACAAAATTCATTATATTTTATAATAAAGATTGTACAAATATTAAAATTGGCAGAAATAATATTGATTTTTCCATCTTTAATGAGTATTATAGAAATGATTGCGTTACAATAAAGACCATTGCCAGATATCAAGTAAATAATTGTGGACTAGCTCTTACAGCACTTGGGGTACTGGGCGTTCCATTAGAAGATACAAAGACAAGAAAAGCACTTTCTTGTACAGAATGGTCTGGAAGAATGGAGCTTATTGGCAATGCGATATATATTGATGGAGCGCATAATCCAGAAGGTATAAAAAGTCTTATTGAAACTGTAAAATATATAGATAAAAAACATAAGATTTTTTTATTTTCCGTTGTCAGTGATAAGGATTATACAGAGATGATAAGGCAGTTGTGCTGCTGTAAATTGATAGATGAATATATTATAACAGGTGTGAATAGTAAAAGAAGGCTTGATATGGATTTAATCAAACAAGCATTTTATGAGAATGGAAGTATGGTAACAGTGATAGAGGATATAAAAAGCGCCTTTAAATATGCCATTAAGCAAAAAAATGCAATAGATGGAGCGCTTATATGCAGTGGTTCACTCTATCTTGTTGGAGAGATAAAAAAGGAAATAAATTTGTTGTCAACTTAGAAAGGCATGGTTATTTTATGATTAATTTTGATGAGGAAATTAAGAAATTCAAACCAAATTTAGAAGTAGATGAGGCGGAAGAGGCTATATATAAAAATGAAAATGCATCGGATGTTGCTGATTTAATTGATAAGTTAGTAAATGGTGTGACAAATGATGAATTATTTTAGAGTACTCTAAACTTTTGATAGATACAGCTATTTTTACGGATTGGAATGGAGAAATATAATTAATATGAGATGTTTCAAATGTGATACTACGTTTGAGGTTGGTGTAAAATGCCCAAATTGCGGGAGCGATATGTCAATACTTAAATGGGTGAGAACAATATCAGATAAATATTATAATATTGGTTTGGATAAGGCAAAAGTTCGAGATTTAACAGGAGCTGTGGAAAGTCTTAAGTTAAGTTTAGCTGTTGATAAAAACAATGTACAAGCAAGAAATCTTCTCGGCTTAGTATATTGTGAGATGGGCGACATTGTGGAGGCATTGACACAGTGGGTTGTCAGTAAAAATATTCAGCCTACAGCAAATATCGCAGAGGTATATATCAAACAAGTTCAATCCAATCAAAACAAATTTGAGATTGTAACTTCAACGATTAAAAAGTATAATTTGTCTTTGCGGTATGTGGTAGAGGAAAACTATGATATGGCTGAAATACAGTTAAAAAAAGTTCTTTCCCAAAATCCAAAACTGATTAAGGCACAACAGTTGCTTGCTCTGTTGTATATTCGGGGAAGCAATTACTCAAGGGCAAAAAAATTACTCAATGCTATATTAAATGTAGACCATAATAATACATTAGCACTTCGATATCTAAAAGAAATTAATGGGGAGCTTCCAGCAAAAAAGAAAGAAACAACACATAAAAAAAGGGTGGTTGTGGAGAATAAGCCATTAAATGGAAATGAGGCAATTATTCCACGTTCTTCTTATAAAGAGCCTAGCAATGGCGCAATTACAGTAATTAATATTTTGGTTGGCATTGTTATTGGAGCAGCTCTTATATGGTTTCTTATTCTTCCTTCAAGAAATCAAGGAATTATGGAGGAAAAGAATAGAGAGATTCGAGAGTTAAGTGAACAATTGTCAAGTGGAAATGTAGAGTTAAATTCTTTAGAGGCACAGTTAAAGGTCGTTACAAGTGAACGAGATTCGCTTCAAGAAAGATTAGACCAAATTGGCGGAACGGATGGAAACAATAAGCTTTTAACGGCGGTGATTGATTCAGCTAATTATTATATTGCCAATCAAAAAACCCAAGCGGCTGAAGCGATTGCCGATATTGATGTCAGCTCGCTTCCTACAGAAGGAGCAAAAGCATTATATAACACCTTGTCAGAAGAAACAATGATAAATGCAGCTACTGATTTATATAATCAAGGAATGACCGCTTATTACAGGAATGATTTTGAAAAGGCAATTGATTTTTATACACGTTCATTTAAGTGTGATAAGACGAAAGTGGATGCCATATATTATATGGCAAAATCGTATGAATCTTTAGCTGATGTAGAAAATGCAAAACAATATTATAATCAGATAGTCAATGATTTTAATACAAGCAGGTATGTAGCAGAGGCAGAAACTTATGTCAATTCACATTAATATTTTTTTCTGCAAGCAATAAGACAAGCATAATGTTTATGTAGAATAAATCAATAGATACTTTTTTGAAATATCAAATATAATGGACGCAAGAAGAATTTTATAATTACGAAAAGACAAACCTGATAGGTAAAATATGCCTATCAGGTTTTATAATGCAAATAAGTTATTAAATAGCAAGTTTGTGCTTATGCTACAAATTTGCAAATTAAGCAAAAATGGAGGATTAATATGAAACAGGGTTTAACAAAAACGGACGAAAGAACACAAAAAGATTTAGGATACGAAAATGCAGATTATACAGAGGAGATTATACACACAGATTATATTTATATGGTATCAAATAATATGCTTGTTATCAGCATGAATGCAGAGTTAGACCATCATCTTGCTGATGAGATGCGAGAGGTAATCGACCATGCTATTGATGAGAGAGGCGTTAAAAATATTATATTTGATTTTTCTAAAATTGGATTTATGGATAGTGCAGGTATTGGTTTAATTATGGGGAGATATAAACGATTAGTCAATAAAGGTGGAATCTATGTTTCAGGAGTCAATGATTCCATTGCACGAATATTAATGATTTCAGGTTTGCATAAGCTAGTAACAAGAACAAATGATATTAATCAGGCCGTATATATGATAAACGGTTCTAATTAAAGTGGTCATTGATATAGTGAAAGAAGAAAAGAAGCTGCTTCCCCTCAATAAGTCGCAGCATGGAGGTTAATAATGAAAAATAATGAGAAATATGACAAGTATGATAATTTAAGGCAGGATACCGAAACACACGATAATACAATGGAATTAATTATTGATTCAAAATCAGAAAATGAAAGTTTTGCTCGAGTAGTAGTAGCCTCTTTTGTGGCAAGACTTGACCCTACCTTGGAAGAAATAGCGGATATTAAGACAGCAGTGTCCGAGGCAGTAACCAACTGTATTATACATGGATATGAAGGAAAAAAAGGGAAAATATATATTAAGTGTACTTTGGATGGAAATACATTAACATTACTGGTAAATGATGAAGGGGTGGGGATTGAAGATATACATAAAGCGATGGAACCTATGTATACTACAAAACCACAATTGGAACGTTCTGGAATGGGATTTTCGTTTATGGAGGCATTTATGGATGAGTTAGTTGTTTCATCAGAACTGAATAAGGGAACCACAATAACAATGAAAAAATTGATAGGTGTCAAAGATATATGATTAATGTTAGAGAATTGATTATAAGGGCGCACGAGGGTGATAAAAAAGCCAGAGAACAGCTTATTGTCAATAACATGGGGCTTATATGGAGCATTGTAAAACGATTTGCAGGCAGAGGGTATGAACAGGAAGATTTGTTCCAAATAGGAAGTATAGGGCTTATTAAGGCTGTTGATAAATTTGATGTGAGCTATGATGTACAATTCTCGACATATGCTGTTCCTATGATTGCAGGAGAAATTAAACGCTTTCTACGAGATGATGGAATGGTTAAAGTAAGTCGCAGTATAAAAGAAACCGCATATAAAGCGTATCTTGCACGAGAACAATATATTGCAAAAAATGCAAAAGAGCCAACTTTAAGTGAGATTGCTGAAAATATAGGAATATCCAAAGAGGAGTTGGCGAGTGCTATGGAAGCAACAGGAGAAGTAGAGTCACTTCACAAAGTAATCTATCATGGTGAAGATAGTGAAATTTCACTGATGGATAAGTTGCCTGATACAAGAGATGATTTAGAGGCTGTCAATAATAAAATTATGTTGGAAAGCATGTTTGCAAAACTAGATGGAAAAGAAAGGCAAATTATTTATCTTCGGTATTATCAGGAAAAAACGCAAACGCAGATAGCACAAATGCTTGGCATATCACAAGTGCAAGTGTCTCGTATGGAAAAAAGAATATTAAAAAAAATGAATCAAAGTAAAAATGCGTAAATAATGTATATTTACGCATTTTTTGTTTAATATAAAGGATAACACAAAATGTCCTATTTTTTGCTTGATTTTTTGAATTAGAATAGTGATAAGTAAAGTGGATTATAATATCTGCGAAACTAGGAAAATGAGGAAAAGTCACAATATGGAGGCTATATATGAAAGAAACATTATATATTCAGATACAAAAGAGTATTCATATTGATAAACCGACATTGTATGTCAGTGATATAGGAGAATTGTTTTGTCAGGATAAAACAATTGAAAATGAGATAAGTCACATTGTATTAAAAAATTTAAAGGATAAAAAAGGGATAAGAATTTGTATGAATGCCATTGATGTTGTCAAAGAAATTCAATCAAAATATCCGGATGTTGATGTAAACAGTATTGGCGAACCTGAATTTATTGTTGAGTATGCTGTGCATAAGCCAAGACCAAGAGTACTTGAATTTGCGATTGTTTTCTTTGTGGCAGCGTTTACATTTTTGGGAAGTATGTACGCGATAATGGCATATAACAATGATGTAGGAACAGTTGAAATATTTGAGAATGTATATGAATTTTTAGGGCTGAGTGATTATTCTGATAACAATGTATTAGAGATTGCATATGGTATTGGTTTAGCATTGGGAATTATTGTATTTTATAACCATTTTGGCAGTTTTAAGATTACAAAAGACCCAACGCCGATACAGGTAGAAATGGATAAATACCAAAAAGATATTGATGATACTTTAATTGATAGAACGGATGCATCCAAATAAATGATTTCTATTGCGCAATTCCTATGCTGCGTTTTGGAATAGAGGATTACTATATTTAGAAAGTGGTGATAGATTGAGTATAAATCAAATTGGCATATTCATTTTATTAGGATTATGGGGATTAAGTGCTGGTGTATTGACTTCTGCAGGATTATTTGCTGTATTTAATAGTATTGGAATGATAAATAGAGCGGCAGATGTGACAAAGACAAGACAACGCTTACTATTATATGAGGATTGTGTTGTAGTAGGTGCAATTCTGGGAAATAGTATGTCTTTTATGGAATTTCAACTGCATATTTCTAATTTTATCGGATTAATTATCATTGTTATATTTGGAACAATAGCAGGAATGTTTGTAGGACTTTTTGTTGTAAGTCTTGCAGAAACAATGAAGGTTATTCCTATCTTTTTTAGACGGTTTAAAGTGGGAGCAGGCTTAGGAATAATTATTCTTATGATAGGTTTAGGAAAAGCAGTAGGACATATTATATATTATTTATTTTTATATTAAAATATTAATATATGAATATAGGAGGGTATTATGGCGAATGAAGCAAAAAGAAATAAACAATATAACGACTATGTTGAAAAAATAACACCAAAAAATAATTGTGCATTAAATTGTGTTAAAGCATTTATAACAGGAGGTGCAATATGCACAGTAGGGCAGATTATTAGTGCTATATTAAAAAATACTGGAATGGAAAAAGATGAAGTTGCACTTTGGGTTACGGTATCTCTTGTGTTAGCAAGCATTGTTTTGACAGGTTTTAATATATATCCGCTTATCACAACATGGGGTGGTGCTGGAAGTTTGGTGCCAATTACAGGATTTGCAAACAGTGTCGCTGCACCTGCAATTGAATACAGAACAGAAGGCGAAGTTTTTGGCAAGGGCTGTAAGATATTTACGATTGCAGGTCCTGTTATATTATATGGTATTGTTGTCAGTTGGGTGGCAGGATTAATCTATTTTATTCTTACACGAATATAATATATTAAAAATGTTTTTTGATATTAAAAAATATAACTCATAAAAATAGGGCAAAAGTTGACTTACAGGTTAAAAAGAAATGGGGGGTATTATGATTGGAAAACAAAGTGTAAAATTTGATAAAGGGATATATATTGAAGCGACTGCGACGGTTGTAAGTGAAAAAGAAAAGGAAGGTCCGCTTGGCAAGTTGTTTGATGTGGTCGTTGAAGACCCTATGGCGGGGCAGGAAAATTGGGAAAAGGCAGAAAGCAAGCTTCAAGAGATTGCAGTAGACAAGCTTTTTATGAAGTCTTCATACAAAAAGGAAGATGTGCGATATATATTTGCTGGTGATTTATTGGGTCAGTTAATTGCGACTTCTTTTGGATTAAAACGATATGAGATACCAATATTTGGTCTTTATGGAGCGTGTTCAACATTTGCAGAAGGTTTGTCTTTAGCGGCAATTACCATTAGCAGTGGGGCAGCAGATAATGTTATTGCTCTTGCCTCAAGTCATTTTGCCAGTGCAGAAAAACAATTTCGTTTTCCTTTGGAATATGGCAATCAAAGACCAGAGTCTTCAACTTGGACAGTGACAGGTTGTGGAGCTGCAATGGTGACAAAAAATAAAACACCAGTTCGTATAGCGGGTATAACAACAGGAAAAATTGTCGATTATGGGGTAAAAGATTCCATGAATATGGGGGCATGTATGGCGCCTGCTGCCGCTGATTTAATAGAGACTAATCTTAAAGATTTTGGAGTTGATGCCAGTTATTATGACAGGATTATAACGGGAGATTTGGGAACAGTAGGACGAACTATTTTAATTGATTTATTGGCAGAAAAGGGAATCCGCATACAAGATAATTTTATGGATTGCGGCATTGAAATTTATGACTCAGAAAGTCAAGATACAAAAGCAGGAGGAAGTGGCTGCGGGTGTTCAGCAGTAACCTTTGGGGCATATATTATAAATCATTTAATAACAGGCAAATGGAATCGAATATTGTTTATTCCTACAGGCGCATTGCTGTCAACAGTCAGTTATAATGAAGGAGAGAGTGTACCTGGTGTGGCACATGGAGTCGTTATAGAAAGGAGTTAATTGTGGAATTTATCAAAGCATTTATTGTGGGCGGCATTATATGCGCTCTTGTTCAGATATTAATGGAAAAGACAAAGTTAATGCCAGGAAGAATTATGGTATTGTTGGTTTCTTCAGGCGTTGTATTAGGTGCAATTGGATTATATCAGCCATTAGTTGATTTTGCAGGTGCAGGTGCAAGTGTTCCCTTGTTGGGATTTGGAAATGTGCTGTGGAAAGGTATTAAGGAATCGGTAGACCAGTATGGTCTTATTGGCATTTTTCGAGGTGGATTTAATTCTTGTGCTGTTGGTGTTTCGGCAGCATTAGTATTTAGTTATATTGCCTCATTAATATTTAAACCACGTATGAAAAAAAAGTAATAAGCCTTGTACAAAAAAGCAAAATAGAAATGAAAAATTTAAAATGGAGCGGTCTCTAAGCCTTAAGATTGTTTGGCTTTGTGAGACCGCTCCATTTGTATTAATCCTCATCTGTTTTTTTAGTTGGATTAGCAGCAGTAATCGTATTGGAAGGTCTAGTTGTTGGCTCAGTATTTGTTGCACCAGTTGGCGTTGTTGTACTAGCTTGTGTTGTTGGATTCGTATTTGTTGTGCCAGTTGGTGTTTTATGTTTGGTACATACCTTTGAGAGTTCCTCCTCTGTTATTGCATATTCTTGGTCCCATGTTTTATAAGGCGTTTCTTCAGCCGTAGGACTTTTTACGATAGCTGCTTTTTTAATAAATACTTTTTCTACAGTATGTGGACAATAGGTACTTGCAATTTCATCAGAATCTTCACATAATGTAACTTTTACATGAATATCACAAGTTTCTGTAGGTACATTATCTCTTGAAAAGTATTCTGTTTTCAGTTGACCTCCTCTTGGGTCACTATCACATAATCCCTCTACAGGAAGTTTGCCAGATTGCGCACAAACTCCCATTGATACAATATCATCAGGTCTGTTAAAAGACCCCGTTTCTAATCCATCATGAATTTGCTCCATAATTTCTCGCCACATTCTGTTATGATTGATAGCACCTGATAACATTTTTGAGTTATCGTCATATCCAAGCCAGATTGCGCCAGTATAATATGGTGTGTAGCCACAAAACCATTTGTCTGTCTCTGTTTGTGTTGTACCTGTTTTACCAGCAGTTGGCTGACTGCTTAATCTTGCGGCAGTACCAGTACCACTTGAAGTAACGGATTGAAGAACATCCGTAAGAAGCCAAGCAGTCGATTTTTTTAGGACTTCATGTGTTTCTGGAGTAGTATTATCAAGTATAATATTTCCTTCATTATCCTCTACAGTAGTATAATAAATAGGTTTTATATAGGTGCCTTCATTTGCAATTGTAGCATATGCTGCACAGATATCAATATTTTTTACGCCAAGTGTAAGTCCTCCCAGTGCCATTGATTGAACAACATCATGGTTGCCATTGATGGCTTCTTTTGGTGAAACAATAGTTGATAACCCAAATTTTGTCAAGTAATTAAAACCAACTTGTGGTGTAATTAATGTAAGTGCTTTTACAGCAGGAACATTTTGTGAAATTTTTAAAGATTCTCTTACAGATAAAAGACCTCTATATTCACCAGTTGTATAATTTTTTACAAGATGTACATCTTCGCCTGTATAGTAATATGGTGCATCGTCAAAAGTTGACGCCAGAGTAATTGCTCCAACATCAAGAGCAGGACCATAGGCACCAATAGGTTTTATAGAAGAACCCGGTTGTCTTGCGCTGTCTGTCGCTCTATTAAATGTTCGACTGCCTGATTTATCACCTCTTCCACCAACAAGAACTTTTACTTCTCCAGTATGTTGATCTATCAATGAAAATGCCATTTGAGGCTGTATTGTAAAATTAGAGCTTTCTTGAACAACGCTACCTCCATTTGCCAGACAAGATTCCTTATATTCATCAATATAGGTCTGTGCATCTTCTTCACTTCTAAAAGTTAATGTAAAATCAGAGCCTCGATTATTTTTAAAATACTCTAATAATCCATAATGAGAGTAAAAATTAACAGTATTATCCGTTTCTTTTACAGCCAAAGAGTACGTTGAAAGGGAACATTCTGTTGACTCAGGATAGTATCCAGGGTCATTAATAACATTGTCTGCAATCTCTTGCATCCACATATCTTGTGTTGAGTTGATTTTTAGACCGCCTCTATAAATAAGATTGGTGGCTTGTGCTTCTGTGTACCCTTTTTGTTCCATTAAATCTTTAATAATTTGGTCAATCAATGTATCAACAAAATAAGAATAGATATTATTAGTAACATTGACTTCTTGTCCTTCTATTCTTCCATATACATCATCTGCCAAAGCTTCTTGATATTCTTCTTCAGAGATATATCCTTGGTTACGCATATTTTCAAGAACTCTTGTTTGACGCTGCCTATTATTGTCGGGATATCTTACAGGATTGAGGTTAGATGGTGTCTGTGTGATAGAAGCAATTACTGCACATTCGCTGATAGTCAACTCAGAGACATCTTTGCCAAAATATCCATTGGCGGCAGCTTGAACACCATAATAACCATTGCCTAAATTGATAGTATTCAAATAGTTTTCCATAATGGTATCTTTATCCATAATTGTCTCTAGCTTTACAGCAAGATATTGTTCTTGAAGCTTTCTTTTAATTTTTTCAATATCTGTTTCATTAAAAGCATTAAAGTAATTGTTTTTTAATAGCTGTTGGGTGAGTGTGCTACCACCCTCAGATAGACGTCCTGTCTGTAATACCTTCATAGCAGCTCGAAATATACCTTTTAAATCAATGCCATTATGCTCATAGAAACGTTCATCTTCAATAGCGACAAATGCGTGTTGAAGTATAAGAGGGATATTTTCAATATCAACCGATATACGATTAGAGCCAGATGTTGCAAGAGCTTGAATTTCACTGCCTTGATTGTCATATATTTTTGAGGCAAAGCCATCTGGTGATACGTCAATTGTGTTGATATCTGGCGCACTGGCAATAATTCCTGAAACAGCACCAAGTGCAAGGCATGAACCCCCAACAATAACAGCAATCGCCAATATAAATACGATTTTAATACTGGCAACACTGAATTTACTTCCCACTTTTTTACTCGTTGAATTGAGTAATTTTTTCTTGTGTTTTATACCTCTTTTTCCATAATTCATTATGATAAATCCTTTCTTTTGGGCGATATAAATAAAAATATATAATAATATGAAATGGTTATATTATAAGAATCACCCATTTTGTTAGGGCTGTCACATTAAGGGAATCAGTCATAAGGTATTGTAAAATAAATAGTCAAAGCGGATATTCGCAATCCGCTACGCTACTTGCTCAAACCATCTATCTGCTATCGCAGCGCAGTCCTCACCCACCACTTAGTCTCTGCGGCATTGAAGTGGAGGACTTTTTTGATGGGGTTAAACAATATCTTGCATGTCCAGTTTTAATGCAATAGCCTCTGTCAACTACCTACGACCTGAAAGTCATGGGCTTGTAACTGCCTAGTCGTGCTAACGGATTGCTTCTCCGACCTTTAACCCCAATAGGTATTGCTGCCTAAAGTGGCATTACATCATAGGGTGGTTGACAACACCCTTTACAACAGAGATTTACTCAGCTGTAACTGTATCAAGTACTAAAACCTCCCATGTCATGCAGTTGGTTTTCGATACATTTAAGATTTTACATGAACAACGGTTTATGTTAAAAACCTCTTATCTTAACTTCTCAAAGTGCAAAGAGTGCCTTTAGAGTAATTACTCCCAACGGTTTTCTCTATGTATACAGGATAACATAGGATAATGTTTTTTGCAAGAATTTACAAGGTCACTCCCACCACCTAAAGGCAGTGGGTTTGCGCCTATGACAAACGAAAGGGGTTTATTTATGAAATAATTTATTTTTCGTATTATTATACCATGATTTTTTATCTTTGACAAATAAATAATAAGGTGTCAAAATGTTGTACAATAAATTAAACTTGCAAATTGTGCAAAAGTGGGGGAGTTTTATTGTGTGATTCCTACGCTGCGTTTTGGAATGGAGGGGTGATATGAATATTGTATACAAGATGGGAACTGGAGAAATTATTGAAAAAAAATCAAGATTTATTGCACATGTCTTTTATATAAAAGATGAAGATGAAGCAATAACATATATTAATGAAGTGAAAAAAAAATATTGGGATGCAAGACATAACTGTTATGCTTATGTATTAGGCAACAATAATGAAATTCAAAAATGCAGTGATGATGGAGAACCGAGTGGAACGGCAGGTAAACCAATAATGGAAGTAATTATAAATAAAACGCTTACCAACTGTCTAATCATAGTGACAAGGTATTTTGGCGGAACATTATTGGGAACAGGTGGATTAATCAGAGCATATCAAGCTGCATCGAATGCAGGTATTGATAATTCTTTGATAGCACAAGTAAAAGAAGGTATAAAAGGAACAATGATTGTTGATTATAGCACAATTGGAAAGCTGCAATATTTATGTGCAGAGAAAGAGGCAGTCATATATTCAACAGAATTTGCTGACAATGTAAATATATGTATAATTGTTGAAAAACATACATACGATAGTTTTATAAAACAAATTGCAGATACGTTTGCAGGAAAATTGTCTTTTGAACATTTAGAAAATGTTTTATATATAAGTTCTAAAAGTGGAGTAGAGATATTGTAAAAAATATATAAATTACTAAAAATATCCATTAAATTTATATTATAAATGATAGTAATAGCCTTGGTAAAATTGTGAATAAAAAATTAACAATAGTAAATAAGCACAAAACAGTTCCTAAAATTGAAAAAAATCAATTGAAAATGAAGTGAAAATAGAAAAAAATTACAAAAATAAACAATAAAAGACAAAAAAATATTATAAAATTTATAATATTTATCAATATATAAAATATATAAAAAATAAAAATACTTGTTGAATAATTAAAAAATGAACAAAATGTAAACAGTCTAAATATAGGAAAATACTGGATTATTAAAAAAATACACAAAAAATACAAAAAATATTAAAATTCATCTTGTTAAAATAGTACAAAAATGATATTATATGTTTGTCTAAAATATGACTGTGGCATAGCCTAGTCAAATTATTAAGGAGGATTTAGAGGTTTATGAAAAAGACAATTAAGAAACTTGCAGCTGTAGGTCTTACTCTTACATCTGTGATGAGTCTTGTAGCATGTGGTAATAGTGATAATCCTAGCAACAGTGGTAATAATGATGGTAATAATTCAAAGGAAATTACAAAACCTACTGATGAAATTACAATTATGTTTGATAACACTGTTGTAACAGAAGCAAATGGTGGTGAGGCATTTTATAAGTATCTTATGGAGTTGACAGGATTAAAGCTTAAGTTTATCCGTCCTGACCACAATGGTTATTATGATGCTGTAGCAAGTGCTTTTGCCAGTGGTTCACAACCTGACGTTGTAATTCTTTCGTCAGATTATTATGCTCTTTATGCATCAAATGGTTTCCTTTGGAATATGACTGATGCATGGGAAAATTCAGATTTAAAGAAGTCAGGCAGACTTATTGCCACAGCTGATAACATTTTTAACGCTTTAAAGGTTAATGGTGAAGATGGAACAAAAGCTATGTATGGATTCTCTCCATATCGTGGTAATGGTTGTTGTACATTTATTAAGGAATCATGGCTTGAAGCATCCGATATTGATGTGGCAAAAGTACAGGGTGTGACAATGGATTGGAATACATACTATGGTTATTTAAAGCAGATGGCTGCTGATAAAGGACATTATGTAATTTCAGCTCCAGACTTTATCTCAATGGAAGCTCCATATACAAACTATTTGCCAGAGTTCTATCAGAAGGCAGAGTTTACATTCTATCAGAATGCATCAGGACAGTTTGTAGATGGTTTCTCAGAGAAAGCTATGCAGGATGCTCTCCAGAGACTTCAGGATGCTGTCAAAGATGGTGTACTTGATAAGGCTTCACTGGGTCAGAAGACTTCTGATGCACGTAACAAGTTCTACTCAACCGATCCTGCTTCAGAGTCAGGTGTATTCACATACTGGGCTGGTACATGGGCTAATACATTAAAGCAGAACTTGGAAGCTAAGGGACTTGATGGCTCATTGATTGCTATTAATCCTATTAAAGAGCTTGGTACTTATGTAGAAAGAATTTCACCAGCTATATGTATTACAAAAGAGGCTAAGAATCCAGAAGGTATCTTTAAGTATTTCGTTGAGACAATGCTTGATGGTGGCGATATTCAAACAGCTTGGGAGTACGGCGCTAAGGGTACACACTGGGATGATAAGGCTGAGTCTGTAACAATTGCTAAGAAGGAAGATGATATTAAGACATATAAAGAGGGCGAATTCCATATGCTTCCACAGCCAGAAAAGCCAGATACATGGATGCCTAAGAACTTTATTGATCCAATTCTTGCATTAGCTAAATTTGAGGGTGAAGGTGACCCAGGTCAGGCATCTATAACTCCAGTAGCTCGTGAGAATGGTGAATGGTTTGCTACTGTTTCTAAGGTTGCAACTCCTCTTCCAATGACAGAGGTTCTTGGTCTTAATATTACAGATATTAATACAGCTAGACAAGAAGTTATTTCAAAGGTTACACTTGGTGAGTGGACAGTTGAAGAAGGTATGAAACAGTATACAACAAAAGTTGGTAAAAATGTTGAAGAATGTCTCAAGTCATTGAATGGACAGAAATAATTAAAATTGAATAATTGGTAGTTTTACTACCATATAGCAAGAATCCACTTCTAGGTGGTTATGGCCTGGGTGGGTTCTTGTTTTTAGCTTACTTAAATGTAGATGTGTCAAAGACATTGTCAAGTTTGCAGTGCAAATATTGATAGGTGTCGTAAAATGACAACAGTCAGCATACTAGATGTAGGCTTAGAATTACTATAATAATTTAGAAAGAAGGTATGAGGATGCAATGTAAGTCTTGTAATACAGAATTACCAAAAGGTGCTAAGGTATGTCCTAAGTGTGGTGAACTTATTGATGATAAACATTCAGGAAATCTTAAGGTAATTGCTGTTATAGGTCTAGTAATTGCTCTGGTGGGCGGTTTATTACCATTTGTACAAAATACAGACGAAATCACCGATGCCTACAGTTTCATGAGTATTGATATGCCAGTTTTGTGGTATATTCAAATTGTTGTTATTGTTGCGGCGATTCTGTTACTTGTTGCCAGACGCGATATGCTGTCTATTATTCCAACTGCAATTTCAGCTATTATCTTTATCGTAGCATTTGTTGCTATGGATTTTAGACTTTATTCTAGCAGAAATGCTTTTAAAACATTCAAATTAACTGATTTATTGTCAAAGCCAGAATATACAATAGGTGCAGGAACCTATGTATTTATACTTGGTATCATTATTGCAATTGTGGGTTGTTTTATTGATATTATGAAGTATTTTAAGAAGGACCTTGGTGTTGATAAGAGATTTCTTACAAACTCTATTAATCAAAGCATATGGAAGAAAATGTATTATTACAGAGGCTTCTATCTTATGTTTTTGCCAGTACTTATAATGGTATTGTTATTTAATTATTGGCCAATGCTTGGTTGCCGTTATGCATTTACAAAGTATGTAATTAAGGGACCTTACTATGCTGGTCTGTATCATTTTAATCAGATGTTTACCAATGATATTTATTTTTGGCAGGCATTTAAGAATACCTTGATTCTTTCTATCATTAAATTGATATTAAATACAGGTGCTGCTGTTATTATCTCACTTCTTTTAAATGAGATTGTTTCACTTGGCTTTAAGAAGACCGTACAAACAATTGTATATTTACCTCACTTTATGTCATGGGTTGTTGTTGCTTCTGTATTTAAGATGATTCTTGACCCAAACCCAACAGGTGTTGTAAACAGCATATTGTTGAATTGGCATATTATTGATGAACCAATATTCTTCTTAGGTTCAGAACAATATTGGCGTGGTACATTTTATGTTATGAATGTATGGAAAGATACTGGTTGGGGAACCATTCTGTTCTTAGCTACATTGTCTGGTATTAGTCCAGATCTTTATGAAGCAGCCCAGATTGATGGTGCTAACAGATGGAAGAGATTGATATACATAACCCTTCCTGCATTAGCAAACACAATTATTACAGTATTTATTCTTAACCTTGCTAAGGTTATGAACCTTTTTGAATCTGTATTTGTAACTATGAATAATGCGGTATTAAATGTTGCACAGGTATTGCAGACATATATTTACAATAAGACATTTAGTAGTGGTAACTCCGATTATGGTTACTCTACAGCCGTTGGTTTATTTAAATCGTTCGTTGGTATGATTCTTGTATTAGGATGTAATTATGCAAGTAAGAAAGTACGCGGACGTGGAATTGTATAAGGAGGGATAGATAATGAGTGATAATACAGTAGTAGTTGCTAAGAAAAAGAAGAAAATCAAAATCTTCCCGATTGTTAATGCTGTTTTGTTTATATTAATATCGTTGGCAATTATGCTTCCAATTTGGAAGGTAATTGTAGACTCCTTTGATGCACGTTCAGCATATAGCTTTAAATGGTTGCCATCACAGTTTACTTGGAGTGGTTATAATGCTATTATTTCACGTAGTGCTTTATACAAACCATTTTATATTTCTTGTATAACAACAGTTATTGGTACATTTGTCGGATTATTGCTTGTAACACTTGGTGGTTATGTATTAATCCAATGGGAAATGCCTGGTAGAAACTTCTTTGCATATATGTTACTTTTCACAATGATTTTTGACGGTGGTATGATTCCTAAATACCTCGTTATGAAAAATTTGAATTTGATTAATACAATATGGGCAGTTATTTTGCCAATGGCAATTAATGTCTATAATCTGGTATTGATGCGGAACTTCTTTGAAGGCATCCCCGAGTCCTTATTTGAAGCCGCGCAGATTGATGGTTGTTCGCCGATGGGTATATTCTTTAAGATTGTGCTTCCATTGTCAAAGGCAGCTCTTGCTTCAATTGGTTTGATGTTTGCCGTACAGTTCTGGAATGACTATACAAACTTTAAAATTTATATCAATAAAAATGATTTGTGGAACTTCCAAATTCGTCTTCGTGCTATGGTTATGGAATCAGATGTTCCTAATGATGATGCGGTTGACCCGAATACAATTTCTTCAGCAGCGGTTATTGTTGCAATTTTACCATTTGCAATTATTTATCCATTCTGCCAAAAATACTTTGTTCAAGGTGTTAACGTAGGTGCTGTTAAGGAATAATAATAAATACTTATAATTTAAAACCAGTTCGATTTATTCGGACTGGTTTTTTACTGTATAGGAAATATGAAGATATATTTTATTAGCAAGTTTGTTTTACGAACTTGCGAGAGTTGCATAGCAACTCTTTTTTTATATGTAAAAATTTTTTTTTGAGGTATTATTTATGTAGAAAAAAGATTCATGGTAATGTATACTAAGATTAAAAAGTAAAAAATTACAAATAAGATTGAGCTTATGTAATGAAGTTTGATAAACTATTATGTAAAAGGATTTATTACAAATATTAGAAGGAGGATATATGGATAATTTGGTAGATGCAATATATTTAGAAAATGTCAATATGGTTAAAAACATTCTTGAACATGAACCGTCAAAAATAGATGAAGTTGATGAGCATGGTGTACTTATGGCATTGCTTGCCGCCAAGACAGGAAATTTAAAACTTGTGCAATATATTGTGGAATATTCGCGTGCAAGTATGAACATATATGATAATGAACATAGGAATATATTACATTATGGAGCAATGTCAGGAAATGTTGAAGTGTGTAAATATTTAGTTGAAAGAGTAGGAATATCTCCTTTGACTGGTGATGTGAATCTGTCTACCCCAATTGATATTGCAGCAGATAATAAGTATTTTAGTTTGTTAGAATATTTTGAGCAGGAAATTGGTGTAAAATATAAAGATTTATATAGAAATCCTATAAGAACAGGTATGTATCCAGACCCATCTATTATTCGAGTGGAAGATACATATTATATGGTAAATTCGTCTTTTATTTATTTTCCATGTATTCCTGTTTCAATGTCAAAAGATTTAGTACATTGGAAAATTATTGGACATGCTATCGTTAATCCACAATGGGCAAGGTTGGATAATCTTGAGGGCGGAAGAGGTTATTGGGCGCCTGATATTTCTTATTATGCGGGAAAATTTTATATTACAGCAACATATCGTTTAAATGATGATGGAACGATTTATAGAAAGCAGATTATCGTTTCTTCAGAAACACCAGAAGGACCCTATAGTGAACCTGCAATTATTGATGAGGATGGTATTGACCCATCATTGTTTACAGATGATGATGGAAAAAGGTATATGCTCTTAAATCGAGGAGCAAGGATTTTACCTATCAATAAGGAAGGTACGAAACAGATTGGTGAGGCAAAACTTTTATATTATGGAGATAATAAACGAGCGCCAGAAGGACCTCATTTACTGAAAAAAGATGGTTATTATTATTTATTTGAAGCAGAGGGTGGCACAGGACCAGGACATCGAATTACAGTATCAAGAAGTAAAGAACTGATGGGAAGATATGAGCCTTGTCCTTATAATCCAATTATGAGACAAAATGATGAGGGTGCTATTATACAGCGTTGTGGACATGGTAAGCCTGTACAGACACAAAACGGGCAGTGGTATATTGTTTATTTGTGTGGACGAAAAATTGGAGAAGGATATAGTATATTAGGAAGAGAAACTGCCCTAGACCCAATTACATGGACAGCAGATGGGTGGCCAATTGTCAATAATCTTGATGGACCAAGTACCTTACAGATAAAGCCGAATTTACCTGAAATGATATGGGAAGAAAGTGATTTTGATGACTTTAAAGAGCAATGGTTAGGGACAAATTGGGTATTTCCAAGACCACCAGAAATGGACGGCATTGTATTAAAAAATTCATATGTATATATAAAGGGAAGTAAAGAAGATTTAAGTTCGATGCATGCACGCAATATTTTATTAAGAAGGCAGACGGATTTTAAATTTTCATGTGTATGTAAGATGAAAATGCCTGATATTTATCCGGGTCAAGATATGGGAATAACATGTTATTATGATGAAAATACATTTATTAAATTTGGTATATTTGCAACGACAGAAGAACAGCCAAGACTTCTTATTAAAGTCATGGAATATGTTGATGGATATATAGAAGGAAAAGAAGTTGAAGTTGATTGCAGTAAAAAGTATATCTATTTAAAAGTGAATGTCAATTATCTTACCAGAGCCTTTTATTTTAGTTATGATGGTGAGGAATACCAACATGTCGATACATTGACGAATGTATATTATCTGTGTGATGAAGGACTTAAAAAAGGTAAACGATTTACAGGAGCAATGGTTGGAATGTATGTATATGATGGTGGATTTACTTCAGATTATATGAATAAAAATGGCAGCTTAGGACCTGAAATAATATATGGAGAGTTTGATTATTTTGATTATAGGAGGAATTTATGATAAGCAGAAATAAGGAATTAGAAAAAAAATTAATAGATTTACTGGAAGAAGCAGCTAAGAAGGCTAGTAATAAGGAATGTGCCATGATTGTAAATGCAGTAATTGCATTGTATAAGGCAACTGGTGAAAAAGAATATGCAGATAAAGCAAAAGAAATGCTTGATAAATATGCCATAAATGCAGCAGAATTGGCAAAAGATAATGGAATTAGCAAATATTTATGGGGAAATGCGTTTTATAATATAGGTGATTATAATAACGATTCTAAGTATATTGATAAGGCAGTAGAACTTGCGGCTTGTTTTGATAAGCAACAGCGAAATAAGATAGGATGCTTTTCAAGTAATAGTGAAAGTGAAGAAATTGTGTTAAGCGACTTTTATTACACTCAGCCATTTTATATGAATTATGATACAAGAAATGGAGGAAAAGAGCATTATAATGATATTATTGCACAGTATAATGCAGTTAGCAGCACACAATATATCCGACCTTATGATTTTGATAGGAACAATTCAGAGAAAATGATAGACAAATTAGTTTCTGATAAAAAATTATATGAAGATTTTGTATATTATGCCGCTTCTCTGATTGATACAATGGAGCTGATGGCGCAGCCATTATATGAAATTTATCGAAAATTGCAAGAATATTATAAAACAACAGTAAAATTGTTGCTCCTGTCAAAAGCACAGGAAAATGTACAAGATAAGGCTGTATATGCGATGTTGTCTTATGTGATATTAAAGGGGTGTCGAATGAAAGCATTGCTCACTGAAAAATATGAGAATGTGGCAGTGGAATTATTAGAAAAAATATTTCATTTTATCAATACACAAGACCAACAGTTTGAAGCAGAATACTTAGAAGCAGCAGCATTTGGCTATAGCGAATGGATAAGAAACAGAGAATATCAAGATTATGGAATAAATAAAGGTGGTGTATTATGGAGTTAGTATTAGTGACAAAAACAAGCAGAAGTGTTGTTGTAGAATTAACGGATTCAGGAAAATATTATACAAAAAATCAGTATGATATTTATGTAAATGATAAAAAATATATGGAAAGTAATAAAGTGATTACTTCTATATATGATTTAAAACCAGATACCGATTATAAAATTATGGTAGAATATGATGGAGAACAAAAAGCAATACAAGTTCATACAGATTATGAATTTGTGACCTTAAATGTGCGTGAATTTGGCGCATATGGTGATGGTGTACATGATGATACCAACGCAATCCAATGTGCTATTATGTCTTGCCCACCTCATTCAAGAGTGCTTGTGCCAGCAGGTGAATATAAGATTTCAAGTATCTTTTTAAAGAGTGATTTAACCTTAGAATTAGCAAAAGATGCGGTGCTTTCAGCGTATACCGAAAGAGAGAAATTTCCTATATTGCCGGGTGTGATAGAGTCATATGACGAGAAAGAAGAGTATAATTTAGGTTCTTGGGAAGGCAATCCATTAGATACGTTCTCTGCCATTGTGTGTGGTATCAATGTTGAAAATGTTGTTATTACAGGACAGGGAACGATTGAAGGAAACACAAATTTTGAAAACTGGTGGAAAGATTGCAAAATAAGAAATATTGCATGGCGACCAAGATTATTTTTTATTAATCATTGCAGCAATGTGACTATGCACGGAATTACAGTTCAAAATTCACCATCTTGGACAATTCACCCATATTTTAGTGACCATTTAAAATTTATAGATGTTACGATTAAAAATCCAGCAAATTCACATAATACAGATGGATTAGACCCAGAAAGCTGCACCGATGTACTTGTACTTGGAACATATATTTCTGTTGGTGATGACTGTATTGCTATCAAATCAGGCAAAATCTATATGGCAGAACGTTATCAAGTGCCAACGTCTAATATGATAGTTAGACAGTGCTGTATGAGAGATGGACATGGTGCGGTGACTGTAGGAAGTGAAATTGCGGCAGGTGTTAAAGATGTTCATATTAAAGATTGCCTGTTTATGAACACAGATAGAGGTTTGAGAGTAAAGACAAGAAGAGGAAGAGGTAAATTGTCAGTTTTAGATGATATCTCATTTGAAGATATTGATATGGATAATGTGATGACACCTTTTGTTGTCAATAGTTTTTATTTTTGCGACCCTGATGGAAAGACAGAATATGTAAGTATCAAAAAGCCGCTTCCTGTTGACAGCAGGACGCCTTCTATTAAAAATCTTACATTTAAAAATATAAAAGCAACGAATTGTCATGTTGCAGGAACCTATATATGCGGTTTGCCTGAAAGTAAGATAGAGCGATTAACCTTTGAAAATATTGATTTTTCTTATGCAGAGGATGCAAAATCAGGCGTAGCAGCAATGATGTTAGGCTGTGAAGAAGGCTGTAAACAGGGAATGGTTGTAAGCAATATAAAAGAGTTGGTATTAAAAAATGTTCATGTAGTAGGTTGTGAAGGTGAAGCTATTGTTGCTGATAATGTAGATAAGATTATAAAATAGGGAATAGACAATGAACTTACATGCACCAAAAGGAGTCGATGTAGAGAGTTGGTTTATACAATGTTATAAAAAACATCAAAAACATCCGCTTATTATTTTATTACGATTATATAAAGGGAATTATCACA
The DNA here is from genome assembly GCA_910587485.1 of uncultured Lachnospira sp. Taxonomy (GTDB): domain Bacteria; phylum Bacillota; class Clostridia; order Lachnospirales; family Lachnospiraceae; genus Lachnospira. The sequence goes on from CAJUKN010000013.1 coordinate 33,358, forward strand.
AATTTTTTGCAGCAGTGTTTTTCTTTTTTGTAAAACACTGTCCTGTATGGGTTTTGCCAATTGTCACAGCCAATATTATCAATGATGTGACAACAGGAAACCCCAATACATACAATGATACATTGATACAGTCGCTGATTATGGTAGGACTGATACTGTTAAATATTCCAATGAATTATATGTATACAAGATATAAATCATTGGCAACGCGATATGCAGAGACAGGACTTAGAAGAGCATTAGTAAAAAAACTTCAGCAATTGTCTATCTCATATCATACAGAGACACAGTCAGGGCGGTTACAATCAAAAATTATAAGAGATGTGGAAGCTGTTGAAACATTGTCAACACAAATGTTGATAAGCACCTTAAATATTGCGCTCAATGTTGCTATCGCGCTTACAGTAACCATATCAAAAAGTTTGATGGTATTTGTATTTTTCCTTTTAACAACGCCAGTTGCTGCAATTACAATGGTTTTTTTTAGAAATATTATGAAAAAAAGAAACTATGAATTTCGGCATGAGATGGAAGAGACTTCAGCTCAAGTGATGGAGATGGTTGAGATGATACCAGTCACAAGGGCTCATGCGCTTGAGGAAAAAGAAATTGATAAAATGAATATGCAGCTTTTTACTGTGGCAGAAAAAGGTTACAAATTGGATGTTATTCAGTCTGTATTTGGTTCTGTCGGCTGGGCAGTGTTTCAGGTATTTCAGATTGTATGTCTTGCATTTACAGGGATTCTTGCGTTGAGAGGCAATATTTTAGCGGGTGATATTACCTTGTATCAAAGTTATTTTGCAACGATAGTCAATCAGGTTTCAGCGTTTATTACGTTAGTTCCTACCATTGCAAAAGGTATTGAATCCGTTAATTCTATTGGAGAGGTATTGCTTTCCGATGATATTGAAAAAAATGATGGAAAGAAAGAACTGCATACAGTAACAGGAGCGTTTGATTTTAAAAATGTCAAATTTCAATACCATAACACCAATATTGATGTTTTAAAGAATCTTAATCTTCATGTAAAAGCGGGAGAGACAATTGCATTAGTAGGAGAGTCGGGTTCTGGCAAAACAACGATATTAAACCTTGCTATTGGATTTAATCTTGCCACACAAGGAGATGTCCTTATTGATGGAAACAATATGAAGGAAATCGATTTGAGAAGTTATCGAAAGTACTTGGCGGTTGTACCACAGACATCTATTTTGTTTTCAGGAACATTGAGAGAAAATATTACATATGGTGTGGAAAATGCAACGGAAGAAATGATATGGGACGTTGTAAAAGCTGCCAATCTAATGGATTTAGTTGAGAGTTTGCCAAAAGGCTTAGATACCGATGTGGGAGAACACGGCGGAAAGCTGTCAGGCGGTCAAAGGCAGAGAGTATCCATAGCAAGAGCGTTGATAAGAAATCCAAAAGTTATTATACTAGATGAAGCAACATCAGCACTTGACAGTATATCTGAAAAACTTATTCAAGAAGCGGTCAATAATTTAACCAAAAATAGAACAACCTTTATTGTAGCACATCGCTTATCCACTATTCGAGATGCAGATAAAATTGCTGTAATAAATGATGGAAAATGTGTAGAATATGGGACGTTTGATGAATTGATGGCATTGAAGGGTGAATTTTATAAAATGAAAAATATTCAAAGTTAATATTGAATCTTATTAGGTAAGTCTTTTGCTTTGTAAGCGAGGAATTGCCTGTCTTAATAGGAGATGTAGAAAAGGGGCTGTTGTAAAATAAATCTCTATGTAAGGTAACAAATATCGTATATGGTATATACCTTGTAGAATGATTCATTTTGCAATAGCCCCAGCTACATAAGTTTAAAATTGTTGGTCTTACTGCTTATTCCAAATTCTAAGAGTTGAGATAAGCTTTTCTTTTGTGTCCGCATCAAGTTTTTGAACAATCTGCATAATTTCATTGTCAAGAGCTGTATTTTGATAGTTCTTGTCAACGCTACCAGCAAGATAGTCCAAAGAAACTCCAGTTAGTTCAGCATAGTATGAAAGCATACGTAATGTCATTAGATTGCGTCCGTTTTCAACATTGCTAATGTAACCTGGTGTAACATCGAGAGCTTTTGCGACGTCCTCTTGTGTCAAACCATGAGATATTCTCAATTTTTTTACTTTTGCGCCTAAATCGCTTTCCATGATGTATATCCCTCCAATCAAAAATGTATAATGTCAAAAAATATTATATACCATTATCGAAAAAAATAAAAGCCTTAAATAGTTATTTTTTCTTATAATAATTCAATTATGTAATTACTAAACGGAATTACATAAACGATTTATTTAGAAGCAAAAATACAATAGACAGCTTTATAAATAGTACAGATGAATGGTTACTTTTTGTTGGCTCTGTAACGTAAAGTAGAGTCCAGAATTTTTTTGCGAAGTCTTAAACTTAATGGCGTTACTTCAAGAAGTTCATCTGTATCAATATAATCGAGTGCTTGTTCAAGACTTAAAATTTTTGGTGGTATTAACCGCAGTGCTTCATCGGCACTTGAAGAACGAGTATTTGTAAGATGTTTTGTCTTACATACATTCACCTCAATATCTTCTGTTCGAGGATTCTCTCCGACAATCATACCACTGTACACTTTTTCGCCAGGACCAACAAAGAGGGTACCTCTATCTTGAGCATTAAAAAGTCCATAGGTTACCGTTTCGCCATCTTCATAAGCGATAAGAGAACCCGTTTTTCGATAAGAAATATCACCTTTATAGGGTTCATATCCTTCAAATGATGTATTGATAATACCATTTCCCTTTGTATCTGTAAGAAATTCACCTCTATATCCAATTAATCCACGTGAAGGTATAGAAAATTGCAAGCGTGTATAACCGCCATTAATAGGGGTCATAGCAAGTAATTCGCCCTTTCGTTGGCTAAGTTTTTGTATAACACAACCTGTAAATTCATCAGGAACATCAATATAGGCAAGTTCGATAGGTTCAAGTTTTTGCCCTCTTTCATCATAGTGATAGAGTACTTCTGCTTTGCTTACAGCAAATTCATATCCTTCACGTCTCATATTTTCAATAAGAACTGAAAGATGAAGCTCGCCTCGTCCCGATACTTTAAAGCAATTTTCACTGTTTGTATTTTCTTCAACACGAAGGCTGACATCCGTATTAAGCTCTTTAAAAAGGCGGTCACGAATATGTCTGGAAGTGACATATTTTCCTTCTTTTCCAGCTAATGGACTGTCATTGACCATAAAGTCCATTGATAGTGTAGGCTCTGAAATCTTTTGAAAAGGAATGGCTACAGGATTTTCTAAAGAACATAAAGTGTCTCCAATATGAATATCAGAAATTCCAGAAACAGCCACAATATCACCAATCGTAGCCTCATTTATTTCTATTTTATTAAGACCATGAAATGTGTAAAGTTTGGTGACACGAACGCGTTTATGGACAGAAGAATCGTGATGATTGACAATCATTACGTCCTGATTTACCTTAATATGACCATTTTCAATTTTACCAATGCCAATTCTTCCAACAAATTCGTTGTAATCAATTGTTGATATCAACATTTGTGTATCCGCTTCAGAGTCTCCTTGTGGAGCAGGAATATTGTTGATGATGCACTCAAAAAGAGGCTGCATATCTTTTCGTTCATCATCAAGATTAGCAATAGCATAGCCTGATTTAGCCGATGCATATATAAATGGACAGTCAAGTTGTTTGTCGTTGGCTTCCAAATCAATAAACAATTCTAAAATTTCATCAATCACTTCACTAGACCTTGCTTCTGGTCGGTCAATTTTATTGATACATACAATAACAGATAAATCCAATTCAAGTGCTTTTTGAAGAACAAATTTTGTTTGTGGCATAACACCTTCAAATGCATCCACAACAAGAATAACACCATCTACCATTTTGAGAACACGCTCAACTTCACCGCCAAAATCAGCATGTCCGGGTGTGTCAATAATATTAATTTTTGTATTTTTATAAGTGATAGCTGTATTTTTGGAAAGAATGGTGATACCGCGTTCTCTTTCTATATCGTTGGAGTCCATCACTCGTTCAGCAACTTCTTGGTTTTCCCTAAATGTTCCACTTTGTTTTAACAACTCATCTACAAGGGTTGTCTTTCCATGATCTACGTGAGCAATAATAGCAATATTACGAATATCCTCGCGTTTAGTAATCATTAAGAATCCTCCATTCTTACGTAACTTGTGAGTTTAAAGAACAACTTGTTGTTCTATGTGCAAGTAACGCGTTTTTATATTTTAATGAAACTATTTTGCAAAGCAAATTAGTTTCATTTGTAACTCTAATATTCTAGCATAAGAAGTGAAAAATACAAGTAAAATTTACATGGTTTGATAGTTATTTTAAAATATTTTGTGTGATTTTATGTATATAGATATAAAATTACACAAAAATAGTTGTTTATAGAATATAAAGTAAGTTTATAATAATAAAAATGGTTTTACAAAAACATTCCAGTTTTATTAAAAATATATAAAAATTAAAAAGTCTTTATTAAATATATGATTTGGACACAAAAAAGTCATAAATAAATTTTATTATTTTTGTCATAAACAGCAATGTACTAGCATATAAATACTTAAGAACATTAAAAAGCACGAAGGTCAGTTTAGAACTGGCAAAGAAGGGAGAAATACAAAATGCTTGATAAGGTTATTGAAAACAATAGGGTAACAATTATTGGAGAGGTGGTATCAGAGTTTACATTTAGCCATGAGGTATTTGGTGAAGGATTCTATCTTGTAGATGTTTCAGTGAATAGACTAAGTGATTCTGTTGATATCATTCCATTAATGATTAGTGAAAGACTTGTTGATATTACAAAGGATTACAGAGGAATGAAAATAGAAGTTTCAGGACAGTTCAGATCATATAATAGACATGTGGGAGAGAAAAACAAACTGATACTTTCTATATTTGTAAGAGAGATTGAATTTATAGAGGAAGATGAGATTCCAGAGGAGCAGTCAAAGTCCAATCAAATTTTTCTTGATGGTTATGTATGTAAACCACCAGTATATAGAAAAACACCTCTTGGCAGAGAAATAGCAGATATATTAATTGCAGTAAATCGTCCATATGGTAAGTCGGATTACATACCATGTATCGCTTGGGGAAGAAATGCGCGCTATGCTGCAAGTATAGAGGTTGGTGGTCACCTTCAGGTGCAGGGACGTGTTCAGAGTCGTGAATATACAAAGCGCATTGACGAAGAACAGGTTGAAAAGAGAGTTGCTTATGAAGTATCTGTCAGCAAGATTGATGTAATAGAAGATGAGGATTAATGAACAAGAATCAATTTCTCAGCTTATTTTAATATAAATGAAAATAATTATTTTGATTTATTTAATAGAAAGTTGACATTAAAAAGCTCTAGTGATATATTTATATATAATTTATAAGTTATAGATTTGTGTAGAGGTCGCGTTGCTAATCAGTATCATAATGGATGTTACGGAGACAGATGAAATTATGAGAAAGGTAGCAGCGCCGAAGTGAGTGTTCCCGAAAACATTTGCTGGGCGTAAGGTTAATAGCCTTGCGACTGTCATCGTAAGATGGAGAGCTACGAAACATTTTTGCAATGCTTAGGCTGTCCATATATGGTCAGCTTTTTTTATTTTATAAAAAATAAGATGCTGCAAGTAGCAAAGCAGATTGCAAATGGTTACTTGATTATATCAAAAGATAAGATGATGTTGTTTTATTATAAATTGGAATAAAAGAGCAAATTAAAACATTTTTAGAATATTATGTAGCTGTGATATGCAGCAGAAAGAAGGATAAGATGGCGATTTTTACTGGAGCGGGAGTAGCTATTATCACACCAATGAAAGCAGATGGACAGATTGATTATGACAAGATGGGTGAGTTGTTGGATTATCAGATTAATCATTCAACCGATGCCATTATTGTATGTGGAACAACAGGTGAAGCCTCAACGATGACGCATGAGGAACATATTGAGACAATACAATTTACAGTGGATTATGTAAAGAAAAGAGTGCCAGTTGTTGCTGGAACAGGCTCAAATTGCACACAGACAGCAGTCTATTTGTCACAAGAGGCACAGAAAGCAGGAGCCGATGCCTGTCTTGTTGTTACACCATATTATAATAAGGCTACACAGAGTGGATTGATAGCACACTATACACAGATAGCAAAATCCATTGATTTGCCTATTATTATGTACAATGTGCCTTCAAGAACAGGATGCAATATTCAGCCTGAAACAGCCGTTCAATTAGCAAAAGAAGTAGATAACATTATTGGTATAAAAGCGGCAACAGGAAATATGGCACAGGAAGTAAAAACAATGATGTTAGCAGAAGGGTGTCTTGATATGTATTCAGGTGAGGACGGATTGATTGTACCGCTTATGTCGATTGGTGCAAAAGGTGTTATATCGGTACTTTCTAATATAGCGCCACAGCAAACACATGATATCTGTGCAAAATTTATGGCAGGAGATATAGAAGGCAGTGCAAAAATGCAGTTTGAAGCTTTAAATCTTGTTGATGCGCTATTTTGTGAGGTGAATCCAATTCCTGTAAAACATGCCTTAAATTTGATGGGAATGGAAGTCGGACCGCTTAGAATGCCTCTTTCACCAATGGAAGCACCAAATTTGGAACGATTAAAACATGCGATGATAGAATATGGCATTGATATTAAATAATATAATTAAAGGACAATACTATTATTAATAATATAATTATTATAATATAAATATGATTAGTAAAGATAAGATGATAAGCAGGCAATCATGAAAATTATTTAGAATGATTGAATATTAAAAGAAAGTCATAGGATAAATTTGTTATATAAATTTATAAAAATGGTTTGTAGCTCTTTGTGCTTAAATTGAGAATGTATAATTTAGCGGCAAATTTGTTATGCAGATTTGTAAGAGTTGCCTATAAGTTTTTGTGACCTGCGGAATAGGAGTAAATGTTGATAAATATAATTATGCATGGCTGTAATGGTCATATGGGGAAAGTGATAACTGATTTAGTTGCAAAAGATGAAGAATGTCAAATTGTTGCAGGAATTGACCCTTATGATGATGGACATAATGCGTATCCTGTATTTCCATCTATTGATAAGTGTGATGTAAAGGCGGATGTTGTTATTGATTTTGCTGCTGCCAGTGCAGTTGATTCCTTGCTTCAATACTGTGTTGATAAACAGATGCCTGTAGTTGTATGTACAACAGGATTAAGTAAAGAGCAAGTTGATAAGGTACGCGATGCGGCTTGTAAAGTGGCTGTATTAAAGTCTGCCAATATGTCACTTGGAATTAATACATTATTTAAGCTGCTTAAAGAGGCAACCAAAGTATTAGCACCTGCAGGATTTGATATTGAAATTGTTGAAAAACATCATAATCAAAAGCTGGATGCGCCAAGTGGAACGGCTCTTGCATTGGCAGATTCCATAAAAGAAGTATTGGGTGACGAATATTTTTATCAGTATGACCGAAGCAGTGTAAGACAAAAGAGAGATAAGAAAGAGATAGGAATCAGTGCTGTTCGTGGTGGCACGATTGTTGGCGTACATGATGTTATCTTTGCTGGTGAAGATGAAGTGATTGAATTTACACACACAGCATATTCAAAATCTGTATTTGCAAAAGGAGCGATTGAAGCTGCTAAATTTCTTGCAGGAAAACCAGCAGGAATGTTTGATATGGCTGATGTGATTGGTTGAAAGGTGATTTTTTAGGTATAAATTAGTGTTGTAGACAAATATGTTTAGTTGATGACTATCCCATAGAAATACTATCTATGGGATTTGTTCATAGATTGCAATTATTTATTTTGTGTATAAATAACATTTAGATAATAATAATTAACCTGCTCACATACAGAAAAACCACAATTTTTATAAAGTTGAAATGCGGCGGGATTGGTGCTGGAAACATGTAAGATTAATGGGGGTTGTTTGCATTCAAAATGAAAATAATCCTGTATTAAATTTTGTATAAGACAGGTACCAATTTTTTTGCCGCGTTTATCACTGTCTACATACACACTTGATATACAAGTATAGGATTGGAAATAATCTAATTCACATACAGCTACAGGCGAAGAAAAGTTCTTATAAAATAACATATAACAGCTTTTATCTGAATTAAAATAACATTGGTAGTCTTTTTTTATATTGTTTGGTAGTGATTTGTCTTTAGTAATCAGTTTTTGATTTTCTTGGTTTAATTCATTTATATCTTTTAATATCATTAAATAATCACATGAATGAAATGCAAGATGATGTTTTTTGGCATTTTTTTCATTTACAGCGCATATAAATTGTATCAAAACAGAAGTCTTATTTTTTTCATTAAATTGTATGAACATATCTTCTATAATAATATAAAGTTTTGATAATAAATTAGAAAATATTTTTTTATGCCTGTAGTTGGGGTGAACCATTGCAGTAATTTCAACATAACATATTTGCTGCTCATCGGTGACAGATAAATCTGGTGTAATACAAGAAATAAAGCCAATTAGCATTGTATCAAAGTATGCGGCAATATAGGTTATATAAGAAGCGTCGTCCTCATCAAAGTAAGCTTCATAATGATTGCAAGAGTTACTTAATTGTCTAAAATCAGATGGATTACAATAATTTGTATATTTCATGGGAAGCTCCAAATTTGGTTGCGGTATTTATGGTAATAATGTATAATAGCCACCATAAAGCTAAAATGATTTTATATGAAATAATGTTCAATAGCAATATAAAATAAAGAACATAGCTTAAAAAATTTAAAATAGGAGTTTCTAAAAAAATAAATTATAGTATGGAGGTCATATGAGTAAAACAGCAATATTAACAGATAGTAACAGTGGAATTACACAATTAATGGGCAAGGAATTGGGCGTTTCTGTCTTACCAATGCCTTTTTTTATTAATGGCACACAATTTTATGAAGATATTGATTTGACACAAGAAGAATTTTATCAAAGGTTAAAAGAAGATGCAGATATATCAACATCACAACCATCTATTGGAGAAATGCAAGAACGATTTGAATTATTGTTAAAAGATTATGATGAGATTGTATTTATACCAATGTCTAGTGGGTTAAGTAGTACATGTCAGACTGCTGCTATGTTGTCAGAGGATTATAATGGTAAAGTTTATGTGGTAAATAATCAGCGTATTTCGATAACACAAAGACAATCCGTTCTCGATGCAAAAGCATTGGCAGAAAAAGGCTGCAATGCAAAAGAAATTAAAGATATTCTTGAACGAGATAAATTTCAGTCTAGTATATATATTACATTGGACACATTAAAATATTTGAAAAAGGGCGGCAGAATTACGCCAGCGGCAGCAGCGATTGGAACGATGTTAAAATTAAATCCCGTTTTGCAAATTCAAGGAGAAAAACTTGATGCATTTGCAAAGACAAGAGGAAAAGCATCTGCCAAAAAGATTATGTTAAAGGCGATGGAAGATGATTTGAATAACCGATTTAAAGAAGCCTATAAAGAAAATAGAGTGCATATCGCTGCAGCATATTCAGGTAATCCAGAAGAAGCACAGGAATGGGCAGCAATGGTAAAAGAACAATATCCACAGTTGGATTTTAATATGGACCCATTATCATTAAGCGTGGCTTGTCATATTGGACATGGAGCGCTTGCTATTGCATGTTCTGTTTATTTGCCAGAACTATAATAAAATAACGATAGCAATATGGTATTAGTAAGCTGCTATTGATTTATATTAAAAAATATAATAAAATTGTAATACGAAAGTTCGTTGTGCAAACATTTTGTTTGTAAAGCGAACTTTTATATAAATAACGAAAATTTTTTAAAAATAACAAAATATTAATTGCTCCAAATTAGTGCAGGAGGTAAAAAGTATATGCTGTCAAGACAGGAAATAAAACCAGAAGATAAATGGCGTATTGAAGATATATATGCTAGCGATACATTATGGGAAGAAGATTATAAAAAGTTTTTGAGCGAGTGTGAAAAAACTTGTCAATATAAAGGGAGTATTGGCAAGAGTGCAGATAATTTAGCTTTCGTTTTATATGAACAAGATAAGGCAGATTTTTTGGCAGAAAAAATTTACGTCTACGCATTTATGAGATATTATGAAGATACAACAAATCTTTTATATCAGTCAATGTCTGGTAAGGCACAGATGGCAGTCACAAAATTGGCAGAAAAATATTCCTTTGTAGAGCCTGAAATTTTGGCAATAGATGATAATATTATAAAGCAATATCTTGATGAAGACATAGTAAAACCGTATAGACGATATATAGAGGATATATTGGCAGGTAAACAGCATATATTGTCAGACAAAGAAGAAAAATTGCTTGCTGCGGTGCAGAGAATGGCTGATGCGCCAAGCAAAATTTTTTCAAAGTTTAATAATGCAGATATTTGTTTTGGATATATAACAAATGAAAATGGCGAAGATGTAGAATTGACACATGGCAAATACAGCACGTTTATGGAAAGTCGTGACAGGCGAGTGCGCAAATCGGCTTTTGAGACCTTATATAGACCATATAGCAGCCATATTCATACTCTTGCGGAGATTTACTATGGTGATGTGAAAAGAGCCATTTTTTATGCAAATGCAAGAAACTATACAAGTACGTTAGAAATGTATTTGACACAATCCTTTATTCCTGTTTGTGTTTATGATAATCTTCTTTTAACGGTCAATGATAATCTGGATAAAATGTATGATTATGTAGCATTAAGGAAGCGTGAGCTTGGTGTGGATGAACTGCATTTTTATGATATTTATGCTCCAATGGTTTCAGACTATACAATGAAAGTGGATTATAAGCAGGCAAAAGAAATGGTTATACAAGCGTTGCAGCCTCTTGGTGAATCGTATGTTACAACAGTTTGTGAAGGTTTTGACAATGGTTGGGTTGATGTATATGAAAATGCTGGCAAGCGCAATGGAGCTTTTTCTTGGGGTGTATATGGCACACATCCATATGTATTTTTAAATTATAATAATACGCTAAATGATGTATTTACAGTAATTCACGAGATGGGGCATGCCATGCACACCTATTATTCCAATCAAACACAGCCTCATATCTATTCAGGATATAAGATATTTGTGGCAGAAGTGGCTTCAACATGCAATGAGACTTTTCTTATTCACTATTTATTAAAATACTGCAACGATGAAAAACAGCGCAAATATTTGATAAACCGTTATTTAGAGCAGTTTAAAGGAACACTTTATAGGCAGACTATGTTTGCTGAGTTTGAAAAGAATGCTCACAGCATGGCTGAACAAGGAGAAGTGCTTTGTGCAGAGAATCTATGCAGCTTATATAAAGACTTAAATGCAAAGTATTTTGGTTCTAATATGGTTATTGATAAAGAAATTACATATGAGTGGGCAAGGATTCCGCATTTTTATACACCATTTTATGTCTATCAGTATGCGACAGGTTTTTCGGCTGCCATTTCCATTGCGACAAGGATTTTAGATGGAGACAAACAAACATTGTCTGGTTATATGAAATTCTTAAACAGTGGTGGTAGTATGCATCCGATTGATTTGTTGAAATTGTGTGGTGTAGATATGGAACAACCATATGTAGTAGAAGATGCATTACAAGAATTTGGCAAATATTTAAATTTGTTTAATAAATGATAAATATGAGGTTGCTGCATAAAGCAAAAAATATATAAGATGTAGTATAGCTTAAAGAATAACTGTATCTTGTATTATAGAGTGCGTTTTGCTGCAAATATTGGGACTTTCGCACAAAAGACTAAAGATACAAGATATCGTTTAATCGTACATTATATTTTACAATAGCTTGCGTCTGATTTCCTTAATGTGATAGTCCCATATTTAATATTAAAGATAAAATCCCTCATTTTCACATATTTATTTTTTTGTTTCTGTATGTACTTGTGCTTTTTCAAGGCAGGAGTTAATTCCATTTAACAGTACGCTTGTTGTATATTTTACATCAGAGGAATAGTGTATATTATCGGTTGAGCCATTTTCACATACATTTTTTGCAAGCTCATTAAAATTATCAGAAAGCATTGGATACATAGTTGTTACAGCCTCTGAGAGATTGAGCATTTCAATATCATTAATATTGTTGGCATCCAATGTAACTTTTATATCAAGCTGATTTCCATCAAGCATAATGGACGATGTATAAACACCGGGCGTATATATATGGTCAGAAGTCGTGCTTTGTGCTTTTTGTGTATCCATTTCTTGTGTCTTATTACCTTGAAATCCCATAAAAACAGCAATAGAAATAATTAACAATAAGATAATAACGGCTGCTATCAGAACAATTTTAGGGATAACAATAATTTTTGTCTTTGAACTCATATGCAAATCTCCTTTTTTTTGCTACTATATATTTATGCGTTTGGTATATAGAATATTCATTGCAGGAGGGTATATGGGATTAAAAATTATAGCAGGTAGTTCAGGAGTTGGCAAATCAACATTTGCATATCAGAAAATTATTGAGAAGTCGATTCAGAATCCTGAGCGAAATTATATTATAGTAGTGCCTGAACAATATACAATGGCAACGCAGAAAAAATTAGTGTATATGCATCCAAATAAAGGTATTTTAAATATTGATGTCGTCAGTTTTGAGCGTCTTGCCTATAAGGTATTTGAGGAAGTTGGCGGACAAAATCGTCCTGTATTGGACGATACAGGAAAAAATTTGATTGTAAGAAAAGTACTAGAAGAGCATAAAAAAAGTTTGCATTATTTTGGAAGTAGTATTAATAAAACAGGTTTTGTATCGGAATTAAAATCCGTTATATCAGAGCTTCTTCAATATAACATCAGTGTTGACAATATTGGAGAAATTGCAGTAAAATCAGCGGATAATCAGCTTTTAACTGCAAAATTGCAGGATTTAAATATTATATATCGTTCTTTTATGGATTATTTATCCAATAATTATATTACATCAGAAGAAATATTAGATGTATTGTGTCAAGTGATTGACAGGTCGTCTATTATTAAAAAAAGTGAAATTGTGTTTGATGGATTTACTGGATTTACCCCCATACAATATAATCTTATGCAGTTGTTATTGCAGTTATGTTATCAAATTACAGTGACGGTAACGATTGATGCAAAAGAAAAACTCAATGTAATGGAGGGAATGCACAATCTTTTTTTTATGAGCAAAGAGATGGTGCAAAAGTTATATCGCCTATGTGATGAGGAGCATATTGATATTTTAGAGCCTGTTCTTATGGATAAAAATATCAATCCTCGTTTTCAAAATAATAGATTATCATTTCTTGAAAAAAATTTGTTTCGATATAATAAAATGTTTTATCATAATAAGGATGACCGTGATGCAATCCATATTTATGAGGCAGCGACACCAAAAGAAGAAGTACAGTTTGCTGTGAGTGAATTATTAAAATTGACACGATTTCATGGATACAGGTATAAGGATATTGCGATTGTTTCTGGTGAAATTGAATTGTATGGTTTGTTGGCTGGAAATATATGTAAACAAAATAATATTCCAGTGTTTGTTGATAACAAAAAGACGGTTGCTGATAATCCTTTAGTGGAATTTTTAAGGGGAGCGTTGGAAGCCATTGAGAAAAATTATAGTTATGAAAGTATGCTGCGTTATTTAAGAACAGGTATGACTGGAATTGCAAGAGAAGATGTGGATTTAATTGATAATTATTGTGTTGCAACAGGCGTACGTGGAACGATGTGGCATAAAAAATGGACACGAAAGGGAAGGCAAAGAGAAGGATTTCCGCTTGAATATTTAAATGAACTGCGTGTACAGATTATGGCGCCTTTTATAACATTGGAAAAAAAGCTGAAAAAGAAAGAGGCATTTGTTGAAGATTATGTTCGAGCAGTCTATGAATTTTTAGTTGATACAAAAGCACAGGAAAAAATTAATGATTTTGCAGACTTGCCCGATACAGGCGATGAATATCATCAAATATATGCAAAAATCATTGAATTGTTTGATAAGATAGTGGAATTGTTGGGCAAACAAAAATTAAGTCTTAGTGAATTTAATCGAATTATTGATTCAGGCATTGCTGAAATTAAAGTAGGATTGATTCCGCCTACGGCGGATTGCGTTGTTGTTGGTGATATAGAACGAACAAGATTAGAAGAAATTAAGGTATTATTTTTTCTTGGTGTGAATGAGGGCATTATTCCTAAAAAAAGTGAAAGTAAAGGGGTATTGTCGGAGGCAGATAGAGATTATCTTGAGGATATACATGTAGAATTGTCGGATAGTTCCCGAAGAAAGGCATTTATACAAAAATTTTATCTGTATCTTGTGCTTACAAAGCCATCGGATAAAATCTATATTACATTTTCATCAAAAGGGACAGACGGAAAAGGGGCATTACCTTCTTATCTGTTGCAAAGTATTCGACAAATGTTTCCAGATATTCCTATGGATACATCAAAAGAATTAAATTCACAGTTTAAATATATAAAAATACCAAAAAGTGATTTGGTTTATAATCCAGATGCATATATTCAGATGTTAGGAGAAAGTCTTGCCTTAAAGCTTTATAATGAACGACTTTCTGGCAGTATATCGGCTTTTGAACAGTATTCCTCTTGTCATTTTGCCTATTTTCTCTGTCATGGATTAGGCTTGTATGGCAGAGATGAATATACATTTGAAAGCAGTGATTTTGGAACGATTATGCACAGCGTTATTGAAAATGTATGTAAACGTTTGGAACAAGAAGGAAAACAACTTCAACATCTTAGTGATGAGTCAAGGTTTAGTTATGTACAAGATGTATTATCTCAAATTAGTGACGAATATTCCGATACCATTTTAAAAGATAGTGGAAGAAATAAATTTATATTAAAAAGAATGGCAAAGCTGGCAGATAGGACACTTTGGGCGATAGGTAAGCAAATTGACAGCGGAAAATTTGTACCAGATGAATTTGAATTTTCATTTATGATGGACGAACAAGAAATTGTATTGGATAGTGGTCATGCTAAGATGTGTATTACGGGTAAGATTGATAGAATTGATATATATGAGGACGATAAAAATGTTTATGTGAGGGTCGTTGATTATAAGACAGGAAACTCAGATTTTAATCTTGCGCAAGTATATTATGGATTAAAAATGCAGCTTGTTACATATTTAAGGGCAGCGATGCTGATGGAACAAAAGCGACACCCTGAAAAAAATATTATCCCTGCGGGTGTGTTTTATTATAATGTCAAAAATCCAATTATAGCGTTTGATAATCAAAGTGAGGAACAGTTAAATAAGGATATCCTTGAAGAATTGATGTTAAAAGGAGCAATTAACAAAGAATATAATCTCCCAAAACTGATGGATTCAAGCGATACAAGCAAGTCGCTTGTAGTGCCTGTAAATTTTGATAAGGATGGCAATGTCAAAGAAAAAGAAAATACATTGTCAACGGAATCGTTTGATAAATTGCAGCATTATGTTTCTGTCAGTCAGACCAATATTGGAAAAGATATATTAGAGGGAAATAATCGTATCAATCCTTATAAAGAAGGTATGCACACATCGTGCGATTACTGTCCATATAATGAAGTGTGTGGATTTTCTCCAAGTTTGGGCGGCAAAGGATTTCGGAAATTTGCAAATTTAAAACCAGAAGAAATTTGGGAAAAAATTGATGAAAAGTTAAATCAAGAAAAAGATGGGGAGGCAGGCGCAGATGGCAAATCAGTGGACAGATAAGCAAAAAGAGGCTATTTATTTAAACGGTCAAAATATATTGGTATCGGCAGCAGCAGGTTCAGGAAAAACGGCTGTTTTAGTGCAGAGAATTTTAGAAAAAATAACTTCTAAAGAAAATCCCATTGATGCAGACAGACTTGTTATTGTTACGTTTACAAGAGCGGCTGCCGCTGAAATGAAACAGCGTTTAAGAAGTGCATTAGAAAAATTATGTGAAGAAAATCCAGATAATGAATTGTTAATACGACAACAGACACTTATCAATAATGCACAGATTACAACGATTGATAGTTTTTGTTTAAATATTGTAAGAAATTATTTTGTCGATGTTGATATTGACCCCGGTTTTCGCACAGCCGACGAAGGGGAATTAAAACTGTTGGAACATGATGTGCTTATGGCACTTATGGAAGAATATTACACAAAAGAAGATGAGGATTTTCAAAATCTTGTTGATGCATATGGAACGGGAAGAGATGACCGCAAAGTCATGGATATTATAAGCAATATTTATCATTTTGCACGCAGTTGTCCATGGGAAGAAGAATGGTACAATCGTTGTGAGGAAATGTATAATATAAAAGATAAGGAACATTTTGAAAATCATTTGTGTGTTGTCAGTCTGTGGAACGATATAAAGCAGCAGTTAAAAGATTATAGTTTAAGATATTCTAAAATGGAAACGATTTGTCTAAGTGAGGAGGGACCATTTACTTATCTTGAATGTATTGAGAACGAACATCAAGATATTAGAGCGTTGTTATCTGCAAAAACATTTTGTGAATTTTTAGAGTGTGTTCATCAAATTAATTTTGAAAGATTGCCAAGAGCAAAAAAAGATGTAGACGAAGACAAAAAAGACTACGTAAAAAATTGTAGAGACCGATATAAAGCCTATATTACAAAGACGCTTGCAGCAAAAGTATTGTCTGAAGATTATGATACAATGTATGAAAATATTATACGAAATGCGTCCTATGTGCGTAAGATGTTGGAATTGGCAAAAACACTTTCCGCATATATGCAGAAGGAAAAAAGAGAGCGAAATATTATTGATTTTAATGATATGGAGCATATGGCATTAAATATTCTTGTGCGAATTGAAGATGGAAAAAAAGTATATACCGAAGTGGCTAATACATTAGCAGAGTATTATGAGGAGATATTAATTGATGAATATCAAGACAGTAATATGCTTCAAGAAGAAATATTAACAGCCGTTTCCAGAAAGCGATTGACGGATAAATTCGATAATATTTATATGGTTGGTGATGTAAAGCAAAGTATTTATAAATTTAGAATGGCATGTCCAGAATTATTTATGGATAAATATAATTGTTATAAAGAAGTTGAAGATATAAAAGAAAAGGATGTAGAAATAAACAATGTAGAAGAAAAAGAATGGCAAGAAAAAAATATAAAAGATAGTTGTCTAAAAGAGGGGATAAAGATAGAATTACAAGCCAATTTCAGAAGCAGAAGCAATGTGCTTTACACTGCCAATGATGTGTTTAAAAGGCTTATGCACATGGATTATTGTGGTATTGAATATGATGAGAAAGCACAATTAAATCTAGGTATGGAATATCCTGCTAGTCCAGAACAGATTTTTGTTCATAATAAAGCTTACCAAGCAGCAGGCTTTGATAAAAAACCAGAAACTGAGGTACTTGTTGTTGCTAAAAGTGAAGATGAAAGAGAAAGCAGCGCATTGGAAGCGATGCGTGTATGCAATATGATTGAAGAGCTTGTTCACCCTACAGACAAAATTGTTCATGTAGTGTATGACAAAACAATAACAGGAGGGTATCGCCCTATTCGATATAGTGATATTGTTATTTTGTCAAAAACGATAATAGGCGTTGCAGATACTTTTGTTGATATTCTTATGAGTCAAGGGATACCCGCATACTGTGATACATCAGAAGGATATTTTAATGTAAGAGAAGTAAAGTTGATATTGAGTATGCTTACTGTGATTGATAATCCTTTACAAGATATTCCTATGGCAGCAGTATTGTTGTCTTACTTTGGAAGAATGGGTACAAAAGAATTATCGCAAATAAGGGTAGCCGACAAAAGGATAAAATTGTATACTCAATTAAAAGAAAGTGAGAATCAAAAAGCAAAGGCATTTTTAGAATTGCTTTATCAATATAGAGAAAAGTCCGAATATATGTCTGTGTATGATTTAATTTGGGATGTGATGTATAACACAGGTTATTATGACTATGTAGGAACGATGCCAGCAGGAAAAAGGCGTCAAGCAAATCTTGATATTTTAATGGAAAAAGCGAGAGCATATGAAAGTACAAGTTATCAGGGACTTTTTAATTTCTTGCGATATATTGAGCGATTGAAAAAATATAATGTTGAGTTAGGAGAAGCCTCTCTTCTTGGAAGCAATGATAATGTCGTGCGAATTATGAGTATTCACAAAAGTAAAGGTTTGGAATTTCCAGTTGTTATCCTTACTGGTATGGGGAAAAAATTAAATCATGCCGATGCATTAGGAAGTGTGATTGTTCATCAAGAACTTGGAATTGGAGCAGATTTAATTGATTTGGAGAAAAGAACCATGCAGCCCACTCTTATTAAGAATGCGATTTCAAAAAGCATTATTAAGGAAGATATCAGCGAGACGATGCGCGTTTTATATGTCGCTATGACAAGAGCAAGAGAAAAGCTGTTTATCACAGGAACTGTCAGCAATTTGGATACAGCGTTGTTAAAGTGGCAAAGAAAGGCAGAATCCATCAGCGAAAACAATCGATTTACATATGCGGATGTCGCAGAATGCGGCACTATGCTTGATATGATTATGCCTGTTTTATATTTAAAAGAAGGCAATGAGGGAAAATTTATAGTACATAATGAAAATGCTTATTTATGTAATAAAGAAAAACAGATTGATGAACAAGATATAGAATTTGAAGAACATTGTTCTGATGATAGCAAGACAAAGGAAGATTTTGATATTCTTCCTCCATATCCTTATAAACTGGATTCTGAAACAAGAACAAAAATTACGGTTTCAGAATTAAAGAAAATGCAATATGATGCAGATATTGATGAGAGAATGGCAATGGATGCACATATTTTAGAAGCAATAGAGGCTGATATAGAGGAAGAATTGATTATTCCAAAGTTTTTGGAAGATACATCAAAACAGCAAGTTGCTGCAAACAGAGGTGTCGCGTATCATCGAATTATGGAATGTATTGATTTTGCAAATAATGATATTGAGGCGCAGCTTGATTGTTTATTAGAGCAAGAGTTTATTGACAAAGAACAAAAGCAATGTATTCGAGTTGCTGATATTAAACGATTTTGTGATTCTAAGTTAGGAAGACGAGTCGCCAAAGCAGATACCCAAAAGAGATTATGGAGAGAACAGCCGTTTGTCTTTTTGATGGACGATGGTCCTGATATGCTTATTCAAGGGGTTATTGATTTGTATTTTGTTGAAGATGGAGCAATAACAGTTATTGATTATAAGACAGACCGCGTTGCAAAGGGGAAAGAAGGTGTTGATGAATTAATAAATCGATACGCTGTTCAGTTAGATTATTATAGTAAAGCATTACATCAGTTGACAGGGCTTCCAGTAAAAGAACAAATTATTTATTCTTTTTGTTTAGGGCAGGAAATTATTGTACAAAATTTAGGTGGTTGAAGTTGAGGGCTTATTGAGATATAATAACCACAGCAAAGCTGTGGTATAATAATCTCAGCAAAAGCCGAGCTATAAAAGTTTGCTGTGCAAACTTCGGGCGTTTCATTATGTAAAAAATTATGATATAATAGGTTTAATAACATGGACAAGTTTGCGCTAAACTCGCAGATGGAGCAAGAATGGAGGAATAATATTAATGATAAGAACATACAGTGTGAAATTTAAGAGTAAAAGTAAGCTGTTAGATACACAAGATAAGGTAGAGGACGTAAGAAAGTCTATTTTTGAACATACAAAAGCAACCGATGTTGTAATAAAAGATGAAGGACAGATTGTTACTATTGAGGCTGAGGATGAACAATTTTCAGAAGTGATGAATGGTGTTGTCAATGTATTTAGAAGAATTGATGATAAATCAGAAGTGAGTTATAAGTTTGAACTTAATAGGGCGTAGTAATGCAAAATATTAGGTTGATAGAGGCTGTCGCAAAATAAAACATTTCTTTTGCAGCAGCCTTATACTAACAAAAAATAGAAATGAAAATTATTAGTTGTAGTTTTTGATTGCAATTTAAAGATTGATATGGAGGGGTTTAACAGTGGATTTAGATACAATGGAAATTTTCCCATTTCCTGAAGGAAGAATGATGAAAGAGGAGATTAACAAACGCAGAACATTTGCTATTATTTCTCACCCTGATGCAGGTAAAACAACACTTACAGAAAAGTTTTTGCTATATGGCAAAGCCATTAATCTTGCTGGTTCAGTTAAGGGAAAGAAAACTGCAAAACATGCTGTTTCAGACTGGATGGAGATAGAAAAAGAGAGAGGTATCTCCGTAACATCATCTGTATTGCAGTTTAATTATGATGGTTATTGTATCAATATATTGGATACACCCGGACATGAGGATTTCTCGGAGGATACGTATCGAACACTTATGGCAGCAGATTCCGCAGTTATGGTAATCGATGCATCAAAGGGTGTGGAGAAGCAGACAATTAAACTGTTTAAGGTTTGTGTGCTGCGGCATATTCCTATTTTTACATTTATCAATAAGATGGACAGAGAAGCCAACGACCCATTTGAGCTGTTAGATGATATTGAAAAAGTGCTTGGAATCAGCACATGTCCAATGAATTGGCCAATAGGCTGTGGCAAAGAATTTAAGGGCGTCTATAACCGAGATAAAAAGGAAGTTTCTTTATTTCAGGCAGCCATGAACGGTCAGCGTGAAGTTGATGTAAAAACAATCTCCATTTCAGATAATGCGCTTGTTTCCGAGATAGGACAAGATTTTTATGAAAAATTAAATGATGATATTGAATTGTTAGATGGGGCAAGTGCAGAGTATGATTTAGATACGATACAGGCGGGCAATCTCACACCTGTATTTTTTGGTTCAGCACTTACAAATTTTGGCGTTGAGACCTTTTTGCAGCATTTTTTAAGTATGACAACAGCGCCATTGCCTAGAAATTCAAGTATTGGTTTAATTGACCCTGTTGAGGCGCAATTTTCCGCTTTTGTCTTTAAAATACAGGCAAATATGAACAAAGCACACAGAGATAGAATTGCGTTTATGCGTATTTGTTCTGGGCAATTTATAGCTGGAATGGAGGCAAATCATGTGCAAGGTGGAAAAAAGATACGCCTTTCACAGCCACAACAAATGATGGCGCAAGAAAGACACATTGTAAAAGAAGCCTATGCAGGCGATATTATTGGTGTGTTTGACCCCGGCATTTTTTCAATAGGAGATACGATATGCCTATCAGATAAAAAATTTCAATATGAAGGTATACCTACATTTGCACCAGAACATTTTGCTAGAGTAAGGCAAGTTGATACCATGAAGAGAAAACAATTTGTTAAAGGAATTAGCCAGATTGCACAAGAAGGCGCTATTCAGATATTTCAGGAATTTAATTCAGGTATGGAAGAAATTATTGTCGGTGTTGTTGGTGTGCTTCAATTTGAAGTGTTGGAATATCGCTTAAAGAATGAGTATAATGTGGAAATTAAACTTGAAAAACTCCCATATGAGTATATTCGCTGGATTGAAGATGCACAACATGTTGATATGAATAAAATTGTTGGAACATCAGATATGAAAAAGATAAAAGACTTAAAAGATAATCCGCTTTTATTGTTTGTAAACAGTTGGAGTGTTAATATGGTACTGGAGAGAAACGAGGGATTAAAGCTCTCAGAGTTTGGAAGAAATAATTAGGCAAAGACATGATTAATGGAGGGGTACTGTGAAGAGATGGAAAAGAGTAATAATAAGTTTACTTCTCATATTCGTGATGATTTTTTCAGGAATCGTACTAAACACATTTGTTTTTAATCCAGAGTATGTAAGAGCAGATGAAATTATAGGAAAAGGCGAAGTGAATGCCGATGTCACAGGATTAAGAATCAGGACAAGCACATCTACTTCGGATAACAGTAATATTATAACAGTCGTCAATGGAGGCTTTGGGTTTGATATATATGATAAGGTATATACAAGCGATACATATTACTGGTATAAAATTGGTTTTCATTATGATGGCTCGTACACATATGGATATATAAGCGGCGAATTTGTCCATGAAATCATTGTATATGAGGAAGAAAAAGATTTTGAAGAATACTTAGATAAACAACAATTTCCAGAATCCTATAAAGAGGGATTGCGAAATCTTCATGCGCGCTATCCAAAGTGGGTATTTGTAGCAGACCATGTTGGAAAAGATTGGAATGAAGTTGTTGAAAATGAAAATGCAATAGGCAGAAGCTTAATCCATGAGTCTTCTATCAGTTCATGGAAATCTATTGAAGAAGGATGTTATGATTGGGATTCGGATAGATGGATAGTGTTTGACAGTGGTGGTTGGGTTCAAGCCTCAAGCGAGTTGGTTCAATATGCACTGGATGCAAGAAATTTTCTAAATGAGACCAATATTTTTATGTTTGAGCGTTTGTCTTACAATTCTAATTTACATATGGAAAGTGGCATTGATAATATTATTCGCAATACTTTTATGAATGGTTCCTCACATGATTTATATTATAATGGAACCTATTATACCTATGCCTCTGGCTTATTAAAAGCAGGACAAGAGTCCGGTGTAAGCCCATATCATTTGGCATCAAGAATTATACAAGAGCAGGGAAGTTCTGGATATGGAGGAAGTATATCTGGTACTATATCCGGATACGAGGGCTATTATAATTATTATAATCAAGGTGCTTTTGCTGCCAATGGGCAAAGTGCTGTTGTCAATGGTTTAATCTATGCAAAACGATACGATGAGGAGACGCTTCGTCCATGGAATAGTAGAATGTTATCTATTATTGGCGGTGCTAAAATTATTGGGAAAAATTATATTAATCGTGGACAAGATACCATTTATTATGAAAAATTTGATATGGTATCACCATATTGGCATCAATATATGACCAATATATTGGCGGCGAGAAGTGAATCTGTAACAGCCGCTAAGGCGTATTCCGATGAAATCAAGGAAAATACAGCATTAGTATTTACAATACCTGTATATGAGAATATGCCAGAGTCTGCTTGTCCAATACCAGAAGGCGATGGAAGTCCAAATAATCTTCTTAAAAATTTAGAGGTAGAAGGTTATACATTGACGCCTTCATTTAATAAATATACAACAGAGTATACATTAGTTGTTGAAAATGATGTTGATACAATTCATATTCTTGCTGAGGCACTGGGCGATGTAAATAGTATTGAAGGTTTAGGGCAAAAGGATTTGTCCGTTGGTGATAATGTTTTTGATATTGATGTCAATGCAGGAAATGGTACAACAAGAACCTATACGATTACAGTTGCTAGAAAGGCAAGTGAAAAAGAGCCAATATCGTTTACTTCAGATTATACGTTTAACAGGGACGACCATACAGTAAGTGGAATTGAACTGGGAAGTACGATTCAAGATGTCGTTGGGGCTGTACATATTGAAGGACCAGCCGTTTTAAAAGTATATGATAAAAATGACATTGAAAAGACATCTGGTATTATTGGTACAGGTGATATTCTTAAAATTGTTTCAGATGATGGGATATTTGAACAGTTTACTGTTATTTTATATGGAGATGTCAATGGTGATGGCGAGATTGATTTGTTGGATATTGTTCGACTAAAAAGAAATATGTTAGGTTGGATTGATTTATCCGATATTTATATGAAAGCAGCTGATGTCAATCGAAAAGATGGAGTAGACTTAATTGATATTGTTGCGATTAAAAATCATATACTTGGCGTAAAAACGATTGTTCAGTAGATAAGTGTTCATATATTGGCTGATACAGAGTTACTATAATTTTTTGGTTGAAAGGTTTTTACGCAAAAACAGCGCAGAAATGAGGATTAAAATGAAAAAGCAGCATCCGTTTAAGATGTATATAATATATTTTTTAACTATATTTTTAATATTAACAACTACAAAAGCATATGCAGCAGGAACAGCGAATGTTTCTGTTGGTTCAGCAAGTGGAGATGTTGGGGAACAAGTAACAATTGATGTCAATATCTCTTCAGATACGGATATTGGAGCGACAAAAATGTATATTTCATATGATGCCAATATGCTTGAAGCAGTTTCTGGCGGTGATAACAGGGGCGGCGGAACTGTTATGTGGATTGATACAGATACATATCAGTCTAAAACAGTATCACTTACATTTAAGATATTAAAAGCGGGTACTTCTTCAATCAGTGTTTCGCCGGGCTCACAGTTGGCTGATATGAGTGAAGACTATATGCAGATTACAAGAGGCTCAGGAACAGTAACAGGAAATGCGCCAGCAAGTTATTCTGATGATAATAAACTTTCGTCTCTTGAGATAAGTCCGGGAAGATTAAGTCCTGCATTTTCACCAGATGTTACATCTTATACAGCAACGATTGATTCTGATACACAAAGGCTTACAGTAAGCGCACATCCAAATGATTCTAAAGCTTCGGTTTCTGTTACAGGAACAAGGATGGATTATGGTGATAATACAACGACTATTACAGTAACAGCAGAAAATGGCTCAACAAAATCTTATGTTATAAAAACGTATCGTCCACAACCAAGTAATAACGAAACAACAAAAACAGAAGAGAGTACTACAACACAGGCAGATAATCCAGTTCAAAATGATACCAATACGACCACTATCAATGGAGTAAAATATGAATTTGACAATGATTTTACAGTTCATACGCTGCCAGATGGATTTACAGAAACAACGATTTCATATAATGGTAAGGAGATGAATGCGGCAAAAGGTTTTGGTGATAAAGTAATATTGATGTATTTAGAAGCTGCATCATCGGATGGAAAATCTGGATTTTATATGTATGACAGTGTGAGGGAATCATTTACACCATATGTAGAGGTATCACAGCCAAGAAATCGAATTTGTTTTCTTCCAATTACAGACGATATGGAAATTCCTTCT
This sequence comes from uncultured Lachnospira sp., assembly GCA_910587485.1. Classification (GTDB taxonomy): domain Bacteria; phylum Bacillota; class Clostridia; order Lachnospirales; family Lachnospiraceae; genus Lachnospira. The sequence goes on from CAJUKN010000013.1 coordinate 58,287, forward strand.
GGATACAAAGTTACTAAAGTTCAGATATCAGGACAAGATACACAGATACTTATAGGAGACAGCAAAGAATATTATTTAATCTATGGAACAGACCAAGATGGTAATGTTGGCTGGTATTGTTATGACAATAAATTTGGCACAATACAACGATTTTTTGCTTTGCCAGATGCTGTGCAGACCTATACAAAGCCAGATGTGACAACAAATTCAACACTACAAACAAATTCAGGCAACCGTGTTCGAGAAATAATTGCCATTGTAGCAGTTGTGTTGGCATTGGCCTCCATTGCAGCTTGTGCTTATATTGTAATAAATAATATGAAAAAGGTTGAAAAAATGAAAAGGGCAATGGCTGAAACATTAAATTTAGACAATCAAGACCCTTTTTATGAGGTGGAACCAAACATAATACATGAGGAACCTTCACAGGTGGATTTATATGATATAGACGAAGAATAAATTTTTTTAAAGAATAAACCTATTTTTGCATCATAAACATTGATTCCGAACATAACTTACTATAACAGAGTAATTTACCAGTAAATAGTTTGTTGTGTTCGGAATTGTAAGTTTGAGCAAGAGTGGGGGATTTAGTGTGAAAAATAGTACTCATGTACTTATTTTTCACACGCCTATTTGTGCCAAAGCGTCACAAATAAGGCTTGATGCGACAATAGAAATCGCTTTCGCGAATTTCTATTGCGCAATTCCTACGCTACACTTCGGAATGGGGGATTATGAATAGTCAAAAAATTGAACAGCTTTTAACGGTTAGTATGAATGTTACAGATAGTGAAAGGAGAATTTCACCAGATTTGGAGGTTGGTGTAAGTACGACAGGTGAGATATGGGAGATTATTGTAAAATATAGTTCTTTATCTGATGATTTTTATTCAGATATTACAACCTCCTTTCCAGATATACAAGTATATGATTTGTTGGGGCAGTATGCTGTCTTGATTACACCAAAAGCCTATATCAATGAAATTGCCAGTAAAAAATATATTGAATTTATTGAAAAGCCAAAATTAATTCATTTTGAAATTCAAGAAGAAAAAAGTGCAAGTTGTATCTCTGCTTTGCAGCAGGGATTTGATAATCTTAATAAATTATATGGCAGAGGTACCATTGTAGCTATTATTGATACAGGAATTGATGCGGCAAACAGTGAATTTCTTGACAGTCAAGGCAAAACAAGGATTATATCTGCATGGGACCAAGATAAAGATGCGTATTACACAAGTGATGATATCAATCGTATGATAGAACAAGGGACTGCAAATATGGATTTTGTAGGGCATGGAACGCAGGTGGCAGCGATTGCCTGCGGTAATTCAGGTGTTGCATCAAACGCTTCTATTATTGTGGTAAAAATGGGAAATAACGCAAAATTCGACAATAATCAGCCTGTCAATTCTTTTCCACGTACAACACAGTTAATGAGAGCGATTGATTACTGTATCAGGCAAGCAGGTGCGCTCAATATGCCTATTGCAATCAATATTAGTTTTGGCAACAATTATGGCTCTCATAGAGGGGACTCCATTCTTGAAACCTATATTAATTCCGTATGTGATATGTGGAAATGTTGTATTTGCATAGGCAGTGGAAATGAGGGACTAGGCACTATACATCATGCAGGAACGCTTCAAAATGGTAAAGAGGAATTAGTAGAGCTTGTAGTTGGCAATTATGAGTCTTCTGTGGGAATACAAATATGGAAAGATTATTGGGAGGATTTTCAGGTTGAAATCATTGCACCAACAGGACAAAATTTAGGTAGAATTAGCGGATTTAGCCGCATAAATCGAATGCAGCTTAACAATAATTTGGTCTTGTCATATTATGGAGAGCCTTCTCCATATAGTATGAAACAGGAGATATATATTAATATTTTATCTGAAACAGATTATATTACAACAGGCATTTGGAAATTACGATTGATTCCGTTTAAGTTGATTAATGGATATTATAATATTTGGCTAACTAATGAAAATGTAGTAAATTCAGGAACGGGATTTATTATACCAGACAGCTATGCAACTTTTACCATACCATCTACTGTATCCAATGCAATTACAGTAGGCGCATATGATTCTTATCGGTATTCTTATGCACCTTTCTCAGGAAGAGGCTGGGAGGGAATGCAGGGAAGCACATCTTTATTTAAACCAGATATCGTGGCTCCGGGTGTGGGGGTCAATCTAAGCACAGGTACATATGTTACAGGTACGTCATTTTCGACACCATTTGTTACAGGAGCAGCAGCATTATTAATGGAATGGGGAATTGTAAAAGGAAATGATGACTATCTTTGGGGACAAAAGGTAAAAGCGTATCTTATCAACAGTGCAAAACAGCTTCCGGGTTTTAGCAATGGTCATAATCCACTTACAGGGTGGGGCGCGCTCTGTGTAAAAATATAATTTTTGGGAATTAAAAACGTATATCATGTAAATAAATGTTGATTTTTGCTTCTAATTGGGTATAATTTAACTATAAAAACATGAATTTTAAAATAAGCTACAATATGGAGGTCAATATGAAAATTTTAAAATTAACATTAGAAGGGTTACCACATTTTAATGGTATATTAGATATAGATTTTATAGCAAAACAAAGAGTTAATGAAGACGATAAAGAACAACTTTATAATGTTTTTTCAAAAGTTTATATAAATCAAGTAATTGCATTTGTTGGTATTAATGCATCAGGAAAAACTACAATATTAAAAGTCATTTCATTTGTTATGAAGATGTTGAAAAATGAATCCATAAATAATAGTCAATCAAAAGAAGTTTTAAGCGATTTAGAAAACAATCAGAAAGTGATAATTACATCATATTTTTGTGATAATGAGTTTGTAAATAAATTACAGACGGTTATTGGAAAAGAAATAAATACTGTAGATAACAGTGAAAAATTTATTATTTTAGATGAAAGCTTATGGTCAAAAAAAATTAGTAAAATAAAAACAAAAAAGAGTTTATTTGAGTTTAAAGATTCCGATTTAAAACAGAAAAGAAATCAAGATGAACAATATTTAATGAATGATATTAGTATTATAATCGCTATAAATAAAAAAAATAATATGTCTTTTTTTGTTTGTGATATGTTAAGCTGGACAGACCATAATATGATAAATGTTTTAGGGCAATTTCCAAAAGAACTTTTAATTTTTTTAGATCCTAGCATAGAGTATCTTCAATGTCATATGAAAGAGAAAAAGTTTGATATTCGATTGAAATTTTACGGAAAAAATGAAGTGATTATTAATAGTCCACATATGCTTGCAAATTATCTTTCATCAGGAACAATAAAAGGATTAGGTGTATTTATGAATGCTTGCTTTGCATTTATTGAAGGTGGATATTTAATTATTGATGAGATAGAAAATCATTTTAATAGAGAGATTGTTGCTACATTGATTCGGTTTTTTATGGATTCAAAAGTAAATAAAAATGGAGCAACACTTGTATTTTCAACGCATTATTCAGAATTGTTAGACGAATTTGATAGGAATGACAGTATTTATATTGTTAGAAATAAAAATGGAATTACTGCAAAAAATTTGTCCACTATTTTAAATAGAAATGATATTAAAAAGAGTGAAGTATATGATAGTAATTATCTAGGAGGCACAGTTCCTGTATATGAGGCATATATGGCATTAAAAAAAGTTCTAATGAGTGTAGAGTAAGGGAGACTTTTGTATGAACTATATCGCATGTATTTGTGAAGGCGGTGCTGAAAGGGCTATATTGGATTTGTTACTTGACAATCATAAATTAAAATTTGAACGAGAAGACTTAATTGAAGAAGAAATATTAAGATGTAGAAGCGCAAAGGAATTTGAAAATAAATATTTAAGAAAAAGTTATAAAGAAAAAATTACTATTTATAGGATTTTAGATTCGCGCAGTGAAAAATTTAATTTGAGCAAGGCATATGTGAATAAAGTAGATGTTAAGAATGTAATCACCGCTCCAGAAATAGAAATGCTTATTATTCATAGTGAAGATAAGTATAAAGAATATAAAAATGAGGAAAGAAAAAATCACAATTTAAAGCCTAGTACTTATTGTAAAACAAAATTAAGATATAAAAATGTCAAGAGTTATGAATTTGTTAAAAAATATTTTTCGGATATACAGATTTTAATAAATGTTTTAACAACATATCACAGTAAGTCAAAAATTCCTAAAGATGAAATGTCTATATGGGATTTGTTAAAATAAAAATATAGTTTGTGGTTATAACTTGACATCAGTGGGAAAGGCGCGCTCTGTGTAAAAATATAATTTTTGGGAATACTATTTGTTGCATAAAAATAGGAAGTATGCTATATATTTATATAATTGTCTATGGCAGCAAAAGAAATGTTTAAATCTTGCAGTATTTGCCAATATGCTTTCAGCCAAAAGCGGCTGGCATGACATTTGGCTTATGCCTGCAAAAATAAAAGGATGGATTGTGAGGTAATGATAATGATAATTACAAGTAATAATTATGATGAGGAAGTAACAAAAAGTGATAAGCCTGTCTTATTGGATTTTTGGTCTGAAGGATGTATGCCATGCAAAATGTTTGCATCTGTGTTAGAGCAGTTTGAAAAAGAACATCCAGAAATTAAAGTTGGAAAAGTAAATGTAAACGATGAGATGAGTCTTGCACAAAAATACAATATTGAGTTTGTTCCAACTATTGTATTGATTAAAGATGGACAGGTCGTTTCAACAGAAGTTGGATTTCGTGAAAAAGGGCAGTTAGAGGACTTATGTAAGTAAAAAAAGTTATATAGTGAAAGTTCATTATATAAAAGCGGCATAGAAATGAGGAATTATATGGCAACAAAGTTTTATGCAGTTCGTGTTGGAAAAGTTCCTGGAATATATACATCTTGGAATGATTGCAAAGCAGTAGTACATGGCTATCCAGCGGCAGAATATAAAAGTTTTAGCGATAGACAAGAAGCACAAAAATATATTGATTTTAATAAAAATAAAGAATTAATAAATGATAGCGAGAATAGTGCATATGCGTATGTAGACGGTTCATATAATCAATCAACAAATACGTATGGATATGGCGGATTTATAAAATATGCTTCTAAAATGGAAAAATTTAGCGGCAGTGGCAATGATAAAGAAATGGTATCAATGAGAAATGTTGCAGGAGAAATTTTAGGAAGTATGGCAGCCATAAAAAGGGCAGTTGAATTAAAACTGCCCTCAATTAATATTTATTATGATTATATGGGAATTGAAAAGTGGGCAATAGGAGAGTGGAAACGTAATAAAAAAGGAACAATAGCCTATTATGATTACATTCAAACGGTGAAAGATAAGATTGTGATAAATTTTATAAAGGTAAAAGGTCATTCAGGTATTGAAGGTAATGAGGAGGCAGACAAACTGGCAAAGTTGGCTGTAGGAATTAAAGAATAATTCCTGCATTGCACTTTGGAATGGAGGATTAAATGGAATTTACAATATTACATTGGTTTGCAAGCCTGCATAATGCAGTGCTGAATCCAATTATGTATGGATTTACTATGCTTGGTGAAGCTGGGATATTATGGATTATTTTAGCCCTATTAGGATTTACAATACTTCCTAAAAAATATCGTAAAGTTGCACTTACTATGACCATTGCACTTATGTTGTCAGTAATTATGTGTAATGGTATTATGAAAAATTTATTTCATAGGGTTCGACCATTTATACAAGACCCAACGCTTGTTGAAACGGAATTGTTTGGTATATTTTCAACAATTTATGATTGGTCGTTTCCATCAGGACATACATCCGCTTCTTTTGCAGCAGCGTTGGCATGTTTTATGTGGTACAAAAAAGAAGGAATAACCATGATTGTTATAGCAGCTATAATATCTCTATCCAGATTATATCTTACCGTTCATTTTCCTACCGATGTGTTGGTAAGTTTTATACTTGGCAGTTTATATGGAATTTTATCTTATTACATAGTAAAATTTTTGATGAAAAAATTTCCAAAAATAAAACAAATATTTGAAGATGGAAAATCATATAAAATTCTTTTTTCAAAGTCATAAATATTTTTAGAAAAAATAAGATTAAATAAATGCTTTGACTTGTGCAGAAGCGTCACAAATTTTCTTAATGCGACAGTTTTATTTTTTCTTAGTATAGAACGCTTCAGAATGAGAGGAACTATGTTTGATGTTATTGTTGATGCGTTAATGGACAGTATAAAATTGCTGCCTTTTTTATTTTTAGCTTATCTTGCAATGGAATATCTGGAGCATAGCACAACTGATAAGACCAAAAAAATGATTAAAAATTCAGGGAAGGCAGGTCCGCTTTTGGGTGCTGTTTTGGGTGCATTTCCTCAATGTGGGTTCTCTGCTGCTGCCTCCAATCTGTATGCAGGCAGAGTTATTACATTAGGTACATTAATTGCAATTTATCTGTCAACATCTGATGAGATGCTTCCAGTATTATTATCGGAAAAGGTGTCTATTAAAATTATACTTGAATTGATTGCAATTAAGGTAGTAATAGGTATGGTTGCAGGTATGGTATTGGATTTATTCGTAAAAAAAGACAAGGGCAATATAAAGATTTCTGAAAAAATTGGCAATATATGTGACCATGCACACTGTCATTGTGATAAAAGTATACTAAAATCATCATTAAAACATACGATTGTGATATTTGCGTATATTCTTGTGATAACGTTGGTTTTAAACAGCATTATTTTCTTTATTGGAGAGGATACATTAGCCAATTTAATATTAAATAGACCTATTATCGGACCTATCATTGCCTCATTGGTTGGACTGATACCAAATTGTGCATCCAGTGTTGTTATTACGAAATTATATGTAGAAGGCTTAATGTCAGCAGGCACAGTGATTGCAGGACTATTGTCAGGTGCAGGCGTAGGGCTTTTGGTATTGTTTAAGGAAAATAGAAAAATAAAAGAAAATATAAAGATAGTAGGGCTTTTATATATCATAGGAGTAGTTAGTGGTATTGTAATTGATTTTATATAATCACTTTAATAAAACAACTTTACAAAAGATGGATACAATAGTATTATATAAGTATTAAAAATAGGAGGTTGATTTATTGGATATTAAGACAATTGATGATGCATGTTTTTTGCAGTATGGACGTGTTATTACAGATGTTGATGTGAGTGAACTGATGGACAAGATGCAAAATACACCACTTCCTGATGATGTAATATATATTCCATCAGATAATGATTTGGAAAGTACGGAAGTTTATGGTATTTTTTCAGATAGCGTCTATGGACAAATGCCCATACAGATTGGCTATTGTAATGGACATAATGCAAAGCTGAATGCACTGGAATATCATAGAAGTTCTGAAATCAATGTAGCAGTTACTGATATGATACTGATATTAGGCAAACAGCAGGATATCACCAAAGACTATACATATGATACTAGTCTTGCAGAGGCATTTATGGTTCCAAAGGGAACAGTTCTTGAAGTATATGCGACAACATTACATTATGCGCCTTGTGGAGTTGATGGACAAGGATTTCGATGTGTTGTGGTGCTGCCAAAGGGAACAAACTATGATAGTAAGCCACAGACAGCAACAAAAGAAGATAAGCTGTTAGCTGCAACAAACAAATGGCTTATCGCGCACCAAGAGGCAGAAATAAAAGGTGCTTTTAATGGGCTGATAGGTGAAAATTTGTCTGTATAAGACAAATTATGCAATGGATAGCTGCGCATCCATGTTAAAATGAATATGAATTAAAAAATAGCCGCAGCATGGAGGAAAAAATGAATAATATGCCAGAAATGAAGATTGGAATTGTTGCGGTAAGCCGTGATTGTTTCCCAGAAAGTTTATCTGTCACAAGAAGACAGAATCTTGTTAAGGCTTATACACAAAAGTATGACGCTGCTGAGATTTATGAATGTCCAGTTTGTATTGTAGAGAGTGAAATTCATATGATGCAGGCTCTTGAAGATATCAAGAGAGCGGGCTGTAATGGATTGTGTGTATATTTAGGAAATTTTGGTCCAGAAATATCAGAGACGATGCTTGCAAAATATTTTGATGGTCCAAAGATGTTTGTAGCAGCAGCAGAAGAGACTTCTGAAAATGGTGGACTCATTCAAGGACGTGGCGATGCATACTGTGGTATGTTAAATGCAAGCTATAACCTTAAGTTAAGAAATGTCAATGCATACATACCAGATTATCCTGTTGGTACAGCAGAAGAATGTGCAGATATGATACATGAGTTTGTACCAATAGCAAAGGCAGTATATGCTTTACAAAATTTAAAGATAATCAGTTTTGGTCCAAGACCAACCAACTTCCTTGCTTGTAATGCTCCAATTAAGCAGCTTTTTAATTTAGGTGTTGAGATAGAAGAAAATTCAGAACTTGATTTATTTGAATCCTTTAATAATCATGCAAATGACGAGAGAATCCCAAGTGTTGTTGAAGATATGGCAAAAGAACTTGGCAATGGCAACAAAAAGCCAGAGATTTTAAATAAACTTGCACAGTATGAACTTACACTTCTTGATTGGATTGAAGCACATAGAGGTTCAAGAAAATATGTTGCTGTTGCAGGTAAGTGCTGGCCAGCATTCCAGACACAGTTTGGCTGTGTTCCTTGTTATGTCAATTCAAGACTTACTCAGATGGGCATCCCTGTTTCATGTGAGGTTGATATTTATGGTGCATTAAGTGAATTTATTGGAACAGTAATCAGTAATGATACGGTTACACTTCTTGATATTAATAATTCCGTTCCAGCCGACATATACAACAATGATATTGCTGGTAAGTTTGAATACACACAAAAAGATACATTTATGGGCTTCCACTGCGGCAATACAGCTTCAAGCAAGTTGTCATTCTGCGAGATGAAAAACCAGATGATTATGGCAAGAAGCCTTCCAGAAGAAGTTACAAATGGTACACTTGAAGGTGACATTATTCCGGGCGATATTACATTTTTCAGACTTCAAAGCACAGCTGATGGCGAGTTAAGAGCATATATTGCTCATGGTGAGGTACTTCCAGTGCCAACAAGGTCGTTTGGTGCAATTGGTATCTTTGCAATTCCTGAAATGGGACGTTTTTATAGACATTGGTTGATTGAAAAGAATTTCCCACATCATGGTGCAGTTGCTTTCGGTCATTTTGGTAAAGCGTTGTTTGACTTATTTAAGTATATCGGCGTTGAGGAGATTGGATTTAACCAGCCAGCAGGTATGCTTTACAAAACGGAGAATCCATTTTCATAAAAAATTTTTATAATGAAGACAAGTTTTGTTAATGAAGACAAGTGAAAAGTCAACAATATAAAAGAAATTGAAAGCTAAATAAAATTGAACTGGCAAGTTTGGATAGTAGTCCAAACTTGCAGGTTGAGCAAAAATGGAGGATTTTTATGTATTACATAGGTGTTGATTTAGGCACTTCTGCTGTAAAGATTATTCTTATGGACAGCAGCGGAAAGGTTGTCAATACTGTTTCTAAAGAATATCCTTTGTCGTTTCCACAACCGGGTTGGTCTGAACAAAATCCACAGGATTGGTATGAAAAGAGCGTTGAAGGTATTACCGAGTTGACACAAGACGTTGATAAGTCGCAGATAGGCGGCATAAGTTTTGGTGGTCAGATGCATGGACTCGTTATTTTGGATAAGGATGACCATGTTATTCGACCAGCTATATTGTGGAATGATGGTCGAACAACAAAGGAATGTGAATATCTTAACAATATAATTGGCAAAGCCACATTGACAAAATATACTGCTAATATAGCATTTGCAGGATTTACAGCGCCTAAGATACTATGGGTAAAGGAAAATGAACCTGAAAATTTTGCAAAAATAAGTAAGATTATGCTGCCTAAAGATTACCTTGCTTACAAACTTTCAGGTGTTCATTGTACTGATGTATCCGATGCGTCAGGAATGCTGTTATTTGATGTGAAAAACAGACAATGGTCAAAGGAAATGATGGATATATGCGGTATTCAGGAAGATATGCTTGCAAAGGTATATGAAAGTTATGAGTGTGTGGGAACACTTCTAAAAGAACAGGCAGAAAAGCTAGGCTTGTCAGAAGATGTAAAAGTGATTGCAGGTGCTGGAGATAACGCAGCAGCAGCAGTGGGAACAGGAACCGTTGGCAATGGTATGTGCAACATTTCACTTGGCACAAGTGGTACGATATTTATATCCAGTGATACATTTGGTGTTGATGAGAATAATGCACTACATTCATTTGACCATGCTGATGGAAGCTATCATTTGATGGGATGTATGCTTTCTGCTGCTTCTTGCAATAAATGGTGGATGGATGAAATTATTGGAACAAAAGAATATGGGGCAGAACAGGCAGATATTACTGATGACAAACTTGGAAACAATAATGTGTTCTATCTTCCATATCTTATGGGAGAGCGTTCACCACATAATGACCCACTTGCAAGAGCTGCATTTTGGGGAATGTCTATGGATACAACAAGACAAGATATGACACAAGCAGTTTTAGAGGGCGTAGCATTTGCTATCAGAGATTCTTATGAGGTTGCAAAGAGTCTTGGAATACATATTAATGAGACAAAATTGTGTGGAGGCGGTGCAAAAAGTCCACTATGGCGTAAAATTATTGCGAATGTGCTTGGTATTAATGTTGAAATTTTAGAGACAGAAGAAGGACCCGCATTAGGTGCTGCAATGCTTGCTGGCGTGGGTGCAAACGAATTTGACAGTGTTGTGGCAGCAGCCGAAAAGATTGTCAAAGTAAAGGAAGTCATTAAGCCAGATGCACAAATTACAGCACGTTATGAAGAAAAATACCAGAAATTTAAAAAGTTGTATCCAGCATTGAAAAAAATGTACAGTGAATAAAGTTGATTCGATTATTGTGTCTGTGCGTTGTTGGCACAATGAAAAAATTTTATTGTTAAGATAAAGATTCCAAATAAATATAAAAAGACTTTTTTGATTATTATAAACAGCGCAGAATAGGAGAAAATCATGAAATTTTTTATTGATACAGCAAATGTAGAGGATATTCGTAAAGCAAATGATATGGGGGTTATATGTGGTGTTACAACCAACCCATCATTGATAGCAAAAGAGGGAAGAGACTTTAATGAAGTTATAAAAGAAATTACATCAATAGTAGATGGACCTATCAGCGGTGAAGTAAAAGCAACAACAACAGATGCAGAGGGAATGATTGCAGAGGGAAGAGAGATTGCTAAGATTCACAAAAATATGGTTGTTAAGATTCCTATGACTGTTGAAGGATTAAAGGCAACAAAGGTGCTTTCTTCAGAGGGTATTCCAGTTAATGTGACACTTATCTTTTCAGCAAATCAAGCGCTTCTTGCTGCAAAAGCAGGTGCAGCTTATGTTTCACCATTCTTAGGAAGACTTGATGATATATCACAGCCGGGCATTGGTCTTATAAGAGATATTGTTACAATATTTAAAAATTATGATATCAAGACAGAGATTATATGCGCAAGTGTTCGTAATACAGTGCATGTTACAGAGTGTGCGCTTGCAGGCGGCGACATAGCAACAGTGCCATATAAGGTAATTGAGCAGATGGTTCATCATCCACTTACAGACCAAGGCATTGATAAATTCCAGAAAGATTACATTGCTGTATTTGGGGAATAAAAATTCCTTAGAAAAGGACGTTGCATATTATTAGCATAATATTTGTTACTTAGCATAAGAATGTTGCTGCAAAGCGCAACATTTGTTGTATTGTGACGTCCTTTGATATACATCATGGAAGGATAAATATGAAAAATGCAAAGATAACCACTACTGATGTAAAAAAAATAAACAGAAACAGAATATTGCAATATATATATTCCAATGAACATGCGTCTAGGCAAAACATTGCCGATAAACTTCAATTATCATTGCCAACAGTTCACCAAAATTTAAGATTGCTTGAAAGTGAAAATTTAATCTTGTTAGAGGGAAGTTATAAGTCAACAGGTGGAAGAAAAGCACAAGTGATATCCATCAATCCGAATGCAAGATTTACAATTGCAGTGAATATAACAGATATCAGTTATAAAATTTCATTAATTAATCTTCGTTCTCAGATTGTATGCAGCAGAACCTATATGGAATTGTGTACAGAACAGGATTATGTAAAGCATATTATAGAAGCAATCAAAGATATTATCAATCTTAGTGAAATATCCATTTGTGAGGAGGATATTTTAGGAGTTGGAGTAACGATTCCCGGAATTGTAGACGAAGTCAATGCAGTGGCAGTCAATGCACCTACTATGGGGGTGAAAAATTACTCATTAAAAGAGCTTGCTGAAAATATTAAGTATCCATGCCGTATTATGAATGATGCCAGAGCAGCGGCATATGCGCAGCATTGGTTAAGCGGAGAAGCATTTAAAAAATCACAAAATAGTAAAGATTCCAGTATTATGTATTTAATGTTAAATGATGGAGTTGGTGGAGCAATTGTTTCAGATAATAAAATTATTGCAGGAAAACATAATCGTATGGGAGAATTTGGACATATGGTTATTCGACCAAATGGAAGAAAATGTTTTTGTGGGCAAAATGGGTGCTTTGAATGTTATGTCTCTGCAAGAAGGTTATCAAAAGATTTGAATATATCATTAAATAGTTTTTTTTCTGAAGTAAAAGACAATCAAGAATATCAATGTATTCTTGACGAATATATTACAAATTTGGCAATAGGAGTAAATAATCTTTATATTATATATGACAGCGATGTTGTTATAGGTGGTCATGTAGCAGGATATCTTGGTGAGTATAAAGAGATATTGACACAAAAATTGATAGACAAGTGTTCCTTTGAGACGGACGGCTCTTATATGAGATTAACTTCATGCAGTAAAGAGCAAGAACAAATGGGTGCAGAACTGACATATATAGCGGATTTCATATTTGAATAAATAATTAAATTTGTTTTGATTTGTTAGATTGGAGAAAATTATTGTGATAGTTTCAACGAATAAAAAATTCAATTTAAAAACAAATGTACAACACTGTGTCATAAGTTTTATTATGGCATGGTGTTGTGTTTGTTTTGTTCAAACAATAGTTATCTCAAAAGAGGTAAATAATCCTATAAGCAGTTTGTTAAGTGTAAGTTATTCATTAAATACATTAATTTTTGTAGGAATTGTTTTTATAGTGACAGCAGCATTTTTGACATTACTAATAATAACAAAAAGTAAGATAATAGAGGCGGCTCTTGTATTTATGACCACATTTCCTTATGCTGTTATATGTGCTGCCTTTCAGAAAGAGATTATATTTTGTTTATTTCTTGTAATTCTTATGTTATGTGAATTATCTTATGTATTTCGTTGTATAGCTGTATCTGAAAAAGATATAGGGCATTATTTTAATAAAAAATTGGCAATTATTGTTATTGTGGTACTGGCTGGTACTTTTGTTTTATTTACGGGTGGTTTTACAGTATATCGATATTTGACATATTCCGTTCCAAATTTTGATGGCGGTCTATTTTCACAAATGTTTTATTATATGAAAAATCATTTTACAATGGAGACGACCTGTGAGCGTGATATGCTGGTATCGCATATGAAAATTCATACATCGCCAGTTTATTGGCTTTTACTCCCCTTTTATCTCATTTATCCGGGAACAGCTATATTGCAAGTCCTTCAGGCAATAGTTATAGCGCTGGGCGTTATACCATTAATTTTTATTGGAAAAAATCATCATATGAAACCAGTACAGCTTACCTTATTATCTGCAGTATATTTCTTTTATCCTGTTATGAGTGCAGGATGTTCATATGATATACATGAAAATATGTTTTTGCCAGTAGCAATATTATGTCTGATTTTAGCATTTGAGAAAGATTCTCTCTGGGGTATTATAATATCAACTATTTTTGTACTTAGCATTAAAGAAGATGCAGCAGTATATGCAGCATTTGTTGCCATATATATGATTTTTGCCCGCAAAATGTATAAAAAAGGATTAATAGTACTTATAGTATCCATTGTATACTTTTTTGGAGCAGTTTATTACATTAATCATTTTGGCATGGGAACGTCATCAGACCGATTTAATAATGTAATTGTATCAGATGATGGAAATGTGCTTGGTATTATTAAGACTGTGCTTGTAAATCCAGCTTATGTATTTGGGCAAATGTTTTGTGAAGAAAAATTAAATTATATTATTACAGTGATGACTCCTTTGTTATTTATTCCAATATGGCCGGGTAAATGGCAAAAAGTAATATTGTTAGGTCCTTTGTTTTTATTTAATCTTATGCCAGATTATGAATATTTTAGCAATATAGGATTTCAATATACGTTTGGAAGTGCAACATTACTTTTATATAGTGCGTTTGTTACAATGGAAGATTTAAATAAATCGCCAAAAACAAAATTACTTGCAATGATGGCAATGTCATGCGTTCTGTTTTTTATGTCAACAATGTGGGATAAGCTTTATTATATGAGAACATATAATAAAGAATATAATCAAGTGACATATCAAAAAATGAATGAAGCATTGGCATTGATACCAGATGATGCCAGTGTTACAGCAAGTACATTTCTATGTGCAAAATTGTCTTCCAGAGATGTTTTACATGAGATTTATTATACAGATAAGATTGATGAATATATAGCGCTTGATTTAAGAGGAATGCCACAAGATTATGATGTAAATGACTATTTGAATAATGAAGATTTTGAAACAATTTATTATGATGAGATATGTATAGCTGTGTTTAGAAGAAAAAATTGACAAGTATAAGTCATGCAATTATAATGTTGGCAAAAAGGAGGATTTTTATGAGAGAATGGGAAAATAATATAAGAAAAATAGAGCCATATATACCAGGAGAACAGCCGAAATCAGTGGGCGTTATTAAGTTAAATACCAATGAAAATCCATATCCGCCCTCACCAAAGGCAGAGTTGGCAGCAAGGGATTTTAATTTTGACAGATTAAAGCTGTATCCAGACCCAAATGCTTCTGAATTGGTGCATGAATTGGCAAAGCACTATCATGTTTTGGATAATCAAGTTTTTGTAGGTGTAGGGTCAGATGATGTTCTTTCCATTTGTTTTTTGACATTTTTTAATTCGGATAAGCCTGTTTTATTCCCTGATATATCATATTCGTTTTATCCAGTATGGGCAAATATGTATCAGATACCATACTGTGAAATTCCTGTAGATAAGGACTTTCATATTATTGCGAAAGATTATTATAGAGAAAATGGCGGTATTATTTTTCCAAATCCCAATGCTCCTACATCATTGTATATGGGATTAGATGAAGTGGAAAATATTGTTAAAAATAATCAGAAATCAGTTGTTATTATAGATGAGGCTTACATAGATTTTGGTGGGCAGTCTGCTATGTCGTTAATTGATAAATATGAAAATTTATTAGTTGTACAAACCTATTCAAAATCACGTTCGATGGCTGGTATGCGAATCGGTTATGCAGTTGGCAGTGAAAGATTAATTCAGGCAATGCAGACAGTGAAATTTTCAATTAATTCTTATACAATGAATATAACATCATTAGTATATGGTTCAGCAGTGCTTGAAGATGAGGAGTATTTTCAGGAATGTGTTGAAAAGATTATTGCCACACGAGAGAGAACAAAGCGAGAACTTGCAGGATTAGGTTTTACTTTTTTAGATTCAAAAACAAACTTTATTTTTGCACAGCATAAAAAAATTCATGCTGATGCCTTGTTTGAAGAATTGAAAAAGAAAAATATATATGTACGATATTTTAATAAGCCAAGGATTGATAATTATCTTCGCATAACGATAGGAACAGATGAGCAGATGAATAAACTGTTTGCGGCTCTTAAAGAGATTATAAATGAGGATTAAGATTGTTATGCACATAAAGCAACAAAGAAATAAGGAAAAAAATGTATGGCAGTACCATTTTCACAAAGAAATTTTCAAAAGGAATTAGAACAATTACTGAATAAATTGACAAAAGAAGGGCATGTGCCTTCTCTTTTGCTGCATAGCTGCTGTGCGCCATGCAGTAGTTATGTGATAGAATATCTGTCAAGATATTTTAATATTGTTGTTTTTTATTATAATCCTAATATATCTGTAGACAAAGAATATAAAAAAAGAGTAGAAGAACAAAAGCGTTTTATTAATGAATTTCCAGCCGTTCATAAAGTAAGTTTTATTGAGGGGGATTATGAACCCAATTTATTTTTTGATAAAGTAAAAGGGTATGAGAACTGTGCAGAAGGCGGCGAGCGATGTTTTATCTGTTATCGAATGAGACTTGAAAAGACTGCCCGTTTGGCAAAGCAGATGCATATGGACTACTTTTCAACAACACTTACAATAAGCCCATTAAAGAATAGCTGCAAACTCAATGAAATTGGATTAGAGCTTGAAAAGGAATATGGGGTTTGTTATCTTTTATCTGATTTTAAAAAGAAGGAAGGGTATAAAAGGTCTATACAACTTTCAAGTTTATATCATTTATATAGACAAGATTATTGTGGCTGTACATTTTCTTATCAACAGCGACAGCAACAAAGAAATTGATATTTTGTTTTAATTATGGTAAAATAATTTATTATTATAAGTAATGTTGAGGAGGATTTGCGTATATGGCAAAGAGAAAATTGGCAAAAACAATTGTATGTTTGGGTGCATTGGGGGTTGCCTCAAAGGTGGCTTATAGTAAATATAAGACAGCAAAAGAAACCTATGCTCAAGAGGAAGCCGACAGCGTTGGCGATGAAGTAAAAAAATATAATGCTTTATTTGAAAAGAAAGTAATTGAAGTTGAGGATGAGGAGTTTACTGGTTGTGAGATTAAAGCGGTATCTTCAAGTATTGTTGTCGATTTGGGGCTTGCTACCTTTGAAAAAGATGTATATATTAACTTTACAAGCACTGCAAGCAGTTTGACGATTATTCTTCCAGAAGGTGTCAATGTTGCCTGTGATATAACAAGAACAGCAAGCGGTATGCGCAATCTGGTTGATAATGTTGAAGAGGAAGACATACACACGGTCTATATTATAGGAAAGGCAGTTTGCAGCAATATTGAGGTAGTTCCTGTTAATTTTTATGTAGATGACGAAGATGATTTTGAAGATATTTCAGATGATGAAGAATTTGAAGTTGTCGTTGACAATACAGTAACACCTAAAGTAGACAAAACTGTTATCAATCAAGAAGTAGATAAAATTGTTATCAGTAAAGAAAATGATGATATTGATGTAACAGTAGCCGTTGAAGATAATAACAAAAAAGATGACGATGATAACAATGAGAATATTGATGTAGCCGTAGCGGTAGAACCTTATGGTGCAGAGGAACTTGAAGTACAAGAGTTCGATGAGTTAGACGACTAAAAGAAGCCAAGAGCTGCCAACTTGATGAAAAGAATTTTTCAAAGAGGTTAAGGCAGCTTTTTTATGTAAATAAGAAAATAAAATTTTATAACAAATTTTTAAATTCAGGAAACTTTTTTGTAAGGAAATTGATAAAAAGTCATAAGGAGAAATAGTGTGATACAATATGATGATTCATATTTTGAAGGTGAGACAAGACAAGGTTTTTATATTGAGTCTAAAATGAAAAGGGCTTGGGCAGCACAGATAGAAGTTCTTGAAGAAATTAAACGAATCTGTGTTTTGCATGATATACCGTTTTTTGCTGATTGGGGGACATTGCTTGGTGCAGTAAGGCATCATGGATTTATCCCATGGGATGATGATTTAGATATTGGTATGCTGCGAGGTGATTATCAAAAATTTTTGGAAGTGGCTCCATCTGAATTAGGACAATATTTTGAGTTGAAAAGTGTTTATAATGATGTAAGCCATGATAATGTAAAGGCAAGAGTGATATCTGGAAGGAGTATGAATTTTGATGAGGCATATCTTAAAAGGTTTCATTATTGTCCTTATGTAGTTGGAGTAGATATTTTTCCAATTGATTACATTCCAAGAGAACAAAAAAAATCTGAATACCAAAATCAAATAATTAATTTAATTATGACCACTGTTGCAAGTATTCCTGAAAATCCACCATATGATAATTCTGTTTTAAATATTGTTCACAAGCTGGAAGGATTGTCAGGATTTAAAATTAATAAGAAAAACCGATTGATTCATGAACTTAAAAAAATGGTTGATGAAGTCAGTGCTTTATATACAGATAAAGATGGTGATGAGGTCTGCTCTATGATTGATTTTGCAATGGGGTGGGATTATCATGCAAAAAAAGAATGGTATGAAAGTGCGATAGAGATGCCTTTTGAAAATATCACCATTCCTGTACCTGTTGGATTTGATGGCATATTGAGAATTAAATATTCTGATGATTATATGACGCCTATATGTGCTGAGAGTTCACATGATTATCCATTTTATAGAAAACAGGAACTTGAATTAGCAAAAGTTATAGAAGCAGAATTTCATATTCAATTAAAAGAAGGGGAGTTGGATAATTTAATAAATGAAAAAATATTTCTTTACAATAAAGGCAGATAAGTATATACTATCCATGTGAAAAAATAAAATGAGCAGAGTAGAATGATGTGCGTTAAGTGCCTGATGAACAGGGAGTTGACATTGGGACGAAAAGTTTTCTTGCGATGCATTGTTCGCATCCCGCTGCTACATAATCTGTCTTACAAGTGTTATATTATGCTTTTTTGTGTATATTTACCGTAAGTAATAAGCAAAGTCTTATGCGCAGCCTTTAACTGTTTAGTGTATTGGCTAGTGGTACAAAGGTTCATATCTCACAGAAAGCTAATGGATATTTAACTTGTGACCTATTTATGTAGAGCTATTGCTCATATAAATAGGTCAAACAAATAACAACGATTGTGTTTTATAAATAACATTATATTCGTTTGTTTTGACCTAAATATCACAAAATTAATATACACAAGAAAGGCATGGTTATTTTATGAAAAAATTTATTTTACTGTTCATCTCTTCTGCTAAAGAATTTAAAAATTTAAATTCTGTTATTACTGCTGCGCTATTAGTAGCAGTTCATACCATTTTAGCTATGGTTGTTTCTGTTCAAGTAACAACATCCCTAAGAATTTCCATATCATTTATTACTAATGTAGTTACAGGTTGTTTATTTGGACCTGTTATAGGATTTGTTTGTGGTGGAATAGGTGATATTGTTCAATTTATTCTTAAACCTGTAGGTGATTATTTTCCCGGTTGGACATTAAATGCCGCGATGGCAGGAATGATTTATGGAATATTTTTCTATAATAAATTTCCAGATAAGGTAAATGTAAAAAAAATATCTTCAAAAAAATTGTCAAAAAAAGAATCATTGGACAGGGTTCTTGATGTTTTTAGTATACTTTTGCCAAGTATAGGATTGTTGTGTCTTTGCTTTGCGCCAATGGCAACCGTTATCGATAAAAACAATGGCAGTGTAATTGCGCAGGGAAATGGATTGTATTATATAATGTCTGGTTTGACGGAAAATAGCAAAAATGTTACAATTATAGCAATCATATTAGCAGCACTAATGGTTTGCTTAATTGTATTATCCATTTTTCATTTGAATATAATATCCTTAATTCTTTCTGTAGCTTGTACATTTGCCGCAATACTTGCTATTTATACAGATAAAAAAACAACAATAAGTAATTGGGGTTTTTATTTCGTTGTTGGCTTAATGATACTATTTGTCATTGTAAAAATGATAATGCTTCAAAGAAAACATGCTGTTGATATGAGTTATTTTATTCGAGTGGCAATATGTCTTACTTTTGATACGATTCTTGTAAATATTTTGATGGGAACATACTGGGCATCTATTATGTATGGAAAAGGGTTTATGTTTTATTTTACTGTAAGAATGGCTAAAAATTTAATACAATTGCCAATTAATATTGTATTGTCTTATTACATTCTTAGCATTGTGAAAGGGCTACGTTTGCGCTCGTCAAAAGGATAATATTGATTTATGTAAGTAACAGCCAAGCGGATATGTTGGATTTTGTTTGGCAGTTAGAAAAGAGGAAAATATGAAAAAAATTATGATTGCTTCTGATATTCATGGTTCAGCGTATTTTTGCAAAATATTAATAGAGAGGTTTTTAGAGGAAGAAGCCGATTTACTTCTTTTATTGGGCGATATTTTATATCATGGACCACGCAATGACCTTCCAAGAGAATATGCACCAAAGGAAGTTATTGCGATGTTAAATCCACTCAGAAACAAAATTGTTTGTGTTCAGGGAAACTGTGATACAGAAGTAGACCAGATGGTACTTGACTTCAACATATTGTGTCAGCAGGCACATATATATGTAAATGACAGACATCTTGTATTAGTACATGGGCATAAGCTAGACGAAAAGAATATGCCAGCTTTAACAGAAGGAGATTATCTTGTATGTGGACATACACATGTGCCAAAATATGAGATAAAAGAAGGCTATACTTATATTAATCCGGGTTCTGTATCCATACCAAAAGAAAATAGTTGTCCAAGTTATATCATGCTTACGGATAAATTTTATTGGAAAGATATGGCAGGAAATATTTATAATATGTTGGATTAAATCGTTTATATCGAATTGAAAATATGTGTTTGATTTAGAAAAGGCTTATGATGTTTGGCGTATAAAAAGTTTACGCCAAACATTTACCAAAAATATAATATGGTTATTGTTTATTGCATATATATGCCAATTCATTCGTATAAATATAATAATTTTTAATAGTTTTTTAATTGCATTTAATATGTGGATAGTTCATTATTATCTAAATATAGTTCATAGCGTTTAAGAAGGGGAAATTATGAATAAATTTAGAGAAAAACTTACTAAATTTGCGCAGGGAAGATATGGAGTAGACCACTTTTCAAAATTATTGATGTTTATTTCTTTTATCTTACTTATTATAACTTTATTTTGGCGTAGTACCTTATTGTACAGTTTAGCAGTAGCATTGCTGTTTTATTCTTACTTTAGGATTCTTTCTAAAAATATATCAAAACGATATAGTGAAAATCAAGCATATTTAAATATACGTTACAAATTTTTAGGTCGTTTTAATCAATTTAAGGCAAGATGCAAAGACCAAAAAACGCACAAAATTTTTAAATGTCCAAGTTGTAGGCAAAAAATAAGAGTACCAAGAGGCAAAGGAAAAATTGAGATAAAATGTCCTAAATGTCGATTGGCTTTTATAAAAAAGACATAATGAAACATTATGTCTTAACAGCAAGTTTGTAATAAATTTATTTGTTTTATGAACTTGCAAGAGTTGCGAAGCAACTCTTTTTTAGGTTTATGAGGTTTATATCTTAACAGCAAGTTTGTAACAAATTTATTTGTTTTACAAACTTGCGAGAGTTGCGAAGCAACTCTTTTTTTATAATTCTTCTGGCATTTTCCAGTCTTGTGCCTGAATACGATATTGTGTACTATTATTATGGTAAATCGTTGCCAAATTTTGGTATTCATCATTTCCTGTATCTTTATATTGTTTCATCATTAATTCAGATAACATGGCATAACAATCTGCTAGTCGGTTTAGAGGGGCATCATTTCCTGAATGGATATCAAGGATGCTTGAAGTTTCCCCTTCAGCATTGATAAACCATAGGATAGCTTCCTCATAATCACAGGCTTCAAAATAATATTCACCAATCTCCATGCAGATTTCAGAACAGGCTTCACATGCAATATTTTTTAAAGCATACTTAAAAAAATTGTTGGTATCATTCGTGATACGACACATTTTTGCAAGAACACAATTGACAGCTAACATGCAGTCTTTATCGGTATATTCTGTCATATATTGCAAAAATAGGGGCTTATATTGAACAAGGTCATCATTGGTTGCCATTATATACATTTCTTTACAGAACATTAAAACAATATATTTTTTTAATGTTTCACCACGCTCAAGAATTTTGGCAAATATTGAAAAATCCCTTTTTGTATGTAATGTTTCAGGCATATGTAAAATTTCAATATCACTGTCATAAATAACAGGTTCTAATAGTATTGTTTCGTGAATAGGTGAAATCCAAGTAAAAGTGCGTAGTCTTTTAAATAATTTTGGACGTAGTTCTTTTTTGCAGTTATAATATTGGTTTATGTTATCTGTATTTACATATTTCATTTGTACCATGTCAATCTCAGGTAAAAGAACTTCTTTTAGTTGTAAAAAAGCAAGACGATTTGTTTCATCAAGTACTTCATCAGCATCAGCGCAAAAAATGTATTGGCAGTTACATAGACTGAAAGCGTAATTTCTTGCATCGGCAAAATCATCTATCCATTCATAATCATAAATTTTATTGGTATATTTTTTAGCAATATTTTTTGTGTTATCCTTAGAACCTGTGTCTACAATAATAATTTCATCAAACAATCCTGAATAAGAATCAAGACAACGAGATAATGTTTTTTCTTCATTTCTAACAATCATACATAAAGATACAGTAATCATAAATTCTCCTTCTACAAATAAAACTATATAGTTGTTATATTATAAAATAATTAGGTGTAATAATACTACAGTTATGCTGTGGTTATTATATCATAAATTGAAATTGAATTTGAAAAAAGTTTAACTTTATCAAGGAAGTCCCTTATTTCAATGCCACAGAGGCATAAGTGGGGTGGGGACTTGTGTTGTGATAGCAGTTATGAGGTTATAAGCAGTAGCGCAGCGGATTGCAAATATCTGTTTTGACATAAAATTACATACAATATATATTGTGTTGTTATTTTAAATTAATTAATAAAATAAAAAATGAAAAATAAAACAATAAAAAAATATGGTAAAAATGAATAAAAAAATCATACAAATTTTATATAAAATATAGAAAATACACAATATCATATATTGTTATTGATTTTAAAATACATGTACGATAAATTTAGATTAGCCATTATAAAAAAATTTAAAAAGGGGGTATTAAATTATGGCTTCAAAGTGCAAAAGATTTGTAGCAATTCTTATGAGTCTTACTTTCGTGCTTTCCACAATAGGAATTTTGGGAGAGCAAGTTCAGGCAGCGGCGGTTGCGCCAGAAAGTGGTAAAATTTATTACATTAAGAACAAAAACAGCGGAATGTATCTTACAGTTGAGGGAGATTCATCAGCTAATGGTGCAAATGTATGTCAAAAAACAGGTACAGGCTCGCTTGGACAAAGGTGGATTTTAGAAAAGAATGCAAATGGTACATTCAGATTTCATCCTGCAACAGATATGACAGGCGGTGTTTCATTGGATTTGGCATATGGTGGTTTGGAAGGCGGAACCAATATTCAGATTTGGGAAAATAATGGTCTTTCACCACAAAATTTTGGTATCAAGCCAAGTGGAGATGGCTATGCTATTACAACAGAAGTTACTAACCATAATAGTTGTCTTGATGTAAGCAATGCAAGTAAGGAATCTGGTGCTAATGTCATTCAGTGGACAAACAAAGAAGCAGCAAATCAGATTTGGTATTTTGAGGAGGCACAGTGGCCTTCAGGTGGCTCAGGCACAGGAAATGTTTCTTCTGCAATCGATGCAAACGGTTATCCAGACCAACTTATGGAATTTATTTCAACGAGCGATGGTGCATTTATTACAGCTTCTTCTATAAATGCTACTGTAAAATCAAATGCAGCAGCTTCTACTTCAAATAGATGGAAGCTGGTCAAAAAAGGGGATGATTATTATCAGATTATCAATGCAGCAAACGGTTATGCGCTTGCACCTACAGGAAATAAGGCTTCGGACGGTGCTTCTGTTGTTGTGACAGGTGTTGCTGATAATAATGCTCAGTATTGGAAAATTGTAGCAGTTAAGACAGACAGCAATGGCGATTCATTAAATTATAAGGTGGTAAACTATGCGAACGCAAACCTTGCTTTGACACTCTCAAATGGAAGTTACAAGTTGAGTAGTTACAATGGTGGTGCAGCACAGAAATTTAGATTTAATTCTCATGGTGCTGAAGGGTTTGCTGGTTATTGCAAAAATATGAATAATCAAGAAAAGACATCAATAACTGGAGGCGTTTTAGGAACAGTTGTTTATGTATCCAATATAAGTGATTTACAAAAATATGCTTCCGGTTCTACACCTTATACGATTGTTATCAATGGAAACATCTCAGAAACTAATCTTACAAAAATAACAGTAGGAAAAAATAAGACATTTATTGGTAAATTTGGTTCAGGTACTTTAAATAACATTCATTTTAGATGCATCAGCAGTTCAGGCAATGTGATTTTTAAGAACATTACGTTTAAGCATGATGCAAGCAAAAATGAAAATGATGATATCCAAATGTATATTTCTAATGGAAATAATTTTTGGGTTGACCATTGTACATTTAGTGGTCATACAAGCATGATGGATACGGATGTAGATAAACATATGTATGTAGGATTAAAAGCAGATTATGTTTCTGTGACAGGCTGCTATTTTGGCGGACATAAGTATGGATTGATTCTTGGTTATCCACAAGAAGATGGCGTAGGTACATATGATGGTTATCCACATATGACTATTGCCAATAATTATTTTTATAATAATTATACTCGTGCGCCGGGACTAATGCGTTATGGTTATTTCCATTGCTATAATAATTATATATATGGATTTAATCTTGGCTATACTCCATACACAGGCTGCAATATCTATTCAGAAAAGAATTATTTTGATAAAGGTAGTTATGCAGGACGTGTTGTAGATGACCATGGAGTAGGTTCATTTACAGACACAGGTTCTGTTTTGACAAGTTCTGTTTCGGATTTAAAGACGGGTACAACCTCATGGCGTCCCGTTAGCAATTATGCCTATGATACAAGAAGTGCAGAAGATGCTAGAACTTGGGTACAACAGTGTGCAGGAGCGCAGACATCTAAAATTGTTTATGCCATTGATTGAGTGACAAATTGGTTATTTTATTGATAAAATAAATAGGGGATATTTTCAGAAGTCTTATGATTTTTGGAAACATCCCTTTATTTTTGTTTTGATAAAGCACTTGAAACAAATAGGGCGATTTAACAGTTCTCATTTAAAACATTAAATATAGGAGTGTTATTTTAAAAAACGTATGTTATAATAGTTGCAGTAAAGTGTCTTTATCAAATGGATAGGTGGGGCAGAAGCGAAGATAGCATGAACAATAATTATATGGATTATGATAATTTTCAGACAGCTTTAAAATATGTTGCTTGTAAAAAAAATCATTATAAAGGTATAGGAACATTATCAGAAAAAACAATGCACAGTGTTTTAAAACAGTATTTTGAACCCAATGAAGATAATCAGGAAGTTGCGTTAAATGGGTATTATGCAGATATCTTTAATGAATCTGGCGTTATAGAGATTCAGACAAGCCAACTGAATCGATTAAGAGATAAATTGAGTATATTTTTGAATCATTATTGTGTAACGGTCGTGTATCCTTGTCTTTATAACAAATGGATTTTATGGATGAACCCTGATACAAAAGAAGTTTGTGAAAAGCGAAAATCGCCAAAACATTGTACACAATATGATGCATTTTGTGAGTTGTATAAAATTAAAATGTTTTTGAAAAATCCAAATATAAAAATCAAGTTTGTCTTGCTTGATGTCAATGAATATAAAGTTTTAAATGGCTGGAATGATACAAAAAAAAGAGGTGCTGCTAAATATGACAAAGTGCCTATTGGCATTAGAAATATTGTAAGTATTGAACAACAACAAGATTATGTACAGTTTGTTCCCCATGATATCAAGATGCCATTTACATCAAAGGATTATGCAAAAGCAATTCATGTTTCATCAAAAACTGCATCAACGGTACTTCATATACTGCATTATATAGGTATTGTAAAAAGAACAGGCAAGAAGGGAAACGCATATTTATATGAGCTTGACAGATAGAATCATTAAAATATCAGTTCGCAATCTCGTTGAATTTATATTTAAGACAGGTGATATCAATACAGGTTTGGGTATGGGACAAGATGTCATGGCTATGCAGGAAGGTGCTAAGATTCATCGTATGCTGCAAAAAGAAGCAGGAGAATGTTATCATGCGGAAGTATCATTAAAAGTACAGATAGAAAGACAAACCGACAATAACATTGACTATCAAATACAACTTGAAGGCAGAGCTGATGGAATTATATATGATTTAGATAAGCCAGATAATAGTAATGTTTGCATTGATGAGATAAAGACGATGCAAAGTGACATTAATATGTTAAAAGAGCCAATTTATGTGCATAAGGCACAGGCGATGTGTTATGGCTATATGTATCTTATGCAGAATCATCTTGAAAATATTGATATAAGACTTACTTATTGCAATTCACAGACAAGAGAAATAAAGCAATATACAGAGCATTTTACAGCAGCAATTTTAATGGATTGGTTTGACAATGTAATAGAAACATTTTCAAAATGGATAGATTTTTTGTTAAAACATAAACAATTAAGAAAATCCTCTATTGTCAATTTACAATTTCCATATGACTATAGACCGGGACAGAGAAATCTTGTTGTGAGTGTTTATAAAACTATACAACAAAAAAGAAATTTGTACATTCAAGCCTCAACAGGAGTAGGCAAGACCTTATCGACCATTTTTCCAACGGTTGCAGCTATGGGACAAGATTATATTGATAAAATCTTTTATCTTACTTCAAAAACCATAACAAGAACCGTTGCACAGGATACGTATAAATTACTTCAAGATAATGGACTTTGTATCAAAACGGTAACAATAACTGCAAAAGAAAAAATTTGTTTTGGTGGAACATGCAGTTGTAATCCATTAGAATGTCCTTATGCAAAAGGTCATTTTGACAGAATCAATGATGCTGTATATAATACTCTTGTTGAAAATAATTTTATTGATAGGGAATGCATAGAAAAATATGCTATCAAGTATCAGGTATGTCCTTTTGAAATGCAGTTAGACATATCTAATTGGTGTGATAGTATTATTTGTGATTACAATTATGTGTTTGACCCTAATGTTGCATTAAAAAGATATTTTAATGATGAAGTGAAAGGCGATTATGTCTTTCTTGTGGATGAAGCACATAATCTTGTTGATAGGGCAAGAGAAATGTATAGTGCAGTTTTGGTGAAGGAGGAGTTTCTTAAAGTAAAAAAATTATTAAATGCAGTATCTTATGGAAAGCCTGTTGTAAAAAATCTTGAAAAGTGCAATAAAGAGTTGTTAATGCTTAAAAGACAATGTGATACCTATTGTATACTAAGTGATGTAGAATTACTTGGAAGGCTTCCAGAATATTTAAGCTGCCTCATAACAGAATTGTCTTTGTTTTTTGAAAAATATAAGACCTATCCAGAAAAAGATGCATTGCTGGAATTTTATTTTCATGTTAAATTTTTTATGTTTATTTATGACAAACTAGACAACAAGTATCAGATTTATACAGAACATGACGACAATGGCAATTTTTGTGTTTGCTTGTTTTGTGTAGACCCTTCCAATAATGTCGCACAGTGTTTGGAGATGGGAAGAAGTACCATATTTTTCTCAGCAACACTGCTGCCAGTAAATTATTTTAAAGAGATGTTGTCTGGAGAAGTTACCGACTATGCGGTATATGCAGAGTCATCATTTGATGATGACAATCGGTGTGTTGTGGTGGCATCCGATGTAAGCAGCCGGTATGCTAGAAGAAATAATACAGAATATCAAAAAATTTGTGCCTATATTTATAACACAGTGACAGCACACGATGGAAAATATATGATTTATTTTCCATCGTACAGCTATATGAATGAAGTTACGGTTTTGTATGAGCGTTTATATTTAGTTCATCGATTACAATTTGAGGAATCAGAAAGTATAAATTTTAATACAAATGGTAATGAGGATACAATTGAAAATGCCAAACTTCATTTGGTTGTACAGGAAAACAATATGAAGGAAGCACAAAAAGAATGGTTTTTAAGATTATTTGACGAAGGGAACTATAAAGGTTCACTGGCAGGTTTTTGTGTGATTGGAGGGGCGTTTTCTGAAGGGATTGATTTAAGAGAAGAAAGTCTGATTGGAGTAATCATTGTTGGAACAGGATTGCCAATGATTTGCCGGCAAAGAAACATTTTGAAGGAATATTTTGACAGCATGGGAAAAGATGGATTTTCTTACGCATATTTATATCCTGGTATGAATAAAGTGCTTCAAGCAGCAGGAAGAGTTATAAGAACTGCAAGTGATAAAGGAATCATTGAATTGTTGGATAATCGCTTGCTTCGTGGTGAATATCAAAGTCTTTATCCCAAAGAGTGGAAGCAGGTATATACCGTTTCTCAAAGTCAGATTAAAAATATACTATTAGAATTCTGGAAAAATGTAGTGCAATATAAAAATATATAGGGTATAATTATGTTATATGACAAAAGCATTGAAAGGCATGGTTCATTATGAATATGGATTCAGTTAAAGCAGCAGTAGAGGCTGCCATTAGTACAAATGATTTTAAAGGAGAACTTGCAAAAGTTGGATTTGACAGATTTCAAAGCCTAGAGATTAAAAAAGGTGTAAAGAGTGGTATAGATATCTATATTTATGCAGATATTGATTATAATTCAGCACAGATGAAGTCTATACGATTAGGGCTGGAGGAAGGTCTGGATTCTAAATTTTATGCAAATCCTGCATATACTTATATGCAGATGGAAGAAATTAAGTTAGCGATTATAGAACAAGCCGATATGGACTTTATATGTAATCCTGCATATGATTATACCGTTATGCGCGAGATTCGTTTGGCAGAAGGGTATCATTATGATGTTAAGGAGTATGTGAATAAGGGTTGCAGCGGGGAGGCTATAAAACAGCTTAGGATAGCAGATAAAGACGGAATTGATTTAAGTTTTTATGTCAATGATGGCTATGATGATTATCAGTTAAAAGAGTTAAGAATTGGGCTGCAAAACTGTGTGGATGTCACAAAATATATGGGACATGAGTTTAACGCTGAACAGATGAAGCAGATACGTCTGGGGCTTGAGGAAAAAGTTGATATTGAACAATATGCAATGCCAGGATTTTCGTCAGCACAGATGGAGCAGATTCGTCTTGGATTAAAAGAAGGCGAAGATGTTACAAGATACAGCGACCCATTTATTGATGCGGCACAGATGCAGCAGATGAGAACTGGTAATAAAGAGGATTCAGCATTAGAAAATATAGTGCTTGATGATTTGCAAAGTAATGAGATTCTTCTTGGATTGGCAGCAGGACTGGACGTGAGTGTTTATGCAGACCCATGTTACAGTTATCAGCAGATGGAACAGATACGATTAGGTCTGGAAGCTGGCAGTGATGTGTCAGCGTTGCTTGACAACAATCTTTCATGGGAAGAAATGAAACGTATAAGAATGGATGTTTAATTGTAAAAATGGAGTGTGATGGGCATGAATATGAATGATGATAAACAATTGAATAAGCGAATCACGGTCACCATTTCAGAGGACAACATGTCAGCTTATATTCGACTGAAAGCATTAGCCATAGGAGACTATGATTATACGATTGATGAGGTCAATGCCAGTATTGCCGAAGTTGGAGTAAAGATGGGGATAAAAAAAGAAGTCCTACATGATATTCTTTCGGAGAAAAAGTTTGATATGGATATTCTCTTTGCAGAGGGAAAAGTATCTGAAGATGGCATTGATGGAAAGTATAATTTGTTCTTTGATTCAAATAATAATGGAAGACCGACCTTAAAAGAAGATGGTTCTGTTGATTATTATAATTTAAAATTATTTGAGGTTGTTACAGAGGGGCAAAAGTTGGTAGAGTATGTTCCTCCTACAAAAGGAGTTTTTGGCTTTAATGTAAAGGGAAAACTTCTTGTGCCAAAACCCGGAAAACCGAAGCTTCCATTGAGAGGTAAGGGATTTACTACATCAGAAGATGGCAATACCTATTTTGCAGCAATCGATGGTAAGGTTGAGTATCGAAATGCGGATTTAAACGTGTATAGTGTACTTGAGATATCTGGTGATGTAGACTTAAACGTTGGCAATATTGACTTTAATGGTGATGTGGAAATCAAAGGAAATGTAATCAGTGGTATAGTAATTCACGCGAAAGGCTCTATTACGATTGGCGGGCATGTTGAAGGCGCAGTAATAAAGTCTGAAAAAGATATAGTATTCCGAGATGGTGTAAATGGCAAAGGCGTGGCAAGAGTGGAAGCCAAAGGCAATGTACATGCAAATTTCCTTGAAAATACGCTTGTTGTATGTGAGGGGAATTTAAATGCAAATTATATATTAAATTGTAATGTGATTTGCAATGGGCAGGTGAATGTTCAGGGAAAGATAGGAACAATACAAGGCGGCGATGTTGCAGGCGTTTTGGGTGTCAGTGTTGGCGGAGTAGGAAATGATTCCGGCGTTATGACAGTAATTCGAGTTGGTGCCACAAAGGAATTAAAACAAAAGTATACTGATTTAATGGCAAGAATAAAAGAAATTAATTCAGAAATTGATATGTATAATTTATTGCTTGATAAGTATGAGCGATTAAAAGCAGTTTCTTCAGACCGATATGACAGAGCAAAACATCAGAAGCTTTTGCAGACAAAGATTATCAAAAATTCAGAGCTTTCAAAGTGTGATGCAGATAGCAAAGCAGCTTTGTACCTTATGCAGCAAGCAGAGAAAGCAAGGGTTATTGTTGATAAAAATTTGCATCCCGGAGTAAAATTATTTATTGATGGGCTTGTGTATGAACCACACGATATTGTTGCACATCTTATTATAAAAAAAGGAAAAGACAAAGTTGCTGTAGAGGGCATATGGGATTAAGCTGGTGAATGTACTGGCACTAAAATGATTACAGAGTATAAAATGGAGGAATAGTATGAGCGGCGTTAAACGAGTATTTGTTGAGAAAAAGAAGCCTTTTGCTGTAAAGGCAAAAGAGCTTTATGATGAGATTACAGGTTATTTAAACATTAAGTCTGTAACCAATGTAAGACAGCTTATTCGTTATGATATTGAGAATCTTTCACAGGACACATATAAAAAGGCATTGACTACTGTATTTTCAGAACCCCCAGTAGATGATGTCTATGAGATGGAATTGGCGTATCCAAACGACAGTTTTGTGTTTTCTGTAGAATTTTTGCCAGGTCAGTTTGACCAGAGAGCAGATTCTGCGGAACAATGTGTCAAATTTTTAAATGAGAATGAGCTGCCAGTTATAAAGACAGCGGTTACTTATGTGATAGAAGGCACATTGACCGATGAAGATAAAATCAAAATTAAAGAATTGTGCATTAACCCTGTAGACTCAAGAGAGGCAGACAGCAAGATACCAAATACTCTTTTTACAGAATTTAAGGTGCCAGACGATGTAAAGATATTAGATGAATTTATCCATATGAGTGAAGTCCAGTTAAAGGAGCTTTATGATTCTTTGGGGCTTGCTATGACATTAAAGGATTTTAAATTTATACAAGATTACTTTAAGAATGAGGAAAAAAGGAATCCTTCAATGACTGAAATTCGTGTGCTTGACACATACTGGTCTGACCATTGTCGCCATACAACATTTGCAACAGAACTTGTTGATGTTCAGTTTAAAGAGGGATTTTATAAAATTCCTATGGAACATACATACAAACAATATCTTGATGATAGAAAAGCGTTATATAAAGATAGAAAAGATAAATATGTCTGTCTGATGGATTTAGCTCTTATGGCAATGAAGAGGCTAAAGGCAGAAGGAAAGCTTTCAGACCAAGAGGAGTCTGACGAGATTAATGCTTGCAGTATTGTTGTTCCTGTGGAAATTGACGGAAATACACAAGAATGGCTTGTTAATTTTAAAAATGAGACCCATAACCACCCTACAGAGATTGAGCCGTTTGGTGGTGCTGCCACTTGTCTTGGCGGAGCAATAAGAGACCCTTTGTCAGGGCGTACATATGTATATCAGGCAATGCGTATCACAGGTGCGGCAGACCCTACGAAGTCTGTCCATGAGACATTGCATGGCAAATTGCCTCAAAAGAAGCTTGTCACAGGAGCGGCGCAAGGGTACAGTTCTTATGGCAATCAGATAGGTCTTGCGACAGGTTATGTAAAGGAAATTTATCACCCAGATTATGTGGCAAAAAGAATGGAGATAGGCGCTGTTATGGCAGCAGCACCAAGAGCCGCTGTTAAGAGAGAAAATTCAGACCCAGACGATATTATTATTTTGCTTGGCGGGCGAACAGGACGCGACGGTTGTGGCGGTGCAACAGGTTCTTCTAAAGTGCATACGGCAAGTTCTATTGAAACGTGCGGTGCGGAAGTACAAAAAGGAAATGCGCCTACAGAGCGAAAGATGCAGCGATTATTTAGAAGACCTGAAGTGACCCGTTTAATTAAAAAGTGTAATGATTTTGGTGCAGGCGGTGTATCAGTAGCTATTGGTGAGCTTGCGGACGGACTTCGCATATCGCTTGATAAAGTTCCTAAAAAATACGAAGGTCTTGACGGCACAGAACTTGCCATTTCAGAGTCACAAGAACGAATGGCAGTGGTTATTGCACCAGAAGATGTTGAAGCCTTTTTAAAGTATGCCGATGAAGAAAATCTTGAAGCTGTTGAAGTGGCTGTCGTGACAAAAGAGCCAAGATTGATATTAGAGTGGAGAGGAAAAGAGATTGTTAATATCTCAAGAACGTTTTTAAATACTAATGGAGCGCATCAAGAAACATCTGTGCTTGTGGATATTCCAGAAAAAGAGAACTGTTATCTTAACCCTCAAAAAGTGGAAGATGTGAAAGGCAAGTGGCTTAAAACATTATCCGACTTAAATGAATGTTCACAGAAAGGACTTGTTGAACGTTTTGACAGCTCTATTGGAGCAGCCTCTGTACTTATGCCATATGGCGGAAAATATCAGCTTACAGAAACACAGGCTATGGTTGCAAAATTGCCAGTACTTGAGGGAAAATGTGACACCGTAACAATGATGTCTTACGGGTTTGACCCATATCTTTCTAAGTGGAGTCCATATCATGGTGCGATGTTTGCTGTTGTTGATTCCGTTGCAAAAATTGTAGCGGCAGGTGGCGATTATACAAAAATTCGATTTACATTTCAGGAATATTTTAGAAGAATGACAGAGGAGCCATCTCGCTGGAGTCAGCCATTTGCTGCATTGCTTGGAGCATATGAGGCACAGTTAGGCTTTGGGCTTCCATCTATTGGCGGCAAAGATAGTATGTCTGGTACGTTTGAAGATATTGATGTTCCACCTACATTATGTTCATTTGCTGTTGATGTGGCAAAACAAGACGATATTATTACACCAGAGTTGAAAAAGGCAGGCAATACACTAATACGATTTGATATTGAAAAAAATGATTATGATATGCCAGTATTTGAGCAGATAAAAATGCTTTACAGTGCTATACATCAACTTATTGGCGATGGTGTTATTAAGTCAGCTTATGTGCTTGATGGAAATGGACTTATCCCTGCATTGTCTAAGATGGCATTTGGCAATAAGATGGGCTTTTCGATTCGTTCCGATATCAAAGAAGAAGCATTGTTTGCACCAAGTTATGGCTGTATTGTAGCAGAAGTGGACACTTCAAGAATTTCAGAAATTAAAGTGCCTTTTATAACAGTAGGTGAAGTAAAAGATAATGGCATATTTACCTATAAAGAAATTTCGATTAATGCGGAAGAAGCAGTCCGTGTATGGAGCAATACACTAGAAAAGGTATTTCCTACAAAGGCGACTTCTGACAATAGTATTATTGATATAGAACCTTATAAAACAAACAATGTATATGTATGTAAAAATAAGGTTGCAAAGCCAACCGTATTTATTCCTGTATTTCCGGGAACAAACTGTGAATATGACAGTATGAAGGCATTTGTAAAGGCAGGGGCAGATGTCAATGTCAAAGTGTTTAGAAATATGGATGCAAATGCAATACGAGAATCGGTTGAAACGTTTGAAAAAGCAATAGCACAGGCACAGATTATTATGTTTCCGGGTGGTTTTTCAGCAGGTGATGAGCCAGATGGTTCGGCAAAATTCTTTGCTACAGCTTTTAGAAATGAAAAGATGAAAGAAGCTGTTGAAAAATTGCTCCATGAAAGAGATGGTCTAGCTCTTGGCATTTGTAATGGTTTTCAGGCTCTTATTAAGTTAGGATTGGTGCCAAATGGTTCCATTACAGGGCAGGATTGCAATTCACCAACATTGACCTTTAATACAATTAACCGTCATATATCAAAAATGGTTTATTTAAAGGTAATGACAAATAAAAGTCCATGGCTGTCAAAGGCAACACTTGGAGGCGTTTACTGCAATCCGGCTTCACATGGTGAGGGTCGATTTGTGGCATCAGATGAATGGATTAAAACATTGTTTGATAATGGACAGGTTGCCACACAATATTGTGATATCAATGGAAATGTCTTAATGGACGAAGAGTGGAATGTCAATGGTTCTTATATGGCTATTGAGGGCATTACCAGTCCTGACGGCAGATGTCTTGGAAAGATGGCGCATTCGGAACGACGCGGCGATGGTGTTGCAATAAATATTGACGGTGAGCAGGATATGAAGCTATTTGAGGCTGGCGTAGCATATTTTAAATGATAAAGCGAAGTATTGAATATATGAAAGGATATATATGGTTACAGTAACATTAGGAAGTACACAAATCACTGTAAATAAAAATGGCTTTGGGGCTTTGCCAATACAAAGAATAAGTAAAGAAGAGGCAAAAAAGCTATTAATAAAAGCGTATAAAGCTGGTATTACATTTTTTGATACCGCACGATTTTATACGGACAGTGAGGAAAAAATAGGGTATGCACTGAATGATGTAAGGGATAAAATCTATATTGCAACAAAAACAGCCGCTCAAAATGCAGAGGCGTTCTGGAAAGATTTAGAGGTTAGCTTACGCAATTTAAAAACAGATTATATTGATATATATCAATTTCATAATCCTTCTTTTTGTCCAAAGCCTGATGATAAAACAGGACTTTATGAGGCAATGCTAGAAGCGAAGGCACAGGGAAAAATAAGGCATATTGGAATTACGAACCATAGGCTAAGTGTAGCTTTTGAAGCGGTTGAATCAGGCTTATATGAAACCTTACAATTTCCCTTTAGCTATCTGGCAAATAAAAAAGAGCAGGAGCTTGTGGCTGCTTGCAAAGAGAAGAATATGGGTTTTATAGCAATGAAAGCTCTTTCTGGCGGATTGATTACAAATTCTAAAGCTGCTTATGCCTATTTGGCAGATTATAAACATGTACTTCCAATATGGGGTGTTCAAAGAGAATCAGAACTTGACGAATTTATTGATTATATTGAAAATTCCCCAGTGATGACCGATGATATAAAAACGATTATTGATAAGGATAAAAAGCAGCTTGCAGGAAACTTTTGCAGAGGCTGCGGTTACTGTGTACCATCATGTCCTGTAGGTATAGAAATTAATAACTGTGCTAGAATGTCGCTGCTTTTAAGGCGTTCGCCTTCAGAATTGCAGCTTACGCCAGAAGTTCAGGAAAAAATGCACAAAATTGAAAAGTGTTTTAAATGTGGAAAGTGTGCTTCTCATTGTCCTTATGGTCTTGATACACCAAAGTTATTGCAGGAAAATTATAAGGATTATATGGAAGTGCTTGCAGGAAAAAAGATAGAGTGATGTAAATTTAATGATGTTGTAGAAATAAGCATAAAGAAATAAATGTAATTATACATGAGGTGAAAACATGGCTATTCATAATAAATCGCATCATAATCATGCACTTATGTCTATAAATAAAATGCGTAAAGATAATACGCTTAAACATAAAACATCGGTAGATTTTATCAGTCCTAGTAAAGTTATGCTATGTCTCAATATCATGGATTGTTGCGAGTTTTTGAAAACATTGCCTGATGAATCCATTCAGTTAATTTGTATTGATCCGCCTTATAATCTTGAACTTGCAGGTTGGGATATTTATAATAATTATATTGAATGGGCGTCGAAATGGTTAGATGAAGCATACAGGGTTCTTTCAAAAAATGGCAGTATGGTTATTTTTGGAGGAATCCAGTTTAGAGATG
>CAJUKN010000014.1:0-23882 GCA_910587485.1 uncultured Lachnospira sp.
AAGGAATGAAACATAAAAGTTTGTTTTATAACTTTTTATAAGTTTTCAGTAACGGGATTTACATGAAAGATGAAACGAAATGTTTACATGCAGGTTATCAGCCCCAAAATGCACAACCACGAGTTATGCCAATTGTGCAAAGCACCACATATGTTTATAAATCTACTGAGGAAGTTGCAGCAGTGTTTGATGATCCGATGAAATCACTAATCTATTCGAGATTTGGGAATCCAACAGTTATGGCGGTTGAAGATAAGATTGCAAAGCTGGAGGGTGGCATTGGTGCGATGTGTACTACATCAGGTCAGGCAGCTGTATTATTGTCACTGCTCAATATTTGTAATGCGGGAGACAGTTTTATCAGCATGACGGAAATTTATGGAGGTTCAGTCAATCTGTTTTCACATACCCTTAGACGGTTAGGGATTGAGTGTATTTATATTGATAAAAATGCAACAGACGAAGAAATAGGGGTAGCATTTCAAGCAAATACAAAAGCTGTATTTGGAGAAACGATTGCGAACCCTGCTTTAACAGTTTTTGATATTGAACGATTTGCCGCTATTGCACATGAACATGGTGTTCCTCTGATTATAGACAATACATTTGCAACACCTATATTGTGTAAACCTTTTGAATTTGGAGCAGATATTGTCGTTCATTCCACATCAAAATATATGGACGGTCATGCAGTACAAGTAGGAGGAGTGATTGTAGATAGTGGAAATTTTGACTGGACAAATGGTAAATTCCCAGATTTAACAGAGCCAGATGAATCTTATCATGGTATTTCCTATACGAAGACATACAGAAAGAAGGCATATATTGTAAAGGCAAGAATGCAGCTCATGCGTGATTTTGGCGTTTATCCTGCCGCACATTCCGCGTTTTTACTGAATCTTGGTCTGGAAACATTGGCTGTCAGAATGAAGCAGTATTGTAAAAATGCTATGACAGTAGCGAAATATTTAGAACAGTCAGATAAAGTGGAAAAGGTAAATTATCCAGGATTAGAGAGCGATGAAAATTATGAATTGGCTCAGAAGTATCTGAGTGGATGCAGTGGTGTTATTTCTTTTGTTATTAAAGGAGGAAAAGAAGCGGCGATAAAATTTATGAATAAGCTACAGCTTGCATCAAATGAAGTTCATGTTTCCGATATACGAACTTGTGTATTGCATCCGGCAAGTGAAACGCATCGACAGTTAACAGATGAACAGTTGGCTGCTGCGGGCATTGATCAGGGATTGGTTCGCCTTTCCGTTGGTTTGGAAAATGTAGAGGATATTATTGATGATCTAAAACAGGCATTTTCTGGGGGTTAAATTTTAGATACTAAATTTGATATATTTTAGAAGAGAAAGATTTTTGTATAACCAAAAATAAGTGTTGATTTTTGGTTATATTGAAAGTATACTGATTATGAATATGACCGTTTTATCCAAAATGGGTTCAGAAAGAAGAAAATTATAACAATAAAGTTTTCTGATGTGCTGCAATTCTACCAGCATTTGCTAAAAGATTGCGAATTTTGTTAAATTGAGATAATATATAACCACTTAATATTATTTAATGCCCGTTGAAAAGTCAGCGGGCATTTTTCAAAGATATATACATTTACAAGCTAATTTAGATTTGAACTAATAATTTTAAAAGGAGTTTGACCAAATGAAAAGTTTAGATAAATATAGAGGATGTCTTATAGGTGGTGCAGTTGGTGATGCATTGGGGTATGCTGTTGAGTTTCTTGATGAAATTGACATATTTAGACATTATGGTAAAAAAGGAATTATTGAATATGACCTTGTGGATGGAATAGCTCAAATTTCTGATAATACACAGATGACCTTATTTACTGCTAATGGTTTGTTACTTGGAACAACAAAAAATATGACTAGTGGAATAATGAAAACATATCCAGAGTATATTGCTTGCTGTTACAAGGATTGGCTTCAGACTCAGTATAGCAGCTACCCTCTGAAAGAAAAATCGTCATATTCTTGGCTTGTCAATATTCCTGAGTTGTTTAACAAACGAGCGCCGGGAGACACTTGTTTGACCTCGATTGAAAATGGTGCGAATGGCACAATAGATGAACCAATTAATTATAGCAAGGGTTGTGGTGGCGTAATGCGTGTTGCTCCTATTGGACTATATTTTGAAGGTAAAAGTTATACAAATGATGAGGTTGATATAATAGGAGCTGAAACGGCAGCTATTACACATGGTCACGAACTTGGATATATTTCTGCGGCAGCTTTGGTACATATCATTCATTTAATTTCTCATAATGATAACATTACATTATTGGATGCAGTATTGGATACGAAAAAAGCACTTTTAAGGCAATTTACAGATAAAAAGCATTTAAGTGAGCAAATTAAGCTGATAGATAGAGCGATTGCATTATTAAAATATGATATAGATGATTTACAAGCTATAAAAGAACTTGGTGAAGGATGGGTAGCAGAAGAAACACTCGCTATTGCAATATACTGTTCATTGAAATATCCAAATGACTTTGATAAAGCTATAATTGCTTCTGTCAATCATAGTGGCGACAGTGATTCAACTGGTGCTGTGACAGGAAACATCTTGGGAGCATATCTTGGACTGAAAGGTATTCCTCAAAAATATTTGGAACATCTTGAACTTAAAAATGTGATGATTGAACTTGCAGATGACCTTTATAATGATTGCAAAATAACGGAGCATGGTTTATATCACAATGAGATATGGGAACAAAAATACATATATAAAACATATAAGCCTAATTATAAATAAAGATTTAAGCATATTGCATATTTTAGGATTTTATTTCATCAAAAAAAGTGAATATTCTGTTATCGCAGGTTGTTATATATTAAGTCTTATATATGAAAATAAACAAACTTAAGTAGAACTGTATTATATACAACATAAATTTTCAAGACTAATATTCATATTTTTTATAAGTTCCATATCAATAAATTTTTTGATAAATCAGAAAGGTTTTCTGCCTTATTATCTTCTAAAATTGCATCAGCTAATGAAAACTAGATTTTATGGGAAAGTACAAATGGAAATTTTTGTATAAAATTTCGGTCAGCATATTTATAATCTTTAAAGGAAATAAAACTAAAAAATATGATTAAGTTGAAAAGAAAGGCTTTAATTGTGACATAGCATATTAAAATATATAACAAATAAAAAAGGAGAATGTTATAAGGAAACTATAAAAAATACAAGAAATCTATAAATTTTATAGACAAGAAGAAAATAAGATTCGACTAAAGAATATAAAGAACTTATAAGATTTCTAATGTATAATATATTTTTATAAGTTTTCAGTAACAAAAAGAAATATGGATAAATTAAGAAATATGAATAAAGTTATTTTGAGCAGTTTAAATAATTATAAAGTTGAATTAGGAGTGATATACTCTATAAAATCTTTTTTTGAAGAATGGTTATCTGGATGTGATGAAGGAGAAGTTTTTTATAAATCTATTATAGGGAACACAAGAGCAAAGGCGAGTAAACTCATAGAAACTATATGTGATTACAAAAATCATGAATATTTTAAGGATTGTTTTATCAGTAATGCAGGTACACCACGATATGTTTCACAATTTTACAATGGCTTTTATGAAGCAGGTAAAATAAGAAAAGGATATCTTATTTATTTGAGTAATAAAGAAAACTTAAATAAAGAAAAACAAAGAATAGAAAATTTTTTTAAACCATTATTTGATAACCATTCTAATTATTTAATTGATAATATTTATAATAATATTGATGGATTTCTGGAAAAGACAGAAGGAACATACCGAATTAATAACAAAGAAACTGCTGAGAAAGAAGCATTAATTGATGAAAAGTTAGATTTAATTAAAGAAGATAAAGTTATAACAAAAGGGTTTTTTGAGG
The DNA here is from genome assembly GCA_910587485.1 of uncultured Lachnospira sp. Lineage (GTDB taxonomy): Bacteria > Bacillota > Clostridia > Lachnospirales > Lachnospiraceae > Lachnospira. The sequence continues at coordinate 3,910 of CAJUKN010000014.1, forward strand.
AAATTGAACAATTTTCAGATAAATATAAAGGAAAGAATATTAGTTATCATAGTAGATTTAATAAAAAATTTAAAGAAAATCCGGTTGAAGCAACAGCAAGTTTATTTATTTTGATTATGTTGGGAAGTTGGGCAGGACAGGCTGTAGAATGGCTGTTTCCGCTAAATGAATATATTGATAAAACAGAAGATGAGATTGAATCAGAAAATGTATATAATCAATATTTGAATAAGGATTATAAAGAGGCAAAAGATTTATATGAAGGTACACATAAATTGTATGAAAATGGCAATAAAACACCAGAAATATGTTATGTGTTAGCAAAGTTATTGAGAGAAAATACATTTATAGATGAAACAACAACAAGAAAACAACAGGGGATAGATTTGTTTAATGAATGTATTGATGAAGGAGAAAATTTAAGTAAGACAGATAGCAAAGATGATATAGAAAAAAATTACTTAAAGGTTGTTGCCCAAGCAGCATATGAATTATTTAATATAAAATATAAAGAACAAGATGATTATTATGAAATAAGTGCTGCCTCAAGAAAACGTAATGAAGAAATGAGAAGCTATTTAAAAAAAGCTGCTCAATATAACCATGAAGCTGCATGCAATATAATTGGGGATTTACTTATTAGAGATTATCTTTCTGATTCTGATTTCCAATTTAGCAATAAATATACAGAAAAAATTAGTAATTTAAAAAATTGGAAAATAAGTATTTGTGATTTTTCAAATAATAATTTTATCAGTGATGATGAAAAAGAACTAAAAATAATAGATAAAGCAGTAGAATATTTTGAAAAGGCAGGAGATGGTCATAGTTATTTAAGAATAGCACAATGCTTAGAAAAAAAAGGGGAATCTAAGAAAAAAGTACTTCTTATGTGGGCAGAAGCTTATAAACGAGGGATTTATGATGCTAAGAAAAAAATAATGGAATATATTGATTTGGAAGAAAAGGTTAAGAATTTAAATAACAAAAATTCAGATTTTGCTTTAAATGGCAAAAGAGTATGTATTTTATGCAGTTGCAGTGAAGAAAATCAGATGTTTGCAGCAACATTACCTGAGAATTATCAAATTATTTTAATAAAAAATTCATATGAATTGCAGAATACTTGGATTGAAATAGATGAAAAAAAGAGAAATATTATTATAAAAAATAATTTTTTAAATGCTCTTAAAGAAAGCATTTTATTGGGAGAAAATAAAGATCAATTAAATGAGACTATTGAGGATGAAATTATAATTGTAGATTATGGTAAGGATATTAAACATAAATGTGAGCGATTAGAAACTTTATTTACATATGCAAAATTAGCGGCTCAAAAATATCAAGATAAATATTTTATTTCAGATAGATTAAAATTATGTATTGACTTGAGTGAAAGTATGACAGAATTACATATTGACCGATTAGAAAGAGAATTAGAGGATTTATATATTCCAGTGTTTGATAATATGTATGAAAAAAATGCAAGCATAGAATTACTTTCAAAGCTTCCTTTATTTGCTATGGATATGTGTACAGAAAAGAAGAAAAAAGAAAGACATATAGTGATATTAGGACATACAAATACCTCTATTCAGATAATAAAAGATATGGTATCTGTTTGTGTAGCAGAGCCATTAGTGTATTATTATATTCACTTGGTTGACCCCAAAGCAATCAATATTCAAAAACTTTTTTGTGGACAATGTGACGAAATTGTAAAGGACAATAAGGATATAAATTATAGACTTGAATTTAATAGAGTTGATGAGTTAGAGTATTTAAATTCATTGGAAGAATTGGAATATTTAAATTTAACTGTCAATTTAAATGATGTTGATGATACAAATCAGAATGATATAATTGAGAATAGCAAAAACAGTAAAGTTGAAAAAATTTTATTGGCAGATTGTGATTATTTTGTTTGTTCAACAGATAATGATATGTTAAATTTAGATTTGGCAAGAAAAATTCGTACATGGAGTATGAGAAATACAAAAAATTATTATGACATACCATTTATTGCTGTTTTAAATAAAGATAAAAAGTTGTGTGAAAGTTTAGAGGGAATGACTATTTCTACAACAAGAAAAATACAATATCCTTGGTATGAAGGATTAAATTTAATTAGTTTTGGGGCATTACAAGATTATTATTCATATCAATATATTGATATGAACTGGATAAAAAGCTGGGGAAAGGCAGTTGATTTGGCATATTGTGATAAGAAGCAATCTGCTAATTTACATTTGGCATATAATGAATTTTATTCAAGATGGTACAATAGAGATAGTTCATATATGTCAGCTCTATTTTTTATTTATCGTTTATATAGTGCTGGCATGTACAAAAAATGGTTTAAGTGGGATTTTTATGCTTTTATTGATGAGATAAGTAAAGATTATTCAAAACTTTTAAATAGTTATAATCAATATATAAAAAATCCACAAAGAAGAGAAGAACAGGCAAAGTTAGAACATGAACGTTGGTGCGAATGGATAAAATCTCGTGGCTGGAAAAAGCAGGAAACAGATAAACAAGTTGAAAATTATATGCGTAGTGGAAATGGGGCAGTAAAACATCAATTACATACAGCAAAAATTCATCCATATATTGTGAGTTGGGAAAAGCTGGGACAAAGAATAGTTGATAAAATTATTTTTGAATTGGAGTATTTGCAATATAGTTATAATAAGCGAATAGGGATTAGTGATGATTTTGAATTGCTGCAATATTTAAATGATGAATTGGAAGATTTAGAAAAATTCCAAAATAGTTTGTATCAAAAGTCTAGTGAAGATAAAAATAAGGAAACAAAGAAAAAAATACAAGGTATTGTTAAAAAGTTAGAAGAAACAAAAGAAAAGGCTTCAGAAACAAATGAGGGTAAAATGAAAAATGTAAAAGAGGATATACAAATATGTATAACTAGATTAAATCAAATTTTAAATTCGGAAAATTTTGAAAGTACAGGACTACAGGCTAAAATGGAAAATTGGTATGAAAAATATTTGAATAAACCATTTTTAAATTCTATTAGGGAACATAACTTTATGATAGTTTCTCGAACTTCTGAATTTATAGAATATGCTCAGCAGCAAATAATAATAGAAAAAGAAATGGATTAAATTTATTTAAAAATTAAAAAAAATAATTATAATAGTAAAAAAATAATATAGTAAGAAAAATTATAATAGACTATGTCAATAAGAAGATAGTGTTCTTGTTGACATAGTTTTTTTGACATTATTTTATTTAAATGTAAAAAATTTAGTCTATATCTTTTTTAACCTCATCAAGGAAGTTCCTCACTTCAATGTTGTAGAGGCATAAGCGGTGGGAACTTGTTTGTTTCAGTGGGAGTACAAGCTCTATATCCGCTTTGACTAATATATAGATAAAAATTTCAAATTAGAATTTTAAAATTAAAAATTTACATATGAAAATTAAAGAAATAAGAAATAGATATAAAGCATTATAGAATAAAGACAAGTTTAAATTAAAGTTATGTTTATTAGAAAGTGCTATATTAAATTTATAAATTGTAAAAAATGAAAATTAATTGAAAGATAAAAAAATAAAGGAGAGATAAATTATGACAAGTGGGAATTTTATTAAAAATGAATGTATGAAGAAATGTTCCCCAAGTGAAAAGCGAGAAATAACAAAGGCATTTCAAAAATTAAAAGAGATGATTTTAATTGAAGAACAATACGGCATTCCTTTTGAAAAAATATTTAATAATGAAACTTTAAAATATGATGTGTTTGGTCATGGTTTTTATACATTTAAAGCTCATGGCAAAGATAAGGCGCAGATTAGGATTTTATATAAATTTATCCGATTATCCAAGCAAAAATTTGAATTGGAGTTACATATGGTTTCGATAAAACGAAGAAATGATAAGGATTATATGAAAGAATTTCATAGATATGTTAATTATCATACATAAAAAATATAGCTGTTTGTTAGAGATTTTCAAAGTGAAATTTGATTGTAAAAATAAATATTCATTTTAAAAAATAAAAAATATTTAAAAAGATTAATTTTAAAGGAGGAGATTTAAAATATTAAAATTGGAATAGAAAATAAAAATTATAAAACAAAAATGAATGAATTAAAGAAAGGTGGCGTTTAACATGTTTAAAAGTGTAAAAAAATTTGTTATCAATATGATAATTTGCTATATGGCAGTAATTTTATTAACAGGGTGTGGTCAAGGTAATTCAGTAACTGAAAAAAATTTAGTTGTTCTTGTAGGTAATACAAAAAATGAGGCATCTATAAATGTTTCTGCAATAGAGGATAAAATTAAAGATGTATGTAATGTATGTGGAACGATAACTATAATCCAAATAGATGGGAATCCATATATTGTAGAACAATTAAAAATTCCAGAGAGAAAAAAAGGTATTTCACAGACAAAAAAAGAACAAATTATTGCAGAGCAGTGTTCTCAGATTAAAGCTTTGTTAACACAGTGTGTACCAAAAACTGAGGAAATAGACACCCTTAAAGCATTGCAGATGGCATCACGAGCTTTAGCTAATTGCACAGGTGAGAAGGAGGTTATTTTATTACATTCTGGATTATCAACAAAAGGAATGGTAGATTTTACACAGATATTTTTAGAATCTGAACAGTCAGAAAAATTAGTGTCAAATCTAATTGAAGAGCAAGCTATACCTGATTTTAAAGATGTAAATATTGTATGGAGTGGATTAGGAGAAACGGTGTATCCTCAAGCAGATTTATATGATAAGAATAGGCGTAATCTTCAGGCTGATTGGAAGGCAGTACTTGAAGCCTTAGGAGCAGATAGTGTAAATTTTCTTTCAGGTGTAGCACTAAATAAAAATGCAGATACCAATCTTCCTTTTGTTAGTGAAGTTCCAATAGTAAAACCAGCTTCTATCTGGGAAAAACAGGACTGTGAATTTAATTTGGAAGAAATATTTAAGTATGATGGAGATAAAATTCAATTTAAACCAGATACAGACGAGCTTTTAACAAGTAATTCTGAAATCCTTTTATTATTTTCAAAACTGATTCAATATATGAAATCAAATTCGGAATATAGAATTATGCTGATAGGTACAACGGCTAGCCCGGGTGATGAAGACGGGCGTAGAGAGCTTTCTTTAAAGAGAGTGGCAGCAATTAAAAAAATTTTTGTGGATTCTGGCAAAGTTTTGGAAAGTCAGATTATTACAGTGGGGCTTGGGTATGATAATGAGTTGACAGTAAATGATACTGATGAAAATGGAATGCTTGTAGAGTTACAAGCTAAGCAAAATAGGGCGGTTTTTGTAACAAATATGGAATCGGATTTAGCTAAAAAATTTTTAAAGTATTAATATACTATTAAGCATTTATATAATTATAATATATAAAAAATATATTTTAAAGGAGGAATTTGTATGAAAAAAAGTAACAAAAATATTAAAAAATTAGAAAAAATAAAGATGAAAGGCTTAAAAACGCCATCTTTTATTATTTTATTTACAGGTAAAATTCATGCTAAGAATAAAATTATCAAAAAAGAAGATGGGAAAATTTTATCAACTTGGCTTGAACGCAAACAAAAAGATTTTAATTTATATAGTGCTGTAATATTAAAAGTTACAGGTTGTATTTTATTAGCATTCAGAACAGAATTGGCAAAAAAAGAGTATATGCAAAATCAGAACATAAGTAAACTTACTGCAATGAAAGAAGAAATCCAAAATATGCATCCGATGTCTATAAAAGAAAAAAGAACAGAAAGAAGCCTTAAAAAAGCTATTATAGAGATACAAGATATATATGATAAAGATAATGAAACAATAAAAACATTGCAGTTAGCAATAAGTGAGTTTGAACATAAAAGTTTTCAATTAATTCAAAAGACTAAGGAACAAGCGGAATCAAAAATGCTTACATATTTACAGGGAGCAAAAATGATTGTTGATAAAACAGAATTGATAGAAGAAGCATCAAAAGAAACAAAATTATACACACAACATTGCAAATATGAAAATAAAACGATAGAAAGAGAGGTTGAATAAATATGCTTGATTTTTTTAAAAAGAAAAAAAAGAGAAGATTAGCAGGAACTCAAGTTGTTGAGGATTTTGCTACATATCCAATAAAATTTAGGACATCTTATGGTGGTTGTCGTCCTACAGATTATATAGAAACTATAAAGATGAGGGATTTAGAAGATACTCTTTATAAGGAGATTGACGAAATAATGAAGTGTGGATTAATTGATGAATATACAAATCCCAATATATTTGATTCAATGATTACTGCTTATTATAAACAGATTGAGAATGAAATTGAACGTCAATATATATCATTTTCAGATGTTATTCAATCAATAAGAAATGTAGCCAAAGAGGAGTTATATTATGGAAAAAAACAGGAAGAAGTTTTGAATGAAATAATAACAGATGAAAACAAGAAAGGAAAGAGTTATTTATATGTTGAATTGGAAAAATAAAAAAAATAGGAAAATTAATGAAAGAATGTGTTGTTTTGAAAAGGAAAAATATAATTTAAATAAAGTAAATTATTTGCCTTCGTCAGGGATTGGCAAAATGCTTATATTGTTATTTATAACATCAGATTTTATGTTTATAATGCAGCTTGTAGATATTTATTTTACCCAATCTGAATTTTTAAGCATGGCAGTATCATTAGTAATTGCCTGTCTGATAGACATTTCTCCATCAATATTGGGAGGATTTATAACAGTGAAAAAAAAGAAATCAATTCATTATGTTGCAATGTTTATAACATCTTTGGCATTGATTGCGAGTTTTACTGTATTAGGTTTTATCCGTCTTAATAGTGAGGAGTTTATTTATCAAATAGCTAATAATCAAATTACAAGTTTGATATCAGAACAAGAAATTGAGCAATCAGCTCATACACAGGGATATATGTGGATGTCTGTTTTATTCTGTATTATACCAGTATTTACATCAATTGTAAGTTTTTGTATTGGATTGTTTGAGAGTTCTAAAAACAAAGAAACATATCTTGATAAAATAAATATTATTAAAAGCAGAGAAGAATTGTTTAATTTGCAAGCTAATAATCTTGAATTGGAGCTTGAATTAGAGCGAAATTTAAATGATATGAACGAACAATATAAAGAATTAGAATTAGATGATATAAAGAATAGAAAGATAATTGCAAAAGAGTTTGTAAAATTTAAAATGGCTCAGGCAGTTAAAACACCACAGGCACTTACAAATTTTATGGAAGGTTCAGTCGAACAGTAAGAAAGGGGAAAATATGGAACAAGTTATTTTACAACATTATCAGGGTTTTACAGAAGTATCCATGGATTCGTGGCAGCTTCAGAAGAGAAATGTTTTTCTTAGAGGAGAAATTAATCAGCAGGCAGCAAATGAATTGATTTCACAGTTGATTTATTTAAAAGAAGAAGATAACGATAGAGATATAAACTTATTTATAGACAGTCAGGGAGGAGGTGTTAAAGAAGGATTGTCTGTAATTGATGCAATAAAAATGTCTCATTTGCCAGTTAATATTATTGTGATAGGTGAAGCGGCAAGTATGGCAGCAGTTATATTGGCATGTGGAGAGGAAGGCAGAAGATATATCTTTCCACATTCAAGAGTTATGATACATGAACCTCTTATTTCAGGAAATATGTATAAAAGTGCCAGCAGTTTGCAGGACATATCAAAAAGTTTGTTAAAGATTAAAACAATGATTAATGAATTGTTGGCAAGCAGTACAGGAAAGTCTTTAGATGAGATTAATGAGATGGTAACAGAACATGACTATTGGATGGATGCACAGGAAGCAATTGAATTTGGTATATGTGATTCCATTTATCAAGGCTTTGCATCAGGCAGCACAGAAATGAGGTAAAAAATGATACGAAAATTTGACGAAATTTATCCTAAAAACAGGTTGTGATACATATGTCTATACAGGCGGTAATGATAGAAAAACAGCAGATTCTGTAGCTGTAAAAAGTAATCAAAGCGTACAGCATATTCTTTCACAGCCATTAGGCGTTGTTAGAATTTTTAGGAGAGGAGAGAAAGCAATAACTGCAAAGGGATTTAATATGCTTGAACATAAAAAGGATTTTGAAAAAAGAATACAAAATATAGAACCTTATGAATTGGCATTGCTTTCATAAATAGATATTAATTTATACAATAAATACATATTTAATAAATATGATTAAAAAATACATTTAATAGATTTTAAATAATAAAATAAATAATTTTATTTACAAAATATGAAAAAATCTATAGAACTATTTTTATAAAAATGATAAAATAAAAAATATAATATAAGAGAAACTATTTATTGTATAATCAAATATTTTAATTTGTATAAGATGCAATATAGGTAATTGTGAAATTTAAATTTTTTCTTTGTTTATTTTGCAATTACCTAATTAATTGAAAGGAGATGGAAAAAAATTGAAATGATAAGTAAGTATAGTAAAAAAAAGGATATTAATAAAGGTTTTACACATAGTGGCAGATTTCATGCAGATGATGTCTTTTCATCTGCATTATTAAAAATGTTAAATTCTAATATTGTTATTCAACGTGGAAATATTGTTCCTGATGATTTTGATGGTATTATTTATGATATTGGTAAAGGAGAATATGACCATCATCAAAAAGATAAAGAATATCGAGATAATGGTATACCATATGCAGCATTCGGATTGTTATGGAGAAAATTTGGATATTTATTTTTAGAAAATGAAGAAGACGTTAAAAAATTTGATAAAGAGTTTGTTGAACCTATAGATTTTGCTGATAATACTGGAGAATATCATGAATTATCACAAGTGATATGCGATTTTAATTTATCTTGGAATGAAGAGGGAAAATCCGATGAAAGGTTTTTTAAAGCATTGGATTTTGCCAAAACAATTTTAGAAAATCGCTTTAAAGAGATTTTATCCAAAAGAAAAGCACAAGAAGAAGTGCAAAAGCTTATTAAAAATCAAAAAGGCAAAATTTTAGAGATGGAGCGTTTTTATCCGTGGAAAGGTGTGGTATGTCATTTAGACAAATTATATGTGATTTTTCCATCAGCACGAGGCGGATATATGATACAGGCAGTTCCTGAAAAAGAAGATGAAATGACATTAAAAAAGGCATTTCCAGTAGAATGGAGAGGAAAAGAGCAAGAGCAACTAAAGGAAATAACGGGAATAGAAACATTTACATTTTGTCATAGTTCAGGATTTATTTGTGCAGCAGATACATTGGAGGATGCACGAAAAGTTGCAAAACTTGCCTGTGAAAAATAGTAAAATATAGATAAATTTATAGATATTGAAAAAAGTTGTTATAAAATTTATTAAATGCAGTAATAGAAAATATATAATAAATTTCTAGGAAGAAAGGATAGGGTACAAAATGGAAGAAAAGACAAATAAAGGAAAAGTTCTTATAGCATTTATTGGAGCAGGTAATGCGCGGGCAACACAATATGCACCATTTGAATCTCAAGTAAATGGCGAGGGATATATATTGAAAAAGAAAAGTTCAAAAGAATATATATTAAAACAATATAATTATCCTTTTTTGGCAAAATTAACAGAAGAAGTGTTTGACCAAATTGTATTTATTGGTACAAATGGTTCAAGATGGGGAATGTTAAAGGAAAATTTAAGAAAGATATTAAATTCAAATCAACCAGAGCTTGAAATTGATGAAGAAAAATTTTTCCCAGAGTATTTAGTTGAGCAAAAAATTGATGATTTCAAAAAAGAATTGAGTGATTATCTTTCTCAATACATATCAAGTGTAAAAAATATTACATATGATATAAAAGTGGAAATTATATTGATAAAAGAAGGAAGAACAGAATTAGAAAATAAAGAAAATATTAAAAAAATTCAAGATAGTTTATCAAGATTAGATATTTTAGAAATTACATTAGATGTAACGAATGGTTTGCGTTCTCACCCAATGTATGTTTTGCCAATTATAAGTAATCTTGCAGCAATATATAACAAAAACATTCCTATCAATATTTATTATGGAATGTATGATGCAAAAGTAAAAGAAACAGATAGCGATTTAGGAATATATAAACCAACATTAGACCAAAACGGAATGGTCATTGCTCCAATGGTTGATTTAAAAGAAATTCAAATAATGGATAAATGGAGCGAAGCAATAAGAGAATTTTTCTCCAATGGTTCAGTTTTGCACATATTAGAATTGCTTGAAAAAGGAGAACACTATTTTACTAAAGATGTTGATAATAGGACATATAATATTTGGTATATTGATGCATTGAATACATTTTCTTTTGCAGTCAATTCTAATAATCTTGATATGTTTCAAGAAGCAATTACAAAGATACATCAATTAATAAATCAACAAAATATGTTGGTTGGAATATCAAAAGAAATGCCAATATATATGCAAAATTCTTTAGAACAAGTGATTTTTTATATTAAACAGCAATTTGATTGGAAAGATGGAGAAGAATCAAAAAAGTATTCTTCTTATATGTTTTCTTTAGCAAATTGGTATTTAAAACAGGATAGACTTGGCGATTCAGTCCGAACATTTCAAGAAGCAGTCATTACATATGTGATGGAAGCATATCCAGATAAAATATTTAATTTGTTGGAAAGCCGAGTAATAAAATGGAAAAAAGAAAAGGATAAGACAAAAGAAGAATGTGTAAAAGATAAATTATTTGATGCCAATATTCGGAAGGTGATCAGAAAAGCAATATATGAAGATGAAACAGTTATTAACAACAAAGATAAAGAATGGGGTAAGTGGAAGGAGTGGAAAAAAGAATATGATTATATGAGGGATTATGTTCATAATCCTGATGCCTTATTATACAATGGTTCTTTATTAAAAAATGAGAAAATGACAGATATTAAAGAAGCAAAGGATAATATTATAAAGTTTTCAAAAAAAATGGAAGAAGAAAGAGAAAATAAAAACTTTAATGGTATAACAAAATCAATGTTGGAATGTCGGATTGATTATTTAAACGAAATTAAATATTATGATGTATTTATTAGTTACCGTCGTTCATATCATAATGAAAGATTAAATGATGGCGTTTTGCTTATGACATCAATTTCGGATTATTTAAAAGCTAAGGGACTGAATGTATTTAGTGATAAAAATGAAATGGCTGGAAAAGAGGGAGCATTTACACAGCATCTGCATAATAGTCTGGTAAATAGTAAGATATGTTTAATTATTTTAGGAAAGGATGCTTATAAAAGAGATTATAGTGATAAAGATGAATATTATAAAGAAATCATAACAGCAGTTCAAAAAGATATAAGAACAGCAATTGTTTGTATGAAAGATTTTTATTCAGATGATAACTTAATTGCTTATGGAAAAGGTGTAGAAGAACAAAAAGAGTTAATGACAGTTATAAATGAACGACAGAGAATAGGGTCAGAATTTTCAGATATTTGGGAATATGAAAATATATTGTCATTAAGAGAGTGCATATATAAAGAAATTGACAAAATGCTAAACGAATAAAAGGAGAACAGAATGGAACAAGTAGAGAAAAATTATATAGCAATGTACGATGTAAGAGGGATTCAAGATTATATATTTAAGACAAATTATGCAAAGGAAATTGTGGGAGCTTCCTGCTTGATTGACTCTATTATTATCAATGGATTAAAAGAATATGTAAGCAGATGTGATTTCAATGTACAAAAACAGTATATGACGGATTGGAAAAATGATAATTCTTCTGAATTTTTGAATAATAAGAATATTATTATGCAAGTTATGTTTATTGGAGGCGGCAATGCTTATGTATTATTTAGAGATAAAATGACTTGTCAAACAGTGAATCGTTTTTTAGGCAAGTATATTTTAGAGAAAACCTATTCCTTAAATTTAGCAGTTGCTGTTTGTGAAAAGACAGAATCGTATGCAGATGATTATAAGCATATTAATGATGAAATGAGGAAAATCAAGGCAAAAATGTCCAATGCCCAACCAATGGGAGCATTGCCTTTTATGGAAAGAGATTCTATTACAGGATTTCCAATTACTACAATGAAAAGAGAATATAATAAAGAAAATTATTACTGTACAGAAGCTGCTCATAAAAGAAAGGCATTTCCAAAAAATGAAAGTGAGCAGATATTTGACAATATGATTACATTAAAAGGAGATAACAGCAGTCTTGCAGTTTGTCACATTGATGGAAACAGTATGGGAATACAAATAAGGCAAAAGATGGAGCATGTAAAATTTTATTCAGATGCCATAAAGATTATGCGAGCATTGTCACTGGATATAGAAACAGCTTTTCGTCAAACTTTTGATAAAATGACAGCATATATGCAGCAATTAACGCCTAAGATAAAAGAAAACACAGAGCATAAATTATATCGGGAATTGATTGTAGCTGGTGATGATATTACATTTGTATGCAATGCTAAATTGGCAAGAAGTGCAGTTGAAAATTTTTTAGAAAATATTATGGAACAAGGATATAGTGCCTGTGCGGGAATTGCTTATTTTAACAGTCATTTTCCATTTTCAGATGCTTATAAAACAGCAGAAGCCTGTTGTGATTCGGCAAAGAAATGTGCCAAGAAAAAAGAACATCTTGGAGTGAATGGCAAGGTTGGCTGTTATATGGATTTTCAAATTTGTACCAATATAAGAGCAGCCAATTTAAAAGCGTATCGTGATAAACATTATTTAGTTGATGGACAGTCTATTATTGCCAGACCTTATTATGTTCCTTGTAAGATAGAACAAGAACAATTAAATAGTAAAAATGAAGAACATAATATTACACAATTAAAAGAGTGGCTAAAAAAGTTTAATGATGAGCAATTTATACCAAGAAACAAAGCAAAAAAACTAAGAAATATTATACCAGAAGGATTGTCTGGAATAGAGTCCTATTTGCTTTTTTTGAAGTCCAGAGGGATTGAATTGGACAATCCAAAAGAACAATATAGGTATTGGTATGATGCTTTAGAAATTCTTGATATTGATTTAGTTTTAAGGGAAGGAGATACAGATGAAGATAAAAATTGAATTATTGAGTGATTTATGTACATATTCTGGTGAAACTTATAATTCAACAGTAGATACAGATGTTGTTTATGACCAATATGGAATACCATATATTCCAGCAAAAAGATTGAAAGGCTGTCTAAGAGAAGCCTGTATTGAACTGGTTGATTTTGAAATAATGAAAGATGAAGAATTTAAGAAACTATTTGGCTATGAGGGCAGTAATCAATCGGCTTTTTCTCTTTCAAATGCGTATCTTTTAAATTATGACAGTATGGTTTGCGAGTTGAAAAATGCAAAGGAAAAAGAAACGATTACTGCACAAAAAGTTTTGGATTTGTTTACTTATACCAGATATCAAACCGCAGTAAATTTGGAGGATGGCACAGCACAAAAAAATTCACTTCGTGCTATGCGTGTTGTTAAAAAAGGGTTAATATTTGAGGCTGAATTAAACTGGAATCATTTAAATGTAAATGTAGATTCAACAGAATATGGTATTTTAAAAAAGGTAGCATCGATTGTAAAACATATAGGCTGTGGCAGAACAAGAGGTTTAGGATTGGTTGATATAAAATTAGATGCCACAGAGTCCAAAGAAACAGACAAAGTACTATTTGAAGAAAGTAATATTACAGATAATAATAAAATGTATTATAAAATTCATTTAGAATCTCCAATGATTTGTAAAGCTCCTACAGGCAATCAGGCAGTTACACAAGATTATATAGCAGGCAGTAAAATTCTTGGCTTGTTAGCGGGACAATTTGATTTGGCAGAGTATCAGGAATTAATAAAAGATTCAGAATTGATTGTTTCCAATGCTTATATAATGTGCGGTAAAGAGAGAACGATTCCAGCACGCAATTCTTGGCAGAAAGAAAAAAATCAGGAATATGATAAAAATGGCAAGATGATAGTGCTTGATATGCTTTGCAATCCAGATATCAGCAAGAAACAAATGACACCAGCTAATCTGCATTATATAGATGTAAGAGGGAATGTCATAGGTGTAGATACAGAGATTAGTTATCATCATAAAAGGCCAGATGACAAATCGATTGGAAGAGTCACAGGGGAAGATAATTCCAGTTTTTATCAGTTAGAAAGTATACAAGCAGGACAAAGCTTCGGGGGCTATATTATAGCCAATAAAAAACAAGCAGAAGAAATTATACATGCGGTCAAAACATTACAGCATGTGCGAATGGGATACGGTAAAAATGCTGAATTTGGACAAATCACATTTCAATTAACAAAAATAGAGCCTATCAAAGAAACCGTTGAAATAATATATGATGCAGCAGTTACTTTAGTTTCAGATTTGATTATGTATAATGAGTTTGGTGCGCCATCGACAAATATAGCATGTTTAAAACAGTATTTAAAGCAAGCATTGAACATTGATAATTCAGATGATTTTATTATTGAAAAAACATTTTTGAAATTTGGCATTATAGGCGGGTTTAATACAACTTGGAAGATGATGAAACCAGTAATCCCTTGTATTAGTAAAGGTTCTGTATTTGTGATTCATTCTAAACAAGGTTTTGATAAGGGGAAATTCGTTCATTCGTTTTTTGGAGAGCGTGTATCAGAAGGTTATGGAGAAGTTCAGATTGATGAAATTCCACAACAAGCAGAATATAATGTGCATGATGTGACAAAGTGTGCAACAGATAAAAAAGAACAGGATATATCAAGTGAGGAAACAGAAATAAAGACTGATTTGCTTGTGCAGTTACGAGAAAGAGAAGAAAAGAGACGATTAGAACAGAGGATTCGAGAAATTGCGGCAACAATTCAATTAGAAGAAGATATATTTGGAATTGCTGTTTTTAGAATCCGAATGATTTATGAAAAAAAGGCGAATTATCAAGAATTATTGGAACAGGTAAATGGTATTGCTTCAGATAAAACAAGAAAAGCTTGTCAAACGCTTGTGAAATGTATAAATCCAGATGAATTTATAAAGGATTTTTCAATATCACTAAGTAATCAGGAATCCTATCAATGGATATATCATGTGTATCTTACAGAGCTGAAATATCATGCAAGAATACAAAAAGAAAAAGTAAAGAGAGGTAAAGAAAAATGAAAAATTCCATTATAAAGAAAAAAGTATTTTGGATACAGATTGAATTGGAATCTCCCTTAAATATATCATCAGGAAAAGAAGATATAACCGATTCTGATGTAATACGTGATTATGATGGAACATTATTTGTGCCAGCATCTTCACTGGCAGGAGCTATGAGAGCCTATTTAAAAAAAGAAAAAGATGAGCCTTGTCTTTTTGGATATTCCAAAGATAATAAAAATAATATAAATGGTGAAAATAATGCAGATGGAAAAATGAGTGCTTTATTTTTATCAGATATGAATTTTGAAGACAATCCAGAAATATCGGTTCGAGATGGCGTGAAATTAAATGAAAAAAAGACCGCTGTTACTGGAAGTAAATATGATGCAGAAATTATTGAAGCAGGAATAAAAGCATCTTTTTATGCAGAACTTACGATTCGTGAAAATGATAAAACAGTGAATAAGAGAACAAATGAAAAAATAGATAAGGAATTGGAATATAAGAAAGATTTTGCTGCGATTATAAAAGGGATTCATACAGGAGAGATACGTTTTGGCAGCAAAAAGACAAGAGGATTTGGCAAGCTAAAGATATGTCATATGGCAAGCAGGGAATTTGATAAAAGCAATTATTTAGAATATGCCAATGTTTATCAGGATAAAGAAAAATGGAAAACGCAAAAAAATGAAATGGAGGAGTGGTTAGTCCTTGCAGATAAGGGATTACAATATCTTCATTTACAAGTTCCATTGCAGTTAAAAGGCGGAATCAGTATTCGACAGTATGCGGCAATAAAAGATGACCCTGATTTTGTACATGTCATCAATGCAAAAAAAGAAGCAGTTATTCCGGGAAGCAGTTTTGCGGGAGCGATTCGACATCGATTAAAGAATATATTGTTAAAGTTAGAAGGACAAGGGCTTGATATAGATGTTAATAATATTGTAAATACAATGTTTGGATATGTAGAAAAAGATACTGCTCATTTATCAATGATTACAATTAGTGAATCGGAAATTAAAGGGGCAAAAGCACTTACAATGACAAGAACAGGAATTAGCCGATTTGAGTCAGCAGTTAAAGATAAGACATTATTTACAGAGAAAACATATGTAGACGGTACCGTAGAATTAAATATATTAATCAAAAAAGGAATATATAAAGAGCAATATTGGATATTAGGGCTTCTATTACTGGCAGTTGAAGACCTGCGAAATGGTTTTTTGGCAGTAGGTGGTGCTACAGCTATTGGACGAGGCATTTTTAAAGGAAATGGCGCTGTATTATTAGATGGAAAGGAATTAAATGTATATGAAGAAATTGCAAAAAGTTTTCAGCTATTAAACTCTGAAACTTTTGAAGAAGGGAGAGAAAAAGTATGAGTATACTAAAAGAAGAATTGATTAAAAGAATAAAAGAACAGCAAGCACCAGAAAGCGGCACAATGTATGCAGTCTATCAAACCCATATAGAATATAAAACCTATAATAGCCTGCAAGATATGATTAATCAAGAAAATTGGACAGATGGATTGCTCGAACTTCATTTATTTGATAAGGAAAAGGAATATCGATATATTCAAAAAAGAGAAGGCTTTATTTCAATAATAATTGATGACAGTAAGAAGAACTTTTCTTATGATGATATTTATGAAGAACATATTTATGTAAAAGACAGTAACAGACAAGTTGCAGTAGTTAATTATATAACATTTGATGAAGATGATTTACTGCAGATTGAAAATTATCGATTGAAGGAGCTGTGATAAAGATGGAGAAATTTTTAAATCCTTATAATTTTATTAGTTTTCCGCCTAAAAAAGATGAGGCATATGAAAAAGATGAAACACAAGGTCATACAGGGGTGATTTATTATACTATTACAACAGAAAGTCCGTTATTTATTCCCAATTCCAGTACAGAAAAAACATTTTCTCAATCAATGACGACACAAGAACATAAGTCCTATGACTTTTTTTCATATACACAATTATCTTCTTACACAGAAGAAAAAGGAAATCCAAAGGCAGCACAACCTGTTATTCCGGGAAGTGAAATACGAGGTGTCATTCGTTCTGTATATGAAACATTGACGGATTCGTGTATGGGTGTATTAAATAGCGACACATTCCCAATTAAGCGAAGTTTACAAAAATTTGAGCCAGCTCTTATCCGAAAAGATAAAAATGGATATCAATTAATTCGTGCGAAGAGCTTTTGTATTGGCGACAAAGCAAAGGAAGGAGAGCATCCAAAGGAATTTAAAGATTATAGTAATGGAACATGGATAAAAAATGGTTATTTAATTAAATGGGGAATGGGAGTGAAAAAAAAGCGTTACCATATATTTTCACCAGAAATAAATAACAATAATGGCAAAGAAAAGGTTATAAATGGTGTATCTTTAAGCAGAGAAGTGTTAGATATAAAATTAATAAAAGTGATTGAATCTTATTTGAATGAGTCTGCTATAGAAGAGGAAAATAAAAACGCATATGAAGCGTATCAAAAAGACTTAGAAAATTTTATGAATGGTTCTTGTGAAGAAACAACTTATTTTCCAGTAAATTATTCAACTTTGTCTAACGGCATGTTTTATTTATCACCAGCTACTTTTACAAAAGAAATTTCAAATAATAGTATTGGAAAATTGGCAGGAGAATTTACACCTTGTGACAGCATACAAGAATGTCCAGCTTGTGAACTTTTTGGACGTGCTTCAGAGGATAATGAAAATTCTAAAGGTTCTAAGATACGTTTTTCGGATTTATATGTAACAGACAAAAGAGATAATGGAGAGTATTACAAAACATTGCTTACACTTCCAGCATTGGGCGCGCCCAAGTTAGGTAATGTAGAGTTTTATTTGAAGAAACCTCAAAATGCTGATTTTTGGACATATGATTATTATATAGAAAATGAAAATTTGAAAATAGAACCAGCACAACTGCGAGGAAGAAAATATTACTGGCATCATATAAATACAAAGATACGAGGGGACATAGAACCTTCTAAATTAAATAAAACGGTGCGTCCATTGCAATCAGGAGTGACATTTTTAGGAGAACTATATTTTGAAAATATTTCAGAAAAGCAATTAAAGCAATTAATATGGATTTGTAACAGCGGCACAGAGGGATTAGGGTATAAGCTAGGAGCAGCAAAGCCATTTGGTTTTGGAAGTATCCGCTGTGAAGTTACCAAAATAGAAGAACGAAATATTTATATTGAAGATGGACAAATTGTTTATAAAATTAATGATAACAAAAAAGAAGAATATCAATGTTCTTATGAAGATGCAGGATTTAGTTCACATTGTAAGGAACAATTTTATCGAATTGCAGGATTGGAATCTGTAGAAAAAGGAATTGAGATAACTTATCCAAAGACTGTTGAGCAAAAAAATTCCAAAACGATAGAAGAAGGTTTTTGCTGGTATGTTGAAAACCATCAAATGACCGATGGAAAAAAGATGCCTAATAAGAGAAATAAAGCGAAAATTTATTTTGCATTGCCAACCTTGGAGGAAGAAGATGTAGGATTGCCTTATCATATTCCTAAAATAGCTGTATCATCGGATAATAAAAAGAATATAAAAAGTGCAGAGTTGCCTTGTAACGTACCACAAATAGGAATCGTTGAAGGCATTTCTAAAAATGGAATGTCGCTTTATGTGATAATACAGGATAATAATTTAAAAGTAAAAATACATATTAAAAATTTAGACTGTAAAAAAGAAGAAATGTTACAACAATATCCTAAAGGTTCAAAAGTAAAGGTTACATATATAGGTAAAGATAAGGAACAATATTTGCAATATCATGTGGAAAGGTGCAAGTAAAATGCAGTTATTAGTATATATCAAACTGGATGCACCGTTTACTTTGCCAATTAACTATAATCATATTTTACAGTCGGTTATTTATAAGGCATTATCCTATTCTGCTGATATATCTGAATTTGTCCATAATATAGGTTTTTCTTATGGCGAAAGACAATATAAAATGTTTCAATTTAGTCAATTAAAAGGAAGGTATAATATTAATCAAAAGAAGATTACATTTTCAGAATACATATCTTTTGAAATAAGAAGTCCAGAAAACAGATTGATTCAATTATTATATACAAGTTTTTTGGAACATGGCATATTATTTGGTGAAAAGCACTATAAAAATGTTGGACTTGAATTGAGAGATTATACAGTGGAAGAATGCGAATTGCAAATTAAAATGAAAACGCCAATAACGGTATATTCTACGGATGCAGAAAGCAAAAGCGTTTATTTTTATGCGCCAGATGAAGAATTTTTTTATAAAAAAATAAATGATAATTTTTGCCGAAAATATTTGGCTTACTGTGGAATAACACCTGTGACAGCTATTAAAATTCAGTCAATTCAAGTTAGCACACAGGATAAGTTTGTCACAAAATATAAACAAAGTTATATTACTGGGTGGTATGGCATATATAAATTGGCAGGAGAACGAAAGTATTTGGATTTCTTGTATCAAGTTGGACTGGGAGGGAAAAACTCTCAAGGATTTGGTATGTTTGAATTATTGTGATTGTGTGAGATAAAAAAGTCGGTCAATCTCAGCCTTATTTTATGCAAAATAAGAAAGTCAGTAAAATAGGGGATTGCAGAAGTTATGAAAAAATAGGTTGACCGACTTTTTGGGAAAAATTAGTTGAAAAATGGGATTATATGGTTTATAATGAGACGAGAAACAGCGAAAATGCTGTTGTAATACCTATCCTAAGAGGAATTGACACCTTTAGTGCATTAATTATAATTTTTGTAAACCCTGACCTTGTAATTGTAATACCTATCCTAAGAGGAATTGACAC
>CAJUKN010000014.1:23982-91942 GCA_910587485.1 uncultured Lachnospira sp.
GTAATACCTATCCTAAGAGGAATTGACACAATTGCTAGTACTAATGAAGGGATGAACTTGAAAAGTAATACCTATCCTAAGAGGAATTGACACCTTCAATATCTCTCCAGACAAGAGTGTTTTCTAAACGTAATACCTATCCTAAGAGGAATCATTATTTATTTTAAAGGGGATATATTAGATGTATGTAATTCTTACATATGATGTACAGCAAAAAAGGGTAGCAAAAGTACTTAAGATTTGTAAAAAATATTTAAATCATATACAAAAATCAGTATTTGAAGGTAACATTACAGAATTGAAACTGCGAAATCTGAAAAATGAATTATCAGAATTTATACTTCCGCAATGTGATTCTGTAATTATTTATCATTTAGATTCGGTAAAGTATGCAAAAAAAGAACAACTGGGAATGGTGCAATCAACGTCTAATATTATATAAGGAATAAAAAATGATTACGATAGATGAAATACTTTCTAAAAATAATCAGAAAAAAGCATTTGAACATTTAAAAACAAAGCGGGATAGCTGTGGCATAGATGGGATGCGTTTATCTGAATTAGAGGAATATTGGAAATTAAATGGTGAGAATATCTGTGAACAAATAAGAAAACAAGAGTATAAACCGGGTATTGTATTGATAAAACAATATCTAAACAAAAAAGGCAAAAGAAGAAATATATCTTGTATGAATTCAATAGATCGTTTTGTTACAAGATTACTTGCACAAAATTTAAGAACATATATAGAACCACAATTTTTGCCCAATAGTTATGCTTACCAAGAAGGAAAAGGTACATTAGCTGCACTTTTACAAGTTAAAAGTTATGTGGAAGCTGGTTATAAATATATGGTTGAAATAGATATAAAAGATTATTTTGAATCTATTTTTTTACCATTATTATTAAAAAATATGCAAAATAAAATTAGCGACTTTGCTGTATTGGGTTTGTTAAAAAAGTATTTGTATTGTACGATATCACAAGATGGAAATATTCAAAAGAAAACAAAAGGAATACTTACAGGAAATGCAATTAGTCCAATCTTAAGTAATATTTATTTGCATGATTTTGACCAAAATATTGAAAAACAAGGTTTTAAATGGATAAGATTTGCGGATAATATATACATATTTTCTTATAATTTTGATGATGCAATAAAAATATATAATCAAGTAAGCAGTTGGCTTTCTGAACAATTTTATTTAGAAATTAATTTATCAAAAAGTGGAGTTTTTAAAGTTTGTGATAGAATAATATTAGGCTATGATATTATTAAAAAGGGAAGAAATGTAGATATTAGAAAACATGTTTACCGTGAGAGAAATTGTTTTTTAAAATGGCATGATAGCAGAATGGAAATGTCTGGTGGAAAATATCATATTATTACAGATGGTATTATTAATCGTGAAGATTATTCTATTCTTTTTGAAAATGAAAGCAAAAAACATTTTATACCTGTTGAGGTTACAAATCAAATAAATATATATAGCAATGTTACATTAGCTTCTAATGTTTTAAATAAAATGAATGAGAAAAATATAAAAATCAATTTTTTTGATAGAAGAGGTCGATTAATTGGCTGTTTTGTTCCAGAAAAGACATGTGGCTATAGCAATATTTTATTAAAACAATGCGAATTATATCTTGATGAGCATACTCGATTGGATATTGCACAACAAATGGAAATTGCAAGTCTTCATAACATACGTTCTAATTTGCGGTACTATGAAAAACATGAAAATGGTGTATATGATGAATCAATTAAGCGGATAAGTGAATTAATTGTACAAGAAAACAATGCAAAGACTATTAATCAATTAATGTTGATAGAAACACAGGCAAGACAAATTTATTATCGTATGTTTTCAAATATAATAAAAGATGAACAGTTTAAATTTACTATACGGACAAAAAGACCACCTAGAGATTCTATTAATGCATGTATAAGCTTTGGAAATACTTTGTTGTATAATGAATTTTTAAGTATTATTTGGATGAAAGGTTTACATCCGGGAATTGGTATGTTACATGCTGCTAATCGCAGAAATTATAGTTTGAATTTAGATTTTGCAGATATTTTCAAACCCATTATTAGTGACCGTGTTATATTTACCTTATTAAACCGAAAAATGATTAGTTTAGAAAATTTTGAGGAATATAATAAAGGCATTTATTTGTCAAAGTATGGAAAGAAAATATTTTTGGAACAGTTTGAAAAGAAATTGAATGAAGCATTAGTAATAAAGGGAAAGAAATATACATATCGAGAACTTATGATATTGGAAGTGCAAAATTTTAAAAATGCAATTATAAAAAAAGAAAAATATAGACCATATAAATATTATTAAAAGTCGGTCAACCTCAGCCTTATTTTATGCAAAATAAGAAAGTGAGTAAAATAGGGGATTGTGGGAATTGTTAAAAAATAGGTTGACCGACTTTTTTTGAAAAATTAGTTGAAAAATGGGAATATATGGTTTATAATGAGGCAAGAAACAGCAGAAATGTTGTTGTAATACCTAACCTAAGAGGAATTGACACTCTTGTCAATTATTTTAAATATAAATTGACAACATAAGCAGCATCCAAAGTAATACCTAACCTAAGAGGAATTGACACTTTTTTAGAAATTTTTTCACGCTTAAATACAGAACACTTATATTGGTAATACCTAACCTAAGAGGAATTGACACATCATTCCAAAAACGGAGATTTTTTCCTTGCACTGTAATACCTAACCTAAGAGGAATTGACACAATTTGTTTATCATTGTCACCAACGATAAAATCGGAGTCTTCTCTATATCGTAATACCTAACCTAAGAGGAATTGACACTTTTTTAATATGTTTCTTCATATAGATACCTTCAAATAAAAAAATAGTAATATCCCCTTAAAAGTAATTAAATACCTCTAAATTTTGTAATTAAAAGAAAAATATGAATAAATATAATATATTTAGTATATTTAGTATATATAATGCCTAATAATCTTGTTAAAACAAGTCAAGCGGATATTCACAATCCGCTTTGCTGCTTGCTCATAACCTCATTATTACTTCGTGGCATTTTTGCAGGAGCTTAAACTCCTGCAAAAACAGGCAAGTCTAACTCCTGCTTAAGAAGCGGGAGACTTCCCTGATGAGGTTAAAATATTTTACAGTGAAAAATCATTAAATAAGATAAATTAAAATCCCACAAATTAATAAATTAAAAAAATAAACACAAAAATTAATAAAATATAACACTATTTATTCGTAATATGAGTATAGGTTCTAAAAGGAACATATACTCATTTTTTATTGTTTAAAAAATATTAAAAATAACATAATAAAAAAATTAATAATCTCATATAGTCAAAAAATTCAAATTCAAAATTTAGTATTTAACGAAAGGAAGGCATTATATGACAAATAAAAGCGTAAATGGTTATGAATATACAACTAGGGGCAGTGGTACTATTACAGCAAAAGGTTATTTACAAGATAAAGCAGCTTCTCGAAATGGAATGAACAGCATAGAATCTGCGGGTGAAGGGTATCATAAAGGGCATTTAATAGCTGCTCGATCAAACGGAGCAATTATAGAAGAAAATGTTTTTTCTCAAGATGCAGGTTTAAATCAGGGCGTATATAAGAAAGTAGAAAATGCAGAAATGCGATTGGTTCAAAAAGATTCAGCATTAGTTTTTACGGAAAAGACAGCATTTATATCAAATCATAATGAAAGATTGTCTCGACCAGATGCATATATGATAAATGATACAATTTTTTATTCAAATGGAGATATGGATACAGTACATCTGTCATTTGCCAATATATCAGCATCCGAGCAAGAAGTGTTAAATGATGAGTCAAGCTTTGTAGCTTTTGATAATAATATGGAAAATCCTGAAGATACTTTGCGAGATACAATGACAGAGGAAGAATATACTGAATTGATGGAAAAAACAGATAATGAGTTATTAAATATTAGTGAAGAATATGCAAAGCATATAGAAAATTCTTACCTAAATATTGATTTATCTTCAAAAAATATGGCAATAGACCAATGTAAAGGACTTGATGACTGTAATATAAATAATGATATAAACGAATATGGAGAGTTTGCAGATAACAATGCAAGTAATGATATAGATAATAGTATGGGAGATATGGACATAGGTGGAGAATAAATTTTTTCTTGAAAAATATTGTTATTAAAAAAATGAGAAGAAATATTAAAATTTATTTTAAGAAAAATAGAATACAATGACAATGGAGGGGAAACTAGAAGTTAATATAAAGGAGGAAAGGTATGTTTTTAAGGATATATGGTTTTGATACATTGACAAAAGAAAAAATAAAATGTGTTCCAAAGTCACAAAATATTATTCATCTTAAAATGAAAAATCTTGAAAAACATTGTACAGAAGAATTAGAAGTTGATTTAAACGGTAATATTTTAATTAATGGAGTTACTCGTTATGGAAAATCTGTATTTGCACAATCGATTGCAAATCAAATTGAAAAAATAGATAATGCGGATATTCGCGTTTATTTTGATATAAAAAATGATTATATAAGCAAGTTTTATAGAGAGGGAGATAAAGTGGTTTCCTTTCGAGATAATTTAGGTGCTTATAATTATTTTAAATGGAATCTTGTAAAAGAAGTGAAAAATTCAGATAATCCAGAATTTGAAATAAAAGAAATCGTCAATATATTATTGGAAGACCGATTAAGTGGTAAAGAAAATGATTTTTTTTATAAGGCGGCAGCAAAAATATTTAGTGGATATGTCTTGTCTATTATTCATATACATAAAAATAATTTTAGCAATCAATTATTGATACATAATTTAAAGGTATCTGAACCAGATATGATAAAGAAAGTGTTGGGTACATTGCCAGAAAACTATTATATCATCAGGGACTATATGGAAAATGTTCAATCAAAAATGACTCAAAGCATTATGGCATGTTTGGGGGAATTGCTTGATTTGTTTGGCGGGAATTTTTGCGAAGATGGAGAAGATACAATAGCAGAATATTTAAATGGTGCATATGGAACACGTTTATTTTTGGAATATGATTATGATAGGAAAGTTTCATCAAATGTTTTTTTTCGATTTTTTTTAAATAAAATAATACGCTATAAATTAAGTCAAAATACAGACAGAACAAAGAAATGTATGCTGTTTCTTGATGAGGCAGCAGTGTTAAATGGAGATTTCGGGCTGATGGATGCAGCTACACTTGGAGCTGGTAATGGACTTTGTTTAATTGTAGTTACACAGAGTTTGGAAAAATTATATTGTATAGCGCCTCAAATGAATAATAATCATATAACCAATGCAAGTCTTGCGGGATTTGCCTCTTTTATAACATTTCATCCGGGTGATACTGAAACAATAAATAAAATGGTAAATATTTTTGGGGAAGAAGAATTTACTCGTATGACATTTGGTTTGTCACGTTATCAGACACCAATTTGTGAAGTGGTAAGACAAAATAAAGTGTCTTCAGATAAATTTGCAAGTCAAAGCGTTGGCGAATTTTATGGAAAAATAAAAGGTAATGAAGTGATACATGGTCGATTGATTTTATAATTTGAAAGGGGAATTTTATTATGAATTATTCAGATATTATTACAATGTATGCAAATGGTACAGGTAGTAGCCAAAGAGGATATTTATGTTCGGGAGAAGATGCATTTATAGCAAGCTGCATTTTAAATGATATTGTTCATTTAGCAACAGGCTCTATTGTTGTAATTGATGATAGTGGTGTGATGAGGGAGCAAGTTATCAAGAATTTATATCATTGTGGTTATACCACTATAAATGGTTTAGAGCAAAAATTATGTTATCAGGATATTTTGGATATTACCAATATTTCAGGTATAAGCAGAATTAGAACATTACTTTCAATTACAGGATTTGACGAGATGCAGATTCAAAAAATAATTGCCTATCTTTCATTTATAAAACATGTAGAAATGTTGGCTGGAAATGAGGGCAAAGTTTCATTAGAAGTTTTAACAAAATATTCAACAAATATAGAAGTAAAAAAATATTTGGATAATTTAACAATATCTGGTCAAATTTCTAATATGGAGCAATTGTACCTTCTTTCAAAATATTCGGAAATTGCTTCAGCGGTAGCAGATTTTGAGAATATTTTAATTATAATGGGACAATTTATAACTGGTAATATAACTGTGAAAAAAGTATTACAAAATGCTAAACAAGCATTATATATTCCGTTGTATATGTTGGGAAGAGATATATGTATGAAAAAATTACTAATGGAGATGATAACGCTTGTTATATCTGATAAAGGAACAATGTGCAAAGATATAATTGTGTTGGATAATGGCAGAGAACAGTCCAATTATTTGTCAGAATTTTTGCAGGGGATTCAATATTCAAATAAGAAAATTCATGTTATTTCTCAGGATATTTTTTTAGCAGACGAACGATTCAGACAAATTATTATGTGCAGTACTGATATTCGAGTATATTCTCGTCATAGTAATATGGATTCATGTGAAGAAATTGAAAAATTGCTTGGAAGTATGGATATTGTAAAACAGACTTACAGTGTTGACTATTCACGTCAATGGAAAACAAATAGTGCATGGGATATGCTGCTTGGAAATAATAAAGTGGAACATTATAATTGGAATGCTCCAGTAAGAGAACCTAAATATAGAAAAGAAGATATCCATACTTTTTCACAATATGTTGGAATTATAGAGGTTAATGGAAATAGCAGTATATTTAATTGTGCGAATTGATAATAATAAAAAATATACATAAAGGTAAATATAGAAAGGATGTGTTTTTATGAAACTTTTAGGAATAACAAAGGTGTTGTTGTTTTTAATTATAGATTTTTATCTGCTTTATCAGATACTGGGTATTGAAACAGCAATTTGGTCAATTATCGTAGTGATTTTAGGCATTTGGGCATTTGAATACATAGATGTGATGCGTAATTGTGGCATTCCATTAAATAATTCTTGTGATTATGAAAAAATAAAACTTACAAATGCGTATAATCGTTTGTCAGATAAAATTTTTGATGTCGAAGGCAAAAAGATGGGAAAGTTAAAATTATATGTTATTCCAGATAACAGTGCTAGGGCTTTTTCTTATGGATTGCACTGCGTAGGGGTGACTAATGGATTACTTCAAAATGTTGATGATATTACTTTATGTGCTATATTGGCTCGTGAAGTATACCATAAAATAAATTTGGATGCTATTTTTAAGCGAATTATATTTGTGAATATGGTTATTATTATGGCAATATTATCAATAAATTCCATTATTACATCAGCAATAATATGGATTATATTTTTTATATTGTGTTTGTTAAAGATATGTGGTGGGAGATATTTTTCATATTGGATAACATCTGGAATTTCCAAAGCATTTAAGGGATTCTTTTCTGGACTTCAAAGAGTATTCGTTTTTATATTTAAAACAAGTATAGGATTTGTCAGTCGTTACAGTGAATATGAAGCTGATAAGTATTGTGCAAAGTTAGGGTATGCACAACAACTTAGATATTTTATAATCAGATTTGAGAGTGGAACAAGTCAACAAGGAACAAGAAGATTTACAGATATATTATATGATACAAAGCCGCATCCAAATAAGCGAATTGCAAAGTTAGAACAATATATGATGCAATTTTTTGTTGGATAAACAATACTTTTTGTTGTTATATTTATTTTTATTATTGAAGCTATTGTAATTAAATAAAATCTAATTAGTAACTTGTGTCTGTGCATTGTTTGACACAAAGTTACTAAAAAAATCCTTTACGATTTTTTAACTTAAAGATTCTTGCGCAAAAGCAATGCAGAAATGAGGAGTTTATGAGAAAAGCAATTAAAAATAAGAGAAAGATTATTAAAGCATATGAACTTGGCAAGAAATGTGCAGAGATTCAGAGATTAATTAAGGAAGAAAAAATTAAGAAAATATCAGAGGAAGAATATGAAATATTTTCACAGGAGGCAGTTAATGGAAGGGGGCAGATAGCTTGTAAAGGAGATTTTGTTAAGATGGATACAACAGGTTCACCATATCCAAATGACAGAAAATTTTTTCTTGAAAATCATAAACATATTCAGGAGTGTGAGTATGAGCAAATATCTCAGCCTGTATATATTTGGCAGGCGTATGAAGACATGTGTCTGGAAGTTGAATTTTTAATTAAAAATAAAAATTTGATAATTAATAAGGAAAATAAAGAAAAATATTATACAGCTTCGCTTTGGGGGACAAAGTTATCTGCTGCAAGAGATGCATATTTGATTTTTTATTCTATTAAAAAAGATTTAAATGGAAGTATTATTGATATTGACTTTAATTTTGTAGAACATGAAGAATTTGAAAAAACATACACTATTATTAATAATTGATAAATATCGATGATTAATAAATTTTATAATAATTTTTATATGTGAAAACAATTTTAAAAAGATTACAAAATAAATATTGACTAAATTGTAATAAAATGATAATATGTAATCAAATTTAAAATGAATGGGGTTAAAATGATGATTTATTATTTTATTAAATTTAGGTTAGCTAATGATAAGATGGTTGGAAAGGTTCAATTAGATTCAGCAACAAATCAGATGATTTTTGAAAAAGCAAAACAGGATTTTAATAGGGCAGGTGCTAAAGCAAGAACATATAAGCAAATTGTAAAGCAGACTATAAATTCATCTTCAATTGACCTTATATTGGAAGTAAAAAAACATATTCCTAGTCCAACGATGTGTTTTAGGAATTATTCAAAATTTATTATTGACAATTATGAAAATATTGTAAAAGAATGGATTACTACATCAGGAAATTTTTTAAGAGGGATTGAGGTCTATGAAATAGATAGTCCAAAGCTTCATTGTGGTAATAATGTAATTGAAGAGAAAGAGATGTCAAATAAAGATTTGATTAAAGCGATTGTGGATTTGTGTATGGAAGTAGAAAATAAAACAACTGAAGATAAAAAACAAAGACAATGGACGATTACAAAAATTAAGGATATTGTAAAAGAATATTATCAATAAAAGTTATTCTTGAAATGAAATTTTTATTCTGATGCAATATGTAAATCGGAATTAAGTGGATATTCACAATCCGCTTGATGATTTGTTTAGCTTAAGATTGAGAATTAAAATTTTCAGCCTGCAAGTTATTATGCAAAAGATGTTACATATCTTTGCTAGAACTTGAGCCATTAGCTGTTCTTAGATGTTGATTTTTGCTTTAACAGAAAGTATGATGATTATAAAATCGATGAAGATATATTGTGGCGAGGATAGGTTGACCAAAGGCAAAAATTAAAAAGATAATTTTGGAAAATAGAAGTATATATAATGAAAGCTAGTTTTAGGGAGATGATATGCTTTGGAGAAAGGAAATTATGAAATTATACGTTTCTTAGATTGGGAAGTGGTAAAACTCATTCCTCACGTAGAAAAATATACGGCAGGAAAAAGGTCAGTATTTCGACATTGGCATACAGGAATAGAGATTTTATATTTTTTGGGAGGAGATAGTACACTTTGGATTAATGGCAAAGAAATTCATATTAAAGAGGAAGGCATAGTGTTGGTAAATAGTAACGAACCACATCAGTTAATCCGTTATGAAACAGACCAAGCTAGAGGCTGTACAATTATCATTTCATATGAGTATATAAAAATGCTGTATAGAAAGGTAGACCAATGTTACTTTGCACTAGATAAACAACATCCCTCTTTTGAAAAACTGAAGTGGTATATGAAAGAGGTGCTTTCCGTTTATCAAAGAAAAAGTCGAAATGAATTTTATTATATAAAATTGAACAATATAGTGAATGAAATTATTTATTTGCTGCTGACAGATTTTCGTATTGAAAATGGAGAGATGAAAACACAGAAATATGGAGAACGATATCGGGCAATTATTCAGTTTATAGAGGAGCATTATCGTGAAAATTTAAAAATGGAGGAACTTGCGGATAGATTCCATTTTAGCAAAGAATATTTTTCACGTAGTTTTAAAAAATATATGGGGGTAAATTTTAAAGATTATTTAACAAAAAGAAGACTGTTGGAAGCAGAACAATTGTTGTTGACCACAGATATGCAGATATCGGAAATTGCGTTAGAAAGTGGATTTATAGATATTAAAATGTTTTATGTAGTATTTAAAAAAGAATATGGAAGTACTCCAAATATATATAGAAAAGAGAAATCTATGAAATAGGAGATTTCTTTTTTTTGGTCAAAAAAAGGAATAAAACAGGTTAAATTAGGGAAAGAAAAAATTGATAGTTATAATTAAAATGATAATAGAAAGAAAAGACATAGGAGAAGAATTATTGATTTTAGTGAATAGAGGTGATAGAGCTATTGAAGAACTTATAAAAAAATTTATTCAGACATAATTAAAATATTTAACAAATATTGTAGAAAGGATGTATTATGATAGAAGCAAAAATGTGTTCTTATGAAGAATTTCCAGCAAGCGAGTTGTCACCAGAAGGAATGAAAGTTATAAAGGCAGATAACTCTCTACAATTTGCAATACCTCAACTTAATATTAAATATGCAGAAAAGGATGGAATGCCGTTGCATCTCCATATCATTACTCCGCCAATGGAAAAGAAAGATATGATAGAAAAGAAAAAAAAATTTCCATTGGTAGTTTTCATTCAAGGTTCAGCGTGGAAAAAACAGAATTTAGATGGAAAAATTCATATTTTATGTGAATTTGCAACTCGAGGTTATGTTGTGGCTATTGTGGAGTATCGCCCATCTGATGTTGCACTATTTCCTGCGCAAATAAAAGATGTAAAAACAGCAATTCGTTTTTTGCAAGAGAAAGCAGATGATTATCATATAGATAGAAATAATATTTTTGTGTGGGGTAATTCATCTGGTGGACATACCAGTGTGATGGTAGCAGCAACTATGGAACAGGAATATAATGATGAAGATGGACAGCTTAATATAAAAGCATTTATTGATTTTTATGGTCCAACAGACATTACAAAAATGAATGATGAGCCATCTACACAAGACCATATGTCACCAGAAAGTCCAGAAGGGAAGTTGATTGGAAAACGTCCAGTTGATAGCAGCCCTGAATGGACAGATAAAGTTAATCCAATAAATCATATTAGTGAGGAGCGAGAAATAAAGCCACTATTGATTATTCATGGAGATAAAGACCGATTAGTACCATTTCAACAAAGTGTACTTTTATATGAAGCAATGAAAAAATTAAATAAAAATGTGGAATTTTATAAACTACAAGGTGCTGACCATGGGGGTGATGCATTTTGGAAAAAACCAATTTTAGATTTGGTTGAACATTTTTTTAAGAAAAACATGTAAATGGAAGAGGTAAATAGCTTGTAAAGGGGATTTTATTCGATATGTTATAAAATCCCTTGCTTTAACTAAGGGAGTGTCAATAAAATTAATACAACAGATTCATCCTAATTTAAATGATAATGATTTTTCTTGCAATAAAATTTTTATTCTGATACGATATATTTTAGCTTATAAGAGCATAAAAAATATACAAATTAGATTAAAAATTTTTATTGACAAGGAGGATTCATTATGTATCATTTGCGATTAAAAGGCAAGCATTATGAAATGGGGGTAAAACGTGGAAAAATTTTTAATAAAGGTCAACTATCCTTTCCGCTTCAATTAGATAATTTTCAACTGGAACATGGAAAACAAAGCGAGAAGATATTAAGAAAATTTTTTCCTGAAGTCTGTGAGGAAATAAAAGGTGTAAGCGATACAATAGGTGTCGATTATTCGTATTTTGTTAGTTGGATGCTATGTATGGGTTGCTGTATGTATAATTTAGAAAAGAATATTCCTGTTGAGATTCGAGGTTGTACTGCTTTTGCCTATTCAAAAGGCGGCAAAATGATATATGGCAGAAATAATGATTTACCGCCATATTTACGAGATGGCAGCAAAAGTGAAATTTATGCGCCAAAGGGTGGCAATCGATTTAATATTACAACGTCTTCTTTCATTAATGGCGAGGAGGGATTAAACGAACATGGACTTGCTGTCGCTATGACATTTGTTATGACACAGCTTGAAAAAATACAGGCAGGATTTAATTCTTGTTTTATTGTCCGCTATTTGCTTGAAAAGGCAAATAATACACAACAGGCAATTACATTGCTTTCTGATTTGCCGATTGCTTCTAATTGCAATATTTTGCTTGCAGATAAAAATGGTAATATGGTGGTTGTTGAATGTACACCATCCGTTAAAAAAATTCGAGAACCCCAAAAAATTGGTAAAGATAGTATTGTTTGTACAGTCAATAGTTTTATATCCAACGAAATGAGATTATATGATGATTCCAATGGAAATGATTATGATTCTCATAAAAGGTATAATGTTGTTATGGATAGTTTTTCAAAGTACATAAAAGAAAATTATATTGAAACAACAAAACAACTGTTAAAAGGTGATTATGGTTTTATGTGTCAGTATGATAATGAGCCTGATTTTGAAACGGTTTGGAGTTCGATATTTGATTTAGAAACATTAGTAATTTATCGTGCAGAAGGTGACCCAAGAAAAAAGAAATTTATTGATGATAACCGACTGCATGATATTCGATTAAAAGAGAATAAAATATTATATTGATAGAATAAAGTTATTAAATAAAAATAATATTAATCAAATTATATGTTATATGATAATATCCTTCCAACTTTACTTTTTGAAGTTTGGAAGGATTTTGTGGTTTGAAAATAAAATTCATTTTAGATAATTTTTGTTGGATTATAATTTTATATTTTAAAAATTGGATTTTAATAATTATCAAAAATCTATGTTTTTATAATATTTGTCAACATTCTATTTCATAAATCTTTCCATTTTGAAAAAATATTTTGAAAATATTTTCTTTGTCATAAGTTTCAATATCATTTATTCCAATATTATCGGCAGCATTAAGCAAATCAAAAAGTTTATCTTTAAAGTATTCAATGTCCATTTATTTTCCTCCTGAAAAAAGTTTGATTATATTACAAGTATTACAATACTTATTACAGATTATAAAAATACTATAACAAGTTTAAAATAGAAGTGCAAGAAAAAATTTGTATTTATAACAAGAGATAAGAATGGATAAAGCTGAAATGAATTAGAAACAAATAAATAGTTATATTTAATTTTTTAAAATGAACATTTGTTCCTGTTTCTAAATCTCTTATGCTTCTTTAGGATTACAAAATTTCTATAACAAGTATAAAATATAGATAAATAAGATAGGGAAAATAGTTCTGTTAGAGGTGAAACATGGAAGAAAACTATGGACATTTAGAAATACGTTTAAATGAATTATTAAAGAAAAAAGGGTTAAGTAAAAATAAACTATCCTATAAAGCTGAAATGAATTGGAAGCAAATTGATAATTTTTGTAAAAACAATATTACTCGATTAGATGTTTTTGTTTTATGTAAACTTTGCACGGTTTTGGAATGCAAAATTGAAGATTTATTAGTCTTTTATCCACCTGAAAAAAATCAATAAACGATTTTATAATCTTCAATCGCAGGATTTGTGTTTGCGCGCTGCTTGCCACAAACCTATAAGAATTTTAGTTCTTTGTGCAAAAAAGCAGCGCAGAATGAGGAAGCAAATGAAAATTGACCGAATGATTGGAATATTGTCTATTTTGTTACAGCAAGAGCAGGTAACAGCTCCTTATCTTGCGGAAAAATTTGAAGTTTCCCGCCGCACAATTAATCGTGATATTGAGGCATTGTGTATGGCAGGGATTCCATTAGTGACAAAACAAGGGCAAAAGGGCGGTATTTCCATTATGGATGGATATAAAATAGACCGAACATTACTTAGTACATCGGACATGCAGTCGATTTTAGCAGGACTTCGGAGCTTGGATAGCGTGAGCGGAACAAATCGCTATGCACAATTAATGGAGAAATTATCAGCAGGAGCATCCAATCTTCTTGCAGGTGATACTCATATTTTAATTGACCTTTCTTCATGGTATAAAAATTCGCTTTCGCCTAAAATTGAATTATTGCATGATGCCATTCTTTCTGGACACAAGGTTTCATTTACATATTTTGCACCGAAGGGTGAATCCAAACGGACAATAGAGCCATATGATTTAATTTTTCAGTGGGCAAGCTGGTATATTTGGGGTTGGTGCGAGGACAGAGCCGATTTTCGTCTCTTTAAATTAGGACGCATGACCGATTTACAAGCGGGTGAATCATTTAAAAAGCGTTCCGTATTTCTTCCTGATTTATCGCAAGAGCAGGTATTTCCACATATATATCAAGTGAAAGCAAAAATTTGTCCAGAATATAAATGGCGATTGATAGAAGAATATGGAGCAAAAAGTTTTACTGTACAACCTGATGGAATGTTACTGTTTTCGTTTGGTTTTTCAGATAAAACCAATATTGTAAGTTGGATTGCTTCCTTTGGAGGCGGTGCGGAATTATTGGAACCAGTGGAATTTCGCAAAGATGTGTTAGCGTTTGCAGAAGGAATCCGAAAAAAATATTTAGAACCATGACATATAGGTGTCATGGTTCTTTTGATAAAATAAGACCATCAAATGAAAGGATGGTTTTTACTTATGAATTATGAAATTGTAACACTAGAAGAAAAAATTGCTGTAGGCATATCAGCGCGAACAAATAATACATCTCCTGATGTAGGCACAATTATTGGCGGGTTGTGGAATCGTTTTTACAATGAAGGCATATATGCTTCGATTTCTGGAAAAGTAAATATGAAGGCACTTGGGATTTATACGGATTATGCTGGAGATGAAAAGGCAGATTATACGACAATCGTTGCATGTGAGACGGTCGAAGAACCACCAAAGGGAAGCTATACTGTTTGTCGGATTCCTGCAGGAAAATATGCAAAATTTGTTATACATGGAGATATGGTAGAGGGAGTTGTCGCAGCATGGCAGGAAATTTGGAAGATGAATCTGCCTAGAACATTTCAATGTGATTTTGAGGAATATCAAGATGATTGTATGGATAATGCTGAAATTCACATTTATGTAGGATTAGTTGACCATGCGGCTGTGATTGAATCCAGATGCGGGCTTTTGTGCAGTGAATGTGATTATCGTGAGCAAATGAATTGTGCAGGCTGTGTACATATGCAAAAGCCGTTTTGGGGTGAAAATTGTCCTGTTAAAGATTGTTGTGAGACAAAACAATTCGAGCATTGTGGAAAATGTGAGAATTTTCCATGTGATTTGCTCAATCAATTTGCTTATGATGAAAAACAGGGCGATAATGGAAAAAGAATTGAACAATGCAAGTGTTGGAATAAGGAATAACAAGATTTGTATTTTTGCGCTGCTTGTGGCAAATGGTTAAGAACATTTTTTTTGCAAAAAGCAGCGCAGAAGTGGAGGGAACATGGCATTTGACTATAAAAAAGAATATAAGGAATTTTATTTACCAAAAAATAAACCACAGTTAGTAACAGTACCTTCTATGAATTTTATTGCTGTGCGTGGAAAAGGAAATCCTAATCAAGAAGATGGTGCATACAAACAATCTATTGGATTGCTTTATGGAGTTGCTTTTACAATTAAGATGAGTAAGTTAGGCAATCATCAGATAAAGGGATACTTTGACTATGTTGTACCGCCATTGGAAGGACTTTGGTGGCAGGAAGGCATAGAGGGGATTGACTATTCTCGAAAAGAAGATTTTGAATGGATTTCAATGATTCGCCTGCCAGAGTTTGTAACAAAAGATGAATTTTGTTGGGCAGCAGAAGAAGCAGCGAAAAAGAAGAAAACGGATTTTTCTAAGGTGGAATTTTTTACATATGATGAGGGCTTGTGTGTACAATGTATGCACATTGGTTCTTATGATGATGAACCAGCAACAATAGAGCAGATGAATACATTTGCTTATGAACAAGGCTATGTGTTAGATATAAATTGTTCCCGTTATCACCATGAAATTTATTTAAGTGATGTGCGAAAATG
Organism: uncultured Lachnospira sp.; assembly: GCA_910587485.1. Classification (GTDB taxonomy): domain Bacteria; phylum Bacillota; class Clostridia; order Lachnospirales; family Lachnospiraceae; genus Lachnospira. The sequence continues at coordinate 40,022 of CAJUKN010000014.1, forward strand.
TAAAACAGAAAATCTAAAAACGGTCATTCGGCATCCTGTAAAAATAAAATCGATACGAGATAGTTATGACAAATAGTTTATAAATATTATAAATATAAGGCAAAAAGGGTTGGGACAGGTTCTCAATCCTTTTTAATCTCATTAGGCAAGTTTTTTTGTTTTATTTTATGCACCCAATGGTTGCTAAATTGGAACGCATTAATAGATTGTTTGTTTGATAAAAGTAAGATATAATTTTTTAAAAATAGGAGAAGGGGAGCAAATTAGAGTGGAATTTAGGGAAAAGCTGCAATTATTAAGAGTTCATATGAAATTATCACAAGAAGAATTGGCTAATAAGTTACATATATCAAGGCAATCTATAACAAAATGGGAAAATGGACAATCTTTTCCAGATATTCAAAATCTTATACAGCTAAGTGAAATTTTTAAAGTTACAATAGATAGACTAGTAAAGAAAGATGATACTTGTGCAGTACAACTTTTTTGTGATGAAAATTATCCCAAACAAGATATTAGAAGTTTTCTAGTTCGAGCAAAAAATAGCACTTACGCAGTGGGAGAAAATCAAATTTTATCATTAAAACCAAATTCTTATGACTTTCGTTATGTTGAAGGGGATTCTTTATATATGGATAGCTATATGGGAAGTCAAAAATTTGTAGGTGAGGAATGTGTTTGGATAAAAGAACATGCAATATGGGGAATGAATTATTATGGTCAAAGTTTGAATGAAAATTTTAATAGTACATTTTTAAAAGAAGCACTTTGTCATGTATCGGATTCTATGCCATTTCGAGGACCAGAATTGTATCAAAAAGGTGATTATATATATCAATGTCAAGTGGTGGGGGATTTTGAATATTTTTCTGGGGAAGAAAAGATATATTGTAAGCAGGAAAAAGTATATTTTTGTACATTTCATGGAGGTATGATAGTATGAAGATAATAGAAAAAGAAGTTTTAGTAAAAGATTTCATTACAAAATCAAATTTGCCTGCAAGTGATTATGTAATCAATCCCTACATAGGCTGTCCACACCAATGCAAGTATTGTTATGCTTGTTTTATGAAACGATTTACAAATCATAAGGAGAGTTGGGGAAGTTTTATTGATATTAAGCGATGTGATAAACCAATAAATAAAAAGAAACTCCAAAATAAATTGGTATTCCTTTCATCAGTGACAGACTGTTATAATCCATTTGAGGAAAAATATAAAAGTACACAAAAGATATTAAAACAATTAATTGACATAGATTGTGAATTAAATATTTCAACAAAATCAAACTTGATTTTAAGAGATATGGATTTATTAAAACAGTGCAAAAATTTAAAAGTTTCCATATCTATCAATACACTTGATGAGCAGTTTAAAAACGATATGGACAATGCTTGTAGTATTTCAGAGCGATTAAGAACATTAAAAGTGTTACATGAAAATGGAATATATACCATTTTATTTATGTCGCCTATTTTTCCGGGTATAACAAATTTTCAAAAAATAATTGAAAAAACCAAAGATTATACAGATGAATATTGGTTTGAAAATTTAAATTTAAGAGGAAGTTATAAGCAGGAACTATTAAATTATATTAAAACTTCTTATCCTCAACTAATAGAATTATATAACAATATATACATTAAAAAAGATATGCAATATTGGTATAATTTATCTGCTGAGATAGAACAATATTGTTATACTCATTTAATAAAACACACCAATTATTTTTATCACAAAGAATTAGTGAAAGAAAAAGTCAAGCACTCCTGCCAAAACAGGCAAGACTAACTCCCGCTTAAGAAGCAGGAGACTTCCCTGATGAGGTTAAATTAAAAATTTATTTTTTTCTGCCCAAATATCTATATACTTTATTTTTATAATTGATATAATTATCACCAAATGCTTTTGCTAAATATTGCTCTTCTTGTATGATTTGTAAATGGAGCATTGTTATTGCAGCGATAGAAAACAGAAGTAAAGGCAAGTTAAAAAACATAAGAACAAAGCCTATATACACGCAGTCAAATCCTAAAAAAGCTGGATTTCTGCTAAATTTATAAATACCATTGGTGATAATTTGTGTCTTGTCATTTTCGGCAATACCTGCTCTCCAGTTATCTTGCATAGTAAAAACTGCCAGTGCAAAGATAATATCTCCAATAATCCCCAAGATAGAGCCACTTATAACAAAGACTTGCGGCAGTTGTGATTGAACAGCAAAAATACTAATAATCTCAACAATTACAACGATGTAAGTGGCAATTTTTAATATCAATTCAATATAGAATACTTTATTTTTTTGTTTGTTTCTTGCCATTTGGTCTGTCTGTATTCCTTTTTTCTTCTGTAAAATCATTTTGCCTATATAAATAGAATAAAAAATGATAAGTATTATAATTCCTAATATTTTCATACCAATTATTTATTGCCTCTCTAACATTTTATTTAACCTCATTAGAAAGTCTTTCACTTTTTAATTATGAGTTCAATTTGTCTGTTTAAAAAATGCAGCAAAGCAGATTGCAAATATTTGCTTGATTTTTTAGGTAAAAAAATAACTTTTATCCAGTAAATAAATTATAGCTGAAAATTTAGATGGTGGCAATCATTCATTTAAATATTTAATTTGTTATTTAAAATGAATGGAATTTAAGCATAATAATTATTTGGAGATAGTATTCATAACTTATTAGAAGTACTGGAAATATTGCTGATTTTAGTCAAGGAAGATTTAGGAACATGTATGTTTACTTGACTTATTATTTTCGTAGAGTTAAAATGTGTACATATAGCGCAGCCTAGATAAGCCGCTTATATGTTGACACAAATTAAAGTACCTATAATAAGCAATCATTAGTGGATATGTATGTAGCATGTCTGTTTGGCATATTGTTTGAGGGAATGAATGTATCAACAAAAATACATTTTAGAAAGGAAGTAATTAACATGGAAAAGAAAAATCTTGATTGGGAAAATATTGGTTTTGGCTATATTAAGACAGACAAGAGATTTGTAGCAAACTATAAAAATGGAGCATGGGATAACGGAGTGCTTACAGAGGACGATAAGGTCGTTATCAGCGAGTGTGCAGGCGTTCTTCAGTATGCTCAGACATGTTTTGAGGGCTTGAAAGCATATACAACAGAAAATGGACAAATCGTTATGTTTAGACCAGATATGAATGCTGCAAGAATGGCTCGTTCATGTAAAAGGCTTGAGATGCCTGTATTTCCTGAAGAAAAATTTGTTGATGCAGTAGCACAGACTGTAAGGGCAAACATGGCATGGGTTCCGCCATTTGGTTCAGGAGCAACACTCTATATCCGTCCATATATGTTTGGAAGTAGTCAGGTTATAGGGGTTAAGCCTGCTGATGAGTATCAATTTAGAGTATTTACAACACCTGTTGGTCCATATTTTAAAGGCGGTGCAAAGCCTCTTACAATTAAAGTTTCTGATTTTGACAGAGCGGCGCCAAACGGCACAGGACATATTAAGGCAGGTGCAAATTATGCAATGAGTTTACATGCTATTGTAACAGCACATGAGGAAGGTTTTGCAGAAAATATGTATCTGGATGCAGCAACAAGGACAAAGGTTGAGGAAACTGGTGGAGCAAACTTTTTATTTGTCACCAAAGACGGCAAGGTTGTAACTCCAAAATCAAACAGTATTCTTCCTTCTATCACACGCCGTTCTTTGATGTATGTTGCAAAAGAATATCTTGGTCTTGAGGTTGAAGAACGAGAAGTATTCATTGATGAAGTAAAAGATTTTGCTGAGTGTGGATTGTGCGGTACTGCTGCCGTTATTTCTCCTGTAGGCAAAGTGGTTCATCATGGTGAGGAAATTGCATTTCCAAGCGGTATGGAAAAAATGGGCGATACAATACAGAAACTATATGATACACTTACAGGTATTCAAATGGGCAAAATTGAGGCGCCAAAAGGATGGATATATACAATTGAAGAAGTTTAAATGTTATTAAAAAATAATTAGCTGCTTCTAAAGATAAGCCACGGTATGTAGGCTAAAAATAACACTTATAAATTATGGGATGAGGAAATAGCTATGTCAGAATTTAATACAAACGAGCGTGTATTGCGCACAGATATAACTATGGAAGAGTGTAAACAAATTGAAAAAGTCCTTCGTAAAAATAACATCTCTTATTATGAGAGATGGAAAACACATTCAGGGATATTTAAACTATTTGGAAATAAAACAGCAAAATGTGATATACTAATACATATGGATTCATATGAAACAGCAAAAGAAGCGTTGGGGGAAAAAGTAAAAAAGGGTAAAACTTAAAACTTGCATCTTGCTGCTGCTAAAAATAAGTCACGGTATGGAGGTTTGAAAATGGCATATAAAAAAAGAAAAAGAAGACATAAGACAAAGTGGAATTATAAAAGAATTGCTATAGCATCTACAGGTCTTGCTGCCCTTGTTGTGGCGACGACTGTTTTAGTCAGTGTCAGCGGCAAAGATAAGTCCGATGCTTCATCTTATAATGGTGGAATTGTTGCCGATGCAGCTCAGAACAAGTCTGATAAGAACGATAATTCAAATACAATACATCAACAGACACAGATAGATAATAAACAAAACGAGACACCAGATGATGTAAATGCAGTTTCAAATAATAATGTCAACACACCAACACAAAATGTTAATCCAACAAATCAGGCGGAGAATAATGATATGACTTCTAAAACAAGCAAAGGTTATTCTATTACGGAAGTTGATGGAATAACGTATGTTGACGGCGTTTTGATTGCCAATAAAACCTATGCTTTGCCAGCAGATTATAATCCGGGAGCTGTTGACGGTGAAGTGATGGAAGCATTTTCTGTTATGCAAAATGCTGCTGCCAAAGAAGGACTAAATATTTATATATCGTCTGGATTTAGGTCTTATGAAACACAAAACAGACTGTATAACAATTATGTTGCAAAAGATGGAAAGGCAGAAGCAGACCGATATTCTGCAAGGGCAGGACATTCAGAACATCAGACAGGATTGTGTTTTGATTTGAACTCTATTGATGATTCGTTTGCAGCCACTCCAGAAGGAAAGTGGGTTGCCGAACATGCGTGGGAATATGGTTTTATTATAAGATATCCAAAGGGGAAAGAAGATGTGACTGGTTATATGTATGAGTCATGGCATCTTCGTTATCTTGGAAAAGAACTTGCAAAAAAAGTGTATGATTCTGGTTTATGTCTTGAAGAATACTATGGGATAACTTCTCAGTATGAACAATAGACAAAAGGATAAAATACAATTATGAAGAAATTTTTTGAAGAATTTAAAAATTTTATTGCACGTGGCAATGTTATGGATATGGCAGTAGGTGTTATTATTGGCGGGGCTTTTACAGCAATTGTGACATCGCTTAACAAAGATATTATAACACCTATATTAGCCATATTTGGCGGTGTTGATTTTTCTAATCTTACATTGAAAATGGGGACAAGTGATAATGCGCCTGTACTAATGTATGGAAGCTTTCTTACGGCTGTCATTAATTTTTTGATAACAGCTTTTATTATATTTTGCCTTGTCAAAGCGTTAAATAAAGCGGCAAGTTTTAGGAAAAAAGAGGAGATATTAGAGCAGCCAACAGAGAAAGAATGTCCGTTCTGCAAAAGTAAAATTCCTATTTCGGCAACAAGATGTCCATATTGTACATCAAATCTTGACGAGGAAGAAAATAGTGAAACATAAATGATTTTAGGTAAGTTTATGTTATGTTTACATTGGTAAACAAAACAATGGATGCCATGTTTTATGAGCAATCCTTAATAAATAAGATGGAGATTGCAATGTATAACTATTTATTATTTGATTTAGATGGGACATTGACGGATTCAGGAGCGGGTATTATTAACTCTGTTTTATATGCACTGAAAAAATTTGATATTGAAGTAAAAGACCAAGCACAATTATATGCGTTTATTGGACCGCCATTAGTGGAGTCCTTTCAAACATTTTATCATTTTTCACCAGAGCAAGCGTTTCAGGCTGTTTGCTATTACAGAGAATATTTTAGTGAAAAAGGAATTTTTGAAAATAAAGTTATTTCAGGAATAGAGGCATTACTAGATGAGTTGAATCGTTCTGGAAAAAAATTAGTTGTTGCCACATCAAAACCAGAGGAATATACAATAAAGATATTAAAACATTTTAATTTAATTTCTTATTTCCAATTTGTGGCAGGAGCTACGATGGACGAAACCAGAAATTCCAAGACAGCAGTGATAGCTTATGCTCTGGAACATATAGGTGTTGTCTCAAAAAGTGAAGTGGTAATGATTGGTGATAGAAAACATGATATAGAAGGTGCTAAGAATAATCATATTGATTCCATTGGTGTCCTGTTTGGGTATGGTGACAGAAAAGAGTTAGAGCAAGCAGGTGCGGATTATATTGCAGAAAATGTAGAAGAATTAAAGCATCTTTTAAAAAATTAATTACATATACTATATTATATAAGAACAGTTACTTAAATTTTGAATAATTCTTCATTTCTTACAGATACTAACAACATGAAGTACAAATTGTGAAGCTATGTATATCAATACATTATAAAACATACTTCACAACAACATGAAAATGGAGGAATTATATTAATGAAAGCAACTGGTATAATTAGAAAGATTGACGAATTAGGACGTATTGTAATTCCTAAGGAAATTAGAAGAACCTTGCATATACGTGAAACAGATTCAATGGAAATATTTACAGATGATGATGGTGCAATTATATTAAAAAAATATTCATCAATGGGAGATAGTATTAAGTTTGCAAAGGATTATGCAGAATCAATGGCTAGAATGAGTGGGCATAGTGTATGTATAACAGATAAAGAGCAAATTATTGCAGCAGCTGGTGCAGAAAAAAAAGAATTGATGGAACAAAAGCTGTCCCAAGAGTTAGAAGATGCAATACATGAAAGAAAAAAAGTATGTGCAGCTAAGAATGATAAAGAATATGTCAATGTTACAGATAATTCTAGTCATTCATTCCATGCTGAGATTATCAGTCCTATTATATCAGCAGGCGATGTGCTTGGTGCTGTTATAATGTTGTCAAACAATGAAAAGACACAGCTTTCAGGTACTGAACAAAAACTTACAGAAACGGCTGCTGATTTTATTGGAAGACATATGGAAGAGTAATAATAAAAAATAGGGGTTGTCACACAAATATTGAGATATTTTGAGATAATCTTATAAATTGTATTAGTTGCCATAATTTCGCACTATAATATAGCTGCGTGATTATGGCAATTTTGTAGTTTATAAGGAGTATTATTGAAACAAACAAATCAAACTTCTTTGATGAGGTTAAATGATAGAAAAGGGTAAAGAATATTTTGGAGTAATAATATGAAAAATGAACAATATATAAAAAATGAATATAACTGGCAGGATTTGCAGAATATTGTACATATACTAAGGCAGCCAGATGGTTGTTCATGGGATAGTGTTCAAACATATGAAAGTTTGAAAGATTGTGTTATCAATGAGACCAATGAAGTGATAGAGGCTGTCAATAATAAAGATTTTCTTAATTTAAAAGAAGAATTAGGCGATTTACTGCTACAAGTGGTGATGTATTCAGAAATTGCAAAGGAACGTGATGAATTTACACTTGAGGATGTTATTAATTGTGTTGCAAGTAAGATGGTAAAAAGGCATCCCAATGTTTTTAATGATGGTTTGAACGATGATGCTGAGGAATATAATGCCATGAATATCAGTCATTGGAATCAAATTAAATTAAAAGAAAAGAAAGAGCGATTAAAAGAATACGAAAAATTATATCATCAAGGAAAAATTAGTATAGCCTTATTAGAACTACAACGAAAAAAGTTTGATGACTATCAGTTTAAATTGGGCATTATTACCAAAAAATAGCTTATTATATAGTGCAAATCCTCTTAAATGTAGCGAAACTGCTTAAAAATGCAAGGTTGTATTGACAAATTGTGAAAAAGAGGTTATAAATGACTTTGTTGGCAGGTGTCAGCAAAAAATACCTATTGAGGAGAAGTTTACGATGAATAAGACTGAATTAGTAGCAGCTATTGCGGAAAAGACAGAACTGACAAAGAAGGATAGTGAAAAGGCTCTTAAGGCATTTATAGATGTTGTTAGTGAGCAGTTGAAAAAAGGTGAAAAAATCCAATTAGTTGGTTTTGGTACATTTGAAGTGACAAACAGAGCTGCAAGAACAGGAAAGAATCCACAAACAGGTAAGACAATTAAGATTGCTGCTTGTAAGGCTCCAAAGTTTAAGGCTGGTAAGGCTTTAAAAGATACTGTTAATGAGAAGTAATTACTTGTTATAACAAAATTAATTACGGGGACTTAAGGTACAAGACAATAGTCTTGTACCTTTTTACGCCTTGTGGGAAGGTTCGTGTGAAAAATAAATTAAAGGTTCTTGCGCAAAAAGCAGCGCAGAAATGAGGATTTTTATGAGACTTGATAAATATTTAAAGGTATCGCGCTTGATTAAGAGACGCACCGTTGCAAATGAAGCATGTGATGCTGGCAGGGTGACGGTTAATGATAGGGTTGCTAAAGCGTCGCTTGATGTAAAGGTAGGCGATGTTATACAGATTGCATTTGGAAATAAAAATGTCAAAGTGAAAGTGACAAATGTTAAAGAGGTTGTCCGCAAAGAAGAAGCAGCAGAAATGTTTGAATATATATAGGATTTCGGACATACATTGTAAAGCAGGCAATGTATGAAACGGAGGTCTTATTTTATGGAGGGTAATATAAAACATGCACATAGAGTTAGCATGTCAAACAGAAGTAAACTGGAAATGACGGGAATCAGCGATGTTATATCCTTTGATTTAACAAAAGTGTTGTTAGAAAGTGATTATGGAGTGATAACGATTAAAGGGCAAAACCTTCATGTGAACCGTCTTTCAGTTGAAAAAGGTGAGTTGGATATTGATGGAACGATTCAGGCTATAGAATATTCCGATAAGGATAATTTTTCTAAGAAAGGAGAATCGTGGTTTGGAAAGCTGCTTAAGTGATTTGTTACAATGGGAGCTTTCAACAGTGCTATCCAGTGTATTTCTTGGTATGGTGGCTGCGTTTATATACGATTGTATACGAGTTGTCCGAAGAATTATAAGACATAAAAAGGTTTGGACTATTGCAGTAGAAGATATTATATATTGGGTGTGTATGAGTTTTTTGGCTTTTAGTGCTACATATAATTTAAGTAATGGTGCGGTAAGAGGCTTTATGGTGGTGACTGCAATACTTGGAGCATTATTGTACAAGGCAGTTCTGGGGAAATATTATGTAAAATATATGACAAAATTAATTAATTTTTTACTAAAACCATTGAAAAAAATATATGGTTTGATTAGTATTAAGTTAGGTCATTTAAAAGAATTGCGCAAAAAACGCAGACCAAAACCATCCAAGAAGAAGGGAGGAATTAAATCATGGTACTTGAATCGAAGTATGAAAGACAGCAAAGATTAAAAAGACAACGCTATTCAGGTATCTTAGGATTTGTCTTAGCATGTGTACTGATAGTGATAATTGGCGTGACTTTATGGGTAAGCAAGCAATCTCTTATTGAAAAAAATGAAGAGTATGAGGCACAAAAGATTATTCTTGAGAATCAGATTAATGAACAAAAACAAAGAAGTGAGGATATAGAGGAATATAAAAAATATGTTCAAACAAAAAAGTTTGCAGAGGATATAGCTAAAAATAAGTTTGGATTAATTTATCCTGATGAAATTGTTATTAAACCAGATTCATAAGAAGTAGAAAAAGGGTTATTGCAAAAAAGAAATGTTGCAATAGCCTTTTTAATTTGCTTATAAATAAATTTCTCTTTTTATGAATAAACCCTTTATTCCCATGAATATAATTATTAATAGTATACAATTATGTTCACAAGCTTTGAGTATGGATATAGATAAGGAGGATATTATGGCAGAAAGTTTGCAGGATTATATAACAACCTATTCATTTAATCGATTGGAAGAAACCGCACGTACATTTAGGCGATTAGGTGAAGCCTATGAGGATGCTTATGTAGATACATTGGACACCGTAAATGGTGGTGATACTGTAATGACAGGAATATCAAAACAGTTGCTTTTGGTGGCAGATGTTTTGGAAGAGTGTGTCACAATGAACCTATATTCTAAAGATATGGACAAAGGTGTTGAAAAAGAACTATTTAGAAAATGTTTTCTTGCAGGAGTACGGATTAAAAATATTACAATGATTGAGGGAAAGTCAGGAATGACAGAGCTTGCATTTCAAGCAAGGACAGTTGGACGAAGTTGTATATCAGCAAAAAAACTTTTTCCAATATTGTTTGATGTCTTAGGAGCCGATTATTATGTGCCAGGTTCTTGCAGAACAATAATCAATGAGGAATTTCATCAGTATATTTTTATTCAGGAAAGTCGATTCAAAATGTTATCAGGTGTTGCCAGAAGAGGTAAAGGGACAAGTCGATATAATGGTGATAACTTTTTGATTTCGCGCCTTGATTGTGGAAAAACGGTAGCGGCTATAGCTGATGGTATGGGAAGCGGCAAAAGAGCGTTTGCTGAGAGCCGTATGGTAATAGAACTTATGGAAAATTGTATTGATGCAGGTTTTCAGGAGCAGGCGGCATTAGAATTAATCAATACAGCATACATAGCAGGCGGAGGAAAAGGCGTTCACCCAGTTACAATGGATATGAGTGTTATTGACTGTAAAACGGGATTATTATCTTGTATTAAACTGGGGGCAGCAGCAACCTTTATAAAAAGAGAGTCAGAAGTTGAAGTGATTGAATCAACAACACTTCCATTGGGTGTGCTTGAAAAAATTGATTATACAACCTTTACAAGAAAATTGTTTAGTGGTGATTATGTTATTATGATAAGTGATGGACTGCTCGATAATATTTCAGGTGTGTATAAAGAAGAAAAAATGGCAGATATTATAAAAAATATATCGGTTAGAAAACCAGATGCAATGGCAGAAGAGATTATGAGAAAATCATTAAAGTGCAATGGAGGAAAGCCATCCGATGATATGACTGTTTTAGTGTTAGGATTGTTTGACACATATGACAAATAATACTATAATCATTGTATGATTGAAAAAATATACCAATATATAAAAGAAAATAATATGTTAAATGATTGCAGGCATATTATCGTGGGCTTGTCTGGTGGTGCGGATTCTGTATGTCTATTAGTACTGTTACACAATATTATTGTACAATATCAGATGAATATAAATATTATCGCCGTTCATGTAAACCATGAAATCAGGGGGGATGAAGCCTTAAGAGACCAGTGTTTTGCGCAAAAGTTGTCAAATGATTTAGGAATTGTTTGTTATGTATTAAATAAAGATGTCAAAGCGATTGCAAAAATGCGAGGGATAAGTCTTGAGACAGCAGGAAGACAAGTACGATATGAGTGTTTTGCACAGATAAAAAAAGAATTAGGATTTTCAGATAAGACAACAAAAATTGCAGTTGCACATCATATTGATGATTTGGTCGAAACATCACTTATGCATCTTATCAGAGGAAGTGGGATACAAGGTTTTTCGGGGCTTTTGCCTATAAATGGAGATATTATAAGACCCCTTTTATGTGTAAGCAAAAAAGACATCATCGAATTTTTGAAAAGGAGAGGTATTGGATATGTTGTAGACAGCACCAATCTTCAAAGTGATTATCAAAGAAATCAATTGAGAAATCAGCTTATTCCAATGATTGAAAAAAAATATAATCCTGAGTTTTCAAAAGCAGTATATCATATGGCAACTGATTTATCAGAAATAAACGATTATATAGATGGACAAGTTGTCAAGTTTGAGCAGATTTGTGTGCGCTATGATAGTACAAATCAGGAGCCTTTGGCATATTTGTTGTTAGATGAATTTCAAAAGGTGGATAGGGCATTACAGACCTATCTGCTTCGTGCTGTTTTAAAAAAGGTAGCACAAACACCTGTGGATATTTATCGAAAACATATTGAGCTTTTAAAGCAGCTATGCCAAAAACAGGTTAGCAAGAAGATAAATTTATCGAATGGAATCATAGCAATTCGAGGATATGATAATATCATACTACAAAAGGTTGTCGGTCAAGATATACATTTAGATAAACAAGAGGTATGGAATCCATTAAGTATTGATTTATCTAGTATGAAAATAGGGGAAGAACAATGTGTTCAATTGGGTATTAATGTATGTGATATCAATGGAATATGGCATAAAGCAGAAAAAATATGTCTACAATTAGTAGATAAGAAAGAAATTAAAAATATTTATTCCAATAATGTCTATACTAAATTTTTTGATTGTGATAAGATAAGTAGAAAAATTGATATAAGATTTAAGGAACAGGGGGATTTTATTCGGATTCATGCTAATGGAAGCAAAAAGAAATTAAAGAAAGAATGGATTGACCTTAAAGTTCCAGCGAATGTTAGAAATCATATTTTGCTGCTTGCATGTGAGAATGAAATATTGTGGGCTGTGGGCGTTAGAAGATGTCAGACAGCATTGATTGATGAGAATACAAAAAATGTATTGAAAATATGTGTAGTGATTGGAGACTAAAGATGGATTATCAAAATATAAGTGTACTAATTTCAAAGGAAAAGTTGGATAGTAGAATTGATGAGCTTGCACAACAGATAAGCCATGATTATCAGGGGGAGACCTTGAAGTTGATTTGTATACTAAAAGGCAGTATCTTTTTTTGCTGTGAGCTTGCCAAAAGAATTACAGTACCTGTTATGTTTGATTTTATGCAGGTTTCAAGTTATGGAAAAAGTACAGAGTCCAGTGGTCATATTATAATAAAAAAAGAGTTAGATGAATCCATTAAAGGAGACCATGTTTTGATTATAGAAGATATTGTTGACTCTGGTAATACGCTGTCAAAGTTAATCCCTATGCTTAAGCAAAGAGAACCTAAAAGTCTGAAAGTGTGTACGCTTTTAGATAAACCAGAACGAAGGACAGCGCCTGTTGAAGTTGATTACAATGGTTTTTGTATTCCAGATGAATTTGTGGTAGGATTTGGTTTGGATTATAACCAAAATTATAGAAATCTCCCATATGTGGGTGTGTTACATTTCGATTAGAGTGAATGGAGGGTAGAAAAGAGATGAATAACAAAGGCAGAACTGGTGGATTTGGCGTTTATGTTGGTATTGTTCTTATTATTTTGTTAATTTACATGATAATAAATCGATTTAGTGCTTCAACGGCAGATTACAGTTATAGTTCTTTTTTGAAGGATTTAGAAAATGGTAGTATCGCAGAAGTAGGGATTCAGCAAAATGCAGAGGTTCCAACAGGTAAGTTGTATGTTAATTTTGAAAATAGTAGAAACACAAAGATTACTTATGTTTCTGATATCAACGAAGTGCAAAAACTGCTTAAAGATAAAGGAATCGCATATACATTGACCGATGTAAAGCGTCAAAATATGTGGATTACAGTGTTAGTACCCACAGTGCTTGTTATTATTGTTATCTTTATTATATTGATGATTACAAACAGACAAGCTGGCGGTGGAGCAAATTCAAAGATGATGAACTTTGGAAAGAGCCGTGCAAGATTAATGACAACGGACGATAACAAGGTTACATTTAAAAATGTCGCAGGATTAAAGGAAGAAAAAGAAGAATTAGAGGAAATTGTTGACTTTCTTAAAAGTCCAGCAAAATATATGGAATTGGGGGCTAGAATACCAAAGGGTGTTATTCTTACAGGTCCTCCGGGTACAGGTAAGACACTTCTTGCAAAGGCAGTTGCAGGTGAGGCAGGCGTTCCATTTTTTAGTATATCAGGTTCTGATTTTGTTGAGATGTTTGTCGGTGTTGGTGCTTCAAGGGTTCGTGACCTTTTTGAGGATGCAAAGAAAAATGCGCCATGTATTGTTTTTATAGATGAGATTGATGCAGTGGCAAGAAGACGTGGAACTGGTATGGGTGGTGGACATGATGAAAGAGAACAGACACTCAATCAGATGCTTGTCGAGATGGATGGATTTGCAGTCAATGAAGGCATTATTGTTATGGCAGCAACAAACAGGGTAGATATTTTAGACCCTGCCATATTAAGACCGGGGCGATTTGACAGGAAAGTTGTGGTTGGGCGACCAGATGTTGCAGCAAGATTGGAGATATTAAATGTTCATGCTGCAAAAAAGCCATTGGCAGATGATGTTGATTTGGATGCGTTATCTAGGACAACAGCAGGATTTACAGGTGCCGATTTGGAAAATTTATTAAATGAGGCGGCTATCAATGCAGCTAAAAATAAACGTCCATATATTATCAATAGTGATGTTAATTACGCATTTGTCAAAGTTGGAATTGGAACAGAAAAAAGAAGTAAGATTATATCTGAAAAAGAAAAGAAGATTACAGCGTACCATGAGTCTGGACATGCAATACTATTCCATGTTCTTCCAGAGGTGGGACCAGTACATTCGGTTTCGATTATTCCTACAGGGCTTGGAGCAGCAGGCTATACTATGCCATTGCCTGAAAAAGACGAGTTATTTAATACAAGAGGCAAAATGCTTCAAGATATTATCGTTAGTTTAGGTGGACGTGTGGCAGAAGAACTGGTGTTTGATGATATCACAACAGGTGCTTCCCAAGATATTAAGCAGGCAACACAGACTGCCAGAGATATGGTTACAAAATATGGATTTTCATCAAAATTAGGGCTTATTAATTATGATGCAGACGGTGACGAGGTATTTATCGGCAGAGATTTAGCACATGCAAGACCATATGGTGAAAATATTGCTTCCGAAATTGACAATGAAGTACGCAATATCATTAATGACTGTTATAGCAAAGCGAAAAAATTAATTATGGAAAATATTGATATTCTTCACAAGTCAGCAAAACTTTTGTTAGAAAAAGAAAAGATAACAAGGGAAGAATTTGAATCCTTGTTTAACCTTATTAAGTAAGTCTCTGCTGTAATATCGTAGAGATATAAATGGAGATGGGGACTTGCTTGTTTCAGTGGGGGATATAAGTCCCCACTGAAAAGCTGCGATTGCAGCTATAAGGTTATGAGCAAGTAGCGAAGCGGATTGCGAATATCCTTTGACATCGGATGTGGTGTCAGAAGGATAAAGATTGGGCTATTGAAATGTTTTAAAAGTGAATTGTATTCATAATATAATTTGTTGTTTGTATAATTTGCATAAAAAAATTTATGTTTTTTTGTTAAGTTTATGAACACTTACATTATCTAACATGATATTATAATTTACGTAAAACCCCCAATACATTATATTTTGCTACACCCCATAAAAGTGAAATACCTTCTAAAGAGGACAGCCACCCCAAGGCTGTCCTCTTTACGTTGTTGTTTGCAATGCTTTTTTTGGAAAAAATAGTTGAATAATATCACGTTTGAGTATAAAATTATAATACATCGTATAAAGGAGTATTTTTTGTGAGAATTGTTAAAACTGTTGATTCATTGAAGTTAGAATATAAAAAGTTACTATATATTTGTAATACAAGACCTGTATTTAAGCCAAAAGCATTATTTTCCGATGCAACTGAAAATTATAGAATACCGCCAGAGTGTGAACCTTGGGATACGGTTCGCATTCGGCTTCGAGTAGGAAGATTTAATATTGAAAGAGCATATCTTTATGTTGATAATGAAGAGTATGCTATGGTCAGAGTGGATTCTGATGTAGCTTTTGATTATTATGAAGCAGCGATAGAAGTGTCCGATTCTATCATGTCTTATTATTTTAAGGTGGAAGGGGAACGAGGGTTATGTTATTACTATAATCAAATAGGAGGCACTCGTGAGTTAAACCCTTATTATAATTTTACAATCATACCAGGACATAAAGTGCCAAAATGGGTAAAAGGTGCTGTTATGTACCAAATTTATGTTGACCGATTCTGTGATGGTGATACAAGTAATAATGTTGTTGATGATGAGTACAGTTATATAGGAGAACATGTAATTCAAGTAAAAGATTGGGATAAATATCCTGCACAGATGGGGGTAAGAGAGTTTTATGGAGGAGATTTACAGGGCGTATGGGATAAATTGGATTATCTTCAGGACTTAGGAATAGATGTTATCTATTTTAATCCCATTTTCGTATCACCTTCTAATCACAAATATGATACTCAAGATTATGATTATGTTGACCCTCATATTGGTGTGATAAAAGTCGATGAGGGGGAAGTGTTAAAGGAAGGCGACCAAGATAATCGACATGCCACCAAGTATATTAGCAGAGTTACAAGCAAAGAAAATCTTGAAGCCAGTAATGAATTTTTTGCAAGGCTTGTGGAGGAGATACACAAAAGAGGAATGAAAGTCATTATTGATGGGGTGTTTAATCACTGTGGTTCATTTAATAAATGGCTTGATAGAGAACATATATATAGCAGCAGCAAAGATGATTATGCAGTGGGTGCTTATGAGAAATATGAAAGCCCATATCATAGTTTTTTTAAATTTTACAGTGACCAATGGCCAGACAATGGTTCTTATGACGGCTGGTGGGGACATGACACCTTACCTAAGTTAAATTATGAAGAATCTGAGAAATTGGAAGATTACATTATAGAGATTGGCAAAAAATGGGTGTCTCCTCCGTATAATGTAGATGGATGGCGTTTAGATGTAGCTGCTGATTTAGGATATAACAGTGAATATAATCATCGATTTTGGAAGAAATTTAGAAAAGCAGTGAAAGAGGCAAATCCAGAGGCTGTTATTCTTGCAGAACATTATGGGGATTCCCATGATTGGCTTTTAGGTGGTCAGTGGGATACGATTATGAACTATGATGCATTTATGGAGCCTATAACATGGTTTTTAACGGGCATGGAAAAGCATAGTGATGAGTTTCGACAGGATATGATTGGCAATGCCAATAACTTTTTTGGTGCTATGCATCATAATATGTCACGTATGGGACATCAGGCAGTCAGTATATCTATGAATCAATTATCAAACCATGACCATTCAAGGTTTCTTACAAGAACCAATCGTATTGTGGGAAGAACACATACAATGGGACCACAAAAAGCAAATGAGCATGTAGATAAAGCGGTGTTTATGGCAGCAGTTGTTATTCAGATGACATGGCCGGGCGCACCTACATTATATTATGGAGATGAGGCAGGCGTTTGTGGCTGGACAGACCCAGATAATAGAAGAACGTATCCATGGGGAAAAGAAGATAAGCTGTTGCTTCAATTTCACAAAGACATTATTAAGATGCATAAAGAGTGTAAAGTTCTTAGCACAGGTTCTTATAAGCCGCTTATCAGTGAGTATAATTTAATTGCTTATGGACGTTTTGACAAGAACGATATGGTGGTAGTTATTGTAAATAACTCCGATGATGAGCGAAGAGTACATGTTCCTGTATGGGAAATTGGATTGATGAGAGATTATGATATGGAACAAATTTTTGTTACGTATGAAAATGGATATGATAATAATAAACTTGGATATTCAGTAAAAGAAGGCTGGTTAGATGTTGGTATGAGAAACAAGTCTGCTATGGTGCTGCGAAAGATGCAATTCTAACCTTATTGGGAAAGAGTTGAATTGCATATAAAAAATGTCACAAAGTGGCAATAAGATTAGAAGCAAGCAGCGAAATCGATTGCGAATATCCATTTGATAGAAATATAGAAAATAACAATGAAAAGACATGACATTGTGTGTTGAGAAAGTACGAGGACTGAAACAAGCATTTAAAAGAAGGAAAGGAGAAAGCTGTCCAATATAAAGTATTTTTTCATATATTGAGCAGCAGGTTACGATGAGTAATAATAGAGAAGATGAAGGAAGACCAGAGATAAGAATTAACAAAAAAATGAGAACTTGGAATAAGTATCGTAATTATTGTTTTATTGCCACTGGTGTGATAGTGGTTATTCTTGCGGTATTTATCGTTGTTAATATGGTGACAAAAGATAAGGGTAACAGTGATGTTGCAAACCAGACAGACAATCATAATAATACCATTTCACAGACAAAAGAAGATTCATCAAACACACAGACAACAGCGCAGACAGAGCCAACACAAGACCAAACAACACAACAACCAACAACAAAAGCACAGCAGACGGGTGGTACATTAAAAGTTTCAGGTTCTGTGGAAAAGCAGGATTTTGTAGGAGCAGATAAATTTAAGGATTGTGTATTTTTAGGCGATTCCATTATCAGTGGCATTTCATTTTATGAGTTTCTTCCAGAATCACAGGTAGTGTCCGATGATAACATTACCAGTGACAAACTTCAAAAACATATTGACAGTGTGCTTTCCTCAAATCCTTCAAAGGTGTTTATAATGGCAGGATTAAATGATGCCAACTATGGCACAAGAGATGGAGAGACCATTGCTGACTTTATTGGAGAGACGGTTAAAGAAATAAAATCAAAAAGTGCTTCAACAAGCGTATATATTTTGTCTGTTTTGCCAGTAACATCCGCATTTGAAAATCGTTCTAATGTAAGTATAAAGCAGTCTTTATTAGATGAAATTAATGAGAGTTTAAGCAAAAATGCAGCAAAGTATGGTGCTACCTTTATTGATTTAGCAGATGCTTATAAAGATGGAAGTGGTTATCTTAAAACAGAATGTACTGGTAATGGAAGTAATATTTATGGCGAATATTATCCGTTTATGTTAAATAGTATTAGTAAATTAATTAATGGTTAGATTGATTGTCCCGTTTAACAAAAAAATTGATACAAAAATAGAAATGAGGAATGTTATGAACTTTCATGTGTTGACATTATTTCCAGATATGATTGTCAATGGGTTGAATCATAGTATTATTGGAAGAGCTATGGAGAATAAAATTCTTCAGATTAATGCAATTAATATTAGAGATTATGCGAATAATAAGCATATGAAAGTTGATGATTATCCATATGGTGGGGGTGCAGGTCTTGTTATTCAGGCAAGACCTGTTTGTGCTGCCTATGATGATTTGGTTTCAAAATTAGAAAAAAAACCGAGAGTGGTATATATGACACCAGTTGGATATACATTTACACAAGAAATGGCACAAGAATTTGCAAAAGAAGAAGAACTTGTGATATTATGTGGGCATTATGAGGGAATTGATGAAAGAGCGCTTGAAAGAATTGTTACAGATTATGTGTCGATAGGAGATTATGTGTTGACAGGAGGCGAGCTTCCAGCAATGATTATGATTGATGTTATTGCAAGGCTGCTGCCGGGCGTGCTGCATAATGGTGAGTCGGCACAAACCGAAAGCTTTGAAAATGATTTGCTTGAGTATCCACAATATACACGACCAGAAGTATTTGAAGGCGTTTCGGTGCCTAAAGTTTTATTGTCTGGACATCATGCAAATGTTGATGAGTGGCGGTTAAAACAATCCATTGAGAGAACAAAAAAGTATAGACCAGATTTATATAATAAATATATGGAAAGGCGAGGTTAAGCACAGCAGTATGGAACAAAATACACATTTTATTGGCAGAGCAATTATTGATGAAAGCTTGAATATATTGACAGCGGACACAAAGCTTAGTAAATATCTTGGAAATAATGCTATGTATACACTTGCAAGGTCAATTCACCCAAATGATATTAACAGACTTGAAGATGGTCTTAAGGTTGTTAGTATAGAACAAAGTACCATTATTTCTTTAAGAATGGTTGATGATAATGGGCGATATCAATGGGTTATTATGTTGCTAGTTGATATACCTAAAAATAGAAACCATGATAGACAGATTCGTATTGAACTGCATGATATTGCAGAAGTAAAAAGTTTGCATATAGCAGAAGATGAAAATTATATGCAGTATTTTAGTTTGATGGAACATCTTATGTTTTCGTATGACATTTATACAGACAAATTGAAAATATTTATGATGGGAAATCAACAACAAGTAAATTTCTATAACGGAACGCTTACAGACTGGGAAAAAACAATGATTACGAATGGTAACATTGATGAAATTTATAAAAATGTATTTAATATGCTCTGTTCTGATTTTAGAAAAGGAACCAAACAATTTGAACATGAGTTTAAAATGAGAATTTTTGAAGGCACAAAGGCAATGGATTGGTGCCTGATAAAAGGAAAATCAATTATCGATTCTAGTGCAAAGACACATGTTATTGCCACTATGTCTAAAGTAAATCCTGTAGATAATTTGGACAATTCCTATAACAAGACAGAAATGTTGGATGCTTGTACAGGAATTTTAAACAAAAAAGCTATTGAGGATTATGCTTCAAAGATTATCGCTTCAAAACCAATATACCCTGTTACGATTGCTGTTTTAGATATTGACGATTTTAAGTATATTAATGATGAATATGGTGAATTGTTTGGTGATGAAGTTTTAAATAGTGTTGCCACCATCATAAAAGATGCTGTTGGTGTGACAGGAGGTGTCGGCAGAATTGGTGATGATGAGATATTGATTGTAGCACAGCGATTGGGAAGCAACGCAGATATCAGAAGTTTATTAAGAACAATAAGAAATAATATTGCATTTATGTACAATAATGAGGAAGACAAGCCGCAAATAACATGTTCTATTGGCTCTGCAACATATCCTGAAGATGCAGCTACATATGAAAAGCTATGTGAAATTGCCTATAAGGTATTACATCTTGCAAAGGAAAAAGGAAAAAATCGATATATTATCTATATTCCAGAACTTCATTCAGAGTTTATTAATGGCTTAGGAAAAGCTAAATCAGCGGAGTATATGTTTTATAAATACCGTAAAATGAGTATTGTAAATGATATTATTAATGATTATAAACTTCGTGGAAAAGATAGTTTTGAAGCTTCTGTAAAAAAGATTCAGTTTACTTTTAGTATTGATAGTATTTTTGTTTATGAAAAAGTAGAAAATCAAGACTGGAATCAATTTGTCCTTTTAGGAAATGGTGATTATTTAGATGATAATAGTTATTTGAACGAAAAGTCCTATATAGCAGATTTTTCAGAAGATGGAATAGAAGTAATAAACAATATCAATTTTTTTGAGAGAAAAGCCAAAAAGACGGTGGAAGCGTTTAAGAAAATGGGGATTAATCAAGCAGTACAAGTAATTGTTGGCGACAAAAATAAAATAGTTTCCTTTAATCGCAATAAACAGATGAGTAAATGGAGCAGAACGGACACAATGTATCTAGCGATTCTTGGCAATATATTTGGAACAGGATTTTTTAATGAATAATTTAAAGATAGAATCGTATATAGCACTTGATTTGGAGACAACAGGAATCAATCCTTCGCTTGATAAGATTATTGAGATAGGTATGGTAAAGGTGATTGATGGAAAAGAGGTTGACAGCTATAATACATTAATTAACCCAGATATACATATTAGTACAAGGATAACGCAAATAACAGGGATAACGGATAGTATGGTTTTGAATAAACCCATTATATCTGAGCTTATTAAAGATATACTTGATTTTATTGGAGATTTACCTCTGTTAGGTCATAATATTATATTTGATTATAGTTTCTTAAAAAAGGCGGCTGTCAATTTCAATTATACATTTGAAAAACAAGGAATTGATACATTAAAGATTGCAAGACGGCTGCTGCCAGAAGTTCCTCATAAAAACTTGGAATATCTGTGCGATTATTTTAAATTGGATAAGAAAAGTTCGCACAGGGCTTTTGATGATGCGCAAAGTGCGATTCGTTTATTTCATAAATTATATGAGATAAAACCAGATGATGAGGGATTTTATAACACCATACCACTGTTGTTTAAAGTAAAAAAAGATGTTCCTATAACAGAAGCACAAAAACGCTATCTTACAGCGTTGATTGATAAACATCAATTAAGTATAGAGGAGAATATAGAAAAACTGACAAAAAGTATGGCTTCAAGAATGATTGATAAAATTATTTCTGAATATGGAAAGTAAGTAATCGTTTCGTAATATATGATTAAGCAGTTAAAAAATAAAAATATATTTTAGGGTTGACATATGACCCAATATTTGATAATATACTTTTGTTAAAAAAATAACAATGTTTATAAGGATTTGAAAATGAAAATGGAGGTAAGAAAATGCAGAAGGAGAGTAGTATGATTGTTGATACTGTTGAATCTTTGGAAGCAAAGATTAAAGAGGTAAAGGAAGCACAAAAGATATTTGCTACGTATACACAAGAGCAAGTAGACAATATCTTTAAAGCAGCAGCTATGGCGGCAAATCAAGCAAGAATCAGTCTTGCAAAACAAGCTGTTGCAGAGACAGGTATGGGTGTTGTTGAGGATAAGGTTATTAAAAATCACTATGCCTCAGAGTATATTTACAATGCTTATAAAGATGTAAAAACATGTGGTGTTATCGAAGAAGATAAGTCGTTTGGTATAAAGAAGGTTGCAGAGCCAATTGGTGTTGTTGCAGCCGTTATTCCAACAACAAATCCAACTTCGACAGCAATATTTAAGACATTGATATCATTAAAAACAAGAAATGGCATTATAATCAGCCCTCACCCACGTGCAAAAAACAGTACAATTGAGGCAGCAAAGGTTGTTCTTAATGCAGCAGTTGCAGCAGGCGCACCAAAGGGAATTATTGGCTGGATTGATGTTCCTTCACTTGAATTGACAAATTTAGTTATGAAGGAAGCTGATATTATTTTAGCAACAGGTGGTCCGGGTATGGTTAAGGCTGCATATTCATCTGGTAAACCAGCATTGGGTGTTGGTGCAGGTAATACACCAGCAATTATAGATGAAACAGCAGATGTTACATTAGCAGTTAATTCAATTATTCATTCTAAGACATTTGACAATGGTATGATATGCGCATCAGAGCAGTCTGTTATCGTTGCTGATTCACTGTATAAGCAAGTTAAAGATGAATTTATTGCAAGAGGCTGTCATATTTTAAGTAAAGATGAAATCAAAAAAGTTCGTAAGACAATATTGATAAATGGTTCGCTCAATGCCAAGATAGTAGGACAGAGTGCTTATAATATTGGAAAGCTTGCAGGAATCGAAGTTCCAAAGACAACAAAAATTCTTATTGGAGAAGTTGAATCAGTAGATATATCAGAAGAATTTGCACATGAAAAGTTATCTCCAGTTCTTGCAATGTATAAGGCAAGCAATTTTGAGGAGGCAGTATCAAAGGCAGAGCATTTGGTTGCAGACGGCGGCTATGGGCATACTTCATCGCTCTATATCAATGCTGCAACAGAGCATGAAAAGATTGCAGTATTCCAAGAAGCTATGAAAACATGTAGAGTTCTTATCAATACACCTTCTTCACAGGGTGGTATTGGTGATATTTATAATTTTGCTTTAAAACCATCTCTTACATTGGGTTGTGGTTCATGGGGCGGCAACTCTGTATCAGAGAATGTAAATGTAAAGCACCTTATTAATATTAAGACCGTAGCTGAAAGGAGAGAAAATATGCTTTGGTTTAGGGCGCCTGAGAAAGTTTACTTTAAGAAGGGATGTCTTCCTGTAGCGTTAGATGAATTGAAAAATGTTATGGGCAAGAAGAGAGTGTTTATTGTAACAGACCAGTTCCTTTACAAAAATGGATATACAAAATGTGTGACTGATAAACTTGATGAGATGGGAATTGTTCACACAACATTTTATGATGTTGCACCAGACCCAACACTTGCATGTGCAAAAGAAGGTGCTGCGGCTATGACTCTTTTCGAGCCAGATTGCATTATCGCAATTGGTGGTGGTTCAGCAATGGATGCTGGTAAAATTATGTGGGTTATGTATGAGCATCCAGAAGTAGACTTTATGGATATGGCTATGCGCTTTATGGATATCAGAAAGAGAATATATACATTCCCTAAGATGGGTGAAAAGGCATATTTTATAGCTGTTCCAACATCTTCAGGTACAGGTTCAGAAGTGACACCATTTGCCGTTATTACAGACCAAGATACCAATATTAAGTATCCGCTTGCAGATTATGAGCTTCTTCCTAATATGGCTATTGTCGATGCAG
Organism: uncultured Lachnospira sp.; assembly: GCA_910587485.1. GTDB lineage: Bacteria > Bacillota > Clostridia > Lachnospirales > Lachnospiraceae > Lachnospira. Next base: position 64,088 of record CAJUKN010000014.1, read on the forward strand.
ATATGATGATGAATCAGCCAAAAGGACTGACTTCTGCATCAGGTATTGATGCTTTGACACATGCGTTGGAAGCATATGCTTCTATTATGGCTACAGATTATACAGATGGTCTTGCATTAAAGGCAATGAAGAATATCTTTGAGTATCTTCCATCTGCTTATGAGAATGGTGCAGCCGATGCAAAAGCACGTGAACAGATGGCAACAGCTTCTACAATGGCAGGTATGGCATTTGCTAATGCGTTCTTAGGTTTGTGTCACTCTATGGCACATAAGTTAGGTGCATTCCATCATCTTCCACATGGTGTTGCCAATGCAATTTTAATAACGGATATTATGCGTTATAATGCAGTAGAAGTGCCAACAAAGATGGGAACATTTCCACAGTATGAGTATCCTCACTGCAAGGCTCGCTATGTAGAGTGTGCAAATTTCTTAGGTATTCAAGGCAAAGATGATGATGAAAAATTTGAGAATTTCATTCAGGCAATTGAAGAATTAAAGACTAAAGTTGGTATTAAGAAAACAATCAAGGAATATGGTATTGATGAAAAGTATTTCTTAGATACATTGGATGATATGGTTGAAAAGGCATTTGACGACCAATGTACAGGAGCAAACCCTCGTTATCCATTGATGAGTGAGATTAAAGATATCTATCTTAAGGCATATTATGGTAAGTAATATTTATTACGATAAGTGATATTTATTACAGTAAGTAGTATTTATTATGATAAGTAGTATTTATTGCAGCAAAAAATATTGCTATGTAAAATAATATTATTATATTAAACATAATTACAATGGCATAATAATATTAAAATAAATGATATTATTATGAGAAGTTATATAAAATATAAATCAATATTAAATCCATTTTGCAATTTGTGTCTGTGTGCTGCCAGACACAAATTGTATAAAATTTTTTCTTTTAAATAATAAAGCGGCACAGAAATGGGGATTAGTATGGCAAATGAAGTTTCAAAAAGCAATCTTAAATTAGTGCGTATTGAAGGAGATAAGGCATTAAAAGTATTTTCACCTGAATATAGCAAAACAGATGTGTTATATGAAGCATTGAACACTGCAAGAGTAGAAGATACAGGTCTTGCAATTCCAAAGTTATTGAGTGTTTATGTTGAGGAAGATGGAAGCTGGGTAATCGCAAGTGAGTATATTAAGGGAAAGACATTGGCAGAATTGCTTAAAGAGCATCCTGAAAATGCAGATGCTTATGCAGAGGCAATGGTTGAATATCAAGTTGCATTTAATAAGCGCAGCAATCCACTTCTTTTAAAGTTAAAGGATAAGCTAGCAAGACAGATTAAAGAGTTGGATATTCACGCTAATATTAAATATGAGTTGTCTTCAAGATTAGAGGAGCTTCCAAAGCACAATAAACTGTGTCATGGTGATTATTGTCCAGATAATATTATTGTAAGTACCGATGAAAATAATAATATCACAGATATTACAGCAGTTGACTGGGTTCATGCAACACAGGGTAACGCTAGTGCAGATGTGGCAAATACATATCTTACAATCAAATTAAAAGATGAAGATTTTGCAGAAAAGTATATTGCAAAATTCTGTGAAAAGACCAATACAGAAAAACGCTATGTTGATAAGTGGATGCCAATCGTTGCAGCAGCTCGATTGACAAGAAAAAATGAGGAAGAAAAAGAACTTTTGGAGTCTATGATTGATATTTGCGATTTTCAATAATTTATTCTAATAGGTATAAGGCTATAAGCAAATAGGGAAGCGGATTGTGAATATCTGTTTGACTATTTTGTTAGCTTACTGTGGGATATTTAATTAAAGAAAAATTTTAGGAGCTATTGCAAAAAAGAAAGGGTGTAAAAATTCTTTAGCAATAGCTCCTTTGATTTTGTAGTTGTAATTTATAAGTATTCTTTTTTTTGTTAGGTCTACAATTTAGTATTCTTGAATACTTGCTGCTTATAATTTACTTCGTATTAATTGATATTGTTTGTTCCAACTTTTTTAAAATAATATCTTTAGTGAGCGAATTAAGAGAGTTAGCATACAATTTTAAATGTTCAATTTCTTTTGAATTATTATTTTCAATATAATAATTTGCAAGCATTGAATAAGCAAAACTTATATCTGTTCCAGATTTTACAATAAATTCCAGATAGGGAATCGCTTTATCTATCATTCCATTTTTTTCAAGAGCGTTGGCAAGTTTTACAGCAGCTTTGCACATCGCTATAAAATTATCATCATATTCTGACATAATAGCAAGATTGGCAGCACCATATTCCATTTTTATATCTGTATTGCTACAATTATTTAAGTTAAACATTTTTTTGTCATAAAAACTTGCAAATAAATAATAGGCTTCTTTAATTTCTGGAATTGTAAAAATATTGCTGATAAAAGAATCATTACTATATTCTAAAGAATTATCAGGTAAAGTTTTATCAGGCAATAAGTGATTTGGTATCACAATATAATTTAAATTAGAAATATCTTTTTTGCGCACTTCATTGGCTTTTCGTTCGCGTTCCCAAAATTGATGTATTTTTTCATCATTTTTTTTAGAATTTTTCCTTAAAAGTATTTGCAACACAACAATGAATATTATAAAATAAGGCAGTATCAGTTGCATAAATTAAATCACCTCCATATAGAAAGGGTTATTATGATTGATTTTAATAATAAGAAAAATAAAAAAATAATATCATCGGTATTAATTATTCTGCTTATAGCGGCTATGGTGCTTCCAGTAATTGCCTCAGCAATATTATCTTTTAATTAAATTAATAATAAACTATTTAACGAAAAAGAACAAGAGTAGAATAGATTGAAAATTGAAAATTTCAATTACAAGATTTGTGTCTGCGCGTTGCTTGTCACAAATTTATAAGAACGTTTCATTCTTTGTGCAAAAGCAGCGCGGAAATAAGGAAAAATATGAAAATAGGGAAAATATCAAATACAATTTTAAAAAGAACCATTTTAAAAACAATTAGTGGTCTTTATAATTCATATGTTCCAGAAAAAAATAAAGTTGGATTAAATGCAAATAAGATTCATATAGATGACCAATGTCCAGTGCTGATGGCAACAGATTGTGGGATAGAACCTGTCTATACAGTTGCAAATAATATATGTGTAAGAGGTGGTAGACCTGTTTGCATACAATGCAGCATTGTTCTTCCTACAAATTTTCGTGAGATAAGATTGCGAAAGATAATGGAGGAGTTGTCAAATGATTGTCGCCTTCTTGGACTTGCAATAGCAGGAGGACATACACAGGTTAGTGCATCGGTTTTAAAACCTATTATTTCTGTAACAGGCATTGGCATAATGGAAAATGATAAAGACATAATACAAAGTAATAAGGCTCATGTCAATGAAGATATCATTCTTACAAAATGGATAGGTATTGGAGGTATACGAAATATTATTGAACATAGCAAAGAGGAAATCTTATTAAGATATAATATGGATTTTATTGATAAAGCTATGGGAAATAAACAAGATATGTCCATTTTACGTGAAGCTGAAATTGCTAAAAAAGCAGGTGTGCATTGTATGCACGATGTATCGCAGGGCGGCATTTTTGCAGCATTATGGGATATGGCAGAAGCATCGGGTGTAGGTATTGATATAGACCTTAGAAAAATTCCAGTGAAACAGGAAATTATTGAAATTTGTGAAATGTATGATATCAATCCATATCAATTACAATCTGCAGGTTGTTTGTTAATGACATTTGCAGATGGATATGGTATAGTAGATGTATTAGCGAATGCAGGGATTGAGGCAAGTGTGATTGGCAAAACGATATCAGGAAATGATAAGATTATTCATAATCTGGATGAAGTTCGCTATCTGGACTTGCCAAAGCAAGACAGTTTGTATGCTAATTGGAAAGGAAATGTTGATGATGAGAGAAAAAATATTAAGTTTACTTGAGAAAAACAGCAGGATTGATATTAAAGATGTGGCAGTTATGCTTGGTGTTAGTGAAGTAGAAGTAGCAAATGAGATTGCTGCTATGGAAAAAGAAAATATTATCTGTGGCTATAATACAATAATAGATTGGTCAAAGACGGGCGATGAAAAAGTCATTGCGCTGATAGAGGTAAAAGTTACACCACAGAGAGGATTAGGGTTTGATAAGATTGCAGAAAGACTGTATCAATATGATGAAGTCACATCCGTATATTTGATGTCTGGAGGTTTTGATTTTACAGTGATAGTAGAAGATAAAACAATGAAGGCAGTAGCACAGTTTGTTGCGGATAAACTCTCGCCGTTAGAGACTGTTCTTAGCACATCAACACATTTTGTTCTTAAAAAATATAAGGATTATGGAACCGTTTTAGGCTCTACGCACAAGGACGAAAGGATATTAATAACACCATGAGAAATGTATTGTCTAAAAAAATAGTGGATATTGAACCATCAGGAATTAGAAAATTTTTTGATGTGGTCAGCGAGATGCCTGGAGCTATATCGCTTGGTGTAGGTGAACCCGATTTTGATACACCCTATGTTGTTCGAGAAGAGGGAATATATGCGTTAGAGCAAGGAAAGACATACTACACAGCAAATGCAGGTCTAAAAGAGTTAAGGGAAGAGATTAGTATTTATCTAAACAGAAAATATGGTTTATATTATGAATCTGATAAAGAAATTGTTGTTACTGTTGGCGGTAGTGAAGGTATTGATTTAGCACTGCGATGTATGATAAATCCAGGTGATGAGGTTTTAATTCCACAGCCTTGTTTTGTATCCTATGCGCCATGTGCAATTATGGCGGATGCCACACCTGTATATATTAATCTCAAAGAAGAAAATGAATTTAAACTGACAAAGGAAGAATTAGCTGCAAGTATTACAGATAAGACAAAAATATTGATGTTAGCTTATCCAAGCAATCCAACGGGAGCAATTATGACAAAAGAGGAATTGGAAGAGTTGGTGCCAATTATAATAGAACATGATTTATATGTTATTTCTGATGAGATTTACTCCGAATTAACATATGACAATAAGCATTGCTCAATAGCATCTCTGCTGGGTATGAAGGAACGAACCATAGTGATTAATGGTTTTTCAAAGTCTTTTGCTATGACAGGCTGGCGACTTGGATATGCTTGCGGACCAAAAAACATTATGGAACAAATATTGAAATTACATCAATTTGCTATTATGTGTGCGCCTACAAATAGTCAGTTTGCTGCTGTTGAGGCATTAAGAAACTGTGATGATGATGTCGATAAAATGGTGGAAGCATATAATCAAAGGAGACGTTTTTTGATTCATCAACTAAAAGAAATAGGAATTGAATGTTTTGAACCATATGGGGCATTTTACATATTTCCATCTATCAAAAAGTTTGGTATGTCCTCAGAAGAATTTGCCAATCGATTATTACAAGAACAAAAACTTGCAGTAATTCCGGGTACTGCATTTGGTGCATGTGGAGAAGGATTTGTGAGAATATCCTACGCATATTCTATTGAAAACCTTAAAGTAGGATTAGATAGAATTAAAAAGTTTATTGAGAGTATTTAAGGAGAAGTAAATGTCAATCAATGTAGAATATATTAATCCATTTTTAATGGCGGCGACTAGTATTATAAAGGATATTTGTCAAGTTGATATTGCTGTAGGAAAACCTTATATCAAACAGGCAGAATTTTCAAGTGATTCCGTTGTTATTATGATAGGTGTTACAGGTGAAATGCGTGGTCAGGTTATGCTTGCTCTAAGTTATAAAAAATCATTAGAGATTGCCTCTAAAATGATGGCAGGATTTAATGTGACGGAGCTTGACGCCATGTCTTTAAGCGCCATTAGTGAACTGGGCAATATGATTATGGGCAATGCGGCGACGATACTCTCAACAAAAGGAATTGGAATTGATATTACACCTCCTGCTATTTGCAGAGGAAATATGACTATTTCACATGCACATACACAAAATATATGTATTCCGTTAAGTGGCGGTGATATTACAATAGAACTTGATGTAGCAGTAAAGGATGCAAAATAAATGTTAAATATTGTTTTACTAGAGCCAGAGATGCCTGCCAATACAGGAAATATTGGACGAACTTGTGTTGCGACAGGCACGAGGCTGCATTTGATTCGACCGTTAGGTTTTCATTTAAATGAAAAGATGCTTAAACGAGCAGGACTTGATTATTGGGAACAATTGGATGTGTCAATTTATGATGATTATCAAGATTTTTTAATAAAAAATCCCAATGCAACAATATATATGGCAACAACAAAGGCTCATAAGATTTATACAGAAGTGGAATTTGAGTCCGATGCTTATATTATGTTTGGAAAAGAAAGTGCAGGTATTCCAGAATCCATATTAATAGATAATGAAGATACCTGCATACGCATACCAATGATTGGGGAGATTAGGTCGTTGAATCTTTCTAATTCAGTAGCAATTGTCTTGTATGAAGCATTAAGACAACATCAATTTGAATCTATGAATTTGTGCGGTCAGCTTCACCATTTAAAATGGAAATCCTAACAATGGGCAAAGTGAATATAAATTCTGTACCCACGCCTTCAGTGCTTATAACGTCGATATTTTCGTTATGTGCCTGAAGGATTTCTTTTACAATGGAAAGACCTAGTCCAGACCCTTTTTTATCACGACCTCTTGATGAATCCGATTTATAAAATCGGTCCCATATTTTAGGTAATTTTTCTTTTGGTATTCCACAGCCAACATCACGAATTGAAATATGTACCTTTTCGCCTTTTTCAGTGATTGTAATATAAATATTAGAATTGTCATTACTAAATTTAATAGCATTGTCAATAAGATTGTATATTACTTGTCCAATTTTTAATTTATCGCCATGCACAAGCTGTTTTTCATTAGCATATGTCAATTGAAAATGTATTTTACGCTTTTTACAATTTCCTTCAAATGTTTCAATGGTGTGTTTGACAAGTGCATTGATATCAAATGTATTTGATTCAAGGCATACAGTCTTTGGGTCAAGTTCATTTAAGGTTAAAATATTACTTGTAAGTTTTGTTAATCGGTCGGTTTCAAAAAGTACAATATCAATGTATTTGCTCTGCATTTCAGGTGGAATTGTTCCATCCGATATGGCTTCAAGGTATCCTTTAATAGAAGTGAGCGGAGAGCGAAAGTCATGGGATATATTAGAGAGGAACCGTTGCTGAAACTGGTCCATCTCTGCAAGTTTAGAAGCCATATAATCAAGAGAGACAGCAATCTGTCCCAATTCGTCTTTATGTTTTATTCCAGTACGGTAAGAAAGATTACCTTTTCCGTATTCTGTAATAGCAGTAAGAATACTTTTTGCAGGTTTATGTACATTGATAATATAAATGATAATAAAGGATAAATTTAATAAAATCATAGTAAGCCATGTCATATAATTGGTGTTAAATGTAGTATTTACACGCTCTGCGATAATGGATTCTGGAAGATGCACAACAACATAGCCTTTCATTACAAAGGCGTTTGTGATAGGCGCAAATGCAGAAACATAAATTTCATTAAATTTACCATAAAAATTGCCCTTGATACAATGTTCATTGCCTAAAGAGTCAAGATTAAAATCGTTAATGGTATATAAAATACTATTTTCATGAATTTCTTCATTTGTGCTGGTATATTGTGAATCAAGAGTGACTTCACCTGATGTATTGATAAACATAATGCGGGAGCCTGACAATTTAGAGATGGTTTTTAACTCCAGCTCAATTAAGCGCAGTTTTTCATTGCTAAAATAATTGGGCGCATATTCTGTGGCAATAGAGACTGCTTGACGATACATATCGTCTGCCAAACTATTATATACACGTTTATATTCAATGCGGTATATAATTTGTGAAACACAGGCAAAACCTAAAACAGCAATAAGAATATAGATACATATATACTTAATCATAAGATTAAATTTCATAGTAATAAGCTGCCTTTCTACATTATCCTTTTGTTATAAATTTATATCCAATTCCCCAAACAGTGTCAATCTTCCATTTGGAGTGGTCTTTTATCTTTTCACGGATACGTTTTATATGGACATCTACAGTTCTAGTATCACCGACATATTCATAGCCCCATATATTGTCTAAAAGCTGTTCTCTTGTAAAGACCTGATTTGGAGAATTGGCAAGAAAATATAGTAATTCTAGCTCTTTAGGAGGCATATCGACTGTTTTACCCATGTATGTTACAGAATAATTGGATAAATTAATAATCAAGTCTGGATATTCAACATATTGTGAAGGTTCATCTGAATTTGATTCTGTTTGAGGAATGTTATAGCGCCTTAACACAGCTTTTATTCGCGCAATAAGTTCTTTTGTCTCAAATGGTTTGATAATGTAATCATCTGCTCCTAATTCTAAACCCAATACTTTGTCAAATGTTTCACCTTTTGCCGATAGCATAATAATAGGTGTATTATTATGTTTTCGGACTTCTCGGCAGACCTGATATCCGTCAATGCCTGGAAGCATCAAATCTAACAATATAAGATTTGGTTTAAATAAATCTAATTCTTTTAAGGCATTTTCACCATCCCATACGATTTTTGTCTCAAAACATTCTTTTGTAAGATAAAGAGATATTAGTTCTGCAATATTTTCATCATCATCAACTATTAAAATGCGTTGCTTAAGTGCCATAATATTTGAATCTCCATTTCTGTGGTTTTTATATAATAGAAAATTGATTGTAACTATATTTGTTGTGTCTGATATAAAATTGTACAATAGACTGTTCAATTTTGTTATAAAATTTTTTATTTAAATTCAACAATAGTTACACCTGAATCACCCTCACCAAGTGTGCCAAGTCGAAATGTTTTTACATAAGGGATGCCCTTTAGATAAGAAGATACAGCATTTCGCAAAGCACCTGTTCCCTTTCCGTGTACAATTCGTACAGCACCTATTTTTGAGAGGTAGGCATCGTCAAGATATTTGTCAAGACGTGAAATTGCCTCATCTACAGTACAGCCTAACAGATTAATCTCAGAAGAGATAGAAGAAGATTTTGCCATTCTGATTTTACCAGAACTGCTTGATTTGGTAACAACCTTTTCTTCAGGTGTTTTGTAATTATCTAAAATTTCAAGGTCACTGATAATAGCCTTTGTAGAAAGGCTGCCTACATTGACGCTAACTTCTCCTTTTTGATTTGGTTTACCAGCAATGGTGCCAATAATATTCATGCTTAAAATTCGTACATAAACGCCTTCTTTAAATTCAGAGATATCAGAAGCCTTGCGGGATTTGACAACAGGTTGTTTAATGGCAAGCTTTTCTTGACGCTTATTCATTTTATCACGAACGGCACTGCGCTGTTTTTCTAATTCTTTGACGGACATACCATGTTTATTCATTGTTTTGATGGTTTCGTCAGCAAACTCTTTTGCTTCTCTTAATATATCAGCCGCTTGTTCATTCGCTTTTCGTATAATATTGTCTGTTCGCTCATCAAGTCTTTTCGATTTTGCTTTCAATTCTGCTTTTAGTTTTTTAATTTCTTCTTTATAAGAATCAATTTCTTTTTGTTCTTTTTCTATAGTTAGTCTGCTATGTTCTAAATCGCTTAATAAATCCTCAAAATGGATATCTTCTGCCTTCATATGGTTGTTGGCATTGTCTATAATATATTGAGGAAGTCCTAATTTTTTTGAAATAGCAAAGGCGTTGCTTTTTCCGGGTACACCAATAAGCAGGCGATAAGTAGGCTTTAGGGAAGCAACATCAAATTCGCAGCTTGCATTGCAAACGCCTTTTGTCGTCATAGCATATACTTTAATTTCACTGTAATGTGTTGTAGCCATTGTGGTAATATTTCGTGTATGCAAATCGTCTAAAATGGATATAGCAAGAGCAGCGCCTTCTGTGGGGTCTGTTCCCGCTCCAATCTCATCAAAAAGAATAAGACTATTTTCATCAGCTTCATTTAATATTTTTACTGTATTAGTCATATGAGATGAAAAGGTACTCAAACTTTGTTCAATACTTTGTTCATCTCCAATATCCGCATAGATATTATAAAAAACTGAAATATTTGAATTTTCCATTGCGGGAATATTTAATCCAGCTTGTGCCATCAATGTCAATAGTCCAACTGTTTTAAGAGAAACGGTTTTGCCGCCTGTGTTAGGACCTGTGATAATAAGTAAGTTAAAATCTTTTCCAAGATAAATGTCAATAGGAACCACCTCATTTGGTGAAATCAGTGGGTGACGTCCCTGTTTAATGTTAATGTAATGGTTGTCATTCATAATTGGACGTCCGCAATGGTAATGTTTGGACAGTAAAGCCTTAGCAAAAATAAAATCCAATTTTACAACGACATTATAATTAGTAGAAAGTTCATTGATAAATTCGCTTGCTTTAGCACTTAATGCAGCAAGAATTGCCTCAATTTCTGCCTGTTCTTTCAATTCAAGTTCACGAATATCGTTATTTAATTTTACGACCGTAGCAGGTTCAATGAATAAAGTAGAACCAGTGGCAGATTGGTCGTGTATCATTCCTGATATTTGGGATTTATATTCCGCTTTAACTGGAAGACAGTAACGTCCTTGTCTTGATGTAATGACATAGTCTTGTAAATACATTCTGGTGCCGGGAGAGTTTAAAATTCGGTTGAGTTCTGTATGAATTTTATCGGCTGCCAGTTTCATTTTTCGTCGTATATCTCTTAAATTGGGACTGGCATCGTCACTAATTTCATCTTCTGAAAGAATGCACATTTTTATTTGATTATTCAGTGGTGTAAGTGGCTCTAAAGAATCAAAATAATGTGTTAAGGAATCCTCAGTTTCCTCAAAATGGTTTTTAGCAATACCTGTTACAGTTAAAAGTGCGCTAATATGAAGAAGCTCAACAATTCCTAAAGAACTTCCAATCTCAAGGCGTTTTAAGCTATCCGTTATATCGGTCACACCAGAAAATGGAATGGTTCCTTTGGCATATACCCTTGACAGTGCATCATTTGTTTCAGTAAGTGCTGTATTGATAGCATTGATATCTGTCATTGGCGTTAAAGCAAGTGCTTCATTTTTAGCAGCTTCACTGGTTGCAAAAGCCTCCAGTTTTTCAATTATTTTATTATATTCAAGAGTCTTTAATGACTTAAGATTCATTGTTTCCTCATTTCTGTGCAATGCTGCACGTTTTTTTATTCTTGCAGACAATGAGCCAATCACTATACTATTGTAAAGGATTTGACCAATATCAGCATGGCTCATCTGTAAAGTGCTTAATCTATTGTACAGCATTTTAACAAAATGGTAAATGCAATATTTACAGCTAAGTCATAAAATGTTCATATATATAGATTATAATAAATGAAAAATGTACAATTTAACCTCATTAAGAAAGCCCCATTTCAATGTCGTAGAGGTATAAGTGGGGGTGGGGACTTGCGTTGCAATAGCAGCTATGAGGTTATAAGCAAGTAGAACAGCGGATTGTGAATATTTGCTTGACATAATATTTAAATTGAAATTGTAGAAGCTTTGAAAATAGAACATGGAGACAAAATCTCCCTCAAAAAATGGTGTTGTATGTAAAGTTAGAATGATAAATGATTTTAAAAGTCATAAAGATTCTTTTCATAAAAACCAATATAGATAAGGATTAATATGGAAGAAAAGCAAGTGAATAATGAAAATGAAGACTTCCCTTTGTATACCGAAAAGATAGTTGTAAATCCTAAGAAAAAATATAAGAGGTTGATTAATATCTTATGGGTAATCTTATGTGCAGTAATATTTGGGATTTTGGCAAGTTTTGTTATGGTTATCGTATTTCCTATGATTAATAAAAGATTTAATGAAGTTCCAAAAACACCCATTCATCTTGAATTGAATAAAGATGAGTATATCATAAGAGATGATTTTGAAGAAAGTGAAAATGACCTCAATATTGGACAAGCAAAGCCACAGGGAGTCACAGAAATAAAAAATATAGAGGAAATTGTTGAAAATGCACTAAAGTCTATGGTTGTTATTGAATATGAAACACAATTAATACAAAATGAAGAAAATGAAAATAATCAAAGTGTGGGTTTGATTGTGGGAGATGTCAATGATGATATTATTATTTTGACAAGTAATCATGTTACATCAAAAGGTACATGTAATGTTATTATAGGAGATTCTATCAATTTGGCAGCAAATATTTTAGGAAGTGACAACGATAGTGGATTATCTATTGTATCTATAAGTAAAAGGAATATTTCAGATATTGATAAGATAGACTATAATGTAGCTGTGTTGGGCAATTCATATATGCTACAAGAAAATGATAAAGTAGTGGCTGTTGGAAAGCTTGGAGGAAATATTGTCAGTGCCAATGTTGGAAAGATTATATCATTGGATACAGAAAGTGTTGTTGATAATGTGTATGATATATTAAATACCAATATTAATATAGATTCGCAGGATTATTGTTTTTTGTATAATAATATTGGAAATGTTGTAGGGATTAGTAGAAATAATCCAATACAAGACCAATTATCTGTTATGGGAGTGTCAAATTTAAAGGCATTGATTGAGCAGCTTACGGAGAATAAACCAATCAATTATCTGGGAATAAGAATGTCTAATGTAACGCCATCTATATCTGAAAAATATAATCTGCCTATGGGTATATATATAACAAGTGTTGTTATAGATTCACCTGCCTATAATGCAGGATTGCAGGCAGGAGATGTGATAGTAGAGTTAAACCATAATCCAGTTTTAGCAATTCAGTCATTTAATGAGCAGTTATACAAATATGATTCAGGTCAGAATATTAGTGTTACAGTAAAGAGAGCAGGACGAGATAATTATAGAGAATTATTATATGTTATCAATCCATCTGTTAGAAATTAGAAAAAATGCTAATAAGTTAAGTGTTATATTAAAGACACTTTTCATTTGACTTACATATTAACAAATATTGTGAGGGGCAAATACTTTATCAACTTGCTATGAAAGAAATATAAATTATTTATAAATAAACTTTTTTTAAAATAAATATTCTCGTTAATTGGCTGTGGGCATTTATTTTTATAGATTCTTAAAATTTTTTATTTTGTACATATAGCTTGTTTTGTTATATAATGTAATGGAATATAACAAATCTTGTTTGTTTACAAGAAAGTTATTGGTTATATAATTAGACACAATTATAAAAATATATTGTGTATTAATATGATTATTATAGTTTTTGAAAGGAATAGAAAATGAGATATATTGAGAGTTTAAAAGAGGGAGAACGGATATCTGAAGTATATATATGCAGGTCAAAATCCATTCTTATGACAAAGGCAGGAAAAGAATATGCAAGTATTATTCTTGCAGACAAAACAGGTCAGTTAGATGGAAAGATATGGGACTTAAATTCTGGTGGAATTGATGATTTTGAAGCGTTGGACTATGTTCATGCCACTGGTTTAATTACGCTTTATAATGGCTCCTTCCAATTTAAGATAGAACGAATACGCGTTGCGCAAGAGTCTGAATATGTGGCATCGGATTACATACCATGTTCAAGATTTGATATAGAGGAAATGTATACACAATTTTTATCTTTTTCTAAAACAATAGAAAATAAATATATTAAAAAATTATTGGATGCATTTTTTATTGAAGATACTGAATTTATACAAAAATTCAAATCTATGTCTGCTGGTAAATCGGTTCATCATGGCTTTTATGGCGGTTTATTGGAACATAGTTTAAGCGTTACAAAATTATGCAGCAGCTTTGCTGGTAATTATCCATTTTTAAATAGAGATTTGTTAGTTTCCTGCGCAATGCTGCATGATTGTGGCAAAGTTCGAGAACTATCATCATTTCCTAAAAATGATTATACAGATGAGGGGAATTTTTTAGGACATATCGTTATGGGATATGAAATGATAGTTGATAAAATAAAGAACATACCCGATTTTCCAGAAGTGTTAAAGTCTGAAATAGGTCATTGTATTTTAGCACATCATAGAATGTTGGAGTATGGTTCACCTAAAAAACCTGCCATAGCAGAAGCGTTGGCATTAGCGTATGCCGATGACTGCGATGCAAAGATGGAAATATTTAGAGAGGCTTGTGAAGAAAAAAATACAAATGATTGGTTAGGCTATAATAAATGGATTGATTCTAATATAAAGAAAACAATAGTTTAATCGCATCAGGGAAGTTTCCAGTTTTTTAATCTCATCAAGAAAGTCCCCAACTTCAACGCCGCAGAGGCATAAGTGGGGGACTTGTGTTGTGATAATAGTTATGAGCAAGCAGCAAAGCAGATGGGAATCTGGTTGACCTTAAATAAGTAAGAATTTTGCTATTTCTACAGGCGTCAAGAGGAATTGCAACGTATTTCTTGAATCTTATTAGTAAAGAGAGCTATTAAAAGAAGATGAATGAATTATAAATGTCTTGTTGAATAGAGTAATATATTAATCTCATCAAAAAAGAGTTTGAAAAAAAGTTAATAAATAAATTGTAGATATTTTATTAAATATAATCTATTTTAAGAGTAGTGTTAGAAGAGTATTAAGAAAAAATTGAATAAAAAAGTGAATAAATATAAAAAAAGGGTTGGGCAGTGTTAGAACAGTATTAAGAAAAAATTGTTTGCAAAAATATTTGAGACAAAGAAGCAGGAAGTTAAAGGAGTATGTAATGAAAAATGATATTGTTACACTAACAATAGATGATATTGGAACAAATGGAGAGGGAATTGGCAAGGCTGATGGATATACCTTATTTGTAAAGGATGTAGTCGTTGGCGATATTATTAAAGCAAAAATTATAAAAGAGAAGAAAAATTATGGCTATGGTAAGCTTCTTGCTATTATTAAAGAATCAAAAAATCGAGTGATTTCAAAATGTACTGTTGCAAAACAGTGTGGTGGTTGTCAAATTCAGCACATGAATTATCAATCGCAGCTTCAATATAAACAAAATCTTGTCAAAGGAAATCTTGAAAAAATCGGCGGCTTAAAGGATATAGAAGTCTTACCTGTTATCGGAATGGATACACCATATCATTATAGAAATAAGGCACAATATCCTGTAGGAATAGACAAAGAAGGAAAGGTTGTCATAGGATTCTATGCGAAAAGAACACATTGCATTATTGACAATACCGATTGTAAAATCGGTTCTCCAACCAATCAAACTATTCTTGAAATCATTCGCAAATATATAATCGAGCAAAATATTAGCATATATGACGAGGAAAGCCATCAAGGTATTCTTCGTCATATTCTTATAAGAAATGGATACCATACTGGTGAAATTATGGTGTGTCTTGTTATTAATGGAACAAAGCTTCCTTATTGTGAAAAACTTATACAAGAACTTGTGAGTATTTCTGGAATGACCTCCATTATGTTAAATATTAATAAAGATAAAACGAATGTCATTCTTGGAAAGGAATGTAAAACATTATGGGGACAAGCATATATTACAGACAGCATATGTGATATAACCTATGAAATATCACCACTATCTTTTTTTCAAATTAATCCTATACAAACTGAAAAATTATATAAAAAAGTGCTAGAATTTGCCCAATTAACTGGGAAAGAAACAGTTTGGGATTTATATTGTGGAATTGGAACTATATCATTGCTTATGGCAACAAATGCAAAAAAGGTATATGGAGTAGAAGTGGTATCTGAAGCGATTGAAGATGCTAGAAACAATGCAAAGAGAAATAATTTTAATAATGTGGAATTTTTTGTTGGCAAAGCAGAGGTCGTTGTTCCTCAATTTTATGAAGAGGTTAGCAGAAAAGTGATGGATGGCAATGAAGAAGCCATGCAAAGCTTGAATCCAGATGTAGTGGTGGTTGACCCACCAAGAAAGGGCTGTGAGGATATCTTATTAGATGTGATTGTCAAGATGTCACCAAAAAAAATTGTGTATGTAAGCTGTGATTCGGCAACACTTGCAAGGGATTTGAAGTATTTGGTAAGTAGAGGGTATGAGGTGATGAGGGTGCAGCCAGTAGACCAGTTCTGTCATACGGTGCATGTGGAGACGGTGTGTTTATTGTCCAAACTTAATGTCGAGCATTATATTGAGGTGGAATTGAGTTTGGATGAGATGGATTTGACGGCTGCGGAGAGCAAGGCGACCTATGAGGAAATTAAGGCGTATGTGAAAGAGAAGACGGGTCTGCAAGTCAGCAATCTCTATATTGCACAGGTGAAGCGGAAGTGTGGGATTGTGGAAAGAGTAAATTATAATCTGCCGAAGTCTGAAGATTCCAGACAGCCGAAATGCCCACCAGAAAAAGAGAAGGCTATCATAGAGGCATTAAGACATTTTTGGATGATATAGGATTTCCTTAAATGTCATAATTGCATATCTGAAATTACTAAAGAAGTAATGGATGAGAGCGTGCATTAAAACAATAATTTGATATAGTAAATCTTTCAGAAGTAATATTGGTTAAGGTCATTATTTAGGAGTAAACGAAAGATGGATTTTATGGGTAATATGTTTGAAAATGAAAAAACGAAAGATGATATTTCAAAGATTGTCAATAAGATATCAAATTATGATATTTTTGATTTCATTGCGAGAATATCGGGTTTAAATTTGATGTCTGAAAATCAAAACAAATCAGTCTTGCTTGATACGTTAATCCAATATGTGTTGGCAAAAGAAGAGTCCGACTATGTTTCAAAAAGCAAGATAAGTGCAGGAAAATTTAAATCCATAATAAATGAATTAAATTCAACAAATTTAAGCCTATCTATAGATCCTTGCGAGAATGTATTTATTCAAAATGTAATGATGGGTTCAAACTATAGGGTTTTTAATGGAATAGATTTAACTCCTGCGCATAATTTGCAGGCTCTTATAAGAGTATTGTTTCAGTATCAGAATACGTTCCATGAAGAATATTTAAGAAAAGTATATAGACTTTTTTCGTTAATATTGGGAATATCCGAGGAAATAGTTAGAAGTTTAAATATTGATTTGCATAATGTAAAATATGATGAACAAAGAATGGTGATTTTGCCGTCAAGTGAAGTTATAAATTGTTTTGCTGAAAAAATAGTATATCCTTTAGATAAAGTAAAAGGATACATAGCTGAATATTTTGAAATAGAGGAAATTGTTACTGGGTTTGGAGTAAATGACACAGGTGATTTAGATAATAGACCTTTTTACCAAAAGCCATTTCTTATTAATCCGAAAGATAATACAATAATTATTCTTAATGTGTCTTTATTACCTGCTTTTGCATTTTATAAGGCTATAGAATGGGCAGAAGAATATAATTTAAAAAAAGATGTAATAAATAGGTATAATGACTATTTATGGTTAGAATCAAAAAGAACATTGGATAAACTAGGACACAAAAAGATAAAAGAAAGAACTTTAGGATTGGAATGCATATCACTTGATTACTATAAAGAAATGATTGCTACGATATACAATAATCAGTTAATGATTGTAATTTTTTTATGTGATGATGGATTTCAGTATCCGGAAAAAGGTATACATGTTTATTATCCAGATGAGCGCCATAACAATATATTTCAGGAGAGAATAAATTATTTTGGTGAAAAGATTAAAGAGTCAGGAACGCCTAATGAGGACTGGTATGTATTGATTATTACGAATAGCTTTGGTCGTATAATAGGATTTGGAGTAGAACACATGCCATTCTGCTATAAACCAATTCGTTTAAATCCATTCGAGTTACATTGTATTAGTATTAAGGAACGTAATGTTGCAAATTTTTTTCCCCGATATATTCGGGCTAAAAGTCAGATAAATACGATGATGTCAGATGTATTTTCTGAATTAAATTCGGTATGTATTTATACAAGTAATAATTATACTTTTTATATGTCGGATGATGTAAGCATGGATGAAATGAATATATATATAGCTCCAGGCGATTCTGTTGAATATATTTCAGAGGCATTGAAAGAGGAAAATAGAATTTTAATAGATTCATATATTGATGGTGAAAAAGCTGAAGTTATATATACAGATAAATTAAGAAGTATTTATGTTGAAGATGATTTGTTTCTCGAAAAACAGGTTGCTTATTGTGTGGCTTTTGACAATGTGAAAATATGGATTACTACGGATGAAATTCAGAGCTTTGAAGAGATAAATGTCTATTTTTCATTAGTAGATGCAATCTCATATTGGCTGGCAGAATGTAAACAAATTATTGAACTGTTCGATTTGTTCTATTATGTATATGTTTTTAATATTTCATTAACAGGAAAGCCTAAAGAGTATTATTATGAAAGAAATATGGTCGTACCATATTCAGAATGCATAGGAACAGAAATAAATAAAAATCATATTTTTCTTAAGTGGACACCAGAAGCGTTCGGAAATTTAAATCAAACTACTAATATACAAGAAAAAGATCTGTGCATATTCTTATTTGAAATATTAAATGACTTGTCATATGAGCATTGTAATTACAAAGTGGTATTGGATGGAATATTTAGTGATCCATTGAAAAAGAAATTTTTTTCGTTTGCGTATGAAAATAAACCATACTTAAAACCTGTAGAACTGGGTAATAATCGCAAAATACGTGAAGAGGATGAGGATTATTTAGCCGGAACAATTGGAAGAGAGCTTCTTCAAAGTGGTAATTGGGAAATAGGTATTGTTCCAGAAGAAAAACGAAATGAAGTTTCACATGCGGTCGTTGATTGGCTTTATAATAGGTTACAGACAAAAGTGGCGGAACTTTCGACGGATAATATAATTGAAATGATTTATTTTGATCTTGAAGAAACTTTATATAAACTCATCTTGTCTGAAAGAAGATTTTATATGGATATTGCGTGTTATCCAGAAAAAGAAAAAATGTATTTAGAAGAGTATAATAATTTAAACAGAACTTCGTTGGCATTAAAATTTCTTATCGAATACATAACAGCACAACCAGCTACTGGAAATAAACAACTGGGGGTAGGACAGTATGAGGAGTTACTTGCCATATGTTCTATGATAATTGAATGGGCTTATAAAGGAGATCTGTTGACATATGGTATTATAAGTACACCAATAGAGTTTCTTCGATCCAAAAGAATAGGTTTAAAAAAAGACGAATTTATTGATATGTATCAATATAGCGATGTATATAGAAGAAGACAATTAAAATTTGATTCATCATATGTAACAAGAAAACATTATAGTGTAAATTTTAAGGATTATGCAGATGAATTGGAGATGGCATATTTTAAAGAATTTGGTTATAAGTATTCTGACTTTGTTAAGGTAATTGCTACGATGGTTGTATTGAATGAAAAAGAAATTATGTGTATTGAAGAATCTTGTATCACTTCAATGCTGATAGAGCTTAATGAAACATTATCTGAGGATGTTATAAAAAATGTTCTAAATGATATTACTTACAGACCTAGAGCTGATTATTTAAAATTACCCTCAAAATATAATGCTTGGGAAGCATATCCGTGGAGATTTAATAGAAGATATTCATTTAATAGAAGACCGGTATTGCAACGAGATAATAGTCTTATTTGGGGCAATCGTCAATTATACCATATGCTTGAATATGTGACAGATTTGATTCATTCAGGAAAGTTTACATCCGAAAGTCAGGAAATGGTAGAACTGATAGGCAAGATAAGTAAAAGTAGAGGAGCTGCATTTAATGAACTAATCGTTGATATTATTCAAGATATGAATGAGTTTACCATTTTTCCAAATGTCAAAAAAATAAATGGCAAGAAAATATCAAATTTACAAGGTAATACATTGGGAGATATTGATATTCTTATTATTGATAAAGTGACTGATAAAATAATTGCTGCAGAAGTCAAAGATTTTCATTTTTCTCGCAACCCATATGAAATTCAACAAGAATATCTTAAGATGTTCGTAGACAAGGATAAAATGAAGTGTTTTGCTACAAAGCATACGCGAAGGGTAGAGTGGTTAAAAGAGCATATTCAAGATGTAAAAATTCAATATGGATTGGATAATAGAGAATGGGATATCAAGGGTATTTTCATTGTGAGTAAACCGCTTATTAGCAATGTCATATATAAACAAAATATAAAATGTATTTCTAGGGCGGAGCTGTGCGCAGAAATAATTAGAAATATTTAATTTGGAGAGAAGGTTGCAACATACGTTTCAGAAGATAAGGAGGCAGAATAGATGGCTAAAGTACAATCAGAGTATGATGTTGAGATTAAGTTCATCGAAAGATTGGAAAGTATAGGATATGCGTATATTGAGTTGAATAACTATGAAGATGTTATATCTAATTTCAGAGTTCAATTAGCAGCATATAATGCAGAAAAATTAATTGAAGCAAAAGGAACTGCTGACTTCTCAGATGCAGAGTTCAATCGTGTATTGATTCACGTTGACAACAAGAGCGTTTATGAATCTGCCAAGGTGCTGCGTGACAAGTATATTTTGAATTTGGATAATGGGAAAACTGTGTATTTGGAGTTTTTCAGTTTTAATACAGATAGAAATATTTATCAGGTATCTCACCAGATTACGATGGATAAAGATCATAAAGATGATGTTGTATATAAAAATCGGTATGATGTAACTGTACTGATTAATGGACTTCCTCTTGTTCAGGTAGAATTGAAAAGACCGGGCGTAGAGATAAATGAAGCAATCAATCAGATTAACCGATACAGAAAATTTTCTTTCAAGGGGTTGTTCCGCTACTTACAGCTTTTCGTTGTGTCTAATTCTGTTCAGACAAAATACTTCTGTAATGAAAATGAGATGGAGAATGGACAGTATAATCCCATATTAAAGAGCCTTGTATTCTTCTGGACTGATGAGAACAATAAACGTATCAATATATTGGATGAGTTTACGGCAGAGTTCTTTAGGAAAACTGCCATTACGGAAATGATTGATAAGTTCATGGTTATTAAATCAGCAGAACCGATACTCATGGTAATGCGTCCGTATCAGATTTATGCGGTTAAAGCTGCAAAAAAGAGAGTTCTTGAAGCAAATCACAATGGATATGTGTTTGCGTGTACTGGTTCTGGAAAAACACTTACTTCTTTCAAATTGGCCCAACTTTTAAGGGAAGAGTCAAGGATTGATAAGGTTGTATTTTTGATTGATAGAAAAGATTTGGATGACCAAGCAATAGATGAGTATAACAGTTTTGAGAAAGATTGTGTTGATAATTCAGACAGCACACATGTACTTGTAAAGCAGTTACAGGAAACAGATAGAAAACTGATAGTAACTACCATTCAAAAAATGGCAAATGCTGTAAAGAGTTCCAAATATCAAAAATTTATGGAACAGTATCGGGATAATAAGATTGTGTTTATCATTGATGAGTGCCATAGAAGTCAGTTTGGGAAAATGCATGGAGATATTGAAAAGCACTTTCATAATGCAAATTATATAGGCTTTACTGGGACACCTATTTTTGAAGCTAATAAAGGAGTTGCCAAAAGGACAACAGCAGATCTGTTTAGTGCTGGCAAGCAGATGGATGCCTGCTTGCATAAATATATGATTAAAGATGCTATTGCAGATGGCAATGTGTTGAGATTTTCCGTTGAATATCAGAGAACTATATTTGCTCATCATATTGCAGTGAATGGTATTGATCCAGAGCAGTTGGATGATCCGGAGTATTGCAAGAGACATAATATTGATATAGATGGTCTGTACCATGATGACGAGAGAATTAGAAAGATTGCCATAGATATATTTGAGCACCATGAGCAACATATTCATCCGCAGGGTAAAGATATTTATACTGCTTTATTTGCAGTAGACAGTATTAAGACACTGGGTAAGTATTATGATATATTCAAAGAACTTAACAAACAAAGGGAAGTAGGCAAGCAGTATAAGGTGGCAGCAATCTTTAGTTTTGGAGCCAATGAGGATATGGATGAGCGTGGAGACGAGCATTCGGCAGAGTTGTTGAGTAGATGCATAGATGATTACAACAAAATGTTTAGCACAGCCTATGATATAGATAAGTTTGATTCCTATAGAAAAGATATAGCACAGAGATTAAAGCAGAAGAATTTGCCACAGGTGGATATTCTCCTTGTAGTAAATATGATGCTTACCGGATTCGATGCAAAGCCTTTGAATACACTTTACTTGGATAAGAATCTCATTTGGCATACTCTGGTACAAGCATATAGCCGGACAAACAGAGTAGATAAGGTTACAAAGCAATTTGGACAGATTGTTACATACAGAAATATCAAAAAGTGGCAGGATGATGCACTTAGATTGTTTTCTGGCGATGGTGATCCAAACGAGTATTTATTAGAAAATTATGAGTATTATATCCAAAAGTGGGTAAATCAGGAGCCAGTCCTTCGTAAAGTTGTTCCTACGGTAGATGATGCGGGACAGCTTCAAAATGAGGATGAAGTCCGAATGTTTATTATTGCCTTTAGAACTATGGTGGGAACTCTTGCTACGCTTAAGACCTTTAGTAAGTTTAATTGGTCAGATTTGGCGGTTGTAATGGATGAGGATGAATACGAGGGATATAAGAGCTGGTATCTGTATTATAAAGACCAAGCGAACAATCCAAATCCGAGAGTGCCGGTTCCGGTAGATGTAGATTTTGATGTTGAATTGGTCAGAACAGACCGTATAAATGTAGTGTATATTCTTAATTTGTTAAAAAGGGCACATGATGCCAGCAATCTTTCGGCAGAACAATTACAGGCAAATGTTGATTTGATTCTAAGAGAGATTGAACGGTCTGATAATGTGTCTTTGCGAGCCAAGAAGGACATCATGAGGGCTTTTATTGAGACAAGGTTTTATGATTTGCCAGAGGAGGCAGATATGCAACAGGCATTTGAGGAATTTGAAAAAGAACAACTTCAGGCAGATATTGAGACTTTTTCCTACAATAATGGGATTGATACGGATATCATCATTGATATTTTTACGGATTATAGCTTTAGCGGTGGTGTATCAGACGAAGCAATTAGACGGAGACTCATGGCATATCATTTTGGGTTGCTTAAGATTACAAAGCTCACAAATGACATCAGGGGTTTTGTGGTGAATACCTATAACAAGTACAGAGCAGAAGGAGAATAAAAATGGTAATAGATACAGCAAAAGCACAACAACAGGCAGCTGATTTATCATCACAGTTGTGGAATATCTCAAACGCTCTTCGAGGCGGGATGGATAGTTCGGAGTTTAAGAATTACATTCTTGGTACTATCTTTTATAGATATCTTTCTGAGAGAACAGAAATATATATGCAAGAGATTCTTCAAGAAGATAATTTGAACTACGAGAAGGCATTTGCAGATAGTGATTACAAGCCCATTGTGGAACAGTGGTCGATTGAGCATTTGGGGTATATTATCAAACCGGAAAACTTATTTAGAGAATTAACAAGGAAAATCATCAAGCCGAATGGAGATGCAGATAAATTTTCCATAGAGCATTATGAGAGGGCTATTAGTGATTTGACTGGTTCTACGCTCGGTCATAATTCAGAAGCAGCTTTTACAGGATTATTTGATGATATGAGATTACAAGATTCAAGATTAGGAGATACTGTTTCTGAAAGAAGTGACAAAATTGGAAAGGTAATAGCTCGAATTGCAGAGATTGATATGGATTTGCAAGACCAGCAGTTTGATGTTCTTGGAACTGCATATATGATTTTAATTGGTCTATTCCAAAGTGACGCAGGTAAAAAAGGCGGAGAATTCTTTACTCCGGTAGGTCCTTCTACACTTTGCGCAACGCTTGCGACGATTGGTCTTGATGAAGCAAGAACAGTTGGAGATTGTACTTGCGGTTCTGCTTCTATGTTGCTTGATGTAAAGAAGCATTTAGCAACTGGTAGAGTTGGTCATTTTTATGGACAAGAAAACAATCCTACTACATATAACCTTGCTCGTATGAATATGTTAATGCACGGTGTGGATTATCATAATTTTAGTATTTGTAAGGGTGATACACTTACAAATGATACTTATGGAAAAGAAAAGATGATTGTACAAGTATGCAATCCCCCATATTCTTTAAAATGGGATGCAAATACAACGCTGCTGGAGGATGAAAGGTATAGTGGAGTTGGAAAACTGGCTCCAAAGAGTCATGCGGATTTGGCATTTGTGCAACATATGGTGTATCACATGGATGATAATGATGGTAGAGTGGCAGTATTGTTACCACATGGAGTATTATTTAGAGGTGGGGCAGAAGAAGATATTAGAAAATATCTTATTAAAGATTTAAATAGATTGGATGCAGTCATTGGTTTACCAGCAAACCTTTTCCATGGGACACAAATACCAGTTGTAATTCTAGTATTGAAAAGTAAGAGAAATGGAAATAGCGACAATGTATTATTTATTGATGCAAGTAAAGAATTTGTGCAGGGAAGAGATCAGAACGAATTGACAACGGAGCATATTGGTAAGATTGTTAATGCATATGTTAACCGAGAAGAAATTGAAAAATATGCACATGTTGCCTCGATGGAAGAAATTGAGAAAAATGACTATAATCTCAATATTCCAAGATATGTTAACACTGTCGAGGAAGAAATTATGATAGACATAGAACAAGTAACTAAGGATATAGGTAATATAAATGCTGATCTACAGAAAAATTATAAGGAATTAGAG
Organism: uncultured Lachnospira sp.; assembly: GCA_910587485.1. Lineage (GTDB taxonomy): Bacteria > Bacillota > Clostridia > Lachnospirales > Lachnospiraceae > Lachnospira. The sequence continues at coordinate 88,751 of CAJUKN010000014.1, forward strand.
GAATATTTTGATGAGTTAGGCATTACTTTTCCGGAAGGCTTGTAGGAGGAAGTAAACATGGGTGATAAAAGTATTCCAAAGTTACGATTTCCAGAATTTACTGATGAGTGGGAACAGCGTAAGCTGGGGGAGATTGCTGGAAATGTCATTGGAGGAGGTACACCAAAGACAAGTGTAGCTGAATACTGGGATGGTAGCATTCCTTGGATTCAGTCATCAAATGTACAAGAGAATGAAATGTTTGAATTCGAAATTCCTAAGAGTATTACACAGATTGGTTTAGATAAATCAGCAGCTAAGCTAATTCCCAAAAACTCTATTGCTGTTGTAACTCATGTAGGTGTTGGAAAGCTTGTATTTGTGCCGTTTTCATATGCGACAAGTCAGGATTTCACGTCCTTAGCAGAGTTAAAAACAGATGCTAAATTTACATGTTATTCTTTGTATCAGCGCATTCAAAATGACTTGCATATTGTACAAGGTTCAGCGATAAAAGGAATAACTAAAGAAGACTTGCTCACTAAAGAAATAATGGTTCCTGAAATAGAGGAGCAAAAGAAAATTGGTAAGTATTTTTCCACCCTCGATCACCTTATAACCCTTCATCAACGAAAGTGTTACTGCCTAAAAAAATTACGAGATGGCATTATACAGAAGATACTTTCGAGAGAACTTCGATTTAAGAGAGCTGATGGAAGGGAGTTTGAGAACTGGGTAACTAAAGAATTATGGGAAATTCTCACGGAGAGGAAAGTAAGTCAAACTATTACAGAAGATGCCCCCTTGTTATCGTTTACCATAGAGCAAGGCGTAATTAAACCTCAAGATAAAAAAACAAATAAGAGAGATTTCCTAATAAAAGATAAGGAAACGAAAAAGTTTGCATTAACAGAGGTTGATGATATTATTTACAATCCTGCCAACTTAAAATATGGAGCAATTCATCGTAATAAGTTAATGCGAGGAGTTGTATCGCCTATATATGCTATTTTTTACACAGAGCAAAACCCAGCATTCATGGAGTATGTTGTTAAAAATCCAATTTTCATTAAAAATTCAATGAAGTATTTGGAAGGAACTGTAATTAAGCTTATGACTTTGAAACCAAGGGATTTTTTGAAGCTCAAGGTTGAAATTCCAGCTTCTTTGGAAGAACAGAAGATAATTGCGGATTTCCTTATGAAATTTGATGAGACTATAGATGCAGAACAAAAGAGAATAGAGACATGGAAAGAACTTAAAAAGGGATTGCTTCAGCAAATGTTTGTATAGAATGAAGTGTAGTAAGGTGTATCGAAATGAAGTAAAAATATAAATTCGATATACCTTTTTTATTATATAAAATTACTGTTTTTACCAAAAATGGGGTTAGGGGATTTCCCTTATGCGAGCCAATTTTCATAGAGTTTCCGTAGGAAAAAATCTGTGTAAATTCTGTCTATGGACGTCCATAGGCAGTGCTTGCTATTTTATTCTGCGTATATACGCGGGCAGTGCTTGCTATTATGCTCTGTGTCATGACACAGGGAGTGCTTGCTGTTTCGGTGAGATGAACAAATGGATTTTAAGTTGTATGGTTAGTCTGTCCTAAACTGATATGGGCGTTGCCGCCCATTTTAACAGAAAAATTTTGAAAAAGTTTTGTAAATAGGAAGGAATTTTGCATATTTACCATATAGAATAATATTTAAGGCATATGAAATAAAAGCCTGTTTGAAAACTGAATATTGCAATATACATACAGGACGTGAGGATATGCGTAGCCACAATGTAGGTGCGCCATGATATGCTCGCTTCAATCCATTTTCAGGCAAATGTGAAGAAATGAAAAACAAACCACTGAAGCGAAGGCATTGAGCGATAAAAACCTGACAAAATGCACAGCAGTTGTGTGGGGCGATGAAGCATATCTGTGATAATGATACTTCTGGATTTTTGATTGAAATTCAGTCATATAATGACGGTGCGATTCCGATGTGGGCAGCGTAATGACCTGTCACTTGTATGTAGGTTTATGGATTAAAGTACAGGAAAAATTGACGGGGAATTTGTGATTTTTTAGAATTAAAACAGCGTAAGGGCAGTTATGAACGTAACAGTTTATAGCTGTCCTTTTTTGCGTTCATATGGGAGGGATATTTATGACTGATGAATGGAGCGGATTGGCAGATATGCTTGCAAATTTGATTGAAAAATATGCGTCAGATTTGGATATAGAAAATTTACCTGATATAACAGTAGATAATCATGTGGAAGAAAAAAATAAGGCAACAAAAGACTGGCAAGATGTTTCTTGCTAATAGCAAGTGTATAATGTATAATAAACATGATAAGTATGTCCAAACCAAATTTGGAAAAACATACTTGCTTATATTTGAGTGAAAGTACAAGGAGATGAGGTGACTATGGATTACAGAGATGAAATGGGAAAATCAAATATTATAATCTATACAACAGAGGATGGTTTGTCTAAGATCGAAACAACTTTTGATGGGGATACTGTGTGGCTGTCTATTGACCAAATGGCAGAACTATTTCAGAGAGATAAATCAACAATTTCAAGGCATATTAAAAATATTTATTCAGAAGAAGAACTTGTGCAGGAAGCAACTGTTGCATATTTTGCAACAGTTCAAAATGAAGGAAACAGGCAGGTAGAACGCAGCATTTGTTATTATAATCTCGATGTAATCATCTCTGTCGGCTACCGTGTGAAATCAAAACGCGGCACACAGTTCAGAATATGGGCAACCGGAATCTTGAAAGAGTATATGCGTAAAGGCTTTGCACTGGACGATGAACGTCTGAAAGATTTAGGTGGCGGTGGATATTTTAAGGAACTGCTTGAACGGATTAGGGACATTCGTGCCTCCGAAAAGGTATTTTACAGGCAGGTACTGGAGATTTATGCTACCAGCATTGACTATGATCCGAAAGCGGAAATATCCATTCAGTTTTTTCAGAAGGTTCAGAACAAAATACATTATGCTATTCATGGGCAGACTGCGGCGGAAGTTATTTATACAAGGGCAGATGCGGAAAAAGAATTTATGGGGCTTACCACATTTGCAGGAAACCAGCCAACTTTGCGGGAGGCTGTCATTGCTAAAAATTATCTGAATGAAAAAGAACTTCGCGCAATGGGGCAGCTTGTGTCGGGATATTTGGATTTTGCAGAACGTCAGGCAGAAC
>CAJUKN010000015.1 GCA_910587485.1 uncultured Lachnospira sp.
TATAAAACTAAAAAATGTTTTCAACTTTATTTTTTATATTCTCTAATATCCTTTACTTTTTCTGTCCTCTGCAAAAATCTCTTTTGCACCGACAGCTTTAATAGAATACCATTATTAAATATGTTTGTCAACTATTTTTTTCATTTTTCTACATATTTTTCCATTTATTCTATTCAAACAGATATTCGTCATTCACTTTGCCACTTGTTCATAATATCAATGCCACTTCGTGGCATTTTAAGTTGAAGAAACAAAAATTCCTAATTCAAGAAACTTATAATGCTTCTTAATTTTTTTCACAATACAAAATTCTTTATTATAAATTTCACACGTTATTAAAAAAGAGAATTTTTTATTTTTGTTGTTTTTTGTTTTTTGTTTTATTATTTAAAAAATGTTATAATTCTTTTAATACTCATCTAAACTCACCAAGGAAGTTCCCACTTCTTGAATGATGATAAATAGGTTAAAAAATTTTTGCTAAAAAAACAATTACTACATTTCAACAAATTTGTAACACAACTATAAATAAGGAACAAGTTTTACTTTAAACATTTATCCTAACTTATATTTAGGAAAGAAAAAACCACTATCTTAGTGGTTTTTTCAAGCGGAGAGGATGGGATTCGAACCCATGCGCCCGTGAAGACAAACGGTTTTCAAGACCGCCCCGTTATGACCACTTCGGTACCTCTCCATATCATATTATTTAATTTGTCATGCCAACGACTTAATTATATTATCACCCATAATTACATTTGTCAACCATAATTTTTCAAAAAATTAGAAAAAAGTTGAAATATTTTTTAACTTCAAAACAATATTCGCTCACTTTGCTATTTACTTATAGCCTCATTACTGCTTTATAGCATTTTAGAAAAAAGACTACACTTGTGATAAAATATAATATAATATTATAATTATATTCTGATATCTCTTTCTATTTTTTTTAAGCATTTATCTTCAAAACTTATTATATTTAAAATTCAATTTATTATACTTTGCCAACTATAAAGATTTTATCCTTTTAATTCTTTTATACTATCTATTTTAAAACAAGATTTTTCAAAAAACACTTAAAAACTCAAACATTTAAATGCTCTGAAAAAGAAAGGCTTTTGCTATCTGTAAATCTTCTGGTGTTGTTATCTTAATATTTTTATAATTTGAATGTGTCATTTTGACTTTATTTCTACTATACTTCTCTACCACCATTGCATCATCTGTTATATTTGATTTCTCTTTATCTGCTATCATATCATAGTATGCTCTCAATATCATATTATATTCAAAGCATTGTGGTGTCTGTATCTGCCATAATGTACTTCTATCTGGAGTAGAGACTGCATAATCTTTTGAATCGACCACTTTTATTGTATCTTTAACAGGAACTGCTGCCACACATGCTTTATAGGCAATTACATCTCGAATACAACGCTCAATTAACTCAACTGTTATACAAGGTCTTGCTCCATCGTGAATTAATACGTAATCCATTTCATTATGAATCACTTTCAAACCATTCATAACCGAGTTGTATCGTTCACTGCCCCCCATAATGATATGTTTTACTTTATTAAAATAGTATTTATCAATTAATTCTTTTTTACAATATTCTTCCTCTGATATGTTTTCTATCATACCATTTCCTACTACAAGGATAATTTCATCTACTGAAGAATGTTGAAAAGCTTGAAGTGCATAATATAAAACTGGCTTTCCACAAAGAGGCAAATATTGTTTTTGTATATCGCTGTTCATTCTGCTTCCTTTGCCACCAGCTAACACAATTGCTGAAATTTTCATTTTTTCCTCATTTCTGTACTACTTTTGCCCAAACAATTAAAAGTTCTTACAGGTTTATGGTAAACAGCACACAAACATAATTCCGCTCAAGTTCTGATGCAGAAAAAAGTTTCCAAAAGGTCTGACATGCTAAAGATATACACTAGATATATATTATATATATTAATATATACTATATACTATATTTGCGATATCTTGTGCTTGATTTGTTTAAAACGATAATCCTTTATTTTCTTTTCTGAACTATCCTATAAACGCTCTCCCAATTTAAGATTTGGTATGGCATTCAAATCATAACCATGTCTTGTCCCATTTATATATTCATAATATGCTGCCGCGCCTATCATAGCGGCATTGTCTGTACATAATTGGGGTGATGGTGAATAAAAAGCTACATTTCGTTTTGCACATTCATTTTGTAACACAATTCTCAACGCTGAATTAGAAGCAACTCCACCAGCAATTGCAAATTTACAAATATGTCTTGTATCAATTAAAAGCATTGCTCTGCTTACGAGCGCATCCACTACAGCATTTTGAAATGAAGCAACTAAATCGGCTTTATTCACTTTTATATCTTTCATTTCACAATGATTTAGATAATTTAATACCGCTGATTTAATTCCACTAAATGAAAAATCATAGGGAGCATTTTCTACATTTGCTCTAGGAAACTCAATTGCATGAGGATTTCCTTCTCTTGCAAGCTTATCTATCTTAGGACCTCCCGGGTATCCAAGCCCTACAGCTCTTGCAACTTTGTCAAATGCTTCTCCTGCCGCATCATCTCTTGTACGCCCTATAATATCATATTTTCCATACTCTTCCACCATAACAAGGTGCGTATGTCCTCCAGAAACCACTAACGCTACAAATGGCGGCTCTAAATCTGGATTTTCAATATAATTTGCCGATATATGCCCCTCAATATGATGTACCCCAACCAATGGCTTTTTTGCTGCAAATGCCATTGCCTTTGCCATTGCCACACCAACAAGAAGCGCTCCCACAAGTCCCGGACCATAGGTTACACCAATCGCTGTAATATCACTTAATGTTACTCCTGCCTCTTTTAATGCCATTGAAATAACAGGATTAATATTTTCTATATGTTTTCTTGAAGCTATTTCAGGTACAACGCCACCATAATTCGTATGAATGGCAATCTGTGAATTGATTATATTGGATAGCACTTCACGCCCATTTTTAACTACAGACGCCGCTGTTTCATCACATGAACTCTCAACTGCCAATATCAATACATCTTCTAAATGATTTTCCATTATTCTGCTAACTCCCAGTACAGTATCTTCCATCTTCCATCTCTGTCTTGTCTTAATGTAAATTTTGTATTGGAATCTATCAATGTTTCTTTTTCTCTTAACTTATATACAACATTTACAAAAGCATATTTTTGTCCTTGAAATGTAGAATAATTGACTCCAGAGCTTTCCTGCAATACATAATCAGCAACATAGCGATTGAGTGACCTATAATTTTTGATATCATCTTTTAATGCCTGTAAAAATTCCTCATCCGTCTGTTTTCCTTTTAGTTCTGAATCAAACAATAATCTTGCCTGTTTTCCTAATAACTCAATCTTTTCTTCATCAAGCTCTGTTTTATAATAAGCCCTTGTTATTCTTGCATAAAACTTCACAACTTCTTTTGGTGACTCTGGATAATTATCTTCTATATTTCTTGTTGTAAGTGCTGCAATTTCTTGGTCTTGGACAGCCTTGTCTGTAGCATCCATTGTTGGCGTTCTACGCGAGAGATAAAAAAAGTATCCAACACACAATAACACCATAATACTGCCTAATATAACTGTCTTGCCGTATTTTTTCATAAAAACCCCCATTCTCACTCTTCAAAATAAAGAGTGACACTTTTTCCATCTGCCCCCACACATACATTTGAAAAAATTGTTTTTATCTTGTCAATATAATCGGCTGGTCGTATTAATGATGGACTAAAATGCGTCAGCCATAGTTCTTTAACATTTGCTTCTTTTGCAAGCTTTGCCGCCTCCTCAAATGTCATATGTCGATTTTCTTTTGCTTTACACTCCTTATCATTTTCACCATACATGCCTTCACAAATAAATAAATCGGAATCTGCTGCATTTAACGAAATGGCATTAACTGGTCTTGAATCCGTACAATATGTTACTTTTATTCCTTTTCTTTGCGCTCCTACTACCATATCAGAAGTAAATACTTTATCTTCTACCACAACTTCACCGCCATGTTGAAGTTTATTCCACAAAACTTGTGGTATATTTAATTCTCTTGCCTTATTTACATCAAATTTCCCAATTCTAGGTATACTAATGGTATACCCATAACAGGGAACAGTGTGCATAACCTTAAATGCTTCTATATGATAACCATTTATTTCAAAATGATGAGAATTGTCTGATAATTCAATAAATTGAAGCTCATATGGCAATTCTGGTGCTATAATACGGAGAGCATTTACAATTTTAATTAATCCCTTTGGTCCAATTAACGTGACTGGTGTCTTTCTGTCTGAATTGCCAATTGTCAGCAACAATCCCGGCAAACCGCTAATATGGTCTGCATGATAATGCGTAAATAATATTACATCAATAGGGTTAAAACTCCATCCTTTCTCTTTAATGGCAATCTGTGTTCCCTCACCACAATCCACAAGCAGGCTGCTTCCATTATATCTTGTCATTAAAGAAGTCAACCATCTGTTTGGCAAAGGCAACATGCCACTTGTTCCAAGCAAACAAACATCTAGCATTTTTATCTCCCATTCTTACTCAACCTGCAAGTTTAAAACAGCTTACTATTTTATGTGTAGGCACAAACTTGCAGGTTCAATCTTATTTAACTAATCTCCATTTCACTATTCAATTATTTTTGACATTATAATGGCATTTTCAACAGGTTTTTCATAAAAGTTCTTTCTTATACCAATATTTTTATATTCCATTTTTTCATATAATTTAATAGCATTTACATTACTTTCTCGCACTTCAAGAAAAAAGGCTATAATCCCTTTTTGAGCAGCAATGTGTTCCATCTCGTTCATTAACAAAAAAGCAATTCCTTTTTTTCTGTGTGAACATGCCACAGCCATATTTGTAATATTGCCTTCTTCCATCACTGTCCACATGCCACAATATCCAACTATTTGCCCTTCTATAAGTGCTACCAGATAAATATTTTCTGGCTTTTGACACGCTTCCATAAATGATTTTTGCGACCAAGCTAAGGAAAAAATTGTTTTTTCAATATTATAAACCTGTAACGTGTCCTCTATGTTCATTTGTCTAATATTTACTTTTGACATTCTTTTTCTCCAAGTAGTCGTTCTGCTTGAGATGGTCTAAGATAATTTGGAGCAATTTGCGCACTATCAACCGCTCCATTTTTATCATACAAATACTTTGCATATATGCCGACACTTGAAGCCCTCTGTACAGACAAATGAGCAGGTGCAAACTCATATGGACACAGGATATTATTTTTTATATAATCACCAGCAGCATAAATGCCATCACCAACAAAAACAACAGATTGATTCATATCATTTAAAATAGAGACAAGTTCCTCATAAGATAAAAGAGATTGTTCTAATTTTGTTTGAAGCTGCCCCTCTTTATAATAATATATTCCACAATATAAATGTTGTCTTCTAGCATCCATAACAGAACACACATATTTTTCAGTATTATATAAATTATATGCCATTGCCTCTAGCGTTGGCACTGGTATCATCTTTTTATCTAAAGCAAACGCAATACCTTTGCCTGTCGCTACGCCTATCCTTAATCCTGTAAAAGAGCCTGGACCACAAGAAACCGCAATTAAATCCAATTTTTCTAAATTCACATCAGTCATGCGGCATATCTCATCTATCATTGGAAGCAATGTTTGCGAATGTGTTTTTTTATGATTAATTGTATATTCTGCTGTTACACATTCATCTGTAAGAATTGCCACCGATGCTGTTATTGCTGAACTCTCAATAGCTAAAATATTCATTCTTGTCTCCCATATGTCATTTGTTTACAATCTCAATCTTCCTATAATCAAAGCCTTTTTCCATCTTTTTCTTTATTGTGATATAGGTTGTTTGTTCTGGGAATATTTCTGGAAATAAATTCCCCCATTCAACCAGACATACACCATCTGAAAAAAAATATTCTTCATAACCAATTTCATCTAATTCTGATATATCTGATAACCGATATATATCAAAATGATATAATGGAAGTCTCCCTTTTGTATATTCTTGTACAATGGTAAATGTAGGACTGCTAATTGGCTCTGTTATGCCAAGTCCACTGGCAAAACCTTGTGTAAACACTGTTTTTCCTACAGCTAAATCTCCATTAAGACAAATAATTTCGCCAGCCTTTGCCTCACTGCCTAACCTTTTTCCCAACTCAAATGTTTCATAGGCACTATTTGTTTCAACAATCAACATATCACCTCTTTACAGCCGCCAACACCTTTTTATCACTAAACTTCACTTGATAAGGCTTTAATTGTTTCCTTACAATTTCAAGAAAATCCTTTAAACAATCACCAACACAGCGCAATGGAATAATATTTGCATTTACTGATGTGATATATAAGACCATGTTTTTTCCAGTAAACTTGATTTTATAGATATCACTCCACAACAAATCCTCTGTGATATCGCCCTGTGAGAGAACTATTTTTTCATTTGTAACCGTATACTTAACAGGTTCCTGAAATGCGGGAATCGTTTTTATCTGCTTTTTTACCCTTAAATATATTCCAATTGGTGTATAAATTGTAAAAAAGAATCCAAAAAACCCTGTCATTAGTGTATATGCAATATTAAATCGTCCAATTGATACACATGATATAACAATCATAATTATTCCAAATAAAACGGTAGCAAGACCGCTAAAGCTATGATAATTATGATATATCTTAAAATCCATTAAATCATTCATTTGTATATCTGTTACAAATTCTACCTTTTCCTGTTCCATTATATAAATTCCTCATTTTTGCTTAACTTGCTCATTCAATCTTATTTAGCTTATGAATCCAATTTTTTCAGCGCATAAATTTTGTTAAGCCATTTAAATTTAAACCTTCTTTTTTCTTTTTCTTAGGCTTATTCATTTTTTTATAATGTTCTTTCTTTTCCTCAAGAATCATTGAAAGTGCTATTCTAGCCTTTGTGGCATCAACTTCTAAAACTTTGACATCAACAACATCGCCAACACTTACAACATCTAAAGGATGATTGACTCTTCTATCAGCACACATTTTAGAAACATGCACCAGTCCATCTTGATGAACGCCTATATCTACAAAAGCACCAAAATCAATTACATTCCGAACGGTGCCTTTCAATATCATACCCGGCGTTAAATCTTTTATTTCAAGAACATCTTTGCGAAGAATTGGTTTTGGCAGCTCTTCTCTAGGGTCTCTTCCGGGCTTTTCCAATTCCTTTACAATATCGTTTAAAGTAATTTCTCCTACACCAAGCTCTTTAGACATTTCTTCGATACTATCTATTTTGCCATGTAATCCTGCTAATCCCCCAACACAAATATCACTTAAATTGTAACCCAACAATTCTAATAATTTTGTTGCCGCTGTATAACTTTCTGGATGCACACTTGTGGCATCAAGCGGATTATCACCTCCCGATATACGCATAAAACCTGCACATTGTTCAAATGCTTTTGGTCCAAGTTTTGCAACTTTTAAAAGCTGCTTTCGATTGTTAAATCGACCATTTGTTTCTCTATATTCAACAATATTTTTTGCAACCGTTTTTGATACACCTGAAATATATTCAAGTAATGAAGCCGAAGCTGTATTTAAGTCAACGCCTACTTTATTTACGCTGTCTTCCACAACACCGTCAAGCACTTCTCCAAGCTTTTTCTGATTCATATCATGTTGATACTGCCCAACACCAATGGATTTTGGCTCAATTTTAACAAGCTCTGCCAATGGGTCTTGTACACGTCTTGCTATTGATACAGCACTTCTTTGTGCAACATCAAAATCTGGAAATTCCTCTGCTGCCAGTTTACTTGCAGAATATACAGAAGCACCCGCTTCATTTGTTATAATATAATCGACATTAGAAAGATTCATCTCTTTTATCATATCGGCAATAATTTTTTCAGACTCTCTTGAAGCAGTGCCATTGCCGCATGAAATCAAGGTGATACCATATTTATCAATCAGTTTCTTAACTTCTTTTTTTGCTTCTTCCACTTTATTGTGTGGCTCTGTTGGATAGATAACCTTTGTGTCAAGAACCTTGCCTGTAGAATCTACCACTGCCAATTTACAGCCTGTTCTAAATGCAGGGTCCCACCCTAAAACAACCTTTCCAGTAATTGGCGGCTGAAGCAAAAGCTGTTGAAGATTTTTTCCAAATACTTTCATTGCACCATCTTCCGCCATATCCGTAAGACTATTTCTTATCTCACGTTCAATAGCTGGTGCAATTAATCGATTATACGAATCCTCAATAACAGTCTTTAAACAAGACGTTGTATATTCATTATCATTTGTAATAATTTTTTTATTAAGATATAAAATTATACGTTCTGTTGGTGCTTCTACTTTCACTGTAAGGAATTTTTCGGCTTCTCCACGATTAATTGCAAGGATTCTATGTCCCGGAATGGCAGCAAGCGGCTCACTGTAATCATAATAATTTTCGTAAACAGACTGCTCATTTGCATCCTTTGCCAACGATTTAATTTGACCTTCCTTAAATGTTAGTTCTCGAATATAGGTTCTGTAATCTGCCTCGTCTGATATCTGCTCTGCAAGAATATCTAAAGCGCCTGCGATTGCCTCAGCTTCACTTGCAACCTCCAATCCCTCTTTCTGGCTGATATACTTTACAGCCTCTACTTCAAGCGGTTGGTCTGCACTTTGAGAAAGAATATAGGCAGCAAGAGGCTCTAACCCTTTTTCTTTGGCTATCGTTGCCCTTGTTCTTCTCTTTGGCTTGTAAGGTCTATATAAATCCTCAACTAAAACCATTGTCTCTGCTGCTTCAATCTGTAGTTGTAACGCTTCTGTCAACTTTCCCTGCTCTAAAATACTAGCAAGAACCTGCTCTTTTCTATCCTCCAGATTTCTTAAATAGCGCAATCTTTCATCAAGATTTCGGAGTTGTTCATCATCAAGAGAACCTGTCATTTCTTTACGATATCTGGCAATAAAAGGTATGGTACACCCCTCATCTATCAGCTTTATTGTTGCCTCCACCTGTGTTGGCTTTATCTGTAATTCCTCAGCAATTTTTTTCGTAATATCCATTGTTACCGTATAACTCCATTCTATAAGTATTTATTTTTCTGGCACAAAAACATTATAAATTGTCTTAATTGCATCCTCAAAATAGCGGTTTCTTACACCAATAATAATATTTAACTCACTTGAACCTTGGTCAATCATCTTAATATTAATTTTTTGCTTGGCAAGCGCAGAAAAAATATTTCCAGCAATACCAGAGTTATTTTTCATACCACGTCCAACAACAGCAATCAACGCAAGGTCTGCCTCTAACTCGATTGTGTCTGGGTGGACTGCCCTGTGAAGCTGTGCAAGTACTTTCTGTTCATTTTCTACAAACTCGTCCTGATGAACAAACACAGTCATTGTATCAATACCTGATGGCATATGTTCAAATGAAATTCCATTGTCTTCAAATACTTGAAGTACTTTACGTCCAAAACCAATCTCAGAGTTCATCATATCTTTATCAATACTAATAGAAACAAATCCCTTTTTTCCTGCAATACCTGTAATAATACAATCTGGCTTATTGCAAGTAGTTTCTACAATCATTGTTCCCTTATCGTTTGGTGCATTGGTATTTTTGATATTGATAGGGATTCCTTCTTTTCTTACTGGAAATATAGCCGATTCATGCAGTACGGATGCACCCATATACGACAACTCACGCAACTCTTTGTATGTGATAATTGTAATTGGCTTAGGATTATCAACAATTCTTGGGTCTGCTGCCAAAAATCCTGATACGTCCGTCCAATTCTCATACACATCAGCCTTCAATGCTCTTGCCACGATAGAGCCTGTAACGTCAGAGCCTCCCCTTGAAAAAGTCTTTATCTCCCCATTTGGCAGCGCTCCATAAAATCCGGGTATAACTGCATTTGTTGTCTTTTCTAATCTATGCGCCATAACTTCATTTGTTTTTTCCCCATTAAATTCGCCATTTTTATCAAAACAAATAACCGTTGCTGCATCAATAAATTCATAGTCAAGATATTTTGCCATAATAATGCCATTTAGATACTCTCCTCTGGAAGCTGCATAGTCACTGCCCGCCTTTGCCTGAAAGTTCTTTTTAATGGTCTCAAACTGTTCTTTTAAAGAAAGTTTCAATCCAAGTCCCTTAATAATTTCATTGTATCGCTCTTCAATCGCCTTTAGATGTCTGTCAAAAGACTTTCCAGCCTCTGCCTCTGCATAACATTTGTACAGCATATCTGTAACTTTTGTGTCTTCATCAAATCGCTTTCCGGGTGCAGAAGGAACTACATATTTTCTGCTCTCATCACTGCGAATAATATTGCCAACTTTCTTAAACTGTTCTGCACTTGCAAGTGAACTTCCACCAAACTTAACTACTTTAACCATGAATTATTTTTGCCTTTCTTTTTATAAAATTTTGTTTTTTGCACAATAAAATAGTGCATTTGGAGTGAATTATGAAAATACAGTCTTATCAATTCGTATTCTGCTAATCATAGAAATGTTCTTTGCTGCCTCTGCAAATTCTTTTTCAGTCATATCTTCTGTAACAAATCCAAATTCACCCTCTATACCATCAACAGTCACAGCTTTCACACTGCCAAAGTTTACTTTTATACTTGTCAAATCATCTAAATCAGTCAAACTTCCCTTTACTCTTACAAAAAAGCTTCTCACTTGGTCTTGTGTATTTCCAAGTTGGAGTTCTTTATTACTCCATACAGTCATAACATTGGTTCCCTTGTGTTTTACACAGTCAACCACATCCGATACAACCGCACTAGCTGTAGGAAGCTTTCCAGCTCCTGCACCAAAAAACATAACATTGCCAAGCACATTGCCATTGACATAAATGCCATTTAAAACATCATTTACATTATATAATGGGTGAGAGCTTTCTATCATAAATGGCGCTGTCATTGCATACACTTTGCCATCTTTCTTATAGCTTGTAGCTAAAAGCTTTACTACATATCCAAGTTTTTGTGCATACTTAAAGTCTTGTGTTGTGATATGTGAAATACCTTCTGTGTATATCTCCTCAAAATGAACGGTTGAACCATATGCTAAAGAAGTCAAAATTGCTATTTTTCTACAAGCATCAAAACCTTCAACGTCAGCTTCTGGATTACGTTCTGCATAGCCTAATTCCTGTGCTTCTTTTAGCACCACATCATAATCCATACCTTCATTGCTCATCTTTGTGAGGATATAATTTGTTGTTCCATTAAGAATACCCGTTATATTTATAATTTCATCCGCAGTAAGTGACTGATTAAGTGGTCTTATAATAGGTATACCACCACCCACCGATGCCTCAAACATAAAATTTAATTTTCTCTCTTTTGCCATTGCAAGCAGTTCTGGACCATGTGCTGCTACCAATGCCTTGTTAGAAGTACACACGCTCTTACCAGCCTCTAACGCTTTTTTTACAAATGTAAAAGCAGGCTCAATTCCTCCCATAACCTCTACAACAACATCTATTTCAGAATCATTTATAATATCATCTATATTATGAACAATCTTTTCTTGTATAGGGTCTTCTGGAAAATCTCTTATATCAAGAACACTTTTAACTTCAATCTCCTGCCCTACTCTCTTGCTAATTGAATCATGGTTCGTTGATAATACTTCCACAACGCCTGACCCTACTGTACCATATCCTAATACTGCAATCTTTGCCATAGTTTTCTCCATTCCACATTATACTTTTCGTATATGTTTTTTACTCACGACTCAATATTTTTAGATACCTTACCCCTTTTAAAGAATCAATTTCTTCTATCATTGCAGAAGAATCTCCTGTTGTTGTAAGAATATCTACACTCAACGTCAAAGAAGCCACCCCATTTACTGGTATGGTCTGATGAATGGTTAATATATTTGCCTTAAATTCTGCTATTTTATTTAACACTGCTGAAAGTAATCCCGGTTCATCGTCCATTGATAAAACAAACGTAATGGTGCGTCCCTTGACATTATCTCTAAAAGGAAATATATCGTCTTTATATTTATAATAGGAACTTCGGCTGATTCCAACCTGCTCTGTTGCCTCTGCTACCGATATTTCCTTTGTCTCAATTAATTTATTGACCTGCGCTACCTTAATAAGCACCTCAGGCAAGGCTTTCTGTTTGACAACATAATACTTGCTTTCTTCTCTCACAACCATCTCCGTTAGATTTCTCTGCCAAATACACTGGCAAGATATCTCATATTATTGACATGTGTATCATTGAGAGCTTCTGGCTTCATGCGCCATTTCCAATTGGTTCCCATACTTGATGGAAAATTCATTCTGGCTGTATTATCCAGTTTTAATATATCCTGCACAGCAAAAATAGATAAAATGGCAACACTTCCATATGCTGCTCGAAATACTTGGTCTACCAATTTATTCCTGTCTCTTGTATCCAGATAATCAAAGGCATACCCAAGCTCCCATTCATTATGTTCTGTAAAATACCCAAATAATGTCTCATTATCATGCGTTCCGCCATATACAACACAATTTGTCTTATAATTATATGGAAGATGCGGATTTTTTCTATCTCCTCCAAATGCAAACTCAAGCACTTTCATAGAAGGATAGCCGTTATGCTCCAAAAGTTTATCAACTTCTTTCAAGCTTACGCCTAAATCTTCCGCAATAATCTTCTTTTCGCCAATGGCTTCATTGATAACATTCAACAGCTTTTGACCTGGTCCCTTTTGATATTCGCCTTCTCTTGCATCGGGCATCTCGGCTGGAATACTGTAATATTGAACAATGCCAATAAAATGGTCAATTCGTATCACATCATAAATATAGGCAGAACGAACCATTCTCTTACGCCACCATGCAAAATTATTTTCTTCCATCTTTTCCCAATCATATAAAGGGTTTCCCCATTTCTGCCCTAAATCACAAAACGCATCTGGTGGAACACCCGCAACCTTAGTAGGCGTAAGATTTTCATTCAAAAGATATTCTTCGGCATTTGCCCACACATCAACACTGTCATATCCCATATAAATTGGAATATCGCCAATAATCTCAACGCCCTTATCGTTTGCATACTGTTTTAATTTGGTCCACTGTTTATCAAATTCGTACTGTATAAATTCCCAATATCCAATATCATCAGCAAGAAGTTCTTTGTATTTTTTAATCCCTTCTGGTGTACGAAACTTAATATCATCGTCCCATTCTGCCCATGAAACTTGATTATTATAATACTTAACAGCCATAAATAAGGCATAATCATCAAGCCATTCTTTATTGTCACTAACAAAATTATCAAATTGCTTATATATTGGAAGACCTTTTGCAAGAGTACTTTTACTATCAACATACACCTGCTTAAAATTTTCATAAGCTTGACGCAAAATTGCAAATCGTCCATTGTAAATTTTTTCATAACTTACATAGCGATTATCACCAATTTGAATGTCATAATTGTGTGCATATCTTCCTGCCAATGCATCCTCTTCTGACACATCAACTGGAACAAACCCATCCCCCCAATCAACCTTTAAGATATCCGATTTTTTCAACAAACCGTCCTCTACTAACATATCCAAATCAATAAAGTATGGGTTCCCAGCAAATGCAGAATAGGACTGATATGGACTGTCCCCATATGTAGTAGGTCCCAATGGAAGCACCTGCCAATATTTGTGATTACAGTTCCTTACAAAATCCACAAAATCATAAGCTGCTTTTCCAAATGTTCCAATACCATAATTAGAAGGAAGACTGCTTACAGGCATTAGTATACCTGCACTTCTTTCAAATGATTTCACTTTTTCCATTTTAATTCCCCATTCTTGAGCTGCTTTCTTGGTGTGCCAAGCAACACGCAGACACAAATTGCTCATTCAATTTTATTTAACCTGTGAAACAATTTATTTTTCATGCTATTCTAATTTCTGCCTAAAAAACAAACTAATCCTTTAAGTTTTCTACCATGCTCTTTAAATTTTCTTTTTCTTCTCTTGATAATAATATATTGACATTAATCAAAATAATGAGTTTTCCATTAACATTTGCCACTCTATCCATATAAATGGTTTCTCTATTTCTAATAATACAAGGCATATCTGTAATATTATCTGTGTCAATATCGCTTATTTCCATCACTTCGTCAACTTCAAGCGCAATTTTAACACTGCCAACATTAATAATAATGGCGTTACCTGTAAATTCGCCTTCTTCTTGTTTAAATTTTCTTTTAAAACTATATACAGGAATAACCTCTCCTCTTAAATTAATAATTCCTTTAATATAAGATACCGCATTTGGAACAGATACTACCTGAATTTGCTTCTCAATAGACTGTACAGCATTGATATCTACTCCATACAGTTCACTATTTAATCTAAATACTACTGGTTTAACATACTCCGCCATCATATCCTCCCTTTTCTACTCGGTACTTCCTGTGCTTATCCAATTAAGATATGAATTGATAAATGGATTAATATTTCCATCAAGCACACTTTGCGCATTTCCGACGTCTTTATTGGTTCTATGGTCTTTTACCATTGTGTATGGCTGTAAGACATAACTTCTAATTTGATTGCCAAAATTAATATCTTTAACATCACCACGTATATCTGAAGATTTTTGTGCATTTTCCTCCTGCTTTAAAAGATACAGCTTAGCCTTTAACATCTGCATTGCTTTATCTTTATTTTGATGCTGTGAACGTTCATTTTGGCATTGTACTACAATTCCTGTTGGTAAATGCGTAATTCTAATTGCTGAAGATGTTTTATTAATATGCTGTCCTCCAGCTCCACTGGAACGATACGTATCAATTCGCAAATCATCCATATCGACCTCAATATCAATATCTTCATCAATATCTGGCATCACATCACAGGAAACAAACGAGGTTTGACGCTTGCCTGCTGCATTAAACGGAGAGATTCGGACTAATCTGTGAACACCATGCTCGGACTTTAAATGTCCATACGCATTATCACCAGATACTTCAATGGTAACGGATTTAATACCAGCCTCATCACCTTCTAAATAATCAATGGTCTGCGTTGTATAACCATTGTTATCCGCCCAACGGTTATACATTCTAAACAACATCTGACACCAATCGCAAGCTTCTGTTCCTCCTGCCCCTGCATGAAGTGTAAGAATAGCATTTTTATTATCATATTCACCAGACAATAACGTCTCAATTCTTAAAGCTTCCAATTTGCTCTCAAGATTTTCAACCTCTTCTTCTACCTCTGAAATTAAAGAAGTATCATTTTCCTCATCTGCCATCTCAATTAATGTATTTGCATCATCTATCCTTTGAATAAGCTCGTCAAATTTTTCAAAAGCATCCTTTAGCACTTTTAATTCTTTCATCGACTTTTGGGATTTTTCTGTATCATCCCAAAAGCCCGGTGCTTCCATATCAGCCTCAAGCTCTTCGATTCGTTTCTGTTTATTATCCAAATCCAACGATTTTCTTATCTGCTCTACTGGCTGTGAAAAACCAGACAATTTCAATCTATACTGGTCTAACTCTACCATAACAATCCTTTCTATGCCTGTCTTCCGCAACAGTTCTTATACTTCTTTCCACTTCCACAAGGACACATATCATTTGGATATATCTTTTTGGTTGACCTTTTTACAGGACCTTTTGAAGCACTGTCATCTTTGTTGGTTCCAGTAACCTTTGCAACCTGCTCTCTCTCCACTTTTTGCTCAACTTGAATATGTGTAAGCAGCCTTACGGTGTCTTCTGTAATGGCATTGGACATCTCATCAAACATTTCAAAGCCCATCATCTTATATTGAACAACAGGGTCCCTTTGTCCATATGCCTGTAATCCTATACCTTGCTTTAATTGCTCCATATCATCAATATGGTCCATCCACTTACGGTCAATCACTTTAAGAAGGACAACACGCTCTATCTCTCGGATTTGCTCAGGCTCTGCAAAAAGAGCTTCCTTTTCCTCATATAACTTTACAGCCTTTTCTTTCAAGCTATGGAGAAGTTCACTTTTATTTTTAATCGCATCATCAGGTTTAATTGGTTCAATTGGTATCGTTGTTAACATTACATTGTTAATCTCATCATAATCCCACTCGCTTGATGAGGCATCCTCGTTAATACATCGATTCACAACACTTTCAACAAAATCCGTTATCATCTTAATAACTGTTTTGCGCATACTCTCGCCATTAAGCACTCGATTTCTCTCTCTATAAATAATTTCTCTTTGCTCATTCATAACTTGGTCATATTGGAGCAAATGACTTCTTATTCCATAGTTGTTTGTCTCTATCTTTTTCTGTGCAGACTCAATGGCATTACTAAGCATCTTGTGTTCAATCTGGTCTTCTTCTGCAACGCCTAGTGTATTAAATACGCTCATTAATCGTTCTTGTCCAAATAAGCGCATAAGGTCGTCCTCAAGTGAAATATAAAATCTGGATTCACCTGGGTCGCCTTGACGTCCCGCACGTCCTCGAAGCTGATTATCAATACGTCTGCTCTCGTGCCTCTCTGTACCAATTATCTTAAGACCGCCTGCTGCTCTTGCTTCCTCATCAAGTTTAATATCTGTACCACGACCTGCCATGTTAGTAGCAATTGTCACTGCGCCATGTTTGCCGGCTTCCGCTACAATCTCTGCCTCTTTTTCATGGAATTTTGCATTTAAAACATTATGTGGAATCCCTTTTTTTCTAAGCATCTCAGAAATTAATTCCGAAGTTTCAATTGTAATCGTACCAACCAAAACAGGCTGTCCTTTTTCATGAGACTCAATAACCGATTGTACAACTGCATTAAATTTCCCCTTCTTCGTCTTATATACAGCATCGTTTAAATCTCGTCTAGCAATTGGCTTGTTCGTAGGAATTTCTACAACGTCCATATTGTAGATTTCCCTAAATTCTTTTTCTTCGGTCAAGGCAGTACCTGTCATACCTGCCTTCTTTTCAAATTTATTAAAAAAGTTCTGGAATGTTACCGTTGCAAGTGTTTTACTTTCACGTTTTACTTTTACATGCTCTTTTGCCTCAATTGCCTGATGTAAACCATCAGAATAACGACGTCCCGGCATAATACGACCTGTAAACTCATCAACAATAAGAACCTCATCATCTTTAACCACATAATCTTTATCTCGAAACATTAAATTATGCGCTCTTAATGCTAAGGTAACATTATGTTGAATCTCTAAGTTTTCTGGGTCTGCATAATTATCTATATGAAAAAATTGCTCTACTTTATGAACACCTTGTTCTGTAAGACTTACAACTTTATCTTTTTCATTGACAATAAAATCGCCATCTTCTTCAACTTCTTCCTGCATAATAGCCTGCATTTTTGTCATTTCGCCTTTATACTCACCTTTTTGAAGCTGTCTAGCAAGAACGTCACACAACTCATACAATTTTGTAGACTTACCACTTTGACCTGATATAATAAGAGGTGTTCTTGCCTCATCAATCAAAACAGAGTCCACCTCATCAATAATACAATATTTTAGACTGCGCAGTACAAGCTGCTCTTTGTAGATGGCCATATTGTCACGAAGATAATCAAAACCAAGTTCATTATTTGTCACATATGTTATATCACAAGCATATGCAGCTCTTCTCTCATCCTCTTGAAGGTCATGGAGGACAACACCTACTGTAAGACCTAAGAACTGATGTATCTGCCCCATCCATTCAGCATCACGCTTTGCAAGATAGTCATTTACTGTTACTATCAAAACACCATTTTCAGCAAGCGCATTCAAATAAGCAGGAAGTGTTGATACAAGTGTTTTTCCTTCACCCGTTCTCATCTCTGCAATTCTTCCTTGATGAAGAATAATTCCACCTATTAACTGAACTCTGTAATGTTCCATGCCAAGCACTCTTTTACCAGCTTCACGCACAACAGCAAAAGCCTCTGGCAAAATGTCGTCCAGTGTCTCTCCTTTTGAAAGTCTTTCCTTAAATTCTTTTGTTTTTTGTTTTAATTGTTCGTCCGTAAGCTCGCCCATCGCCTTTTGATAACTTTCTATCTTATCAACAATCGGTTTGATACGTTTTAATTCATGCTCGCTATGTGAACCAAACAATTTCTGCATTAATCCCATTCCAAAAGCCTCCATAATCCTCTTATTTAGAATACTCTACAATCTCTGAGAGCAAAAAAAGCTAAATTATCTGAATAATTGTACCACTAATAGACATTTTAAGCAACGAAAAAAATTTTTTAAACTTTTTTAAACTTTTTAATATCTTCTTGCATCTAAGTATTATAATTACTAAAATAAATAAGATTACTAAAAATAAATCAAGGGAGTACATTATGATAAACCAAAAATATACACAAAAAAAATCCAGACGACGCAAAAAGAGACGATTAAAAAGACGAATCAAACGAATGCTTTTGATTATAGCTACTTTTCTATTATTTAGTTTACTGTTTAGTATTATTATTTTTCTGCCCTATCAAGGCGATGCACAACACTTACAGGAATCCAACACCAAGACAGCTACTTCACATAAGAACACGGAAATCGCATTAAACAGCGAAGGCATTTCTTATGAACCAACTACTGGTGACCTTTCAAATAACAACGAAGTTTCACAAGATATTGAATCTTCACAGAACATGGAACCTTCATCAACAAATGAACCTTCACAAGAAAATACAACAGCCGTACAAGAGACGATTCCAGAAACAACACCTTCTTCTTTGCCTGTTGAAAATGACTATTTTAATGATGCTGTTTTTATCGGAGATTCACGCACTGAAGGCTTCTTTATGTATACAGACCTTAAAAATGCAAAAGCTTATGCACACAAAGGACTTACCGTTGACACTGTATTTACAGACCCTGTTATCAATATAAATGGCTCTAAACTGCCAATTATAGAAGCCTTACGACAAACGTCCTTTCAAAAAGTATATATTATGCTTGGTGTAAATGAAATAGGTTGGGCATACAATAGTATTTTTATTGAAAAATACACAAAATTGGTAGATGAAATTCAAACTATCAATCCAAATGCTACTATATATTTACAATCCATTTTACCAGTAAGCAACGAAGTATCTTCAACACATGATTATATTAAAAATGAAAAAATTAATGAATATAATTGCTTTATTGCGCAAATAGCTAAAGAAAAAAATGTACACTATCTTAATGTTTCTGAATCCGTTGCTTCTTCAAATGGTGCTTTACCTGATGATGCTGCTGTTGATGGGATTCATTTAAAAAAAGAATACTGTGAAATATGGCTTGAATATTTAAAAAATCATACTATATAAAATCGATTTATACACTTAAAATAAAAATCGCATGAAAATAATGCCAACGCACTTATTTTTTACAAACAAATTTATTACCTATTTGTACCAAAGCATTATAAATAAGACTGGATATTATTTCTATACTATGTTTTAAAATGGAGGATAAAATGAAAAAAATAAAATTAACTCTTACAATACTGATTTTATTATTGATGTTGTCTGCCTGCTCTCAACAAGACGTTTCAATCAATATAAAAGATTTAAGTGACAAATTATTGCAACAGGTTGCTTTCGAAGATGAGTTAGTTCAAATCAATAAAGAAAAAGCTGCATTGCTCTACAATATCGAAAATGCTGCAAATGAATATGTATATATTGGCAGTGGTGCAACTGCTGAAGAAATTGCTGTATTTGAGTTTAACAATATACAGGAGGCCAAAAATGCACTGCAATCTGCTCAAAACCGAATTTCACAACAAAAAGCCGATTATGCAGCATACAACCCAAAAGAAATACAAAGATTAGATAACGCGATTGTAAAAAATACAGGACGTTACTTAATTGTATGTGTATCTGAAGGCGATACCGCCAAAAAAATAATTGGAGAATACACAAATTGATTAAATGGAGTAACTATGAAACCAGAAACAGTTAGCACAGAGCAATTAATTCATTTTATAGAAAATAATCAAGAAAAATTTTATAAAATTGCATTTAGCTATCTGAAAAATCGCGACACTGCACTAGATGCAATTCACGATTCTATTGTAAAGGCTTTACAAAAAAAGCATACCATTCAAAAAACAGAATACTTTAAAACATGGTTTTATAGGATATTAATTAATGAATGTCTTGTATATTTAAGAAAAAATAATCGAATTATTTATTTTGATAACATGTCAATATATACCAATCAAAATGACCCACAACCTGATATAAGTGAGTATATTGAATTATATCAAGCCCTTGATAAGCTGCCAATAAAACTGAAAACGGTCGTTTTACTGCGCTTCTTTGAAGATATGAAACTAGAAGAAATCGCACAGATAACAGGAGTAAATTTAAGCACTGTAAAATCTAGGCTTTATAAGGCTTTAAAAGTGCTGAAAATAAACATGGAGGTTGAGAATGATTGATAAAAATGGCTATCACAATATTGATATTCCCTCAGAACTTTCCTATGTTGTGAAACATGCAATTAAAGAAGGATTAAATCAAAAAAAGCACATGAAACATACATTTTTTAAAAAATTTGCCCTAGCTACTGCTTCAGTATTATGCTTTATTGTTGTTCTTAACACATCACAATCCTTTGCCGCAGTCGTATATAAAATTCCGTTAGTTGGACAACTATGCCGAATCATCACATTTAGAGAAGAACATGTTGAGGATAATATTCAATATGTTGATGTCAAAATTCCTAAAATTGACAATACTGGAAAAACAGAGATGGAAAAAAGAGTCAACCTAGAAATTCAAAAAAACACCAACCAACTTTTGGAAGATACAACCAAACGTGCAAAGGAATACTATGAAGCATTTGTTGAGACAGGCGGGAATCCTAAAGAATATATCCCCCTTGGGGTTACTCTTGACTATGATATTAAATGTATCAATCAAAAACATGTCTCTTTTATTATTTTGTATTATGAAACAAAATTTAGTGCTTATAACACACAATATTTCTACAACATTGACATTGAAACAGGAAAAATTATTACCCTTAAAGACTGGTTTGGCACACAATATAAACAAATTGTAGCAAACAGTATTGAAAAAGAAATCGCTTCATGGGATGAGGAGCGAAAAAAATTATTATGGGATAACTTAGAATTTACAAATCTTATTACAGAAAATACAGATTTTTACATTGCCGAAGATGGTAATGTTGTGGTCGTATTTCCTAAATACGAAATTGCTGCTGGAAGTGCTGGCTCTTTAGAGTTTAAAATTCTTCCTGACAGCAGATAGAGAGGATAAAATAATGGTTTTTAGCAGTACCGTCTTTCTTTTTCTATTTCTCCCTACATTTTTGACAATATATTATATTTGTCCATCAAAATTAAGAAATGCAATTTTATTTACAGCAAGCCTTATTTTTTATGCGTGGGAAGAACCTATATATATCTTCATTATGTTGTTTTCTACAATATTTGATTATGCAAATGGTCTATTGATTGAAAAAAGTAAAAACAATATAACAAAACGAGTAATTGTAATAATTTCAGTAATTGGAAATCTCTCTATACTCTGTTTCTTTAAGTACAGCGATTTTTTTATTACGAATATTAATTTTGTCTGTAATACAAATATCAACCTTTTAAAACTTGTATTACCTGTAGGAATATCTTTTTATACTTTTCAAACTATGTCCTACACGATTGACGTATATCGAAAAAAAGTGTCTGCACAAAAAAATATTATAAACTTTGCTGCTTATGTAACGATGTTTCCTCAACTTGTAGCAGGTCCGATTGTGCGATATAAAACCATTGCAAAACAACTTAATAAAAGACAGGAAACGATAAGTGGATTTGTATATGGCATACGGCGTTTTATTATTGGTTTATTTAAAAAAGTAATGATTGCTAACAATATTGGTTTATTATGGGAAACCATTATTGCTGGAAATTTGGATACATTACCAGTTGCAACTGCATGGATTGGCGCAATTTCATTTTCCTTTCAAATTTACTTTGATTTTTCAGGTTATTCCGATATGGCAATAGGATTAGGTGAAATGATTGGATTTCATTTTTTAGAAAACTTTGACCACCCTTACATCGCAAAAAGTATCACTGAATTTTGGCGACGCTGGCATATCTCTTTAAGCACATGGTTTAAAGAATATATCTACATACCCTTAGGCGGCAGCAGAAAGGGAATGGCAAAGCAAATCCGCAATCTTTTAATTGTATGGGGAATTACAGGATTTTGGCATGGAGCAAGCTGGAACTTTATTTTTTGGGGATTGTATTTTGGTTTTCTGTTGATTATAGAAAAACTATTTTTGCTCAAAATTCTTGAAAAAACAAAACCGATATTAAGACATCTATATACACTCTTTTTTGTCATTATCAGTTGGGTTATTTTTGCATTTGAAGATATGACTCAAATAGCACAATATATAAAAGCAATGTTTGGTATCAATCAAGCAGGCATGTTCAATGCTGAAACATTATATTTACTTAGCAATTATATTCTATTGCTTATTATTTGTGTCCTATTAAGTATGGAATGGCAAAAAACAAGGCTTGCAGCACTTCTTGCTTCAAGGGCTAAATGGGTACGCTCCTATTTCACTATGCTGCTGTTTGCTGCTCTATTTATTGTTAGCATCAGCTTTTTAATAGGCGATACTTACAATCCATTTTTATATTTTAGATTTTAAAAGAGGATATTATTTATGAAAAAAATATATGAACGAACTGCTGCCATACTTTTTTTAGCTTCACTGTGGATTGTTTTACTTTCTATTTTTTTGATAAAAGATAAAGAATATTCTGAAAATGAAAACCGCTATCTTACCACAAAACCAGATATTTCAATGGAAGATGTTTCATCTGGAAAATTTATGGATACGTTTGAAACATACTTAAATGACCAATTTCCATTGCGTGATAAATGGATAGCTTTTAAAACCGATATTCAACGATTATTTGGCAAAACCGATATTAATGGCACTTATCTAGGCAGTGATGGGTATCTGTTTGAAAAATGGACAGAAAATGATTTTAATTTAGAGAACTTGCAAAAAAATATTGATAGTATCAAAAAATTTGTTCAAATAAATAATGACAAAAAAGGAACCATCCTAATTGTTCCTACTTCAAGTTTACCTTTACAAGATAAACTTCCTAAAAATGCACCTATATTTAACCAAAACAAAGCATTTGATATGATTTACTCAAATTTAGGCAGAGATTGTGAACAAATTGATATACGACCAATGCTAGATGCTCATAAAAGCGAATATATTTATTATAAGACAGACCATCATTGGACAACATTAGGAGCCTATCTAGGCTACACCGAATGGCAGCGCCAAAATGGAAACTTGGTAGAACTTTCAGACTATAATGTAACATTGGCAACAAGTGATTTTAAAGGCTCTCTTTATTCTAAAGTTTTAAATAGAAATTCTGCCCTTGATGAAATTTATATTTATGATAAAATACAACAACCAACATATAAGGTAGAATATAATTTTGGAAAAACACAAACCGATAGTGTATATCATTTAGAACGCCTTAACGAAAAAGATAAATATCAGGTATTTTTAAATGGAAACTTCCCAGAGCTTACGATTTCAACAGATTTAAACAATGAGAAACACCTTTTGATTTTTAAAGATTCTTTTGCAAATGCGTTTATTCCATTTTTGCTTTCGGATTATGAGACAATCCATGTCATTGATTTACGGTATTTTAAAGGGGATTTAAACGACTACATTAGTCAAAATAATATTACAGAATACTTATTTTTATATAACATAAAAAATTTTTGTGAAGATACCTCTATCCCTATGATTGGTTCATTATAAAATTTTTTATATTTGATAATATATAATTTATATTTTTTAACCTCATCAAGGAAGTCCTCACTTTAATGCTGCCAAGGCATAAGTGATAGGTGGGGACTTGCGTTGCAATAGCAGTATAAGGTTATAAGCAAATAGCGCAGCAGATTGTGAATATCCGCTTTGACAAAAATATTTTTCTCAAGGTAACAAAAATTTTATTCATGTTAACTTACAGTCAAGAATCATATTACTGTTACATCAAATCAAAAATAGTACAAATATAGTATATATTAATAAAACTATACTTGTACTATTTTTTATATAATAACGTCATATTGACAAATACTGCAAAATATCTGTCTTTTTAAATAAAGTATATTTTTTAAAACAATTTTTTATAAACAATCCATCAATCAAACTCTGGCTCAATTAAACCATATGTGTCGCCCTTTCTTTTATAAACGACATTAACCTCGTTCGTTTCTGCATTTAAAAATACAAAGAAATTATGTCCAAGCAACTCCATCTGCACACATGCTTCTTCTGGAACCATAGGCTTTACACCAAATCGTTTTGACCTTATAATCTTTACTTCTTCTTCGTCCTCATAATCATTATCAATAAACTCTTTTGAAAAAGCAACGGCATTCTGCTGCTTGTCTACAATCTTATTTTTATATTTCTTTAGTTGTCGTTCAATAACCTCCTCAACCAAATCTATCGAGACATACATATCACTACTTGTCTGTTCGCTTCTGATAATATTCCCTTTTACTGGAATAGTAACCTCAATCTTTTGTCTCTCCTTTTCTACACTGAGTGTTACGCTGATTTCTGTCTCTGGAGCAAAAAACCTGTCAAGCTTTCCAAGTTTGTCCTCCACTGCCGACCTTAACCCTTCTGTTACGTCGATATTTCTTCCTGTAATAATAAAACGCATGATGTCCAACTCCTTTATTATGTATTATCACGATCAGGGTAAAAGAACCGTTTTTCACTCAAACATGTAACTGTTAGTCACACCCCATCTGATGTGATTATTATATCACAATTAGCCAAATAAACAAGCAAAATTCACAGAATTTATTTTAATTTTACTGATTCATTGTACAAATTTAACAAATCATTACATTGTTTTAAAAATTCTTTTAAATTGGTCAAGTTTGTGTGCCATCTTCAGTTACAAATACGAATTGTGGATTTTATCTTTCTTTTTGTATTTCTTCATTAACTAATATTTGGACTTTTTATAATTTATGTACAAAAAGTTATCCACTACTTTTCCACATTTTACTTTTCTAAATTTATGTTGATTTTGTGGATAACGTGGATAAAATGGTGTATAACTTAAAAATCTAGTAGAATTACGATTTAAAATTGTGGATAAGTTGTGGATAACAGATTACTTTTTTCAACAAATTATTGTAAAAAATACATTAATTTTCTATTTTTCGTCAATATGCACAAATTGATTTTTTAATGAACTGCTTGTTCCAATTCATGTATATTTTTATTTCGATATACTAAATCCTCTCTAACAGTAAAACCAACTTTTTCCCAAAAAGTATTTCCTAAGACGTTTTTCTCAAACGCCACTAATGCCACTTTATGTATTCCTTCTTTTTTTAATGCGTCTAATACCAAATCAACCAACTTTTTTCCAATTCCCCTATTTCTATATTCTGCCTTTACAGTTGTGTGATAAATAAAGCCTCTACGTCCATCATGCCCACTCATAATAACACCAACCAGTTCTCCGTTTTCTTCTGCTACAAAACATGTATTTGGATTTCTAAGTAAGTATTTGGCTATTCCTTCTCTTGAATCATCTGTTGTATTTAATCCCATACCTTCTGTATGTATCCATAAATCATACACCTTTTCATAATCTTCTATTTTCATTATTCTAATCATTTTTATCCTCATTTCTAAACTTTTCTAACCGATAATGATGTTCATTATCTAATTCTTTTAATCCATTTTTATAATCATATCCTTTTTTTCGATAAAACTCTACTGCTGTAATGGATGCTGGAATTTCTATTCTTTTAGCTCTTAAAAATAATTCATCTGATTCCAGTGTATCAATAATATAACTGCCAATTTTTTGCCCATGTAATTCTGGCAGTACAAAAATAGTGAGCAATATGCTTTCTGTTAGGCTTCCCCAAAAACTTGATATAGCACCAACTCCTACTATTTTTTCCTCATTCCAAAATACATAAACATTTGCATATTCTGCCATACCTTGAAACCATTTTACATCATGTGTAACAACTAATTCTTCTATCACTTTTTCGCCATAATCTTTCACATTGACTTCTCTAAAATTTCGGATAATCAATCGGACAATTTCTTGTGCATCTTCTTCTTGATAAGGTTTGACAAGAACTTGTGTTCCATTTGCTAATTTCACATAACCACCTTTCTGAGCATAAAAAATGCACCAAACATACAATATGTCTAGTGCATTGGTTAAAAATATCGGTCATAAAAAATATTCTATTTTAAAAATATTCTATTATTAAAACTTACCCTTACCGATATATATGCACAGACATATCAGACCTACCTCTGCAACTGTGCATCCAATCGGAACACAATCACAATCAAGTACGTCTGTAATACATGTACATATCATTCATTGTAAAATGTAAGTTTTGCATTTTGTTTCTCCTAAATTATTTTTGACTGTTACACGAAATATCTTATGCCTGATTTTTTTATGCAACAGTCTTTGCTTCGTATGGTAACATATTATTTATATTATTGTCAACTGCTTGATTTTTTTATGCAATAGCCTTTACCTTTTATAAACTACTATAATTTAACCTCATAGCTGCGATAGTAGCTATGAGGTTATGAAGTTATGAACAAGCAACGTAGTGAATTGCGAATATCCGCTTTGACTTTTAATGTCAAGAAATATATTGTTTATTTCCCACCTAATTCTTTATACATAGTTTCTACATACTCATTTAAATTTTGATTATATTGATAATATTTCCAATCACCATTATGTACAATTTGTGTATATCCGCCACCAAAAACCATGCTCCACCAATCATTATCACCTATTCTATATGAAATTTCATACGACCAGCCGCTATACTGTTCTGGAAACAATACAAATCTAAAATCAACTTTCTCTATTTTATCGGCAAGTTTTTCTACATCTTCCTTTGATAATAAAATATATTCTCCTGTGCTACCACTCATAATCTGTACTTCTTCTGCTTGTCGTATATTTGTTTTAAAATTTTTCTCTCTACTTGAATAGATATACGTTATCACTATAAAAATAGTTAATATTACAATTAAAAATATAGAAATAAATATAATAGACTTTTTATGTTTTTTCATAGGTATCACCTCTAATCTGGTATAACTACTACATAATTCCAATTCCCCTGACAATGTCCCCAAACATATCTTGAAGGATAATTTGTCCAACCATCTGCTATCCTGATATAAGTACTATAATAGCCATTAGAATATGTAAATTGTGAGTATCCTACTGCAACTACACTATGCTCTTTATACATTTGATGACCATGTACTATCAAATGACATGGTCTATTATTATCCAACTCTTCAGCTATATGTATTCCATTATTTGTACCATAGCATAAATATGCACTACAACTTAATCCTCTATCATAAAAAAAGAGTCTATATCCATCTCCTACATTAGCATCTTTTGTCCCTCTTGCGTATGTTTCCATATTATTATACATTTCCCAAAATACATCATTCCATGAACAATTTAAAAATAAATCACCATATTTAGAAGGGTCTCTAAGATACCAATATTTACATAAATTCGTTGCGGCTGTTGGCGCACACACGCCTCCACTACTAAAATCAGTCATAACATTGTAATATATAAATCCACCATCAACCATATAATATTTACTATCTTCATATCCACTTTCATAATTATTAGGATTAGTTATAAACTCTTTATCATTATCTGGCGGATTACTTCCTCTAGTCTCCATATCCAGATATATCTCCCACATATCTGAATAATCTTGTGTTTCTTCATCTTCTTGACAAACTTCTTCCATTTCAACAACATCACTTGTTGTTATATCATATATTTTAGAATCACGATTATTAACTTTACATTCTACCGCATAATTCATATCACCCATATAATATAACTTACAATTCTTACTATTCAAATCAGCCTGTTCCATATCATTTACTTTTTCTACTACATGTTCAATAGATACATCTAAAAAAGACTCGCCCTCCTCAGCAAATTCAATGATTGGATACATACTTGTATTAGCACCTGTTATTACATAACCACAATCGTTATTATCTTTGTCTTTTACACCAAAATAATAGCACTCTAACATATTTTTATCATCAAATATCGCTCTTCTTACATCAATTTTTACACCTTTGTTCCACAAAGATTCTTCATTGGTACTCATCACATTTTTAATATGTGTAATAGCTGCTTGTTCTGCTTCTTCCATTGAAATAATACGCACATTATTTCCTGCCGTCCCATTTTGTGCCGCAAAAACTGCACTCGAATTTACTAAAAACATAACTACTGTCATTACACATGCTATTGTTCTTTTGATTTTTTTTATAAATACCTCCATTTCTATGCTGTATCTAATTTTGTTGAAATTATCATTAATGCTCCAATTACTGAAAATATTGTTATAATTGTGACAAGAATAATAATATATTTTTTCTTTTTCATAATTTTTGCCTATTCTGTATAAATAAATTTATATTAAAATTATAATTATTTTTTTGTACTTAATTAAATATAATAATTTTTTATTAAATTATAACATGGCATTTTAACATATGTCAATTTTATTATCTCTTTTATAATTTAAAACATGTTAATACATTTAATATTTATTATTTTTTTAACCTTATCAAGGTAATTCCCACTTCAATACCACAAATACATAAGTAAGTGACCTACATTATGATAACAGCCATAATGTTATGAGCAAGCATCACAGTGAATTGCGAATACCCGCTTTGACTTTTATTTTTTTCTAAATATTTTATAGACATAAAACTTATTACGATTTTTTTACTGTAAATATAGGACAAACAGTTGCAAACATTGTCCCATTTATTATATATTTATTATATTACGGTAGTAGCATTTTGGCTCAGAAAGGCAGGACAACTATAAATGTCAAATATTATTATAACAGGTGCTTCTAGGGGAATTGGGCGCGCTATTGCACTAGCGCTGGCAGATAAAAACAACAATATTGTGCTTAACTGTGTCCAGAATAAAGACCTTCTGACACAGGTTCAGCAAGATATTATCAAGGCTGGCGGCAATGCAGAAATAGATATAGGCGATGTTGGCTGTTATAATAATGTACAAAATTTGGTTGCCTGTATGCATCATTTTTATGGAGATGTTGATATTCTTATCAACAATGCTGGCGTTTCAGCTATCGGTTTGCTTCAAGATACTACTCCTGTTGAATGGCACCATACCTTTCATGTTAATGTACATGCTATATATAATTGTTGCCGATTATGTATTCCTGATATGATTAAAAAGAAATCAGGCAGGATTATTAATATTTCCTCTGTCTGGGGAAATGTAGGTGCAAGCTGTGAGGTTGCCTACTCTGCTGCAAAAGGTGCTGTCAATGCTATGACAAAAGCCTTAGCAAAGGAACTTGCTCCTAGCAATATACAAGTAAATGCAATTGCTTGTGGAGCGATTGATACTGAAATGAATCATCACTTAAATGACGATGAAAAAAAAGCACTGGCTGATGAAATTCCTGTTGGAAGAATGGGTAAACCGGAAGAAATTGGCGAATTTGTCAAACAATTATGCAGCAGTCCCTCTTATCTTACAGGTCAAATCATCACAATAGATGGAGGCTGGACATAAAACTGAAGGCTAAACAAGTTTTGTGCAAAAGATTGCTGCATACAAAAGGCTGCTATATCACCTTATCAAAACTTGAGCCATGAACTAAACTTAGAATAAATCGCAGCATGGAGGCTAAAAATGAATTTTTCAACAACAACACCTTCCAATATAGGAATTAAATCTCAATGGCTAATGAATTTTCTAAAAAGATTAGAATATCAACAAATTCCACTTCATAGTGCCATTATTATGAAAAACAATCAAATATGTATGGAGACATATTATGCCCCATATACAAAAGAATCTCTCCATCGTATGTTTTCTATCACAAAAACATTTGTAGCCATGGCTATTGGACTGCTCTGTGAAGATGGAAAACTATCGCTTAATGACCATATTGTCGATTATTTTCCGGAAAAACTTCCTAAAGATGGCGCATATCCATATACGGCTATGCTGACCATTAAAGATATGTTAATTATGCGAACCTGCCACAATGAGACAACATTTAAAGCAAAAGGGGTTACAGATTGGGTTGGTTCCTTTTTTACGACTCCGCCAACCCATATGCCCGGAACCAATTTTTCTTATGATACAGGTTCTACACATGTTTTAGGTGCTTTGGTAGAAAAACTTTCTGGCATGAAGCTTCTTGATTATCTTCGCAGTAAAGTTCTTGATGAATTAGGTTTTTCTAAAGATGCATATATTCTGACAGACCCAAATGGTGTTAGTATGGGCGGCTCTGGAATGTGTGCCACTTCAAGAGATATTCTTCTTATGATGATGCTTATTGTAAATGATGGTAAATTAAATGGAAAGCAATATCTTCCAAAAGATTTTGTGAAAGAAGCAAAACAAAAACACAGTGACCCTTTTGTAAAACAGTCAACTTTAGAAGAAATACAAGGTTATGGTTATCAGTTATGGCAAACCACACATGAAGGATATGTTATGTTTGGTATGGGAGGACAATTAGCTTTATATGTACCAAAAAAAGATATCTATATGATTACTACTGCTGACACACAAGGCAGACAAGGTGGCGTACAGCTTATTTATGATGCTTTTTGGGAAGAAATTTATACGAAAATACCAGATAGTTCGGTTTCGACTGAATCAAATAATTCTTGTTTATGGGATTTTAATTGTAATCAGCCTGTTTCAGATAAAGAATTGAACGACTTTTTAAACAGTAGAAAATTATATACTATAATAGGTAATAATAATTCTCCTATAGCAGAAAAAATTTCAGGCATTACCTATATATGTGATAATAATACTTGTGGTGTAACTGATATATGTGTTGATATGAAAAAAACAGATAAAACATTTAACTATACAAACAAAACAGGAAAACACACCATAAACTTTGAATTTGGCAGTAATGCTTATGGCGTATTTCCTGATTACAATTTACAATATGCCGCCTCAGCCGCTTGGCGGCTTGATGACTTCCTTGTTATAAAAGTGCAAATTAATGATTATGCCGTTGGCAACCTATATATTGCTTTAACATTTAAGGAAAATTATGTAACTGTTATGTTTAAAAAAGTAGAAGAAACCTTTTTTAATGAATATAATGGTGTATTTAGCGCTCATGCTCAAAATAATTAAAATCAAGGCTATACGATTACATTTGCATTAGCTCCAAACGATGTCTAATATCTTCTGCACTCTTTTATCATAAGAGTGCAGTTTTTTTACTTTTTCATGTCCATTTCTTGCAATTTCTATTCGTTCGTCTTCATGTGTCAGATAATATTTTGCTTTTTTTTGCATATCATCAAGACTGTCATAATATACAAGGTCTTTTTCATTCTCAAAATACATTAAAAGTTCTGGCTGAAAATTAGTAAGTAAAAATCCACCTGCGCCAAGTACATCCCATACTCGCAATGGTAAACCTGTTCTTATATTCTTAATCGTAAAATTCATATTAATTTTTGATGCTGCAAAAACTTTTGGCATCTCATCAAAATAACTAGCAGTCCCTTTATAGTGGACATTGGGTAACGCATCATACATTTTGTCACAATACCAGTTGACATGCCCTACTTTTGCAAGCCTTAAAAGGCTCTCTATTCTCTCAATCTGTGCCATTTTATAACCTAAAAATGTAGAGATAAACGACAGTTTAATATCTAAAAGACTTCCCTCTTCCTGTTTAAATGTTATAATCTCTTCAAGCTGGGAAAGAATATCTGATGTCATCATTCTATCAAACATATTTTCTCCAAATGTATCAAGCTGCGCTTGAAAACAAGCATCAAAATATCCTCGCAAATATTCTGGAAGTTTGTCCGCAATTCCATCATAAAAATTTTTATCATAAATTCCTCCAACAAAGGATATATCTTGAGAAAATCGGTCAAAATCCTGTTTTGTCATATGATTGACTGTACGCTCTACACGCTCTACATTCACTGCCAATGGTAAATAATATACGTTTTGAACCCCCATTGCTTTAAATTGTAAATAACAAAATTTATCAAACAAAAATAGATAATTACATTTATTAAAAACAGACTGATGGTACATTGATAACATGGGACTATCAATTGTCCATACAATATATTTTTTGTTACAATTTTCACAAGCCTGCGATACTTCTTGAAAATAATTAAAAGAAATCACTGCATCATAATTGCAAAACACGCTTTCTAATTCTTCTATTTTCTTCTTTTGTTGAGACTCAAAATTTTCCATACCTTTATTGGCATCCTCTGCTTCCAACTCCTGCATTGTTTTTTCAGGCTTTAAAGAATAGTAAGAATCTACTGTATGTCCAAATTTTTCAAGACTTTCAATTAAATCTTCTTGACAAAATACTTTCCATCTATATAAAATAAACTTCACAATTATTCTCCAATCTAAAATGTTTTTGTAAACTACCAATAAATCTAAACGTTCAGGGAATTGTTGGCACTTTGTTGTTAAGCAGATATTCGCAATCCGCTTTGCTGTTTCCCTGATGATGTTAAACAAAAATATTATACTCTTGGTTAGAAAAATCAGCAAGATATTAAAATATTATATTTAAGGATGTATTCATTTTATGTTGACCATACAAAAATACCACAAACAATATTATAATTGTCTAATCAAATTTTTAACAAAATGTTTACCACAATCTGGCAGAAATTTAGACTTAAATGGACATCACAAAATATATCGTGATATTGACACATCTTTTGAATATTTTTGGTGTCTGTTTGATGAAAAGGATATCATTGGTACTGTTGCATTAAAAAAGCTAAATAATGAACATTGTGAGTTAAAATCATTATACCTTTTAGAACAATATCATAAAAAAGGGCTAGGATACCAATTATTGCAAACTGCCATATTAAAAGCCCAACAAAAAGGATACAAAGAACTGTATCTTGACACCTTATCATCAAGCAAAAAAGCAATTTCTTTGTATGAAAAAAAGGGATTTATACAAATTGAACGATATAATATGAATGATATGGCAGATGTATTTATGGTATTAAACCTTAATAATAAATTTTAAATTCTTGTTTATTATTTATTGTACTATCAGTAATCCTTTTTTAGTGGAAAATATTTTGTCCCCAATATATAATAAAAACATGAAAGTACTCAGATACAAATTTGGTACCATCAGTTATAGTGTTAAAAATAGCCTCCAAACTTTGTCAGGGCTTAGGATGCTATTTTTTGTTGTGTCGATTATGTATGCCAATGCAGTAAATATTGCTAGCAATAAAATTAAAACTTCCTCAACACCGCATTTCTAAAAAATGAATCAACAGCTACTTTATATTCGTCAAGATGATTCGCTTTTTTTATATTTAAAAATTCTCGTTCTTTTACATCAAAAGAAGTTCTAAGGTACTTCCACACTTCTTTCATTTTATGACAAGCATTGGTTTCGCTTTTTAATGTTTCTATATAACCTACAAGCAGCTCATTTAAAAATGCTTGAAGTCTTTTTATTTCGTTTTTATCTGTCTGACTACTAAAATCTTTACTTGTATCATTATTTTTTTGTTGTGCAATATTTTGTTTTACATCATCTCCTATTGGATTGATTTCTTTTTGTTTCCTATCAACTTTTTCCTGTTGTACATTCTGTTTTATCTGGTCTATCATAAAAGGCGCGCCTACAAACCCTCTGCCAATCATTACATTTTCAAGTTCTGGAAATTTTTTTTCTATTACCTTTAAATTTTCCACTGTAAAAATATCGCCATTATAGCACAATGGATTGATACTTTTCTTTATTGCCTCTGAAAATGCTTCTAGGTTTGGCAAATTATTATAGTAATCCTTTTGCACACGTGGGTGTATAATCAATTCTTTCAATGGATATTGATTATATATTGTAAGTAAATAATTAAATTCTTCTGCTGATGTTATCCCAATTCTTGTTTTAACTGATATATGAATACTTTGCAATTCTTTCTCTTTAAAAATTTTATCTAAAAATCGGTCTAATTCATCTGGTTTTGCAAGAAATCCTGCACCGCGAAACTTGCTTACTACTGTGCCAGAAGGACACCCCATATTTAAGTTGATTTCCTTATATCCGAGTTCTAACAATAATCTTGCGCCACACAAAAAATAAGTGTAATCATTTGCCATTACCTGTGGAACCGCATAAATACCAATATTGTTCATAGGGTCTATATCTTCTCGTTCCCTTGATGTATAGCCTCCTGTTTTATTGGGTGATATAAATGGAATAAAATATTTATCAATCTTACCTTTCCCATAATATTTTTCATATGTATTGCGAAAAACATAACCTGTCAGCCCTTCCATTGGAGCCATATATATTTTTTTAATCAATCTAATTCAACCTTTCCAGTGTAAAGTTCATAATAACGCCCTTTCATATCCATAAGCTGCTCATGCGTTCCACGCTCAATAATCTCACCATGCTCAAGAACCATAATAGCTTTAGAATTGCGGATTGTAGATAGCCTATGGGCAATAACAAGTGTTGTCCTATCCTGCATTAATCTATCCATTCCTTCTTGAATTTGACGTTCTGTTATTGTATCCACAGAACTTGTCGCTTCATCTAATATCAAAACAGGGGCTTTTGATAGGGCGGCTCTCGCTATATTTAAAAGCTGTCTCTGCCCTTGACTTAAATTTGCACCATCCTTCTCAAGCACTGTATTATATCCATCGGATAATCTCTTGATAAAATAATCGGCATTTGCCGTCTTTGCTGCTGCAATCACTTCTTCGTCTGTAGCTTCCAGTCTTCCATATCGGATATTTTCCATTACTGTTCCTGTAAATAAATGTGTATCTTGCAGTACTAATGCAATATTTTCTCTTAACTGCACCCTGTTCATGGTATTGATATCAACACCATCTAAGAAAACATGACCACTCCACACATCATAAAACCGATTAATCAGATTGGTTATTGTGGTTTTTCCTGCACCTGTTGAACCTACAAAGGCAATCTTTTGACCTTTTTTAGCATATAAACAAATATCTTTTAATACAGGCGTATCCTGCCGATAACCAAAAGTTACATGCTCCATAATAAGCTCGCCAGAAATCTTTTCAACAGAAACACCTGACATATCCTCCTCTTGCATATCCATCACAGCAAACACACGCTCCGCTCCTGCCAACGCTGAAAATATCGTATTCATCTGCATAGTAATCTCATTGATAGGTCTTGAAAATTGTCTTGCATAAGTGACAAAAATGGCAAGTCCCCCAACATCAAATCCCTTTAAAACACATAATATACCGCCAATTGCTGCTGTAAGCGAATAATTTGCCTGCCCCAAATTGCCTACGGTCGGACCCATAATGCCGCCAAAAAACTGTGCTTTTATCTGTTTATCTTTTAAATCATAATTATATTTTTTAAAGGTCTCAATTGCTTCAGCTTCATGGTTAAACACTTTAACAACACGCTGCCCGCTTATAGTTTCTTCTATATAACCATTAAGCGCACCAATAGACTGCTGCTGTGCCGCATAATACTTTCGGCTTTTTGAAACTAAAAATCGTCCTGTACATATAATTAATGGAATCATTACAAAAGTTATCATTGACAAAATGATATTTGTATATATCATCATACTAAATGTGCCAACTAATGTCATCATGCCAGAAAGAAGCTGTACTGCTGTATTGTTTAACATCTCTCCCACAACATCAACATCATTTGTAAAACGGCTCATCAAATCTCCTTTGCTGTTTTTATCAAAAAAGGAAATTGGCAGCTTCTGCATATGAACAAATAAATCTTTTCTCAATCGCACCAATGCATCTTGTGATACATAAAGCATTAATTTGGCTTGAATATAGGTAGAAGCAACACCAAACAGATATACCAAAAGCATAACAATAAGTGCTGCAATAAAACCTTTTATACCACCATTTTCATCAAATTCTACAATATGCTTATTAATAATAGGTCTTAACATATAGGAAGCAGCAAGACTGCTGACTGTACTTATCACCACACAGCCTAATGCACCAAACAATGCTGCTTTTGTATTGCTCATATATCGAAACAATCGTAGAATAGTTTTTTTGGCATCCTTTGGTTTTTCTTTTTTGGCACCACGATTTGCACCACCTGTACCACGCATTGCACCTGTCACTCCACCCATTGGCGGCATAATTTCACCTCCCTACAGCAGCATTTCTAAACTGCACTTCGTAGATTTCTTTATAAATTGCACAAGACTCCACTAATTCATCATGCGTTCCTAAACCTGCAATTGTTCCATTGTCTAAAACCAATATCTTATCGGCTTCCATAACCGATGTAATACGCTGTGCTATAATAATTTTTGTCATGGATTTATATTTATGATATAACGCATCCTTTATATAACGTTCTGTAGCTGTGTCAACTGCGCTTGTAGAATCATCTAAAATCAATATTTTAGGCTTTTTAATCAACGCTCTTGCAATACATAATCGCTGTTTCTGACCGCCTGAAACATTTGCGCCGCCCTGCCCCAATTTTGTATTATAACCTTCCTTAAAATGTTCTATAAATTTATCTGCCTGCGCATGTGAGGCTGCTAATTGAACATCTGCCTTGCTTGCTTGCTTATCACCCCATTGTAAGTTTTCATATATACTGCCTGAAAATAATGTATTTTTTTGAAGTACAACGCCTATTCCATCACGAAGATTTTTTAATGCGTAATCTTTTACATCAATTCCATCAATTAAAATCGTTCCTTTATCAATATCATAAAGACGTGGAATCAAGGAAACCAATGTTGTTTTGCCACTGCCAGTCAAACCAATAATCCCCAATGTCTCACCTGCATTTAGCAAAAAATTAATATCATCTAATATCCACTCATTGGAATCTTTGTAATATTTAAAAGAAACATGTTGAAATTCAATACTTCCCTCTTGAATCAATACATCTTTTCTTTTGGCAATATCATCTGTCAAATCAATCGTTTCATCTAAAACTTCACTGACACGCCGAAAAGAAGCAATTGCTCTCGCCCAGTTAATAAAGACCATAGACATCATTGTCATACTTCCCATAATTTGGGTAATATAATTGACAAAAGCGGTCATATCGCCTACTTTCATATCTCCAACAATAATCATATTGCCTCCAAACCATACAACTGCTACTGTTGTAAGATTTAATGCAAGCGTCATAATTGGCTGATACTTTATCATAATGCCCATAGACTCCATATTTTTCTCTTTTAAATCTCGATTATGGTCATCAAATTTTACTTCTTCAAAATCATTACGAACAAAGGATTTAATCAATCTTATATTAACAAGCCCTTCCTGAATACAAGAATTTAACTTATCAAGACTATTTTGAAGTCTTTTAAATCTTGGAAATGCTTTTTTCATAATAATGACTATGGATATACTTAACACTGGAACAACAATAAGAAAGATACATGCAAGCTGCGGACTCATAACAAATGCCATAATAATGGCACCAATCAGAATACCCGGTGAACGAAGACACGCTCTTAATGTTTGCATAATCATATTTTGTATCTGTGTAATATCATTGGTAAGTCGTGTAATCAGCGAACCTGTACTAAACTTATCAATATTATTAAAAGAAAATTTTTGTATTTTTTCAAATAAATCCATGCGCAAGTCTGTTCCAAAATTCATGGCGGCGTTGGCGGCAAACCATGCTCCTAATACGCCCCCAACTGCCATAATAACAGCACCAAAAGCCATACATAAACCCATTGTAATAATATAAGGTATATCATGGTTGGCAACACCATTATTAATTATTTGGGCAAGCAGCCATGGCAAAACGACATCTCCTATCACTTCTACAAGCATAAAAGATGGACCTAAAATATAATATTTTATATAAGGTTTTATATACTTTATAAATCTTTTCATAAAATCCCCATTTCTGCATAAACTTTTGCGCAAGGAACTATCATATATTCCTTTTTCTTAATGTGATATTCAAAAAAACTATAGATTTTTTAAAACTTTGTGTCAAGCAATGTGAAGACACAATACTTTTTATAAAACTTCTTATAATTAAGTATATCAAAATTTTTTTCATAATGTCAAAGCGAAAAATTTTATTTAAATCATTATTTTATCTTGTTACTTTTTATAATATATGAT
Organism: uncultured Lachnospira sp.; assembly: GCA_910587485.1. Lineage (GTDB taxonomy): Bacteria > Bacillota > Clostridia > Lachnospirales > Lachnospiraceae > Lachnospira. The sequence goes on from CAJUKN010000015.1 coordinate 38,368, forward strand.
AAAATTTCTTAGAATGTCATTCGTAATGAAGACATATCTTAAACAAGCCAATTGTAAAAAGACAGTATGCTTTACAAACTGTCCTTATGTTGACAAGCGATATCGCACTTTTCGAGGTATCCTTATGTCAACAGTAATTTTTCATGGCGCAAAAGAACTGACCTTTAAGGCAGTTACTAAGGAGGCACATTATGAAAACAAAACAATTTAACACTAAGTTCTTTGTAGAACTTGCTCTGATGATAGCCATTATCATCATTATGTCTTTTACCCCGCTAGGCTATATTAGACTGCCCGGACTAAGCATTACATTTTTGACGGTTCCAGTTGCAGTAGGGGCGATTGTCTTAGGACCTATAGGTGGACTTATCTGTGGTGCTGCATTTGGACTCACCAGTTTTTATCAAGCATTAACAGGAGGTTCCGCTTTCACAGCAGCACTTTTAGGTATCAATCCTTTAGGAACAGTATTTCTTACCATTATCCCAAGAGTTTTAGAAGGTTTACTTACAGGTCTTATTTTTAAAGCACTACATAATAATAAAAAAATCCAGAAAATTTCTTATTATATTGCTGCTTTTTGTTGTCCTGTACTAAACACATTATTATTTATGAGCAGCCTTGTTGTTATCTTTTACCACACAGAGTATATTCAAGGCATGGTAACAAAATTTGGCGCTACTAATCCATTTCTTTTTGTTGTTGCGTTTGTTGGAATACAGGGAGTGATTGAAGCAGGCGTATGTTTTGTTATTGCCAGTATTATATCAAGAGTGCTGTATCCAATTGTAAAAAAAGACCAAATACCAGTTACTACTAAATCGTAAAAATATTTTTATTATAAAAAAGAGTTGTTGCGCAACTCTCACAAGTTCATAAAACAAAGTTTATTATAAACTTGCTAATGGATTAAACTTTCCTATAAAATAACACCCATTGAAAAACGGCTATCTTTCAATGGGTGTTTATTTTTTATAGTTCTTCCTGCTTATTTAAACCACGTAACATAGGAATTGCAAGCAAGATTGCAAGAATCGTTGTACATATATCTGAACCAGTTTGTGCATACAATAAACCAGTAAGTCCCCACAAATGATTAAATAAATATAAAAAAGGAATATAAAACAGACATTGGCGTCCAAGATTGATAAGCATTGCTCTTACTGCAGAGCCAATTGCCTGAAACGTGGACATAAATGTCATCTGTATTGCCATAAATGGAACAATCCAAGCATATGCCCTTAAAAAAGCAATCCCTACCTCAATAATTTTTTCATCACTTGTAAATGCTCTCATAAAAGCAGGTGACAACCAGATAAATGGTATCAGAATCACAAGGCACAAACATGTACCTGACAATATCGTAAATCTCATAGCTGATTTTAAACGCTTAATCTTACCTGCGCCATAATTATATCCCGCAAAAGGCATATATCCAGAAACATAGCCAATTGTAATCATAAATACCATACTAATCATTTTTCCGGCAACTCCATATGCTGAGATAACATAATCTCCATATCCTGCTGCCAAATTATTTAATATTACATTAGACAAGCTCATAATAATTTGAGAAATAGAATTTGGCAGCCCAATTTTTAATACTTCTTTAAAAATCCTTGCACTTGGACGAAAATCTTTTGGCTTTATAGAAAGAGAAGTATGTCCTTTTACAAATACACATATGTAATAAATCACTGCAAAAAAATTCCCAATAACCGTTGCCCATGCTGCTCCAGCTGCCCCTTGATTTAATACTAATATAAATATTGGGTCAAGCACAATATTCAACATTGTACCAATTATCATCCCAATTACAGCTTGTTTTACTTTTCCTTCTGAACGCAATAATGCTGGCAAGATAATCTGTAATATCATAATACAACTAAATCCAATAATTACTTTTAAATAAGCCCTTGTAGGCTCAATTGTATCCTGACTAGCCCCTAATATATTTAGAATTGGATTTATGAATAAAAAACATAAAACTGTCATCACTAAAGTTACAATTATGGAAACATACACAGAAACAGCACTTGTTCTGCGTGATTCTTCATTTCTTCCAGCTCCAAGACAACGTGAAATATAAGATGGCGCACCATTTCCAAAAATATTTCCAACTGCCTGTATTACCATAAAGACTGGAAATGCTAAAGAAACTGCTCCCAACTGAATTGGGTCATCTAACATTCCAATAAAATAAGTGTCTGTTAAATTATAAATCAAACTGACAATAGTGGATAACACTGTAGGAATCGCTAGTTTTAAAATTGTTCTTGGAATGGGTGCATTACCCATTAATTCAAAATTTTCATTATTCATATAAAAATTTTCCCTCCTTATTATAATAGTCAAGTAGATATTTGCAATTGACTTCGCTACTTTTTTCATTTTTAACTATAAAAAATAACAATTAAATATTCATTTCATATACTCTAAAAGACATATGTTGATTATTTATTGCTTTTATATTATAATATACAAAAATATAAGCAACAATGGTCAACTTTTTTGTGATGTTGTTTAAACCACACCATTTTAAAATTGTGGCTTAAATTCCACAAAGAAAAAGCGAAGCAGAAATGAGGGAAAAAATGAAAAAAGAACCAAAAAATGACCTTCGTTATATTAAAACAGAAAAACTAATTCAAAAAACCTTTCGAGATATGATTCTGGAAATGGATTATACTCAAATTACAATCAGAGAACTAACAGAACGAGCAAAAATAAACAGAAAAACATTTTATTTGCATTATACTTCATTGGATAGCCTGTTAGCCGTATGTCAGACAAAATTATATGATGAGTTTCTACAATCCATATCTGACATTCATCTTCCTACAGACTTAGAAAAACTGATACGTCATATATTCACCTTATGGAATATTCCTGATGAGGCAAACAGAAAAATTTTATATAGTCGTGGAAACTTCCCTATTGGCAAAAGTCCGGGAGATTATGCAAGAAAAGCAATATTTCGTCTTGGCTGTTCAGATGGTTATCTCTCAAAATATACTACAAAACAAATTGAATTAATTGATGCTTACCTAAATGGAATCTTTACTTTTATTCATTACCAATGGGAAACCAATAACCGAGAAATGTCATTTGAAGATGTTGTAAGTCTTACTACACAACTTATTTCACATGGATTTCTATCTTTGGATTTACAAGTATAAACTATCACGCCTTTGTAATCTTCTTGTAATCTATACTTTATTATAAAATGCAGCAATTCAACTAAAGCATAAATAAATTCCCTTTTTTACTCTAAATCGTTTGAAAATCACTTTTACATGCTTTATAATATTAACAGTTATATATAAGACTGTTGTATAAGCCTTGTTGCTTTGTATGACAGCCTTTAACGTCCTTGGAGAGGGAATTAATAACTACTACTATATTTTGTGAGGAATTTACATATGCGATTAATAACTCGTTCTGATTTTGATGGACTTGCATGTGGAGCTTTGTTAAAAGAAGCTGGTATTATTGATACATGGGAGTTTGCACATCCAAAAGATTTACAAGATGGACTTGTAGAAGTAAATGAAAATGACTGTCTTGCCAATGTGCCATATGTTCCGGGCTGTGGACTGTGGTTTGACCATCATTCAAGTGAACATGAAAGAAACCAACTTGCTGGAAAATACAAAGGTGAAAGTCGTATTGCTCCATCATGCGCAAGAATTATTTATGACTATTATGGCGGAAAAGAACGTTTCCCACAATTTGATGATATGATGATTGCTGTTGACAAAGTGGATTCTGGCAATCTTACTATTGATGAAGTGATGAATCCTACAGGCTGGATACTTATCGGATTCCTTATGGACCCACGCACAGGCTTAGGACGATGGAGACAATTTACTATTTCTAATTATCAACTGATGATAAAGCTAATGGATGCTTGCCGTACCATGACAACACAAGAGATACTTGAATTGCCTGACGTTGTAGAACGTATTGAAATTTATAATGAACAGACTGAAAAATTTAAAGAGATGGTTCAAAAATACACACGTGTAGAAGGCAATGTTATTATATCCGATTTAAGAGGCGTAGACCCTATCTATACAGGAAATCGTTTTATGATATACAGCATGTATCCAGAACAAAATATATCTGCTTGGATTGTAAGCGGACGTGGTGGAAAAGGCTGTTCGGCGGCCGTTGGGTACAGCATATTAAATCGAACATCAACTGTTGATGTTGGAAGTTTGATGTTAAAATATAATGGCGGTGGACATAAAGCGGTTGGAACATGTCAATTTTCTGATGAAAATATGGATACAGAACTTCCAAAAATGCTTACAGAGTTATGCTCTATGTCAAACGCACAATAATGGCTTAGTCCACAATAAGATAATTTTGTATACATAGATAAAAGTATTGTCACAAAATAAGTTTTCTATAATAAAGTATTGATATCAACCAAACATGGTTTAAAATTAATATAATCATGGTTATCAAATTTTATTTTATAGAAACTTTCGTTTTGTGACAATTTTTTACTTCATACAAAAAATACCATTATGGTTTTCACCTGAAGTGAAATTTTGTAATATTGCTGCCTTACAATACATGCTTTACACTTTCTATCCAAGACTTGCGATATAGTCATATATTGCCTTTGCACAATTTTCAATGCCAATAGAACTGTCTACAAGAAAATCATAATTGTGTCGTTCGCCCCATGATTTCCCTGAAATATTTTTATAATATGCTGCTCTTGCCTCGTCAGACCTATAAATATTCCTTTTAGCCTCTTCTATACTATCTCCATAAACCTCCATAACACGCTTCATTCGGTATTCTTCAGGAGCATAAATAAAAACGCGAACAATATGTTCATAATTACGCAGAACATAATCAGCAGCCCTGCCCACTATGACACAGCTTCCATTCGCTGCAATTTTACGTATAACTTTATCTTGAGCAATAATCGCTTGCTGTATTACATCCGTGCTTAAATAAAGGCTATGAAGCATTGTGGGAGAATTGGCATTGATTTCAGAAACAAATTCTTGGTCGAGACCACTTTCCTGTGCAGCAAGTGCTGTCATTTCTTTATAGTAGAAAGGAATACTAAGTTTTTCTGCAACCAATTTTCCAATCTGTTTGCCAGATGAGCCATGTTCTCTGCCAATAGTGATAATAACGCCCTGACTTGAAGGTTTCAAAACATTTTCTTCCTTTTCTTCAACATGCTTCACTTTCAATGATTTCAAAAATGATACAGTCAATGATGCCGCCACAATCATTGCTATAAAATCTGCAATAGGCGCAGCAAATAATATTCCCTCAATTCCAAAAAACATAGGCAAAATAAGAATGAGTGGAACAAAACACACAATATCTCGAATCATTGAAGATATTACAGCTTGCACTGGTTTTCCAACTGCTTGAAAGAAAATAGAAGTCATTTTTATAATACAGGTAAAGGTAACAAGAGAAAGAAAAATACGAAAGGTTTTTTCAGCAAACACCCAATAATCTTCAGGATTTGGTATGTTTGCAGGCTTTCCAAAAATTCCGACGATTGTCTGTGGTGCCAATTCAAACAATAATGTAGCAGCTACGCCAATTATAATTGTACACATAAGAATGGATTTATATAATTGTCGAACTCTTTGGTAATTCTTTGCTCCAATATTATAGCCTATAATCGGCTGACATCCAAGCACAATTCCCACAACTAAATTGATTACAACCGTAAAAACCTTACTTTCAATTCCAATGATTGCAATCGGTATATCTACACCATACTGTGATATTGCGCCGTATTTAGCCAGCATAATATTACAAACCAATGAAATAATAACAATAGTCATCTGTGTAATAAAAGACGAAGTACCTAGCTTGAGTGCATAGGAAAATGTTTTTAAATCAGGAATAAAACTTTCTTTACTCAGTTTAAAGGTTTTTGTGCGAAAGAAATAGGCAAAACTGATAATAAAAGAAATACATTGCCCAATAACCGTAGCCAAAGCTGCCCCCATCATTCCCCAATGTACACCAAAAATAAATATAGGGTCTAAAATAATATTAATAATAGCGCCAAGCAACATAGACGCCATTGACCATGCAGGACATCCATCCGCACGAATAACTGCATTCATCATGTTGGACAACATATATATTGGGAAAAATAACAAAATAACATTAAAATACTCCACTGCCATGTCAATACTATTATCAGATGCTCCAAATAAAGTTAAAAGCTGTGTTTTTAATGGAAAGAATACCAACATCAACACAAGACTTGTAAAAATTGTAATAAGGATACCCGTTCCAATAGCCTTATGTGCTGACAACGTATCATTTTTGCCTTGACAAATATTAAGATATGCGGCACAGCCATCTCCAAAACACCATGCAAATGCCTGTGCAATAATAAAAATTGGAAAAACAACGCCTGTTGCAGCATTTCCAAGTGCGCTTAGTTCACTGTTGCCAATAAAAATTTGGTCAACAATGTTGTAAAGTGCGCTCACTAAAAGAGAGAGTACACAAGGAATAGAAAATTTAAGCATGAGCTTTGATATTTTTTCTGTCCCTAAAAATTGACTATTTTCTAACTGATTCATAAATACCTCCTAAAAGATAATATTATATGGAGTCTTTATCAGAGAGAAAGCTACCTGAAAACTACGAAGAACAATTGAGTAGAAAAAAGGCTTTTTTCTATTCGCGCGCTGCCGATGCGCCACTTTAATGGCATACTTCTTCTACATCGGCGTGCATAAAAAAAGAGCATAGAATCGCCGTGATTCTACGCTCTTTTTGCTGCTCGACTTAAATAATTTATCATAAAAAAATCTTAAATGTCAAGACAAAATTGTTAAAAATTCAAAGACTATTTGAAAAATAAAATAGATTTTATATAAACTGTTTAACGAATAAATAAATCTGGCAAATTATGAATCCTATAAGCAGCTCGCCATATATTTCCCCATTCTTTTTTATTTTTTATTAAACTTTCCATCTTAAGACACTCTTGTCTAATTGTATCAACTACTTTTTTTTGATTTTCATCACATTGATTTTTCCAGCCAAATCTTTTTATCACTGCATTTATTGATTGAAAATGAAATACATCTAATTTTTGCTCCAAATGGACTAATTGCTTCATAAAATCATTTACTGTCATTATTCCCTCAATAAAATCAATACAAGCAATAATGCCTTTTATATCATATTCTATACTTTTTAAACCTTTGTTAAAAAACCACATTTTGGTATAAGAATCTTTATGTACATCAAGCCTAATATTCATAATAAATTGATAACATAATGTACTGACTGCCTGAAGTGAAATATCTGTCCCCTTTTTTATAAGGCAAGATGTATAAGTCAAGTTGTTTTCATTTAGCTGCCAAAAATTTCTCAATATGTATTGGTTGTTATTACCTATCAAAATAAAATCCATTTTTTCTAAATCATCATTATAATCTGTCATATACTCTACAGATATTTCTGTACTTCCATTTTCACAAGCTGTTTTATATTCTTTATCCTCAACATAAAAAATAGCAACTTTTTCACGCATATATCACTTCCCCAAATACACACCGCTTTCAATATCAACAACCAATATTACCTTTGAAATATCTATTGAGGTTATATCTACTTTGACTTACATACTATTTTTAATACCCCACTCGTTGACAACGCTTTCGCACATATCCATATCATTGTCTTCCAATGCCAACAACAACTGTTCAAGGTATTGTATATCTGCTTGATTCTTTACTTTTTCTCTTAATGTGTCAACCATATCTTCAATCGCCAACACATCAAATTGATTGATTGCTTCCTGTATTTTTTCAAGATAATGAATAATCACTTTTGAAGTGTCAATACCATTAAATTCTGTATTTTCTTCTTTTTCTTCAACATAGAAGCTTAAAATTTTCTTATAACTTTGATAAAACAAAAGCATTTCTTCTGTATGGTCACATATATAATTCCAGTCGCCTTCATTACCCGCTTTTTCAAGCAATTCTGCCTGTTTTGCAAGCTCCATTGCACCAATCTGTCTTGATGCACTTTTTAATGCGTGAACTTCAATAGTATAATCTTTTGTCTTATTGCTATAAAAATGCTTTCTAATCGTTTCTATCTTTTTATCAATTACTTTATAGTAATCTTTTAATACCGACCAAAACAGCTTTGTACTGCCTAATAATGATATTGCCTGCTTTGTGTCAAGTCCCTGAATATCTGGAATTTCCATATCTTCATTGCATTTTTCTAAAATTTTTGCTTCCTCTGCACTACACATTACAATCTTATCTTCTGGCAGCCACTTTTTTAGCTTAGAAAGAATAACCTTTGTCTCTATTGGTTTTGCAACAATATCATTCATTCCCTCACGAATAAACATTTCTTCTGCACCACTTACCGCATTGGCGGTCAATGCTATGATAGGCACACTTTTATAATTGGAAAACATCCTTCGGATAATATGGGTCGCCTCAATACCATCTACTTCTGGCATCATATGGTCCATAAATATTAAATCATACTTTACTTTGCTAATACATTCAATCGCTTCTTTTGCACTGTACGCCTCATCAATTCTCATACCTAATGGCTCTAGTAATCCAACAGCAACTGTAAGATTAATTGCATTGTCATCAACAATTAAAATTTTTGCATTGGGTGCCTTAAAATGAAATACACTCTCCTCTTGTTCAATAGAGTCCATATCATTTTCTTTTTTAATCCCTAAAGCAATTCCAAGATTATCACAATATATAGGCTTTTTTAATATTCTTAAATTTGGAATCGAATTTTCATATACTTTATTATAATCTGTTATCAGAATCGCATTGACTTTTGGATGGCTCATTACATACTGCTGGAGCGCTTCATCAAAATGGGATTCTTCTATAATAAGATACTCAGGCTCTTTTTTGCTCAGTTCTTCAATCGTAATATCTGAAAATACATTTGCATTTAATTTCTGCAAATCTTTTTTTATCTGTTTATCAACATAAGAATTATTAATAAATGTTACAATTTCTTTACTTTTTTCAAACTTTTCTACTATTGGTGCAGTATCAACAACTTGCTGTGTTATCTCAAAAGAAAAAGTACTGCCTTCCCTGTATTTACTCTCAACATGGATATCGCCTTCCATAAGCTGAACCAAATTTTTACAAATTGCCAAACCTAATCCCGTTCCTTCAATCATACGATTTCTCTTACTGTCAACTTGTTGAAATGAATTAAATAACTTTCCTATATCTTCTTTTTTAATACCACTTCCGCTATCTTTAATTGAAACCATAAGCAGCACTCTGTCATTATCCAAATTCATAAAGTCTACAGACATCTGAATACTTCCTTTTTTTGTAAACTTTACTGCATTGGTTAAAATATTAATAAAAATCTGTTGTATTCTTACTGCATCTCCATGTAATATTTGAGGAATATTAGGGTTAAGGTCTACCAAAAATTCAATATCTTTAGCACCAATTCTTGCCATAGTAATATTAGTAACATCTTTTATAATATTGATAATCTTATAATTATCTTCAATAATTTCCAATTTACCTGATTCAATTTTAGAAAAATCAAGAATATCATTAATAATTGCTAACAAGGTCTTTCCAGAAGACCTTATCTGACGCACATAATCCTTTGCTGCTGGAGACATATCTTCTCTTAAAGCCATCTCTGCCATTCCAAGTACAGCATTCATAGGCGTTCTAATTTCATGGCTCATATTTGCCAAAAAATCTGATTTCATATGAGACGTTTTTTCAACTTCGTTTTTACTTTGATACATTGAATATCTGCTATATGCCATATGTGAAAGAAGATTTGCAATCATATATAAAAACTTTGAGGACTTTTTAACATCTTCTAAACTTTTAATACTGACCTTTCCAATTGCTTCTATGTATTCTTCTTCTGGAATATGCAGCTCTCTTGCAATACTTCTTACCTTGTCTAAATCAGGCTTTTCTGTCAATACCTGCCCACCGATAAAACTTCCTACAATCTTGCCATTTGCCATAATTGGAGCTGCATAATATATCAGTCCTGCATGACAATAATAATTACATGGGCTTCCTTTAAATAAAACCTCTTCTGCTGCTGTTTTATTACATTCTATACAACGCTTATTGCCTAATTCACTCTGTCTTGTATATTTTAAACAAAATTCCGAAAAATTAGAGTAATTTGTCACAGGAACACCATTTTTATCGGTTGTAATAGCTGCCATACCTGTAAAATCAGAAAAAGCATCTTGCAGTTCTTGCAACGTTTCAATATCAATAAGGTCTGTTAAATAAATATCATCACTCATATACAGCCCTCCCTACTGCAAAGTATTAAAAAACGATATGTAGCTTTATTCCCGCAGGCAATAAAGAAAAACCCATATTTATATGAATATTTGACAATGCCGCGAGACGCAAATACCCCCATTGCTTGTAACAGGACATTTGATTTTTACTTGTCAATAACGTCTTCAATTGTATCCTTCAATCGATTTACATTAATTGGTTTTAATAAATAACCTGCGGGGCTAAGTGCAAGAACTTCTCGTATTCTATTTTTATCCGCAACACCTGTAAGAAATACAACTGGTATTTCTTTTAATTCATCATGTTCTAATATCTTCTTAAAAACTTCTGCGCCGCTTTCTTCTGGCATCTCATAATCCAAAAGTATCAAGGCAGGTTTTTTTGTTTCCAGATACTTCATTGCCCACTTACCGCTTGTCACTGTAGTAACTTCATAATCTGTGTTTAGTACCTCTTTTAACATTTTAAGGACTCCTCTGTCATCATCGATAACCAAAACATTACAGCGGTCTTTTTGATTTAATTGCAATTGTTCTTGTGCAGCTTTTTTCATATCTTCCATAATTTTAGCTGCCTCTTTTTGCTTATCAAGGAAATCTACTATATTATCCTTAATTGTCATTGACGAGACTGGTCTCTTAAAAAAGAGTTCTGCAATATCTGGTGCAAGCCTTTTTATTTCATCACAAACGTCTTCTTCCCCTATTAAAAATAATGGAAGATATTCATTGTTATTTCTCAATGTCCGAAGCTTTATCAGCTCATCTCTAAACGTACTCTCGATTAAATACACAAACGCATCTGGTTTAAAATATTTTATATGGCATAAAATATCATCCCAGTTTTCAGATGTAGTCATACATTCAAATGTCGATGAAACTTGCGAAAACAAGTTATCTACAATAATACGGTTTGCACCGCCTATCAATACCTTATACTTAATAATAATCGCCCCCTTGTACACTTATTTTAAATTTTTAGAAATTGCAATTAACATACATATATCTGTAACACCACTATAAATAAAACAAATACCTACAATTCTAAACAAAAACTCAACACCTGAAAATGGATTAATAATAAGAATAATTCCTAGTACAATTCCTAATAATGCCATAATAAGCATAGCCATCCAATTTTTATACCCTGCTTTTTTTAAATTTATCACATTTTGCAATTTCATACTTCCACTTACCAAAACTAATAACCCAAATAAAAATGGAATAATGGATAAAAGAACTTCTATCTTAAATACAACAAACACACCAACAACAACTACGATAATTCCAATCATTAAATCATTGGTGTAATAATTATCTTGATGGTTTTCTTTCATATACAGAAGAATCTTCACCGCACCCACAAACATCATAACACCGCCAAGCATATACCCCAATGTCTTTACGGCTGTAGTAGGAAAAATAGCAAGAACAATTCCAAATAAAATATAGATAACGGCTGTTATAATATTCTGCCATTTATATTGTTTAAATAAATCGCTATTCATATGCTATTAATCCTCCTCTTTCCACTCAATTTCAGCTTCTACAAACCCTTTGCTTTTTTTGTACTTGATTACACTTTTCATAATAAATCCACTTGCAAATACAAGCGCCGATACAAACCAGCCAGCTATACACTCTGCCCAGATTGCATAACTATAATTGCCGCCTTTTACAACAAATAAATTATAAATATTCCAAGCAAACAAAATAAATAAGGTTATCGGTGCAATATATCGTATTGATATTCTAAACCACATTCTTGGCATCTTAAATTTAACCGTATTTCTATTGACCTGTTTCCAAACCTTATCAATATTAAAACACCACCCTATAGCAATACATTCTAATATACCTATAATAATTAAGTTAATCTGGTTTGTCCAATTATCAACAATGTCAAGCCATGCAAGACCTGCTCTTGTTGCATAGAGCAATGAAATAACAGATGCAATAATACAGATAACTCTTGTTGTCTTTTTTGGATTAATGCGAAACTTATCTGACACCGATGCTGAAACACCTTCTATAATTGAGAATGCTGAATCAACAGCAAGCGTTACAAGCATCAAATAAAAAATAATGCCAAATATTGCATTAACCCAACCAACACTGGTTAAATTAACAATTGCCTGTGGATAAATCACAAACGCTGTTGCAATTCCTGAATCCGATATGGAATCCAACATACCAACACCACCCATTGTCGAAAACATAACAATGCCTGAAAGCACACTGACAGCGGCATCCGAAAAGGCAATAATACAACAATCCACTGCAACATTTGCCTTTTCATCAAGATAAGAACCATAGGCAAACATAATCGCCATCATAATGGATAAACTATAAAATACTTGTCCAATAGCATCTATCCATAAAGAAGGGTCTGAAAGCGCACTGACATCTGGAATAAAGAACATCTTGAGCCCTTCCATAGCGCCACTCATTGTACAACCTTTTATAGCCATAATAAGCAATAAAAGAACTGGAAGAAATACCGTATACTTTACAACTTTGCCTACACTGCTTGCACCATTTCTTATACATAAATAGATTACCAGCCATGCTATAACAACTGAAATCAACACTGGTATTGGTATAGTATATCCTGTGACATCCCATGTTGTCTGTGTTGCATTTGCAAATACTTGACTGGCGGCAGTTGCATCGCCGGTCATACCTGCAAATTTTAACGAATAGACAACCATCATCAACACCCATGCAAATACAATAGAATAATACGTAACAATTACAAAAGCATTTGCTGTAGCTGACCACCCAACAAATTCCATCTTCTTATTGATGCCTCGCAGTGATTCTCCTGCTCCTTTGTGGAACTTTCTAGCAATGGAAACTTCCATCATCAAAAGCGGAATACCAATTGCAAACATAGCTATCAAATAGACGAATAAATATGTTCCTCCGCCATGCTTTGCTGCTAATCCCGGAAATCGCCACGCATTTCCAAGCCCTACTGCCGAACCTATTGCGGCAAGAATAAATGTAGCTCTTGAATTCCAAGTTGCTCTTTTTTGTTCTTTCATAAATAAACCCCTTTCGTTTGTCATAGGCAGAAACCCACTGCCTTTAGGTCGTGAGTAGTTGACAAAACCTCCAATGTAAATATTCTTTTACTTATAATTTTGACCCCTTAACACCCTTCATTCCTGACAAAGACTGTTGATTTAAAATATTGGTATCAAATGCAAAAGTCAAGGCTTCTTCCTCTCGCAAACGCTTCAACGATAACTGAATCATTCGGTCTAACAACTCTTTATAAGAAACACCCACAGGTTCCCATAAATAGAATGAAAGCGAACCTGGAATTGTATTGATTTCATTAAAATACAGTGTTCCATCTTCTTCATCTATCATAAAATCAATTCTTGCAACACCATTACAGCCTAAAATTTTAAATGCCTTCACTGCCATATCTTGAATTTCTTTTCTCTTTTGAGCTTCAAGCTGTGCGGGTATCTTTCTTGACACGCCAGCCATTCCCTTTGAGCCTCCATTTTTCGAGTTGCTCAAATATTTATCCTCATAACTTAATATATCTTTTGAATGAAGCGGCTCCTCACACTCCGAAGCCATAGCCTCATTTTCATCTCCAAGCACAGAACAGTTAATTTCTCTTAACTTTGTAATGGCATGTTCCACAATAATTTTCTTTGCATATGCAAATGCATCGTCAATGGACGTAATCAATTCCGCACGACTCTTTGCTACACTGATACCAACACTAGAGCCAAGATTGACTGGTTTTACAATAACAGGATAGCCTAAATTATTTTCTACATTGGCAACAATACTATCTATATTGGAATAATCCGATATCGTATAACACTGACAATCTAAAACTGGAATCCCATTTTGCTTTAAGACTGCCTTAGTAATATACTTATCCATTCCCACTGCGGAAGCTGTTACATCACAGCCAACAAACGGAATGCCAATCGTCTTTAAATATCCCTGAAGCGCGCCATCTTCAACATTGGTACCATGTACGATTGGAAATGCAATATCAATCTCTATGATGCTTTTTTTACCAAACATTTTGAGCGGATAAGGCGTAAGACAAACTTTATTGCCTTCATTTATCATAATTACACGCTGTGACGCTGCAATCAATTCCTTAATATTTTTGTATGCCTCGATATCGCCAATTTTATCACCAATATACATCTCATTATTCTTATTAATATATACAGGAATAACCTCATACTTATCTGTATCCATGCTCATAATTGCCTGAATCCCTGAAATAACAGAAACTTCATGCTCTACGCTTTTACCGCCAAACATCACTGCAACTCTGGTTTTTATTATTGTAGACATATCTTGCACCTTTCTTTTCCTTAATTAATCTATGATTGCAATGTCAAGCAAATATTTGCAATCTGCTTTGCTGCCTGCTCATAACCTCATTGATTATTACTTATTTTTTTCTAATAATTATCTGGAAGGTCATTTTCCAGCAAAATATATTTATGCCCTTCTTCATTAATAGAATAAGCATACCTAAGAGCATCTTCCAATTTGTCATAAGCAATACATTTTTCTTTTGGAAAACCACTCTCTATTGCTCCATTTTGTATTGGCTGTGTATGCTTTTTCCCAACCAGTAAAATATAATCACAGCATTTTGCAGCATACATGCCCAACTTATAATTATACTTTTCCTCATCTTTACCTAGTTCTACCATACCCGGTGTTATAAGAATCCTTACTCCATCAAACATAGCAAGCGTTTCAACCGCTGCCTTTGAGCCTACTGGATTAGAATTGTATGCATCGTCAATAATCGTCACATTGCCATGTTGTGTCATCTGCATACGATGTGCCACTGGCTGTATTCTTCGGACTGCTGCCTTTAAATTTGAAAGACTGACACCAAAACGATTGGCAACAGCAATAGCACCTACGACATTAACAATATTGTGCTGCCCCACAAGGCGCATCTGAAAACGCTCTTTCTCCCCATTTGGAGCAACTACCGTAAATTCTGTACCCACTTGAGATAACTTAATATCCTCTGCGAAATAGCCAGAAACTTCTTGTTTATTTCTATTATCATCTGAAATATTCATCTTTTTGCTATTATCAGCAAAAGTATCTGCCTTGTTATTACTTCCACTATAAAATATTTTGTTATTATATTTATGCGCATGTTCCATTATATACACATTGTCGCCATTTAAAAATAACAACCCATCACTAGAAAGTGCATCGGCAAGTTCAAACTTGGTCTTTACAATATTTTCTATATTAAAAAATGTTTCTATATGCTGCGCTCCTATAGAAGTAATAACACCATGCTGTGGGTGAACAATATCACATATTTCCTTAATATCGCCCACATGCCTTGCCCCCATCTCACACACAAAAATTTCATGTGTAGGCTTTAGCGATTCTCTTATCGTCTTGACAACGCCCATTGGCGTATTATAACTTTCAGGAGTAATCAAAACATTAAAGTGTTCTCTTAACAATGTATATAAATAATACTTTACACTTGTTTTTCCATAACTGCCTGTCACACCAATAATCTTAAGATTTGGCACTTGTTTTAACTTCTTTTTTGCATCATTAATATAATAATGATTAATTGATGTCTCTATTGGCTTATTTATAATATTTATTACAAGCAGCAAAACGCCCTGCAATGCTACAAGAATACCACATGTGCCGCTTATGAAACGAAGCTGCCCAACTATTCCTACTAATAAAAGAACAATTATATTAATAATTACATCTGTAACAATCTGTCGCTGCACTCTCTTAGTAAATACAAGATTTTTCTTTGTGTTCGCTTTTTTTAAATAAATATAATATCTGCATACAATCAGCCATATTATAATCTGTGCTGCCAACGTCCATATTGATGGAAAAATAAGAGCAACGATGCCTGCTATTCCAACAGGCACTAACAATCCTTGCTTTCCTTTATTCTTTCCAAGCCAAGTTATATGTTCCTTATTTTTATAGCCATTAAGCTGGAACATATGAAGATTATATCGTAAAACAAGTCCGAACGTCGGAAGCATACATATAATTGAAATGATTGCAGTAAATAACATGCTCTAATCCTCATTCCTACGCTGCTTCAATCATACCATTTGTATCAAGCAGCGTTTCAATACAAATAACTCTTATACGAAAATTATTCCATCATACCTTAAAATATGACTTCATTATATTAGCAAAAACCACAGGCTGCTCTAAAAAGCTAAAATGCCCTGCTCCTTTAATCACAGCAAGCCCTGCGTTTGGCATCATTTCCTCCATCATCTTCGCATCAGAAATAGGTGTTGCTGTATCTTTATCACCCCATATCAGCAACACTTCTTGTTTTATGGATGAAAATAATGGTGTCAAATCTTCATTTACTGCCTTTACTAGACATTGCCGCATCATAGGTGAGGCATTTTTATAATCCGCCGACCCCTGTCTATTCTTCCAGTCATCTATTAAATGAGGACAAATAGCATAGATAGGTTTAAAACTAAAAATCTTTTTAAGCATCTTATAACGCTTTACTTTCAACTTTTGCTTTGTTGTTTTTTTAGGAAGCACCCCTGCACTGTCAACTAAAACAATTTTTTCAATTTCAAATGGAACTTTCATACTGCCTGCAAGTTTAATAATCACTCTGCCTCCATATGAATGTCCCATCAATATTGCCTTTTTTATGTTAAGTGCTTCCATCAATTTTATAAAAAATACTGCATAATCGGATACTGCCCATGCTTCTCTTGGCTCGTCACTATTTCCAAATCCCGGAAAATCAAATTGTACAACTCTGTATTTTGTATTGATACAAGCCGCTATCTGGTTATATATTTCATGTTTGGTTCCCCAACCTTGAAGAATAACGACTGTTTTATCACCTTCACCTGTTATGTTATAATCAATGTTATATTCATTAATTGTTATATTCATTATAATCCTCTCGCCCACAGGAATCTACATATTATCAAGTAATAAGAATAACATAATTTGGCATGATTTTCAACCTATCACAAAATTAAAAATATTGATATCTTTTTCGATTGCAGCAAACACAGCAAATGCTCACTATAACGGACAATATCTCAGCAAAGACCACAGACATCCACAATCCATTTAAATCAAAAAGCAATGGCAGTCCAAAAATCATTATAATCTGAAAAACAAATGTTCTTAAAAATGATATCAGTGCAGATATAATTCCATTATTTAAAGCAGTAAACAATGAAGAAGCAAAAATATTAAAACCACTTATAATAAAAGATAATGAAAAAATACGTATTGCCAATGTTGTCATGGCTACTAAATCTTTATCATAACTTACAAAAATATTTGCTAACAATGGAGACAAACTCTCAGCAGCAACTGTCATTACCACCGAAAAAATACCAATAATAATTATACTTTTTTTAAAGATATTTTTCAATTCCTTATTATTTTTCGCTCCATAATTATAGCCAATAACTGGTGCTATCGCAAAAGAATAGCCCTGATACGTACCAACAAAAATAAAAGAGACATACATAATAATTCCATATGCTACAACGCCATTTGCACCTGCATATTTCATTAACTGCATATTAAATAACATATTCACAATACTAAGCGAAATATTGCTTAACATTTCACTCAATCCATTACTGCAGCTTTTTACAACAACGCTGCTGTTCCATTTTGGTTTTACAAGTTTTAATTCATTCTCTTTTCTTTTTATAAAATATAGAAATGGAATTGTAGTTCCAACTATCCAGCTTATTCCTGTCGCACATGCTGCGCCTGCAACGCCCATTTTAAAAACATACATAAATAAAAAATCCAAAACCATATTTGTTACGCCTGCAACAACCGTAATAATAAGTCCAAATCCCGGCTTTTCTGCGACAACCAAAAAGTTTTGGAAACAGTTTTGAAGCAAAAAAAAGGGCATTAACGCCGATAAAATTCTTCCATATAAAATACAATCATTTACAATGGTTGCATCTGCCCCTAACCATCTTACCATTTTATCCACAAAAATAAAAATAAGTAAACTCACCACAATACCTGTAGCTAATAAAAAATAAATTAACAGTGAAAAATATTCATTTGCCTTTTTCTGATGTCCTTGCCCAATAGTCAAGGAAACAAGCGCACTGCCGCCTGTACCAACCATAAAGCCGATGGCACCAATTATCATTAACACAGGCATTACAAAATTAACCGACGCAAACGCATTACTTCCAACAATGTTAGATACAAATATTCCGTCCACAATACCATAAATGGATATAAAAATCATCATAACAATAGATGGCAGTACGAACCGAATCAATTTTTTATAATTAAAATGTTCTCCTAATCCTATCTTCATTTCTATTAATCATCCCCATTTCTGTGCTGCTTTTTATATAAATAATTTTAAAATATTTTTAAAATATTTTTTTAGTAGCTTTGCATCCCACAGCACATAGACACAATTTATTAACTATAATTTAACTTATCTTTTCAAAAAATTTATCTTTTATCATAATTTATTTTAGTTTATATAATTAGGCGATTATGCCGTTTATTCTTTTAAGTGCAAATGATACAAACAATAAAATTAAAGTTTTTATTACTTCAATCTTTTTACTTCAAGTACAATTTTATAATCAAAGCGGATATTTACAATCCACTGCACTACTTACTCATAACCTCATAATCGCCCATTATTTCTATATTAAAATTATTGAAAATATTTTATATTTAATCCGATGCCTTAAAATTATATATTGGCTTCATAATATCAATAACATCTACGGATTCTTTAATAACATCAATAATGTCCTCAAGAGATTTATATGCCATTGGTGCCTCGTCTAAAGTCGCCTCATTAACGGAAGTTGTATAGACACCTTCCATCGCATTTTTATACTCTTTCATGCTTAATGTTTCCTTTGCTTTTGTGCGTGACATCAATCTTCCTGCCCCATGTGGCGCAGAATCATTCCATTCTTTATTGCCTTTTCCAACAGCTAGCACACTTCCATCTCTCATATTAATTGGAATCAAAACCTTTTCTCCTGCATGTGCTGCTATGGCGCCTTTTCTTAAAATCATCTCATTGGTATCAATATAATTATGAATGGTATGGAATGCATCCGTTCCTGTCAAGCCTGTTCGTTCCAACAAAACCTCTGCCATTTTCTCTCGATTGCGTGTTGCAAATTTTTGGCAGATAACTACATCATGCAAATAATCTTCCAAATATGTTCCATACAAATAACACAAATCTTCTGGCACCATCAATTCCCTACATTGCCACTTTAACGCTTTCAATGCAGATTGAATTTCTTTCCTTTTTCCTTGTGCCTTATATGTGTCAATAATGCGCTGTTTTTCTTTAAAATATTCTTCCTTGCCCTTATGCAAATCAATGGCAAGCGCTTGATAAATTTCAGCTACCTGCTTGCCAAGATTTCGGCTTCCGCTGTGAATAATAAGATAATTGGTTCCATCACAGGCTCTGTCTATCTCTATAAAATGGTTGCCTCCACCAAGTGTGCCTAAACTTCTTGCCAGCCATTTTGTGTCCTTTAATTCTCTATAACATTTTAACTCTTCTAAATCAAATTTTTCTTTTCTTCCTTCCCACACCTTTTTACCAGAAGGAATAAAATGTGCCGCTTCATCAACCTTTGCTAAATCAATCTCTTCTTTTCCAAGATTGACCGTATACATACCGCAGCCAATATCTACACCGACAATATTTGGTACAGCCTTATCTGTTATAGTCATGGTCGTTCCTATTGTACAACCTTTTCCAGCATGGACATCTGGCATAATTCTTATCTTGCTTCCCTTTGTAAACTCATAATCACACATTCTGCGAATTTGCTCTATAGCTTCCTCTTCTACAACATTTGCATAACAGATAGCTGTATTTTCTTTACCCTTAATTTCAAACATAATACCCCTCCATTCCGCACTACTTTTACACAAAAAGTCAAAGACTCTTTTAGTAAAATTGTGACAACAACTTATTTTCTTGCCTTTGTGCATCAAAAAAACCGCCTATCTTCTATAAGATAAGCGGTGAATAAACCCATGTATTGTTATTCCTATCCTTACAATACTGTTTTTCGTCTTCGCATTACCTTATAAAAGCGTACAAAATTAAAGCGCTGAATAAAACTCAGTGCATTACGTGATTCTATACTAAAATATTCGTTTGCGAAAACTGTATAACTCATGACTTTATTCCTTTCTTTTACTTTTCGATTTACTTACTATGTCAAACTATATCACATTATTTACCATTTGTCACTAATTTTTTTGTTTTTCCAGATATTTTACTGGGACTTTTTTTGTCAGCCAAACGCCATTTTTTGACAAATAAAATATATAGCCATCTTTTTGCATATCTGCACTTAACACACGATAAATAACTGGTTTTCCATGTCGTTGTCCCACTGATTTTGCTGTTTCAACATCTTTTGACAAGTGTACATACAGCCTGCTTTTAGGTATCAAGCCTTCTTTATCAATCGATTCTACATATTTCATGCCTGTTCCATGCCAAAGGTACTCTGGCGGCACACACTCCTCTAACTCCACATCAACTGGAATGGAATGTCCTTGATTTGCACGAATTAAACGCTTATCTTCATTAAATGAATAACGTTGTTTGCTGTCTGTCTCAACAATTTGCTCCAACATTGCCATATTAAACTTATGACTTTTGCTAATTCCTGCAATCAATTCTTCTACATCAGCCCAACCATGTTCGTCCAGTTCAATTCCTATTACTTGGGGCTTATGCCTTAATATCAAACTCATAAATTTGCTTATCTCTGCTAAACTCATATTTAACCTCCATGTTATGACTCCTTTTTAAGAATAACTAATCGGTGACGTTTTGGCAAAGTTATTGTTGTTTTTCTTGATAATATTCATTTGCTAAATCTTGCCAATATTTTGTGTCTTCATCGGATATGTTTCTTAACACTCTACAAGGATTTCCCACTGCAACTACACCATCAGGAATATCCTTTGTAACTACCGAACCTGAACCTATCACCACATTACTGCCAATTGTAACGCCCGGATTAATCACTGTATTGCCGCCTATCCAAACACTATCACCAATAACTATTGGTTTTCCATATTCTAATTTTTGATTTCTAATTGCTGCATCAATTGGATGTGCTGCTGTATATATTCCCACACGTGGCGCTAAAAATACGTTATCGCCAATTGTGACATCACACACATCAATGATAATACAATCATAATTTGCATAAAAATGATTTCCTATATGGATATGGCATCCATAATCACACTTAAATGTTGGCTCTATATATACATCTTCTCCCACAGAGGCGAAAAGTTCCTTTAAAATCTGTGTCCTTTTGTCCAATTCATCATGTGTTGTTAAATTATATTCTCTTGTAAGTTGTTTGGATTTCTTAAAATCCTTTGCTAATTCTTCACCGCCAGCTATATATAACTTGCCAGCAAGCATTAATTCTTTGTCTGTCATTGTTAGCCTCCTATTTTATAATTGAATATAGCGCTGATAAAACCTCATTTCCACTGCATAAGTAATCTGGTACCACATAATTATTGGGATTATCTGCATCAATTCGATACCATTTTTTTGTAGAAACTTGCATAGATACTCCCGTATTTGGCAGAGAAAACACGACAATTTCACCATAACCATTTGCATCGTTTGCTGGTATTTCTCCCACGACCTTTCCCAGTTTATTATCCTGTATTATCTGTGCAAAATCCATTGCTGCCGAAAACGATTTTCGATTGGTCAACACATACACATTACCTTCAAAAACAAGATTTTTATATGGTCGATTTTTTCGATGTCCATCATCCGAAATCGTTAAAAATCCCCACCGCCAATCACCGGGACAGTCAATAAAACTATCAACAGGCAGATACTTAATAAATTCATTTGCCACTGTCGAATCGCCGCCGCCATTTCCTCGAACATCCACTGCCACATTCTTAATATTCTTTGCTTTTACTTCTTGAAACATCTTCTTTACACAATTTCTATACGCTCCATTATATTTGCACCGTGTAAGCGTCAGTATTGCAAGACTTTTTTCTTCATCTATCTCATAATAGACAAATGGTGTTTCTTTATCTTCTTCATCTGGCACTTCAGAATAGCTTTTTATAAACTCCTCATATTCTTCTAAACTAACAAAATCATCTAAAGTGTACGTTTGTGTTAATATATTTCCATTGGCATCTTTCCACTCAAATGTATAAGGTGCATAATATCCATAAAATTCCAATAAAGCAAGACTAACATAACTAATCGAAATCCAATTTTCGGATTCATACGAATAATAAGGTTTTGCTGCTTCAATAATTTCACTGCTTGTATAACCATTTAGCGAATAAAAAACATAACCTTCTTCCCCTTTTTGATATGCATCTTTTAAATATTTATTTCTTGGAGAATTACTATATGTAGTCGTATGTGCATCGTGCATAGGATTGATAACAACTTGAATTTCCCGACGCAAATCGTTGACTGTTATTGTTTGCATTTGCTCTAATTTTTTTAGTGCATTGGCATAACGTTCCTTAATCATTGTACTAAGACCATCTTTAAACATAGGGTGTGTCTTTTCAAGATAATACATTGCTGCTTCTAAATCTTCTACTGCCTCCTTATAGGAGATTACATCATCATAATTAAGCTGTGTTCTTTCAAAAATTTTAAACGAAGACGAATCCCAATACGGAAAACAATATACAAACAATGAAACAAATACCGCAATTATCGCAAAAAAAATAGGCAAAATAATTTTTGTTAGCCATTTTGTATTAAACAATATTTGATATAAAATGTTTTGTATAACAG
The DNA here is from genome assembly GCA_910587485.1 of uncultured Lachnospira sp. Classification (GTDB taxonomy): domain Bacteria; phylum Bacillota; class Clostridia; order Lachnospirales; family Lachnospiraceae; genus Lachnospira. Next base: position 61,557 of record CAJUKN010000015.1, read on the forward strand.
ATAACACGCCAAAATACAACACAACCCATTGAGGAAAATTGATAAAAAAAAGATTTAACAAAATGAACAATCCAGTTAGCACAAGCATTATTATATTTACTATTAAATATATATGTTTAATTTTTTTATCTTTCATCATATACATCTTAAAATGAACCATATCTTTCTATTGTATTTTTTCTTATTTCTAATAATCTTTACTTAACAAAAAATCTGCTAAATATACGATTTTATCTCCATTGATATTGCCAGAAGCAAGTTCATCAAGTGTTGCTATATACTTCGGATAGTGGTTTTTGATTTCAATATAGCCTCCTAATCATTAGGATATTAAAAAAAGGCTAAATATTCAATACTTTTTTCTTTAATTGCATAAAATCTCTAAAAAAGAAAGACGAATACCCCTGTTACAGAACTATTCGCCTAAGTCAAAAATCCTTGTAATTTATTTCACGCCAAATGCTTTTATTCCCGGATAGACTGCTGCCTCCCCTAATTCTTCCTCAATGCGCAAAAGCTGATTATATTTTGCAACACGTTCACTTCTGCTTGGCGCACCTGTCTTAATTTGACAAGTATTTAATGCCACTGCTAAGTCTGCAATCGTTGTATCTTCTGTCTCACCTGAACGATGACTTGTAACCGCAGTATAGCCTGCTTTATGCGCCATCTTGATAGCTTCTAAAGTCTCTGATACAGAACCAATTTGATTTAATTTAATCAAAATAGAATTGCCACATTTGTTTTCTATTCCTTTAGACAGTCTTTCTGTATTTGTAACAAATAAATCATCACCAACAAGCTGCACTTTTTTTCCAAGCTCTTTGGTAAGAAGCTGCCAACCTTCCCAGTCTTCTTCATCAAGCGCATCTTCTATAGAAATAATCGGATATTTCTCTACAAGCTGTTTCCAATGTTCAATTAACTCTTGTGATGTATATTTTGTTCCTGCCTTTGGCAAAATATATTCGCCTTTTTTAGAGCCTTTCCATTCGCTTGCCGCCGCATCCATAGCAATTTTAAAATCTGTATCTGGCTTATATCCTGCATTTTTAATTGCTTCAAGAATATACTCAATCGCTTCCTCATCACTTGCAAGGTCTGGTGCAAATCCACCCTCATCACCAACCGATGTTGCAAGTTTTTTTGATTTTAATAATGCTGCTAAACTATGAAATACCTCTGCACACCATCGAAGTGCTTCCCTAAAACTAGATGCACCTACTGGCATAATCATAAATTCCTGAACATCAACTGTATTGGCTGCATGTGCGCCGCCATTTAATATATTCATCATAGGAACAGGAAGTCTGTTTGCATTGGCTCCCCCAAGAAACTTATAGAGTGGTATATCAAGCGAGATTGCGGCTGCCTTTGCACAGGCTATCGAAACAGCAAGAATTGCATTGGCGCCAAGTTTTGACTTATCCTTCGTCTTGTCTGCCTTTATCATTGCATGGTCAACTGCATATATATCAGAAGCATCCAACCCTGTAATAGTATCATTAATAATAGTATTAATATTATGAACAGCTTTTGATACACCTTTTCCTCCAAAACGATTTTTGTCACCATCACGCAACTCCAACGCCTCAAATTCTCCTGTAGATGCACCGCTTGGTGCCATTCCACGACCTACTGTTCCATCTTTAAGATATACTTCTGCCTCAACCGTTGGATTTCCTCTTGAATCAATAATTTCTCTCCCAACTACTTTTTTAATTTTTAAATCCTTCATATCTGCCCTCATTTCTGCATAGTCTTAGTCTTTACACATACTATTTAACCATTATTGTTGTGCCAAATCATACAATATTAGTGTACGCATATTTTTAAAAATTAAACTTTATTATTTGCTAAAATTAGGCTATAATAACATTTAATGACAACAATTTGGCATATATAACAACAATTTAAAAAAATATAAAATACATTTTGACACAAGCCTTATGCTATCACTGTTGATATGCTTCTACCATTGGCGTGTTTAAAAAAGAAAAGGAATAAGTATGAAAAAGCATTTATCTATCAGACGTAAAATTATTCTAATTTTGCTAAATTTTATAATGATTATCAATCTTTTAATGATGGGAATAAGCTTTCAATTAAAAAATATGGTCATAGATACCTTATGTACCCCAACAGTATCTGAAGCAATTTCTAACAAAATTGTTGACATTGTCAAAGAAAATCTAGGCATCAATACAGACAAATTTCAAAATATTGAAACAGCTATAACAGAAAATGATTACATTGAACATATCACTTCAAAATATGTAGAGGCTATTATCGAACAACTAAATAATGGAAACACTGAATTTACTTTTAATGTAGAGATAAGTGCTGAAATTACTGATTTAATTGAAGCCATAGTCAACTCCTTTAAAGATTCAACTAATTCTTCTCTTTTGAATAAAGTGATTGATTCTTTTAGCGAACAAATATTAAATCAGGCAAAAAACGTGGAAAACACGATTAACGAATATATTACTGAAAATGTTAATAAATATGCCAACCAATATGATACTTATATAAAAATCTATTCGATATTAATTTCAACTTGGTTCAAGGGACTATTAATTGCTTTTATAATTGTACTTTTCATTCTTTGTATAATTGACACAAAATCCATTGGCACAACATTGCTTAGCTTTGGTAGTTGTTCTTTATTTGTTGGACTGCTCTATATCAGCATACTTTTTAATTGGGCATCCAATATTTTCAAAGCAATGTCTCAACAATATGTTGGCACTGCGCTTGATTTATCATATACATATTTTATGAAAACTGGAATAATTATGATAACTGCAGGAATATTAGGAATCATTGCAGGAATGATTATTAGAAAAAAATCTTAAAAATTTATATTAAATTAGTTTATAAGGCTGCCGTATTAAAAACAAAGAATATATTTTATATATATTTACTGAATACAGCAGCCATTGATTTACAATGTTTTATTTTCTTTAAAAAATCAATTTATATATCCAAATCCAACGCTGAAAAATCAATATAGAAGTCATCATAAATATTGACTTTTACCTTATCTTGAAATGTATATTGATAAACATCAAAAAATTTCAATAATCCAATCTGGAGTACCACTGCATCCTCTGTCTGTAAGTTTGTTTGGATTACAGATAACACTAATATCTGGCTCAACTATATTTTTTCTGTCGTCAAACAACTTAACAGCAAAGGGAACTGGATAAACTCGACATGAACCATTTTTTGATTTGATATAACTGCCAATAACAATATGTAATTCTGATAATATCGTTTGATGTATTCGACTTGGTGCAGTCCTATTATAAAATTGTCCATCAATTAATTCTGCTCGAACATTTTCTGGAAGATTATAATAATCCTCTTCTGTATAAAATTTTTGCTGTGGTAATGCCATAATCCTACTCCTTTCTTTTAGAACTTTACCCATTCTAATTCTAACAATTCCATTGTCCCCATCCCTTGAAATACCAAAAATAGTGGATAAACGCCTGAAACTTCCATATCTATAGAACTGCATTGCCATGATTCAGATGGTGTTGGCATAATTTCAAAATAATATTCTGACAAGGATTGTTCATTTGTATGCATCTTATTTTCTGCTTTTACATCATCTGTCATTACATATAATTGACCTTTTGCACTTCCTCTATATGTTATTGTTAATCGACACTTTTTATCAAAAAGAAAATATTTATATCCTATCAATGTGTTATTATGAATATTGGAAATAAAATATTGATTGCCATAATGTGTAATAAATGGTTTTATTGTATCACTTTCGCCATTTCCATTATGCGGCATATCGCCATCAGTTAAATTACATGCAATAACTGCAGGATATTTGCCATCGGTTACTAATGCACCATCATTTAAACCACAGGACGTCATCTCAACTTGCTTTATTGTGCCATCTTCTTCTATTGTGATTTTCTCTGCTGCCCCCTGCCTTGAATAACTTGTAAGATGTGTGTTTTTATGATAAAAAACATACCATTGTTCGTTTACACATATAATACTTCCATGATTTGTTCCTGTATTAGCAAGTCGGTCTTCGGTCTTTCTTCCATTATATCCAATATCGCCATTTGATATTAAAACACCACCAAAATGAAAATCGCGGTCTGGATAATCACTCACTGCATAGGCTAATTCATGTTGTACCTGTGTTGAATAGATAAAATAATATTGATTGTTTACTTTTCGGATAGAACTGGCTTCAAAAAAAGCATGTTGGGCAAATTCAGTTCCCTGTGCTAACCTATGTCCGGGTATAATTCGCTGTGGCTGCGTTTTTACTGTAAGCATATCTTCATTTAATTCCACCACATTTGCCCCCATAATGGAACAACCATCACGCTCAAGCTCTGCATCGGATTTGTGAAACATATTTTTCATTCTGATTTTTAAATCATCTTCCGCATCATTTGTATATCGGTGAGACAGCGACCACCCATAATATAGATAAATTCTGCCCTCATCATTTATAACAGCAGGGTCAAATGGTATATATCGTTTCATTAATGTGCCATCATCATATTTTACATCACCATAATACTGATATTCTCCTGTTGGCGTATCACATACAGCTACAGAAATTGGTCCGTCAAATCCTCCTTTTCCCCGCCATGCTGATAAACAATAGTAAAGATAATATCGCCCATCATTTCCTTTGACAACATCAGGCGCATATAGATATTTGCGCTCTCCTGCTCCTTCAACAAATTCCGTAGAATGAGGGTCTTTATCTGCTGAATAAATAACACCCTCATACCTCCAGTCTGTTAAATCATCTATAGGTGCTGAATAGCCCACATAATCCAACTCACAATACGTATCTCCTCCACTCCTGTCATGGGAGCCAAAAACATATAATCGGTCTCCAAAAATATGCGGCTCCGCATCTGGTACATGTTCATTAATTGGAAGATACGGATTAAATACTTGTCTTTTCATATAAATTCTCCTTTCTGAAGCGTAGCATAGGAATTGCGCAATAGAAATTCACAAAACCACAACATTCTAATCGAACTCACGAATCACTTTACGCAACGGCAAAATCATTCCCGGTGATACGGAAAGTTCATCAATCCCCATTTTTAAGAATTTTTCCGTTAATTCTATATCGGCTCCCAATTCACCGCATATACCTGCCCAAATTCCTTCTTTATGCGCATTTTCTACAACCATATTTATCAATCGAAGAATGGACTTATGATGTGGATTGTAAAATCGGTCAAGATGATTATTTTGCCTGTCAATAGCAAGCGTATATTGTGTTAAATCATTCGTTCCAATACTAAAAAAATCGACTTCTTTTGCCAACAAATCACTAATAACTGCGGCAGCAGGCGTTTCTATCATAATACCTTGTTCTACTGCATTATAATCAACGCCAATACGGTCAAGTTCAACTTTAACTTCCTCAACAATGTTCTTGATAGCTTTAACTTCCTCAACCGATGTAATCATAGGATACATAATTGCAATATTGCCAAATGCACTGGCACGAAACAGTGCGCGAAGCTGTGTTTTAAATATGTCGGTCTGTGTAAGACAAATTCGGATAGCCCTGTAACCCATAGCTGGATTTTCTTCCTTATCCAAATTAAAATAACCCACTTGCTTGTCCGCTCCAATATCAAGTGTTCGGATAATTACTTTTTTGTCCCCCATTGTCTCAGCAACCTGCTTATAAGCGGCAAATTGTTCTTCCTCTGTAGGAAAATGGTCTTTTTCAAGATACAAAAATTCACTTCTAAAAAGTCCTATACCATCTGCATCATTTTTAAGAACAGAACCAATATCGGATACATTTCCAATATTGGCATAGAGTTTAATCAATCGACCGCTCTTTGTAATGGTGTCTTTTCCCTTTAAATCTTGTAATAACTGTTTTTGTTCTTCATCTTGTCTTTTCTTCTTTTTATATAATTCTAATGTTTCGCTGTCTGGTTCTACAATGATAACGCCCTCATAACCATCTATAATTGCTGTCTTACCATTCCATTCCTTTTTGATATCCACATTGATAAGAGCAGGTATGCTCATTGTTCGAGCAAGAATTGATGTGTGGGAATTAGTTGAACCTTCCTTTGTCACAAACGCCAATAACTTACTCTTGTCCATCTGTACGGTCTCACTAGGCGCTAAATCTCTAGCTGCAATAATACAAGGTTCAACAAGGTCTTCTTTTGCCCAACTTCCTGTAAGTATACGTACAATTCGTTCTGATATATCTTTAACATCTACACTTCTTGCCTTAAAATATTCATCTTCCATATTAGCAAACATTTCTGCAAAATTATCACTTGTCACTGCAACGGCATACTCTGCATTGACTTCTTGACTTTCAATTATATTAACTATAGAATCATTATAATCGTCATCATCTAACATCATCAAATGAACATCAAAAATTTGTGCATTTACTTCTCCCACTTCTTTTAGTGCTTTATTATACAATGCCTGAAGTTGTTTTGCCGCCTCGCTTTTTGCCGTTTCAAAACGTTCCAGTTCTGCCTTTATATTACTTACTTTCCTACGTGCAACTTCCCTTTGGTCTTTTTCATAATAAAATATCGTTGCAATGGCAATACCACCAAACACTTTCTTGCCCTTAAATGTATCCATCTGCTATTTACCCCTTTTAATTACTATTTACCAAATACCTACATATTCTCCTTAAAAAATTTTTCTATAGCCTTGGATGCCACTTCTTCATCTGTTCCTTCAACAGTTACTGTTATCGTTTTTCCACTTTTTACACCAAGCCCCATAACTGCCATTAACTTGTTTGCCTCTGCCTCTTTTCCATTAAAATGTATTTTAATAACAGAATCATACTTTTTTGCCTCTTTGGCAAGTATTCCTGCTGGTCTGGCATGAATCCCAACTTCATCTTTAATTACATATTCAAATTGTTTCATATAAAATCCTCATTTCTGCACTGTTTTTTGCATAAAAATCTTTTATTCTTCTATATTATTTTCCTCAAAGAATAATATCCTATACACAATTTTTGTAAAAAAAACTCGATTCCATTGCAAACTCAAATATTTTATTGATTTATGTTTTAAACTTATTTATTTTATAATGTTCTAAAAAACAAATACAAAAACAAGATTTTTTATATTATTGATGTATTTTTACCATTTTAGCATAAGCACCATTACGTTGCATCAACTCCTTATGTGTTCCAGATTCCTCAATTCCCTTTTCTGTCAACATCAAGATTTCTTCTGCATTTTCAATCGTTGTAAGCCTGTGTGCAATAACAAATGTCGTCCTGTTTTTAGCAAGTTTTTCTAAAGAATCTTGTACCACTTTTTCACTCTCATTATCTAATGCAGAGGTTGCCTCATCAAATATTAAAATAGGCGGATTTTTAAGAAATACCCTTGCAATGGACAAGCGTTGTTTTTGTCCTCCTGAAAGCTTTACACCTCTTTGACCGATATCAGTATCATACCCTTTTTCAAAAGACATAATAAAATCATGGGCATTTGCATTTTTTGCTGCCTCAATAATTTCTTCATCTGTTGCATCGGGTTTTCCATACTTTATATTATCCTTAATCGTTCCCATAAAAAGATATACATCTTGCTGTACAACACCAATATGGTCTCTTAAACTTTTTAATGTCACATCTTTTATATCAATACCATCAATCTTTATCGTTCCTTCACTTGCCTCATAAAATCTTGGAATCAATGAACATAATGTTGTTTTTCCCACACCAGAAGGTCCAACTAAAGCAATATATTTTCCCGGTTCAACATTCAAATTTACATGAGATAAAACAAACTCATTTCCATCAGAATATTTAAATGAAACATTTTCAAATGTAACGCCACCTTTAACATTGTTTAAGGCAACCGCATTTTCTTTTTCTTTAATATCTGGAACAACAGATAGTATTTCAAGAAATCGCTCATAACCAGAATAACCATTTTGAAACTGCTCTGTAAAGTCCACTAAAACCTTTACTGGTTCTGTAAATACATTAATATACAATAAAAATGTAACAAAATCTGTAATATTTACCCAGCCTTTTGCAATACCAACACCACCTACTGCAATTACCACAACATTAATCAGTGTTGTAAATGCCGTTAAACCAGCATTATACGTACCCATATAGTGATAGCTGTTCTTTTTTGACTCCAGAAATTTATCATTTCCTTGTTTAAATTTTTCACACTCAATATCTTCATTAGCAAACGACTTAACTACTCGTATTCCTGATAAATTATCTTCTATCTGCGCATTAATATCAGCAATCTTTTCGCGATTACGCTTAAATGCTTTCTTCATTTTTTTATTGAGCTTGTAAGCAAATAGCAGCATTATAGGAATCAATATAAATGCACTTAATGTCAATCGCAAACTAATTGTTCCTAATATACACAAAGCACCAACAATTTTAATAAATGATATAGTGATATTTTCTGGTCCATGATGCAGTAGTTCTGTTATATCAAATAAATCCGACGTAATACGAGACAATAATTGACCAACTTTTTGGTCATCATAAAAAGAGTACGAAAGTTTTTGATAATGATTAAATATCTCTGCTCTCATATCATACTCTATCTTTGCTCCCATAACATGTCCAAAATTGGAGATATAAAAATTGCACCCTCCCTGTATAAGTACTAATATAAATAAAGATACTGTTATCACCATAATCGTATAAAGCGCACTGTCTGAATCCATATATACAACTTTTGATGTTATATATCTAACAACCAATGGTATTGCTAATGTAACCAGTGCTGAAACAATAGCTAAAAACATATCAATAACAAAGGTGTTAAGGTATGGTTTGTAATATTTTATTAATTTTTTTAAATTTTGTTTCAATTTAATTACCTTTCCTTTCTAATTTGATAATAGATTTCTGTCTATCAACTTATTAGCCTACTATATTTGATATATAAATACAATGTTTTATTTATATTAATTTAATCTAAAAAGGCTGCTACAAAATCAAATTTTCCACATGATATTGACATGAACTACATCATATCTTATCATACTTTGCAGAAATTTTCATTTTGCAGCAGACCAAATTTATTTATTATTGTTTTCAAAACACCACACATAATTTTATAACACCACATGCAATCTTATCACCTGAATTGCCAGATGGCTGTGATGTAAAATCATCAGGCTTACTGTGTATAATAACCGATTTTCCCAAAATTTCAGGAAGCGTCAATACATTATCATAAAAACACATCCAACAATAACCATTGGTTGATAAGATAGGAATCAAATCACCTGCATGTTTTGGATGTGGCTGTTCATTAGGATTATAATGATTTCCTGTATTTTTAAAATCATTACTGCAATCGCCAACCTCATGGATATGAAATCCAAAGAAATCAGGAGCATTCTCTTTACTTTGAGGCAAATTAAACACTTGTACTTCAATAAGTACCCCTTCATATGGCACACTGTAAAATTTTACTTCTCCCTCTATATCAGGATATTGAAAACCGCCAGATATATGAGCTGCTGCCATTGGAACAGCATTACATAAAATAGACGAAAAAATATTTTGGGACATTCTTATTCCTCAACACGAAAATCAGTTTAAAACAAGGTTTCTTTATTATATGCAATTTTATAGATTTTGCGAATTATCAGAACCCTATAAACGTTTTTGCAAGTAATGTCTATATTTGCCTTTATATATCATATCTTAGCACATTCCTGAAATTTTCACAAGCAAATAACTAATAGCATATGCACATACACTATATAACAAAGGAACAACTACATTCCATATTGTCAATTCATGTAAAAAAACAATCGATGTAAAAACTTGAAGCACTATAAATACTGCTGTCATTTTGATATTAAATATAAGCATTTTCTTTGCCCTGTCACGACATATAACACTTGGATTAATTGGTAATTCTTTTAATAATTGATAAAGTGATAATCTATGTCTTTCAATACCAATCACTTGCCAATAATCATAATACATAAAATGAATAATGAAAAAAAATAGAAAACTTATCCCTATCATGCTTATATCTTCAAATCCAAACTCTTGAACTGGTATTAATGCCAAGAACATAACAATTATTCCAAATATAATCCCCACCACTTTATAGCATAAAATAGTATAGGAATTATATTTTTGATTCATCTTATCAAATTCTTTTAAAGCTGCTATCTGTTTTGATTCGTCCATAAAAATCCTCCATTCTGCTAAAAATTTACTTTTTCAACCTTTAATAATTAAGTTCATCAACTTAAATTTTTGAATTATCTTACATTTTCAGAAAAAGATACCACACTTCCATTTTCAAGAATACAAATATAGTCAACATCATTTTCCAGCTCTTCCTGCAAATGTGTTGTAAGAATTACTGTTACATTTTCTTTCAACATCAAAGCTCTTAACTCTTTAAAAAAATCTTTTCTATAAACAATATCCATACCTGCCGTTGCTTCATCAAAAAGATACAATGAAGGCTTATGTGCCATTGCAAATGCAAACTGAAATTGAACACACTCCCCTTTAGAAAGATTGGATACCTTTTTTAATGGACTAATGTTGTATTGCTTCATTTTTTCATTAAATAATTTTCTGTCAAAACAAGAATAAAATGGACTGAATAAATCCACATTTGCCTCAATTGTAAATTCTTTTATATAATTATGATTATCCGTTATAAATCCTATATTATCTAATACAACCTCTCTGTTCTCTTTAACTTCAAAAACAATACCATTTCTATCTGCCATTTGGATACTTCCTTTATAAGTCGTTTTTCTATCCATCAATAATTTTAACAGCGATGTTTTTCCTGCTCCATTCTTTCCTGCAACGCCGCATATATATCCAACAGGCACTTTAAAGCTAATATTAGAAAGCAAAAATTTTTTAAACTTCGCAGATACATTATCAAAACAAACTGCATTCATAATTACTCCTCCATTTCATATAAAGCCTTTGCCATTTGTATCATTTCTTCCTCTGTCAAACCGGCATGTTTACATGCCAATACAGCCTCTAATATCTTTTTTTCTATCATCATCACCTGTTTTTCTTTCAAATAATCCTGATTGCATTCAGAAACAAAAAAGCCTTTGCCAGCAACAGAATGGATAAGTCCTTCTTTTTCCAACTCTTCATACGCCTTTTTTGTTGTTATAACACTAATCTGTAACTGTGCAGCCAATGCTCTTATAGATGGAAGCTGCTCATTTACTCTTAATTTTCCCTCAACAATTTTAGATTTTATCTGTAACATAATCTGCTCATATATGGCAGTTGTTCCTTTGGTTTCAATTTGTATATTCATAACATACAGCCCTTCTAACCATATTTTTATAATACTGAATTGTATATTTAACCATTATGAACAGCAACACTACAACAATTCCATACCATATTATCAAAAGATACTTAACTTGCGCAGCACTTAAACTGCCAAGTATTTTACTTTCATATATTGCATAGTAAAAGAAAAATCCTGCAAACATAACTATTCTTACAAAAAGCTGAAATGCCCCCATAAAGCCATCTACCTTTACAACACCAGAAGCTGTCTGAACTGCTGCATTACAAAATAAAAGTATTACAAAACCTGTCAGATAATCCCACCAACTTATCATATTTAACAACAAAAGCACACCTGCCCACAGACAATAAATTATTTCTGGTATTATCAACCGAATTTTAAATCCTATTGTTACATACTGTGTTCGCTCTTTTGTATTCATAGGTAAAAGATAAAAAATTTTAGAAGGTGTTTTTCCACATAAATAAGAAAAAGCAATTCCAATCATTGCAGAAGCTAGATAAGAATAAAAAAATATGCCTTTGTCTACTTCCATTACTATAATAGATTCTGCTAAACAAAATAAATATACAAATACGATTCTTAAATCTTCTTTTTTAATATTTCTTGGATTTAAATTTATAAAATAATCCTTTAAAATATATCTTATCATGTTTGCCCTCCTTTTCCGGCTTTCCTTGCCGCCATATAATAATATATAAAATCAGAAATGGTTACATTTTTTACAATAAGTTCTTTATCATATTTATCATATTTTGAATATTTAATTAATACTTTAACATCTTCTTTATCACCTTCTCGATAAATAATATTTTGACTAGGTAAATTGTTAATTTTATAACGCTCACCACTTATAATTCGATTCTCTTGTATAATGGATTCTCTATCCATATACAAAACAGACTCCCCTTTATCCATAAACAAGATATAATCTGCAATTCGTTCCATTTCATCAAATACATGAGAAGAAAATATAATACTGTGCTGACCATCTTGAATAAACGCTGTCATCAGCCTTTGAAACTCTGTACGAAATGCCAAATCAAAATTGCCAGTAGCCTCATCTAAAATTAAAAGTTTAGGATTATAAGACAGTGCAAAGGCAAGTTGAAATTTTAACCGTTCTCCTTTAGACAATTTATAATATGTTTTTCTTTCATCAAGACCAAACTGTCTGCAATATTCAACCAATTTTTTATTGTCAAAATGCTTATATTTTTTTCCAAAATGACAGGCATTATTATAAAGATTCCAATGCTTATAAAATAAATCGTCTTGCAGTACAAATCCAATATCTTCCTTTATATTCATTTCTTTATCCTGATAATCACTGTCAAAAATACGAATATAGCCACTATCTGCCTTATACAATCCCAATAACATATGAATAAGTGTTGTCTTGCCTGAACCATTTGCACCAACCAACCCTAAGATATAACCTGCTGGAAAGGTAAATGTAATATCCTTTAAGCAAAATCCTCCAAAATTTTTATTGACATGATTACATTCAACCATTATAGACTCCAATTTTATCGCCTCCATTTTACTCATAAATAGTTGCATTTCTCTTTATTTTAAGTTTATTTTGCAGCAAAAGGTGTGTATGTACTGTATATAGATATACATACAGTACATACACACCTTTGTCAACCCTTTTTTTATATTTATCCACTTTTTTATTCTGGTCTTTGTTCAGCCAGATATATTCCCCACTCTTCTAACATCTTTGGCAAATCATACACACACTTTCCATCGACCTCAACAATATGGCATTGTCCCGGATTTTCATAATTAAATGTATCCCACGCTGTAATTAATTTATCCGTTTTTTCTATACCATGCTTTTCAAAAAAATTTTGATATCTGTCTGGAATTTGTGTCCAAATTGTTACAATATTATAACTATTTTTCATTATTTCTGCTGAATAATCGTGGACACCAAAACCAAATTGACACATGCCATCATGGATAAGCAGCTCCCCATATTTTTTAAGAATCATTAATGCTTGTTGTGTATTTAATCCATCTATATAATAGACATCTTTGTGTGTAGATGAATTTTCCTTTTCGCGCAAACGCTGCTCATCATTCTGATTTGTTGGCAGCTCTAAAATAAAAAAGATTGATTCATTTTGCAGCGTTATAAAATGTTCAAAAACTTCTTGTATTTTGTCTGCACCTACATTTGCAATCAACCCTTGTTCCTGAATTTGATATTGCTGCGCCAACTTATCTATAAATGGCACTTTACAGCCTCGTATCATCTTTAGCATAGCAAAGCCTCCATATTTTTTAATCTTCTATTTAACCTCATCGATGAAACCGTACCACTAAAACAAAGGATTTTATAACACTTTTAATAAAACTAAAAGACTATCATACAAATCTAAATAACCATTTACATCTCAACACTGTATTAACTTTTATAAAGCTGTGCAATTCGTGCAGATTTATCTGGAAATTGATTATTTAAATACATCAGATATTGAAATACACTTCCTTCATACGAATGAATATCTCCAAATAGTCCAACTTCATAGCAGTTACGAATAACATTAATAATACAATCTTCTGTATGGTCTTCTTTGCAGTCTTTACATTCTTTCAAAATATGTGCAATCGCTGCTTCTAATTCAAGCTCATCAAATACCTTAAAATCCGTTATTGGTATATTATCAGCACCACCTGCAACCTCTTTCTTTGGCTCCTTTATATAATCGCTTACACATTTTTTTGCAAACCCTATAATACATGCCTCTTTTTTACATTGACCACAATTATTTTCCTGTAAACAACAATCTTCTAAATCATTCCAAATTAATTGGGCATCTAAACCTTTCTTATGCTGTTCAGCCATATGTACTCTACCTCCAATAATTATTTAACCCCATCAATAAGGTTATAAGCAAGTAACATAATTCTTTTTTTATCAACTACTTTCTTTTTATCATAAAATCAAAAAATTCTTCACTATATTGCTTCAAACTTTTTTCATCAATTGTTCTGATATCTGCCTTTATATACATATCACCCTTAAAAAAATTGGCATTTTCAAAGTCTAACCAATAGATGCCATTACTTTCATAAAGAATTATCTGTCCTTCTCCCAATTTATCAACTGTCTCAAAAAATAAAGCATAACTATGTCGAATTGTCAATTCATATGAAGCATTTATCAATAATATTCCTTTTTTCTTCCAATCTTCTTTATTTTTCTGATACCAGTTTTCAAAAAGTAAAAATATATTATCCATTTATAAATCCTTTAATAAAGTATCTATCTATAATAGTGTAATATCTATCCATAATACAGTAAAGCAACTTGCCTGTCAAACAAGATTTTAGATGAGCTGCCGTTTATAAAAACAATGCACATTTATTATCTATAGGGGTATTTTATACAAATAAATTTTTTGCTAAGATATTTAGCATAGGAGGAATACTTATGTATACAAAATCATATGAAAATATTTCCAAGCTAGCAATACTTATTGGTCTTTTGATAAAATTGAAAGCAAACTAAAAAATAAACTTAAATATATAGCATATATTACAGCAGACGAAAAAAAAGAGAATAACAAAACATACTTTAAATTTACAGATATTAAACTAATTACAGGATTAACCCTTGAAAAATTTTTAAAAGCAGTTGAAAATGGCGATATTATGGTAGATATACGAATTGGTGTATATAACACAGGTAAGAACAAAGGTAAAACACATGATCATGGGACTGGATTTAGAATTACACTTGATAAACTTATAAAATATGCATCTATAATATAAATATTTTAATTAATTTCATTTCAATCCTTGTAATTATTCCGATAAAAGAATATAATAAAACTATTATGAGTATATTATATTTTTTTATCGGAGGAACAAATGAGTGTTATAACTATTAAAGAAGCCTCAGAACTTTGGGGAATTTCTGAGCGTCGCATAAGTACTTTATGTAAAACTGGAAGGATTCAAGGTGCGACAAAGCTAGGCTCTGTTTGGACAATTCCATCAAACACTGAAAAGCCACAAGATATGCGAAAAAAAGAAAATGTATATGCAAGAGAACCTGTTAAAAATAATCTTACTATAACTCGTGTTTGGGCAATGCCAACTGAACCACTACTGGCTAAAGTCGGTAGGTTCGTCGAGCTGCTGAAGCAGCCTAAAGTTGACCAACATCAAAGTTATCACTTTTCATTTTTTCTTCTATATCTTGATTTTTTATATATTCTTCTATAATTTCATCTGTCACATTTCCACTACTTGCTACAAAATATCCTCTTGCCCATAAATGCTGTCCCCAAAATTGTTTATTTAATTCTTTATATTCCATCTGCAACTTTCTTGATGTATTTCCCTTTATATATTGTACTAGCTTACTTACTGATAAATACGGTGGAACACTTACCAATAGATGAATATGGTCTTTTCCCACATATCCTGCCAATATTTCTACCTCATTTGTTTGACATATTCCTCTGATTAATTGCCTTGTTCTTAATGCAATTTTTCCTGTAATTACTGGTTTTCGATATTTTGTTATCCATACTATATGATACTTTATATCATATGTGCAATACGCAGATTTTCTATAATGTTCCATGCTTTTATCACCTCAAGTATAGTATGTCTTGTTTTTATATTTTTATTTTTTACTTAAAGTGATTGGGTTAACCTAAAGGTTTCGCCTTAAGGCGAGGGTTTTAACCCCATTATACAGACAATAAAAGAAGTTGACATGGAACGCGCTGGAGATGTATTTAGTTTTTATAAGGATTTAGATGCTGTTATAAAAACTGTCGCTCAAAAAAACAAGATAAATGGTTATCAGTTTTGGGTTGTAGGGAATAGAACCGTAAAAAACGAAAATTTACAAACGGATGTAATTATAACTGAATTATCTAAACAATATAAATTAAAACATATCTATACAATGGACAGGGTTATTTCTAATAAAGTAATGCCATCAAAAAATAGTCCAAGCAATAAAGTGGGCAATAAAGCTACAACAATGATAACTGAACATATTGTTATTTTACGCAAAACAATATAATATTTTTAGGGCAGAGCCTATTTTAGATTCTGCCCTGTCTTTATTATATAAGGATTTTTATATATGTCAATTAATACAAAATATTCTAATTTTTCTTTTTATTTTTTCTTCTTTTTCTCAATCCACCCAACAACACAACTGTTCTAACCTCTTTAAATTCTCAATTCCTTTAATAGAATAAAACGTTGTCTCTACCAATTCCAACACTTTAAGTTCTGGCAATTCTTTAAATATGTTAAATTCCTCCAATATTAATCCATTTATTCTAAGGACTTGAACGCCCTTAAAATGAACAATATCTTTAGCTATATTAATTTGGTTGTGTTCATACCATATATCATATGCTTCATCATCTTCAAACTTTTCATAATACGTATCTGATATAATGCTCTCTTCAAATGTATTCCATAATATTTTTGCTTTATTTGAATAAGCATACTGTTTCATTTCTTCATCTTTATAATCACTAAGACCTAAGCTTAATTCTATATCAGTACTATTTGCATTTTCTTCTACCATTTCATCTATAAAATTTTTTAAATTATTGTCTCGAATACAACAATATCCCCATTCATCACCGCCATTCGGACTTACAAATGGCAATGGTGGATTTTCAAGACTCATCTGAATAAAAAATTCACCATCAAATGTTTCTCCAATTTGTAAATATTTAATCTGTGCTACATCTTCATCTGTAATGATTCCATCATTACAATTTAATACTTTTCTTACTGCATCTTCAACCCATTTTTGCGTAAATACCATAAATTTTCTCCTTTTATTCAACCCATTTTTTTACCATTATAAGCAGAAAGCTGACATTGTACCCAATGGTCTGGCGGGTCTATTTCACAAGATACTATAATACAATTCTCTGAAATATTTTCAACTATAACTCCATCAACAGCAATGCGTTCAGATTGCCAGAGCAATTCACAATTCGCATCAAAACAAAATAATTTTGAATCTGAGGCAATATATAATCGTTTTTGATAAATATAAAAATATCCAAAATATAAATCACAAAAAAGTGTTTTGACTTTCAATGTTTCTAAATGAATAAAATATACTATATCGCCACAACCAATACAAAAATATTGTTCAAAAAAACATACTGTATTAAATGAGTTCCAATTATTTGTATCAATTTCTACTTCTAAATAAGGGATTTTATCGTTACTAATATAGTAAATCGTTCCTTGCCCAAGATTCAAATAAGATGCGTTCCATTTATATGTGTCAAATGGTTTACTTAAAGCATACATAATATTCCCCTGTTATAATTGTTAATCTGCTAATCTTTGTTACAAGTATAACAAAGGCATATAAAAAGGGCAAGGTGTTTCCCTCAATGTTATCTTAATTGAACAACATTTGGTATTTCAACTTACCCATTTTATTAATATATTATTCTATATAGTTTATCAATATATTCAATCCCAATATCCCAATTCAATTCCTTTTAAATAAATCGCCTTACCTTTAGAATAATATCCATAGGAATTAAAATGTGTCCAATCTGTTCTTAATTGAGCTGATATAAATCCCATCTGTGCATTTACCATATCTTCTGGAGTTTTCATTAACCCACAATCTGAAAGTCCATTTTCTATTAAATATGTTCTAGTATTTAAAAAATGATTGCCAAAGGCTTGTTGTAAAGCATCTTCCCAGCTTGTATTTTTTGTTCCTATATACTCTCCATTTTCATTAAAAATTCCTTGATTTATATCTTCGGATAAGCCTGGATTATCTGTATCCCCTACAATAATATAATCAGAACATTCACAAAAATTTATAATACTTTGATATTGTGATATAAGTTCCTGATAATCATTATTCCAACCTCCATTACTTCCCATCTCAAGAATCAAAATATCATTTTTATGTTCAAATGCCGCTTGAGGGATAACTAGTGATTTTTGTGGAATATACATTTCTTTATATCCTGCTTCATCATAACTTGAACATAGAGAAATTAACAACTCATTTGAATTGTAATCCCTTTCAATTTGACATAACCTATCATTAATAAATACTGTATCTGGATAATCCTTATATTCATTCCCATACCCACTATAATCTTCCATATATACAATTTTTCCATTTCCATCAATAAATGATATACTTGTACCCGAATAATTATTAATCCAAATATCTCTGTCTGTATAAATAGCTATTCCTCCTGCTCTTAATGCAATTTCATATGAATTTTCACCTGAAACGCCAAAATTATATGTATCCATTAATGTAAATTCTTGAATGGCTGTAGGGGTATCATAATAACTAATATCTTTTTGTCCGTTTTCTGTATAAATGATTGCCTCACTCTTTCCAATACCTTCCATCATACTGTCACCCCAGCATGATATTGCTCTCATATTATCTTTATAAGTTTCCTTATATTCTTCCAATACACTACTATCATCATTATTTATATCCTTATCATTCTCAAATGCACTATTCATCTTATCTTCCATAGCATCCGAGCCTTCTGTTTTCATTTCATCTTCAACAATAATATTTTGATTTTCCCTATTGCCATTTGTCTCATATTGTGCTTTTATCTCGGCTCTTGACAGTATTACTTCCACGCAAACACCTATTATAATAATTAGAAGAGCTGCAACGATGATTCCTAAACACTTTAAACCTTTAAAAAAAACTAGTTTCTTTATTTTCATTATATAAATTCTCCTTTGTGTTCTAATCTATATACGATTTAGAACCTAAAAAAAATATTATTTAATGAAAAAAATTAAAATTTAGACGTTAAATATATCAAATAAATATATTATTTTTTAGAAAATATTATCAAATAAATTAAAAAAGCCTCTTAAAAGTAATAAACTTTTAAGAGACTTTCAGCTTCAATAATTAATTCTTTTTACCTAAAACAACATCCATATGTGCAAGATATTTCAAAAGTACTATAGCATCTTGAGCATTCACATTACCATCACAATTCACATCACTATTTACTTTATTTATCTTGACACCTATCTGTGCAAGATGTTTTTTGATAATAATACCATCTGTTACATCAATATCACCATCATCATTCACATCACCATACTTCACTACAGAGCTATCTGGTGTTGAAGTTTCCTCGCTTGGTTGTGATGGTAGTTCTTCATCACTTGGCTTTGATGTTGATGACTCCTCAGTAGGCTTTGTATTGGAGAAAATACCATTTATCAAAAATAAATTTATGGTATCTGCCTTTGTAATCTCAACTGCCCCCGCAGGCACATCAAGTTCCAAAATGCCATTGTTGTCACACTTAATCTTTGTTCCATTCACTGTTACATACTTTCCAGCAGCAGAGATAGTTCCACCAAAAACAAGTGTTAATTTACCATCAGAAGGTGCTGTAAACTTTATACTTGTTTTTGATTCCATCTTTAAACATTGTGTAAGTTCTAATCCTCCATATGAAACAGTCCCTTTATCCTTTGACAAACTGCCAGATATTGTATACACACTGCTTGTAAGTCCAGATTCTGTAAAGTTGTGTAAATATGAACCTGTCCCTTCACCACCACTTGTTGGTTTACTTTCACCACTCCCTGTTGTAACATCTTCGCCTTTTGTTGTTTGATTTTCACTGCTAGATGTGTTCTCTTCACCAGTTGAACCATTCATGCCACCAACAGATACCAATTCTGTATTTTTATAACTTGTTACAGCAGCCTTTAATTCTGGTATAACAGCATAATTTGTATCTTCAGAATTATCAAATGTCCATGGAACTACACCGCCGCCTTGACTGCCTGCATTCGCTTTTACCTTCTGTGGAACATCTTTGGCTGCATCTACATCAGAAGCCTTTACACCCAAATCAACCGTTGTATCAAAGTTGTCATATGTTGTGCCGCCTGCTACTGTTTTATAAGTATTTGGAACCTTCTCATCTCTTGACGATGCAAGATAAGCATCGAAATCTGTTTGATTTCCATTAGCTGTATTTGCATAAATTACTGGCTGTCCGCCAACAATTTCATTTGCAAAAGCTTTGATAATACCTCCGTTTTCTCCAGAAAATGTCCCTTCTCCTTTCGCATCTGTTCCCTGCTTTGATGAAAGCATCGGATTAGCACAATTTCTAAAATAATTAGCTTCCACAAATGCAGAAGAACCCATTGTAACACCAACGCCATACTTTGCATTGCCATCATAATAATTATTATATACATGTACAGACATTGTTCTTATTCTTGGGTGTCTTGAATCTGAATGGTCAAACCAATTATGATGATAGGTAATATAGTTTGGTCCACTCTCTGATTTCATACCACAAAGTGAGCATTTTCCTGAATCATAAAAATGTACATAAGAAATTGTTAAATATTGTGAATTGCCTTTCATATCAATAGAGCCATCACCCTTTGCTTGGTCTGAATCCCCACCTACAGCTCCATAATACAAATCAACATTATGTATCCAAACGTTGCAGTTTGCAGTATCTAATGATATACCATCATCCATAAAATTTAACAATGAAAAATTACGAAACTCTACATTTCCTGTATTTCTAACTAAAAATCCAAAACCAGAAGTAGCAGCATCGTCGCCAATACCTTCTATTGTAATATTCATCTCTGCATAATTATTTTTTCCTTTAATTTGGATACCCTCTGAAGAACTTGAAATTTTATCCAAATCATTTAATGTAACACAACCAATGATACGCACAGCAATTGGTGATGTATCACCTTTTTGCTTTGCATCTAAAATAGATTGGATACCTGTTACTTTTGTTCCATTTACTGTAGCAGTACAAGTTTTAGCTGTCTTTGCTGAAACATATACAACTTGTGCATTGCTCTTTAAAGTACCATCATCATTATAAGCGCCAGAACCTGTCTTATATTTAGAATCTGTTGAAAATGCAAACCCACTTCTATCATAAGGCGATACTGCAAGTGATTCACTGGTTACAGTCACCGTTCCACTTGAAAGGATTGCTTCAACTTTTATTATATAATTTCCTGCTTTTAATCCAACCGCATCCACTCTTACATAATTTTTATATATTCTTATAAGTTCATTATCTAATTGCTTATATGCTGAATCACTTTCATTTGCTGCTTTTATATAAGCTTTATATCCCTTTGCTCCAGACACAAGAGAACACTTTACATATGCACTCTCAAACCAACCTGCACTCTCACTAATGGAAAACTCTGCTGCTTTTGCAACAAATGATGTTTTACCTATTGTAAGTAAGGTAAATGCCATCATCACAGCAACAACAATTGCTAAGGCTCCTTTAATTGATTTTTTTTTCATTTAAAAATTCCCCCTATAATTCAAAATAAGCTGTTATATCAAGAGTTATTATATTTTCTCAATATAACAGCTTTACAATTTTAAAAAAAATTAATTACTTTGTTAGAATCCTACGTCTATGCCTGCACATTTTTTCATAATAAGAATAATATCTGACGAGTTAACAGCTCCATCTTTATTGACATCTGCATTTTTTTCATTAATAGTAACAGACATCTGAGCAGCATGTTTTTTCAAGAATACTGCATCTTGAATGTCAACTTTACCATCATCATTAACGTCTCCAAGCTTTCCTTCTGGATCATCTGGCTTTGGTGTGCTTGATGACTCAAAATTCATATAGAACAAATTAATTGCTTCACCCTTAGTAATCTCAACTGCCCCCGCAGGCACATCAAGCTCCAAAATGCCATTGTTGTCACACTTAATCTTTGTTCCATTCACTGTTACATACTTTCCAGCAGCAGAGATAGTTCCACCAAAAACAAGTGTTAATTTACCATCAGAAGGTGCTGTAAACTTTATACTTGTTTTTGATTCCATCTTTAAACATTGTGTAAGTTCTAATCCTCCATATGAAACAGTCCCTTTATCCTTTGACAAACTGCCAGATATTGTATACACACTGCTTGTAAGTCCAGATTCTGTAAAGTTATGTGTATATTCTCCTGCAACAATATCCCCTGAACTACCTGCTGGTATTTCAGTAATATCAGTCTTAGCACCACATACTGTACAATGACGGCTCTTGCTTCCCGGCGTTGTTTCTGTAGGTTCTACATCAACTGTCCATGATGATGAATATTTATGACCTGCTGGGATTACTTCTGTATATGTGTCACCACAATCACATGTATATGTCTTGCTTCCATTTGTAGTACAAGTTGCTTCTACAGTTGTAACTTTATAATCATGGAAATGTGCATTTGGGTCATTTGGAGTAATCTCTAATGAAGTAATTGTAAGGTCTTTAAGCGTTCCTGATGTAGTACCCGGCTGAAAATTAATTGATTGTATCATATAAGTGCCAGCTTCAAGACCTCTTACTGTTCCATCACCTATCAAAAATGCTTCTCCTGCCTCATTTACAAGGACACCACCCCCATTGTTACATGACATAGTAATATCAAATTTTCCATTTACAGTAAACACTTTTGCTGATTTAGTAAATTTTTGATTAGATAGTGTGTAAGGAAATGTTGTTATAACTTCTGGTGTCGTGCCACTTGGTACATAAGAAATCATACTCATTGTCACATCTTTAACAGCAACTGGATTTTCTTTTGTAACACCTGTCTTTGAATAGATAACTTTTCTTGCTTCTGTTACGTTCTCCTGTAACTGATAATTTCCTGATGGAATATAACTAAGCTGTGGATTGGTATCAAAATTTTCATATTTATTACCGCTTGCTACAGGCTGACTCTTATCAGTAACAATGGTTCCTCCCATTGCATTGACACAAGATGAAAATGAATCGTGATAACTCTTAATTGCTCCTGAAGCAACATCTTGTGGACTTTTTACCATATAGAACAAGTTGTATTCTGAAAAAATATAAGCATTTGCTCTAGTATTCATCGCATAGCTTGATTGATTTTCATACACATTATTATAAAAATGCATATTAGCCTGTCGTCCAAGTGGTCCTCTTGACTCACAATTCTTCCAATAATTGTGATGATAACTTAAATGATATTGTAAACTTGAATCAGAAGAACCTACAAGATTGGTCTTGTGATACCCTTCATAATAACAATAACTGTTTGTAAAATATTGTCCACGCTTAAAATCACATGCGCCATCTCCTTGTGCCTTATCAGACTCAGCAGGGTTTGATATATGAGGCACATAAAATTCACAATTATGAACCCAGCAACGTTCAACACTCGCTGTAATGGTGCTGCCTTCTTGCACACCTTCCATACCAATGCAATCTTCTGGTACATTTCTAAATACTACATTTCGAACCTCAAAGCTTTTGCCAAGTGTTGGATTATCTGTTCCACACATAAAATGGAAACCCCAACCATTTACTGTAGCATCATAACCAATACCTTCAATTGTAATATCTTTACCAGACTGTATCCTTGCCATAAAACCATTATCGCCTACACTTCCGCCATAATCCCAAGTGTTAAATGCTGTAAGTCCTTCTGGCGCTGTCACATCACCAACAATTCTTACTACAAGAGGTGTTCCATCTTTGGCAAGCTTCTCAATAATACCTTTATTGGTATTTGCTATACCCCAATATGTTTTACCACCACTTGTTCTCTTACAATATCCCGGTTTATCGCTTGATTCTTTTCCTACAGAATTAAGAATATTACCAATACCTGATACAGTAGTTCCATCTTTTGATGTTACAGTTACTGTGTTTTTATTTTCTTCAGTAACATAAAGAACAATTGCATTATCTTTGAGTGTTCCATCATCTTTATAGGCACCAACACCTTCTGTATAATTAAAATGTGCATATCCTGACCTATCATATGCATCGACGATAATATCAGATTTGCTAATTTCACCTGAAGTCGTTGTCACCTTCAATGTGTATGTACCAGGCTTTATACCAGGTATATCAAGACGAACACCACCATTGTTGTCTCTTACTAAATACTTTAGGTCGTCACCTGTCAAGCTGCCTGATGTTGTGCCACTATA
Source organism: uncultured Lachnospira sp. (assembly GCA_910587485.1). Lineage (GTDB taxonomy): Bacteria > Bacillota > Clostridia > Lachnospirales > Lachnospiraceae > Lachnospira. The sequence goes on from CAJUKN010000015.1 coordinate 85,902, forward strand.
TGAGACACCTGTTACATCTGCATCTTTAACTCCTGAAATTTGAGCATAAATACTCTCATTCCATCCCCCTACGTTCGTGAAAGTCACACTTGCTGCAAATGTTTTTTGCGGCATTACAGTGAAGCTTGTTACTGTTAACATTGCTGTCATCACCACAGCAGATAACCTTTTGAAATGTTTTCTCATTGTAAACCTCCCATCATAAATTTTATATAACAATGATTAAATACGTTTTTTAATAATACATTACCATACTTTACAAATCTCTTATTTAATAAACGTAATTTTAATCATAGTGTTATCCAATCCGACCATCCTGGTCCATCTGGGTCAGGATGTGTTGTTTGTTGGTCTGTTATTGTTGGAACTCCTATTGGCTTTGTGGCTGTTGGATTTTGTGGTGCTGTTGAAGGCTGTGGTTCCGTTATTGTTGGCACTCCTATTGGCTTTGTAGTTATTGGTTCTACTGGTGTTGCTATATCACCCAAATTAATATTAAACCCTGCCAGATATCTACTTAACAATACTGCATCCCTTATATCAATCATTCCATCTCCATCAACATCACATGCCTTTTCCACAACTGTAATATCCTTATATTTTGCAAGGCGTTTCTTTAACATAACCAAATCTTGTATATTAATACGTCCATCTCCATTTATATCCCCTCTGCTTCCCGGAGCAACTGTCTTATCCTCATATGTACTGTTTTGAGTTGTAGTAAGCTTAGTTAAATCTTCCATATCAACAACATCATCATTTATCTTGGCAAACACTACAACACTGCAGCAAGATGCTACAATTATAAAAATTAATGCTATTAAAAAATATTTATTGAACTGATTTAATTTCATGGCTTTATCCAATCTGACCATCCTGGTCCATCTGGGTCTGCATGAGTTGTTGACTGTTCCTCATGCGTTGAATTGGTTTCTGTAGCTTCTGTGGTATTTGTAACTCTCGTTGGTTCTGTCTTTTCTGTGTAGTTTTCTCCATCTGTATTAACATTTCCAGGCAAATTAAGTAAATCGTTAAAATCTATCACTGGTACATCATAAGTAGCATTTGTATTACCACCTTGACCATCTGTTTTTGTATCCATTGTGTTATCCGTTTGATTCTCTGTCTTATTGTTATCTGTTTTGTTATTATCTTGTGATGTTGGTGAAGCATTATTATTTGTCTGAAGTGACGACTGTAAAGTTGTCTCTCTTGTTTCTGTTTCATTTGCATAACTTTGCCTTTTTGATACTATTAATACAATAATAACAATAGCTATAATAGCAAAAGCTGCTCCACCTATAATATATTTTTTATATGCTTCCCACTTCATAAAATTTCCCTTTATAATATAATAGAAGCTGCTTTGCAATATGCAGAGCAGCTTCTACTTTTCATATTACGTTGCTGTTATTAATCCAACATGTTTATTACAGAGTATTGGCACCTAGCAAATCATCATAATTGACTTCATCTACACTTGCCATAACATCTGTGTCCATGCTAAACTTTACAATATCCATCTGTGGAACTTCATATTCTTTTTTCATTGTATTCAATCCTTTCCTTAATATGTTATTGTCCATTGACAATTTTTTGTGCAGTATTATAAGTTATTGTTATCTGTTCACCATAATATGTATTGTCACCAATTGTAACATATGGTCTTGCAACGATTTCTGTATCCAAATTATCATCTGGAATATTAATAAGTGCTGCGGCATACTCTAATGAACTCTCATCTTGTGTAATATATGTTGTACGTACAACATTAATACATGTCTTCTGCACGTCTTTCAATGTCATTGTAGCATCATTTACTACAGATTTCAACCCTATTAATGTACCACTTGTAGAATTTTCTCCAGTTTTGTTCAAATTTAACATTCCACCAAAGCGAATACCATTACCCCATTCTGCTGTTTCCTGACGAACAGAAGCACCAAGTGTTGATACTGCTGGATTCGTTGCATCTGGAGTTACTTCAATTTTTTTAAGGTATAAGTTATCATTATCTGTTCCAACTGATAATTCTACATAAGTTGCATTTTCATAATTAAAAGAAATCGAACCATTATTTGTGCCATCTCCGGTTGCTGTACCAAGTGTTGTATTGCCATTAGGCGCTCCGCCAAATGTGCATTTTACGGTTCCCCAACCAGATACTGGAATTTTTACTTTTGTTCCCTTATTAATTTGAATACGTCCAACACCTTGACTATCTTGATTTGTTGCAAATTTAGCGCTAGTAGCTGTATTAGATACATCAATAAGAAGTCCTTTATAAAGAATCTCCTCAGAACTACCTTGATAACTACATGATGACCAATCAGCTATGGTAGAAAAATCCCATATATTTGTTATATCTTTATATGGAACTGTAAAATCCGCATCTATTTTATCTGCATCGTCTAATGTAAATGAAATTTGAGCTAACGCAGCACTATCAACCAGCTTCTTTGCTTTTGCAAGAGCAGGAGACTCTATTGAAACATTATATACTGCTCCGCCTCCAACCATATCACTTGCTGTATAACTATATGTATTATTGCCATTTGGAGTTAAATTTACTGTTGCAGCACTTGCTCCTGCTGTTTTACTTGACAAAGACACTGTGCCATCTGTCAAATCAACTTCAGAAGTAATTGTTCCAGATAAAGTATACTTTGGCTTTTCTGTTATTGTTTTTACATATGTATCTACAATAGTTGTTGCATCTTCTTGTGTATCATACTCTGTCACTTTAATTTGATATAACACAGCTTCATTTTTAGTTGATTCATCTCTTGCTATAGTATAAGTTCCAGCTTCACATACTACTGGTAAGATAAAATGTTCTGAATCAACGACTGTTGCTGAATCATAAGTTTGTGTAGGTCCTATTCTTAAATCTGGATATTGTGTTGTTAATTCTTGAGCCAATATTTCAGTACCTTTTTTTACAACATAATAGCATGGCTTATTGCTATATCTTAACAACATATTAAATTCTACAACTGCATATTTATCTGCTGGTACTGTAAAATCAAAAGTTTGATTACCAGTTTTATAACCTCCACTAGTAAAATTTGTTGCCTTTGCACCTGGGTTAGTAGCCAATGCACCAGCACCATTTTCATTTAAAGTAAAATAAGAATCTTTTTTTGACACATTATACACATATGTTCCTGTTGCCGCTGCTTTTACCACACTTCCCAATTGTGGCATCAATACAGCAATCATAGCTAATACCAATACCACAGCACCAGCCTTTTTTAATAATTTCATAAAATAAATCGCCCCTTTCTTGTGTCTTATTAACCAAAAACAATAACAAAATACAAAAATAATTATCTTTTATTATTTATACAAAGACACCATTTTTTGTATTTTACCCCCCCCTTAAAGGTTCGTCAATATCAACTATAAACTGTTCTAAAATTAATACAATTCAGAATTAATTTCTTTTCTTTTTCTATTTTATGTAAATTTATCAATGCTAATAAAATGCTAATTTTGTTACTTTTGCACAATCAGGACCACCAGCTTAGCTGGTGGTTTGCTCTGCGGCTATAAGCCTGTGATA
>CAJUKN010000016.1 GCA_910587485.1 uncultured Lachnospira sp.
ACAAGGCTTTCATGTATGGTATAGTTAATATGCAGTTTTGATGGAACAATTTTTGCTTGCAATAAAATGATAAAGAAGCAGATATTGAAGAAAGTCATATTATAATTATATTTATAGGGGTGTGGTGAAGTGGTATCATAGGGGTCTCCAAAACCTTTGGTGGGAGTTCGATTCTCTCCACCCCTGTTATTATTATTAGAAGGCTGTTGCATTAAGGGATAAAACATAATATACAGTTTCTATTCTATATAAGAATACTGTATTTTGTGAGAGGTTTCTTAATGTTGCAGCCTCTTTTAGCGAATATAACAAAATATAAAATTGTTTTAATAAAGTATAATTGTATAATACGAAAGGAGTATTATGTATTATGGAAGGAAAAGTTGTTTTAAAATCAAAGCCTATACGTGATACAACAGTATTATGTGAAACGGTTGAATGCAGTTTTAATGATAGAGGACTGTGTGAAGCGGATTCGATAGCTATTATAGATGGTAAGTGTGGTCTTAATACAACAAGACCTGAAGCTTATAATGAAAGTGAAGATATTACTATACAATCAAAAACACCAAAAGAAGAAACCAATTCAAAGAAAAGAAGAGTACGAGTTTTTGCAGGAACAGATTGGTGTTAATAATACATTAAATATTTCATTAATAATATATTGATTTTTAGAAATACTCTTGATACTATCATATTATAAAGATGTCATAAAGTATATATAATTTAAGCCTGCATTGTTTTATTGGTGCAGGCTTTCTATATAAGTAAATTTTTTTTAAAATCCTATGGACTTTTCATTGTAGGTGATTAAGAGATTTAGAACATTAAGAATAGAGAAAGGAGAGTTTACTAGGCAAATTATTTAAAAACAATTTGTCTTTAGTTTGAATAGTAAGATATATGTCACCATTAGTTAATAGTAATACATTTAAGAAAAATAATGAACCTAAGAAAAAAATCAACCCAATTATTCCATTAGTATTTGTTGTTGTTTTAGCATTGATAATGATATTGCTTCAATATTTTATGATTGACTTTCAAAATGCTATGTATGAACAGCAAGAACAGCTACAATCACAATATGATGAACAACAGTCACGGTTACAACAGCAATCAACAGATGAAACAAAATAAGCAAGGCAAGCGGATATCTGCAATCCGATTTGCTACTTGCTTATAACCTTATTGTGTGCTGTTTCGTGTCGTTTTTTAAACAGGCAAGTCTAACTCTTGCTTAAAAAGAGGAGATTTTCTTGATAAGGTGAAAAAATATAAATATTCAACGAAAAATAAGTTTAATAATTACTTTTATTTCTCCATCTTTTTTATAAATAATACGATTGATATAAAATAAAGAATAATAGATAATCCAATGCACCAAATTAAAGAAATTATAAATGTGCTTATATCTAAAGGCTTATCTAGCAGTGCAGTTCTCATCATATCAATAATTGGTGTCATAGGCTGATATTGGGCGAAAATTCTCATTATTGAGGGCAGCATTTCTGTTGGTACAAATCCAGAACTTAAATAAGGCAGTATGATTACAAGTGCTGATAATGCGCTTGCCCCTTCTGGACTGTTGGCAACAATTCCAATAACAATCGCTACATATGATAAGGCTAAAATGCTGCTGAACAGTAAGATAAAGAATACACTTAAATTAATTAATTTAATAGATGGTCGAACACCCAATAGTAAAGCCACAAGCAGTACTACCACAGAAGTAATAATACTTCTTATAAAGGCTTCTAAAATATGACCATTTAAAATAGATGATTGTTTTATTGGCAATGTACAAAACCTGTTTACAATGCCTTTTGTTATATCTTTATTTATCATAATAGCAGTTACAGAAGAACATTGTCCAATGCACTGTAATAAGACGCCGGGAACAATATAGTTTACATATGAAACATCTTCTATTTTAATTAGTTTGCCAAACAAAGAAACAAATAAAATCATCATTAAAGCGGGAAGCATAATGCTTGTCAGCAATGTATCAGGGTTTCTTTTTGAAAGTAATAAACAGCGTTTTGCCATCGTAACAGTATCATTCCATCTTTTAAAATAAACTTGCATTGTTTTTTTCCTCTCTTTCGTTAATCATTGTCAAAAATACATCTTCTAAATTAGGTGTGAATTTTGAAAAATCTCGAATACTTACATTATTTTTATAAAACTTATAAAAAATCTCTGCTAAGGTATCAGCTTTTCCGTCAGTAAATACTGATAATTCACATTTGTCTAATATCATAGACGTTCTATAATTTTTCAAAAAAGATTTTGCTAATTTTAAATGTTCAGTATCTTTAAATGAAAATTGTATAACCCCTTGTGGAAGATATGTTTTTAGTTCAGCAGGGCTTCCTTCTGCAATGATATGTCCTTTATCTAATATAGCAATTTTGTCGGCTAGCTGTTCAGCTTCCTCCAGATATTGGGTTGTTAAAAAAATAGTCACTCCAGAACGATTTAATTCCTGAATCATATTCCACATACTATGTCGGCTTTGTGGGTCTAAACCTGTTGTTGGTTCATCTAAAAATATCACTTTAGGATTCCCAACTAAACTCATGGCAATATCTAATTTTCGTTTCATACCACCAGAATATGTTGAAACAGTTTTGTTTGCGACATCCGATAATCCAAAATATTCTAATAATTCATAAGCCTTTTTTTCTGGAGAAGAAAGATGATACAGTCTGCCCATCATTATCAGGTTTTCTTTTCCTGTTAAAATGTTGTCGACTGCTGAAAACTGTCCTGTTAAACTAATATTTTCTCGTACTTTTTTAGGGTTTTTCAGCACATCATATCCTGCAATCTTGACTTGTCCGCTATCTGCTTTTATCTGTGTTGTTAATATACGAATTGTTGTTGTTTTCCCTGCACCATTAGAGCCAAGCAGTGTATAGATTGTTCCATAAAAAACGGAAAAATCAATGCCTTTCAATACTTCCTTATCTTGAAAATGTTTTTTTAACGAAGATACAGAAATTGCTGTTTTTAATTCTCTCATGTTTTTCCTCATTTCTGTGCTGCTTTTCTGTGCAAAGAACGAAAGTTCTTACGGGTTTGTGGCAAGCAGCACATAAACACAAATCCCAAGATTGAAAATTTTAATTCGTGATAATAGAATCATTGCAAAGCGTAGATTCTATTGTTTTCAATCTTGTACCTTCATTGAATTTTATTATATATGCCATTTTTTTAAAACATAATATAATTATTCATTTTTAAACCATTTTAATACCAACCAAATGTATGTATATATCCTAAATAAAATTGCCTTATAATAGGCAATTTTGTTATATTTATTTAAAATATGGCAATTCATTTATTCTATTTTCGATTTCATTATTTAAAAGTGGCAATCCCATTTTCTCAAGCATTTCTTTTATGCACTGAAACCGTTTTTGTATTTCTTCCTTATTAGCTGGAAAAATAGAGGGTATCAGCCAAATATCAGTTAAGACTAAAAATTCTGCTAATTCTTTTGCATATTGTGTTTGAATAGAACCATCATTTTGCCCTTCTTCAATAAACCCCAACCAGTAGGGATAAAGAAGGCGATGGTTTGTTTCAATCATTCGTGCTAAAACATGAGGATTCTTTAGCAGTGGTATTGCCTGTTCTGTCAGTTTAATTTGTGTTTCATCTGATTGATTGAGCAATATTGCCATTCTCATTTTCTCAAGTCCGTTCAAATCCGTTCGTTGTTTTACTTTCTCAAAAGGATTGTTGTTAAAAAACATTTTATCGCCTAAAGCATCCATAATTTCTTCTTTTGATTTGAAATGATGATAAATTGCACCTTTTGTTAAACCATCTAATTCATCAACAATATCTTGAATTGTTGTATTATCATAACCTTTTTCAAGAAATAGCCGCTGTGATACATCTAATATTTTGTCAACAGTGATTTCGGGATATTTATTTCGTGCCATATAGATAATCTCCTATATACATTCATTTGGTATGTTTGTATCATAGCATGTCAATTCTGCCATGTCAATATTTTTATTTATTTGTAAAATGGTTTTTAAAATATATCACTATAATAAAAAGGATTTCTTTTATAAATAAAATTAATTTTGCATTATTTAATCTTATCAGGAAAAAGTAGCAAAGCAGATTGCGAATATCTGCTTGACTATGGGAATTAATTTTATATTAAAAAAATAGTTAGAAAGAAGTAGAGAAAAGAAGTAGGGTTGTTAGGCAAAATATCTCAATTTTAAAATGCTCTATTTGGTAACAACCCTTTTTATATTCTGTAAAAAATAACATTTAGTTAAAATAACAAGACTATTTTTTTAGATAGTTCATTATGAAAAAGCATATAGCTTATGCAGTTATTGTAGTGCCGCTTTTTCCGACAAGGCTTAACTTAGCCTTATCAAGATTGGATATAATTGCTTTGCGGTTTGAATCTGCAGTTACAAATCGAATAGAGGCATCAACTTTAGGAAATGTTGTCTTAGCAGGAAAATGTCCAGCTTTAATATATTCATGGAGGTCGGATGCCGTTACCATATCAAAAGCCTTTTCATTAGGGGTATCTTTTTCAATCGTAAGTTTATCATATGCAGTGAGAAAAAGTAATGTATTTGCATCAATAAGTTCTGCAAGTTTGGCAGCGGCATAATCTTTTTCAATAATAGCACTTGCACCTTTTAGATGTGTACCTTGTTGAAGAACAGGTATTCCGCCACCGCCAGCAGCTATAACAATTTGGTCAGCATCAAGCAATGCCTTTACTGCATCGATTTCATAGATATCAATTGGCATAGGCGAAGCGATAATTCTTCTAAATTTGTTTGGTTCTTCTTCAATTACATAATTTCCTTTTTCTTCTTCTGCTTCAGCCTCTTCTTTTGTCATATATCGACCAATAACTTTAGAAGGCTCACTAAATGCAATATCAAATGGGTCAACACGCACTTGTGTAATAATTGTAGATACCGTTTTATATATTCCTCGATTTAAAAGTTCTTCACGTATTGCATTTTGCAAATCATACCCAATATAACCTTCGCTCATAGCTCCACATACAGACATAGGAGCAACCGTTCTATCATTTGGTTCCAAGCGTGCAAATTCAGTCATGGCTGTTTGAATCATGCCAATCTGTGGACCATTGCTGTGTGTAATTACAATTTTATATTTTGCTTCAACTAAGTCTGCAATGGCAGAGGCAGCTTTTTTTACATTAGCCTGCTGTTCAGGAAATGTACTTCCAAATGCGTTCCTTCCTAATGCAACTACAATTCTTTTATTATTTATAATTTTATTATCCATAATGAACTCCATTCCGCCAATTTATATGGCTGTAAATATTGTCTGCACATAAGCTGTGCTATAAGGAAATTCACGTTCCATAAGCCCAAGCATATAATAAATCATTATAAAATATATTGTGTTGAAAATCAATGAAAATATGGAATGACTGAATTGTGTACATTATTTTACGGTTACTGCAAATGAAATAAATAGTAACCTTGTATGTTACAGGTCATCTTTCAGGACATAGTATGAAAAGTAAATTTTTCAAAGTTTATGTTTACGTTCAACCTTGCAAGTTGAGCAAGAATGGAGGATTTATATGGCAATTACAGTAGCAGTATTAGATACGGGAATATATAGGCATATTGATTTTGGAGATAGAATTGTAGGGTTTGTCGATTGTGTCAATGGAAAAAATTTTCTTTATGATGATTCAGGACATGGAACACATGTTGCAGGAATTATTGCAGGAGATGGTACTGCTTCCCATAAAAAATATAGAGGTATCGCACCGAATGCTTGTATAGCTGCTGTTAAAGTGTTAGATAACAGAGGAAATGGCATTGTTTCTAATGTATTAAAAGGAACAGAATGGATATTGGAAAATAAAGAGCGATTAGATATTAAAATTGTTAATGTTTCTTTTGGCACAACAGGAAGTAATGATTATAAAACAAGAGTATTAGTTAATGCAGTAGAAAATATGTGGGATGAAGGACTAATTGTGGTGGCAGCCGCAGGAAATAATGGACCTATGCCCGGAAGCATTACTGCGCCCGGCATTAGCTGCAAAATTATAACGGTAGGAGCATATGATGATATTCGTTTTCATTCAGGCAGAGGACCTATTAAAGAATGTGATATTAAACCAGAAGTTGTTGTTACAGGAACAAATATTGTTGCTTGTAGCAATATGAAAAATAAATATTCATCAAAAAGTGGTACATCAATGTCAACACCTATTGTTAGTGGTGCTATTGCAAGGCTTATGGAACATGACCCATATCTCACACCAGAAGAAGTAAAACATTGGCTTCGAGCTTGCTGTGAGCCTGTTATAGAAAATGATATGGAAAAATATAACAGAGATAAATATGGGTGGGGAAAATTAAATATGGCAAAATTCGTGATGGGGTAATATTAAATGCATCATGGTTTGCGGCGAGGTACTTGTTCCTCGCGGCGTTTGCAAGATGGACATGCTAATATTTTTTAAGCTGGTTGCAGAATAAAAAATAAATTAAGGTCTTTACATTTTGTGGCTTGATATTGTATACTATAAAAAAAGAAGTTAAAGTTATAGTTGTATACAATGGGAGGGGTATTATGGCAAAATATAGGAGGTTGAAACACACAATATTAAAAATAATAACGACAGTATTTATAAGTATGTTGTTATTAACAACAGTATTCTTACAAGAAATTATTAAAAATGATAAAAATATTGTTAAAGCATATGAACGAGCTGTTGAGTATCAATGGAACAATGCTGTATATGGCAATGGTTCTAGCGCATCAAAAAGTAAAATTATTGGAAATGCAAGTAAGGGAAATGTTATTATTGACAGCAATAGTGGTAAAATTGTTCCAGATTCTACAGATGGAATTGCTTTTCATTATACAGCTGTTCCAGTTGAGACAAATTTTACATTAAGGGCAAAAGTTACGGTCAATAGTTGGACATTTACAAATGGGCAGGAAGGCTTTGGATTGATGGCAACAGATTGGGTTGGTGCGCATGAAGGGATATGTTGGACAAATTCATATATGCTGGGGGCATCCAGAATTGATTATTATATTGATAAGAAGACCCATGAACCAGTCACCAATACCAATTCAGCATACTCAACAAAAATTAGGCAAAATATTGGTATACTGGGGCAAGAAAAGAAAGGCGTTACATTAGATAATATTCAAGCACTTGAGGCAAATGATACACAAACAATAAAAGATGATTATAGGTCGTCAAGGATTCCTATGAATCTTATGGAAGAATATCTTGTTTCAGGAAATATTATTGGTAATGAATCCAATCATTTGCAAACTACTGTGGATAACCCAATAACACAGATGTATTTAACGATTCAAAAAAATAATACAGGATATTTTCTTCAATATGAAGATATGAGTGGATATATATATACACACCAATATTATAATCCAACAGCTTTGCAAAAAATTGATGCAGAATATGTATATGTTGGATTTTATGCAGCAAGAACAACAAATATCACATTTTCAGATATAACCTTTTCAACAATTCCAGCTTCACAAGATGAACAAGCAAAAGAGCCTCCAGTTGAAAAGATAGCCGTTAATAAAAGTGTGCAATCACTTACAACTACAGGAATAAGTGATTATCAGCTTGAATTTACAGCTAACTGTGATGGCAAGGTTTCTGTGACAGATAATAGTGGTAAAACAATAGCACAAGACGTTAAGGTAACAGCAAATAAATCTGCATTTGTTGCACAGGCTAAACTTGAAGGGGGACGAAATGTATTTACTTTAACATTTACACCTGATAAAGAGTATCACCCTGATAATGATATATATAAAGTAATGGAATCGTATGAGCCTATTCAAGTAAAACATACTGTTACATATAAAACATATGGAAAACCGGGACAAGCAATTTATGTTGCACCCAATGCCGTAGGTGATGGAAGTAAAGAAAGCCCAATGAATATTTACAGTGCAGTGCAATATATTCAGCCGGGACAGCAAATTATTCTTACAGAAGGAACCTATCTTCTCAATAAAACATTAAATATAGCAAGAGGCATTGATGGTACACCAGATAATCCTATTGTGATGATGGCTGACCCACAGGCTTCAAGCAGACCTATTTTAGACTTTCAAGGAATGTCATCAGGTGTTATTTTGGGAGGAAGTTATTGGTATGTAAAGGGATTTGATGTGATTCATTCACAAAATTCTAAAAATGGTTTTATTGTTGCTGGAAATCATAATGTATTAAATGAAATTCATGCTTACTATAATGGAAATACAGGTATTTCAATATCTAGGTATAAAGATACCGATGAAAAAGAGCGATGGCCTTCCTATAATTTAATTTTAAATTGTACATCTTATAATAATGCAGATATGGGATATGAGGATGCTGATGGATTTGCAGCAAAGATTACATCAGGAGTAGGAAATGTATTTGATGGCTGTATCGCGCATCATAATGCAGATGATGGCTGGGATTTATTTGCCAAAGTGCAGATAGGAACGATTGGTTCTGTAACAATAAGAAATTGTGTTGCATATGAAAATGGATATGTCATTAAAGATGATGATGGAAATCTTGATATCAATGGCAATCATAAAATTAATGCAGGGAATGGCAATGGATTTAAAATGGGAGGTGATAGTCTAAGCGGATATCATATCCTTGAAAATAGTGTTTCATATTGTAATAAGACAAAGGGAATTGACTCCAATTCATGTCCAGATATTCAAGTGAAAAAATGTGTATCATATAATAACGGAAATGCCAATATAGCATTATATACAGGAAATGCACCAAATACAGATTATAGTATGCAGTATACGATATCTTATAAAAATAATAATAATGTAACAGAGATTATTAGACCTAAAGGGATACAAGATACAAATAAATATGATAATGATACAAATTATTTTTGGCGATGGACATCAGGAAATAAAGTTCATAACAGTGCAGATGGAAAACTTGGTGTGGCAAATTGGTTTGCTTCTTTAGATACGAATAGAGAGCCGACTAGAAATGCAGATGGAACCATTCATTTTGGGGATTTATTTACATTTACAGACAAAGCGCCAGAAGTTGTCCAGTTAAATGGTTATGATAATACAAAGGGGATGGTTTCGCCAATATATGATGTATTTCCAGATATTTATGGCAATTCGCCAACAAAAATTAACTATGGCGATATAGATGGTAATGGTGATATTAATACACGTGATGCTGTGCTATTAAAAAAATATTTGGCAAAAATGCAGGTTGTTATTGATGAGAAAGCTGCAGATGTCAATGTTGATGGTGATATTGATATACAAGATGCCATCTTATTGATGAAATATCTTGCTAAAATGGATATTACTTTGGGAAAATAAAAAATAAGTCAATATTATACAAGTGATATATAAATGTGTTTTATTGTGATAAATAGATGTGATAAAATAAACTTATAGAAAAATGATTTTGTATATTTTTTAGAACACAATATGAATATTTTGAAAAAATTGTAACATTTATACAAAAAAATTGTAATAATATAAGCATTTTGCTGTTAAAATGCCAAAATATATAGTTGACAATAACAGGGGGGTTAATGCTATAATTAATTATGATTGGACATGTATAGATTTGAGAGGTCTTAACGTGACAACAAAATTTTATAAAGGAGGGATAGCCTAATTATGAAAAATAAAAAGGCAAAAAAGGTTTTAGCTTTAGTCATGGTCTTTATTCTTGTGGCAGCGTTTGTGCCATTTGAATGGAATTTTGCATTGACTCCAGTTAAAGCTGAAACAAAGAACTATTCTTTTGAAGCTTCATCGCTTACAGCAGCAGCAGACAAGGAAGTAGTTGAAGAAGGTACAGTGCTTGGTAATGTATTTAAAGTAGTAGGCAGTGTAACAAAAAGAGTTTCTAGTGGTGCTGTCAAAAGCATTGAAGTCAACAAAGCTGAGACAGCTAGCCTTGATTTTACAGTTGAGGGAACAGCAACATTAACAATCAATGTTGGCAGTACAGGTGGTTCTAATACTTCTATTGTAGCTGTAAAAGGTGTTGATGGACTTGTAGCAGATAAAGCAGGCAATAAGTTTACAACAGTAACAGGAACAACAGGAGTAGATGCTACATATGAATTAAGTGCAGGTACTTATTCAATTATTTGTCCATTAGGTACAGGTGTTATAGGAACAGATAGCACAGGTGCAGAAAAGGATGTTGCAGAGATAAGAGGTTTCCGTGTTTATTCCATTACAATGGAAGATGTCGCTGGTTCAGCAGTAACAACAAAAGAAACTACATTTGAAGCTTCATCACTTACCGCAGCCGCTGATAAGGAAGCAGTTGAAGAAGGTACACTTCTTAGTGATGTATTTAAAGTAGTAGGCAGTGTAACAAAGAGAGTTTCTAGTGGTGCAGTAAAGAGTATTGAAGTAAACAAGGCTGAGACAGCTAGCCTTGATTTTACAGTTACTGGAACAGCAACATTAACAATCAATGTTGGCAGTACAGGTGGTTCTAATACTTCTATTGTAGCTGTAAAAGGTGTTGATGGACTTGTAGCAGATAAAGCAGGCAATAAGTTTACAACAGTAACAGGAACAACAGGAGTAGATGCTACATATGAATTAAGTGCAGGTACTTATTCAATTATTTGTCCATTAGGTACAGGTGTTATAGGAACAGATAGTACAGGTGCAGAAAAGGATGTTGCAGAGATAAGAGGTTTCCGTGTTTATTCTATTACAATGACTGAAGTTACAGGAGGTGAGCGTCCAGACCGTAAAGCATGGGCAGATGTTGCTGCTCCTGTAATTGGTGATATTGTAGCAAGTGGTTCAACAATTACTGTTCCATATACAATGGATATCAGTTATGATGGTGCTGACAAAGTAGTGGTTACAATGACAAGTGCTGACGGCAGTGTAAAGACAGCAACAGGTGCTAAGACAAATGCTTCTGTAGAGTTTAAAGACATTACATCTTCAGGCACATATACATTCTCAATCGTTGCAATGAGAGAGAATGAAGCTGATAAGGCAGGAGCAGAGACAAAGGTATTTGAGTTCTTACTTCCATTGGCAACACCACAAGTTGGGTCTGCTACAAGTGTAGGAAATGGTACTATTGAGTTGGAATGGACAGCCGTTCCAGAAGCTACAGAGTATGAAGTTTCTTACAGCAGTGATGGCGGAAATAATTTTAGTGATGCAAAGACAACAACAGATACAAAATATCAAGTAACAGGTCTTACAATTGGTCAAACATATACATTTAAAGTTGTTGCTAAGAGAGGTAGTGAGGTTTCACAGGCTGGCACAATTATTGGTACAGCTACACAAGATGCACAATCTAAGTGGGCAAATGCTACTTATGGTAATGGTGCAAGTGCTTCAAAGGATAAGATAACAGGAAGTGCAAATGATGGTTCTGTTACAATTGAAAGTCATAGTGGTAAGATTGTACCGGGTTCTACAGATGGACTTTCATTCCATTATACAGCTGTTCCAAAAGGCACAAACTTTACATTAAAGGCAAAGGTTACAGTAGATACATGGATTCTTTCTAATGGACAGGAAGGCTTTGGTATGATGGCTACAGACTGGGTTGGCGCACATGATGGTCTTTGCTGGACAAACTCATATATGTTAGGCGCTTCTAAGAGTGAGTATTTTGTTGATATGGAAACAAAAGAAGTGACAACAAACACAGATTCTACAGTGTCAGCTAAGATTACGCAAAAACTTGGAATGTTAGCTCAGGAGAAGAAAGGTGTTACACTTGACAATCTTTCAAAGTTGGAAGCAAATGATACAGCTACAGTACAAAATGACTTTAAGGTATCATCTGTTCCTATGGATTTTGCAGAAGGACATCTTTATTCTACAGTCGATGAAAATGGTAAAGTAGTAGCATGTACAATGAATACAATTGGAAATGCAGCATCAGAGGTAGCAGGTACAGTAAGTAATCCTATAACAGAGATGTATCTTACAATTCAAAAGAACAATACAGGTTACTTCCTTACATATACAGATATGAATGGCAACGAGTATACAAAGAAATACTATGAGCCAGATGCACTTGAAAAAGTTGATACAGATTTTGTCTATGTTGGTTTTTATGCATCAAGAAATGCAACAGCAACATTTTCAGATATTGAGTTTAAGACTATCCTAGCTTCTGATGATGCAGAAGCAGAGGGTCGTCCAGTTGAATATATTTCAGTAAATACAACTGTACAGTCACCTACATCAACAGGTGTAAGCGAGTACAATTTGAATTTCACAGCAAACTGTGATGGTGTAGTATCTGCTGTTAATGCAGCAGGACAAACACTTGCAGAAGGTGTTGAAGTAAAAGCTAACAAATCAGTATTTGTTGCTAAGGTTGAACTTGCTAGTGGTAATAATGTATTTAATTTAGTATTTAAGCCAAATGATGGTTATCATCCTGATAATGACCCATATAAGATGATGGAATCTTATGATGAAGTTACTATTGAACATACAGTAACTTATAAGACATATGGTAATCCGGGTCAAGCTATCTATGTAGCTCCAGAAGCAAATGGTTCAGGTACCAAAGAAGACCCAATGAGCATTTATAATGCTGTTAAATTTGTTCAGCCAGGACAGCAGATTATTATAAAAGAAGGTACATACCTTCTTGACAGCACAGTAAAGGTAGCAAGAGGTGTTGATGGTACAGCTGAAAATCCAATTGTGATGATGGCTGACCCACAAGCTTCAAGCAGACCAGTATTTGATTTTCAAGGATTATGTGCTGGTATGATATTTGCAGGTAATCATTGGTATATCAAGGGATTTGATGTTATCCATTCACAGGATGCACAAAAAGGTGTTCAAGTTTCAGGTAACAATAATACACTTGACCAAGTAAATGCGTACTATAATGGCAGTACAGGTATTCAGATTAGCCGATATCTTACAACAGATGAATTTGAATTATGGCCAGAAAACAACTTGATATTAAATTGTACTTCATATAATAATGCCGATGCAGGTTGTGAAGATGCTGATGGCTTTGCAGCGAAACTTACAGTAGGTAATGGCAATGTATTTGATGGTTGTATGGCATATTACAATGCAGATGATGGTTGGGACCTTTTTGCTAAGGTTCAAACAGGTTCAATTGGTGCCGTTACAGTTAAGAATTGTGTAGCATTTAAGAATGGTTATGTTAAAGTTAATTCAGATAAATCAACAGATAGACATGTAGATTCTGTATATGACCTTGATATGTCTGGTCGAGTTATCGATGCTGGTAATGGTAATGGTTTCAAGTTAGGCGGAGATAGCATGAGCGGTTATCATGTACTTGAAAATTCAGTAGTTTATGATAACAAAGCAAAAGGTATTGATTCAAACTCATGTCCAGATATTCAAGTAAAGGGTTGTGTAACTTATAATAATGGCAATCCAAACGTAGCATTCTATACAAATAATGCTGCAAATACAGACTTTGCTATGAAGTATACAGTTTCTTACAGACAAGGTACAGATGTTGCAGAGAATGTTAAGCCAAGAGGTACACAGGATGTAACAAAGTATGATAATGATACCAATTACTTATGGAAGTGGATATCAAGTGTTCCATCTACAAAAGCAAATGATGTAGTTGTTAAGGGAGCATATGATAGTTCAGACGAGAAACTTGCTGTTAATACATGGTTTGAATCTCTTGATACAACACAAGAAATTACAAGAAATGCAGACGGAACATTGAATTTTGGACCATTGTTTAAGTTTACAGATAAGGCTCCAGCAGAGCTTAGAGCAAATGGTTTTGATGGTTCAAAAGCAACAAAGTCAGCAACGATTTCTGTTTATCAATCAGTTCCAGCTCCAGCAACAGGCGACTCATCAAATATGTGGGTATATGCAATTATCTTGATTGTAGCAGCTGTTGGCGTAGCAGCTTGTGTAATTGTTACAATAAGAAAGAAAAAGAATCAATAATAAATAACATATAATCGTTATTTATATATGGTGGCATAGTCGTAAGACTATGCCATTTTTTGGTTTATACAAAAGATATTTAATGTATCCAATCTTAAATTTGCTGAATTTTAGCACACAAAAGTGATATATGGATTAATAAAATTGTTGTAGAATAATTTTTTGATGAATACGAATATTGACAATTATAAGTATAATTATGTAAAATTAAAGATGTAAAGTTTGTAAAACTTAAAATAGTTTAAGTGACAAACAAAATTTAATAGTATTATTTGAAGGAGGTATTATGATTAAAAAGAGAAGATTTTTGGCACTGGCTTCTGCTGTGATTTTGGCTGTATCTGGAATCCCAACAAATTTTATTTCAGTTAAAGCTGCACAGCCAGAAACGCAGTTGACACAAAATTCCGAAAGCAAAAGTGCATCCAATGCACAAGTTTGGGATGCCACAGCATTACTTGCAGCAGTTGAAAAAGAAGATAATGGACTGATGCTTGCAGGAGGTTGGGGAGAATTAAAAGAGGATGCCAATGCGACGGATAAGATTGGTGTATCAACGTATACGCAAGCTACTGGAAATCCATCAGCAGTAGAAGGAAAGGTTCCAACAGGTGGTGCTTATATGAAATATACGGCTGCTGCCGATGGAAAATTGACTATTGCAATGAAGACAAATAAGGGAAAGAGAAGTTATATTGTCGATTCAAAAGATAATCAATTAGAAAAGATTGAAGCAGGTACATCGGCAAGTTCTTATGACAAGGTTACAGTTGATGTAGTAAAGGGTGAAACGTATTATGTATATACAGCAGGTTCTAAGATATGTCTGTTTGAAGTGAGCTTTTTACAAAATGCGGGTCTTTCATGGGTTGGTAATGACTTGTTAAATGCTATGGACAAAGAAGAAAATGGATTGACAATTGTAGGTTCTGACTGGTTATTAAAACAAGAGGGAGCTCCAGTAGAGAATTTAGGAGGACTAACAGACTATATTCAATCCAATACATCTCCTGTTGTACAAGCGGGAGCTGTTCCAACAGGTGGTGCCTATATGCAGTATACGGCTGCTGAAGAAGGAAAACTTGCAATTTATATGAAGACAAACAAAAATAAGACAAGTTATATTGTTGATTCTAAGGGAACAACGATAAAAGAAATTACAGCAGGCGCAGTAAGTTCTTATGATATTGTCACGATTGATGTGGTTGCTAATGAAACGTATTATGTGTATACAGTAGGTTCTAAGATTTGTCTCTTTAAGGTTGAATTTTCAAAACCTCAAAAAGCAACGGATTGGGATTTAGTTGCAGCACCAGTTATTAATGAAGTTAAAGTTGATGAAGAAGGAAATTTTGAGGTGGATTTAACCTCTGTAATTGACGCATATAATGGGGCTGAAAATGTTCAAGTAACGATGTTTTATAATGGATTTGAGGTGACAACACAAAATCTGAAGGTTCAAGTAGATAAAGTCAAGTTTACACCAATGTGGAGTGGCAATTACTCATTTAAAGCTGTAGCACAAAGAACTGGAGAGGCTGACAAGGCAAGCGAGACTGTTCCATATAACAACTATGTTCTTGCTGTTAAAAAACCAGTTATTGAGCTTGCTCAAAACCGAGGCAATGGTGTTGTATATCTTGACTGGGTAAATATTACAGACGCTAATTCATTTTCTGTTTCATATAAGGCACATGATGCACAAGAATACACTATAGCAGAGGCAGCAAATACAACAGGAAATGCTACAATTAGCGGACTTACAGCAGGGACAGCATATGATTTTAAGATTGTTGCTAAAAGAGATTCAGATGGATTTGAGTCTGCTTATGTTAAAGAAAACTTTACTGTTACACAGGAGGCTTCTCAAGATTGGTTTTTTGCAACAGTAGGTTCTGCACAGCAGACGGTTGCATCTGTAAAAGATGAACAGGGAACAGAAATACAAAAGGTAAATCTTTCTTCTAAGGATGCAACAGAAGTAAAAGTAGGAATGGAAGCTGCAAAATCCATTGTAAATACAAAAGGAACTGTTACATTTGCAGCGACAGATAATGGGAAAATTTCTGATGGTGAGGAAGGTTTCCAATATTACTATACAATGATAAATCCTAATACAGATAATTTTGAGATGACAGCAACATTTAAAATTACAGATACATCACTCACTCCAGATAATCAATCAGGCTTTGGTATTATTGCATCGGATATGTTGGGTTATAATTTCTGGGGTACACCAGATTATGTACATAAGCTGTTTAATAATGTATCAACACAAATGTATAGCAGCAAAGGTAAATTTGTTGGTTTAAGAGCAATTACAGGATATGAATCAATTGATACAACAAGTTTTGATGGTGTAGAACGAAAGACAGAACAGCAAAAATTTAGCAACACTAATGCAGATTTTACAGAAGGACAAGTTTATACATTTACATTAAAGAAAACTGATGATGCATGGATTTCTATTTGTAATGGAGAAGAAAAACGATATGAAAATCTTGCAGCACTCAGTGTTCAGGAAGATGGTTCTATTTGTATAGGTGTCTTTTCTGCAAGAAAAGTTGGCGTTGAAGTTTCTGATATTACATTTACAATGTCAGAAAGTAAAGGTGTTGGAGAAGCTGCTGTTAAAGAGAAAGTAAAACCAAATGTGATGGTTGCTTCTTCTAATACAGCAAATTCAAGCAATTATACATATATTTGCACACCAAATGTAGATGGTGCATTAAAAGTATATGCACCAGACGGAACACTTGCAGAGACAAAGGAAATGAAAGCCGATGAAGTGGCAAGAGTGAATGTTTTAGTTAAGCAAGGTACAAATACAATTAAATCAGAATTTATACCAGATACAAAACAAGACTTAGCTAATTATGATACAATTATAAATAATTCAACAGTAGATTATAAAGTAGTTGGCAATATAGCAAGCATACTTTATGTTTCTCCAGACGGAAAAGCGGATGCGGCAGGTACAAGAGAGGCACCTATGGATATCTACACGGTTGTTAAATATGCACAGCCAGGTCAATATATTATGATGTTAAATGGTACATATAAGGGCGGCGATATCAAGATTGAACGAAGTGTATCAGGTACAGAAAACAAGCATATTAAGCTGGTAGCAGAGGAAGTAAACAAGGTTATTCTTGAGGGCTGTGGACTGAATATAACAGGAAGTTATTGGGATATTTATGGCATCTATGTAAAGAAACCTTCATCTGTTGGTATTCAAATATGTGGTAATTATAATACAATTGATATGTGTACAGTAGAAGGTTCAGCCAATACAGGTGTTCAGATAAGCCGTGGCGGAAGTGCGAACAATATAGCAGGTATTCAAGGATTATTATGGCCTTCATACAATCTTATAAAGAATTGTGAATCTTTTGATAACTGTGATTCAGGACGTAATGATGCAGATGGATTTGCCGCAAAATTGACATGTGGTGAAGGCAATGTTTTTTATGGTTGTATTGCACATAATAATATTGATGATGGTTGGGATTTATTTGCAAAGACTATATCAGGTGAAATTGGTTCTGTAACGATTGAAAACTGTGTAGCATACAATAATGGATGGCTTACATATGAAGGAAAAGACGACCCAAAACTTTGCGGTGAGGGTAATGGCTTTAAGCTTGGTGGTTCTTATATGAAGGGCGGTCATGTTCTTAAAAATTCTATCTCTTATGGAAATCTTGCAAAAGGTATTACAAGCAATAGCTGTCCTGACTGCGAAATTTATAACTGTATCTCTTATGGTAATGCAGTTGATGAAGAAGCAGTATATAATGTTGGATTAAATACAAAAGACAGCAATCTTAAGGAATGGATTGTTGATGGTTTAATTTCTGTGACAACGACAGCAAATACAACAACTCCAGATTTGATACCATTTTCATTGAGTACAGAGACAAACTTTATATATAATGGTCAAATTTCAAGAAACAGCGCAGGCGTTGTTGTAACAGATGATTGGTTTAAGAGTGTTGATATCACAAAAGTACCAACTAGAAATGAAAACGGAACCATCAATATGAGTGGATTGTTAGAATTGACTGATAAAGCGCCATCCAATACGGGTGCAAGACTTGATACAACAAGTGATAAAGCAATTAGTACAAAACCTGTAATGGAAGAAGTTTCATTTGAATTGGGCGATGTAAATTGTGATGGTGAAATTGATGTAAGAGATGGTGTTTTTATTAAAAGGTATCTTGCGAAATTTGAGGGAATTACCATAAATCAAACAACAAGTGATATGAATCAAGATGGAGTAATCGATGTTTTAGATGCTGTTTTGATTATGAAAAAAATTGCTGGTATGGCAATATAATTAATGAATGATTATGTTTAAAAACAAAATAATTTTCAAATGATAAAATAACCCATGTTTGTATATACAAATGTGGGTTATTATGTAATAATTATGTAGTATTGCATGTTTCAAAATAGGAGAAAAGATTGCTGTGCATAAAAGACTGTTATGCAGTCTTGCCAAAACTTGAGCCATTAGAGGTTTCTAAAAATTAGTCGTGACATGGAGGGAAAATATGATAAATCCATCATCAATTATGAAGTTAATGAGTATGAAAAATAAGTTTGAAGCAAATCATCCAAAATTTGCAGCATTTACTCAAAATGTTTTAAGTCAAGGCGTTCCAGAAGGAACGATAATAGAAATTAAACTGACACGACCGGGACAAGAGCCAATTATGACAAATATGAAAGTAAAAGAGAGTGATTTAGAATTATTACAAGGATTAAAGGACTTGACATAAATTTTTAACAGAATAGTTTATATTAAAAATAAAACATCTTATGTTAGAAATAATATATCATGTGCATTCTTAATTGTAATTTTATTATATTAGTGGTAATATTTATATGTAAGGTAAAAGGGTATGTTGATGTTTTATAAAATACATACTTTGTGTAGTTTTTATTAATGCAATGGTATATTAATGAACATAGGAGGATTTATTTTTGTATATATGTTACTATGAAGGAAAAGACGAATTATGGGGTAGAACGCTTGCTAAGAGAGTAAAAGAATTATTGGGTGCTTATGGTTTGGAAAAGACATATGATGCGGATGACAATGTAATAAAAGATATGGGAGATGATGAGTTAAGACAAATATTACGAAAGCAAAAAAATGTGATTATCGTTGTTTCAAAAAAATTATTTCAAGATATTGTAGCACTTACTGAATTAAGCATTATAGAACAATTATGGAAAAAAAGAGAGGTTCATGTATTTATAATAGAAGATAAAAAACAAAGTATGGAATTTCCAAATTGGGCGCAATGGATGAAAGAAACGACATTATTTAAAGTTGGCAATGATACAGATGTTGTGGCAGCCGTTACGCTAATGTTGGAAAAATATTGGAATGATAAGATAGTAAACAGTATGGCACAGCTAAAATGTACAGAGATGATTAATAAACCGTTATAGGCTTTACATTATTACATAATTTGTAGTATAATATTTCAAGCATTGTGTGCAAAGATATGTTTGGAGGTTTTTATTCATGATTAGTGCAAATAATGTCACTCTGCGTATTGGAAAAAAAGCATTGTTTGAGGACGTTAATATTAAATTTACAGAGGGAAACTGTTATGGACTCATTGGTGCTAATGGTGCAGGAAAATCAACATTTTTAAAGATATTGACAGGTCAAATTGAACCAAGTAAGGGAGATGTTTCTATTACACCGGGTCAAAGACTATCTTTTTTAGAGCAAGACCATTTTAAATATGATGATTGTGTTGTTTTAGATACAGTAATTCGAGGCAATGAACGTTTATATCAGATAATGAAAGAAAAAGAAGCTATCTATGCCAAAGAAGATTTTACAGAGGAAGATGGTAATAAAGCTAGTGAATTAGAAGCTGAATTTGCTGATATGAATGGCTGGGAAGCAGAGTCTGATGCAGCGCAGCTTCTCAATGGACTAGGTGTGACAACCGATTTACATGATAAATTGATGTCGGAACTAAATGGTAGTGAAAAGGTAAAAGTTCTGCTTGCAAAGGCATTGTTTGGTAATCCAGATATTTTGCTTCTTGACGAGCCAACCAACCACCTTGACCTTGATGCGATTGCATGGCTTGAAGAATTTTTAATTAATTTTGAAAATACCGTTATAGTTGTCTCACATGACCGCTATTTTTTAAATAAAGTCTGTACGCAGATTGCAGATATTGATTATGCTAAGATTCAGTTATATGCAGGAAATTATGATTTTTGGTATGAGTCAAGTCAGCTTTTAATAAAGCAGATGAAAGAAGCAAACAAGAAAAAAGAAGAAAAGATTAAGGAATTGCAGGAGTTTATTCAGAGATTCTCTGCAAATGCTTCTAAATCAAAACAAGCTACATCACGTAAACGTGCATTGGAAAAGATTGAGTTAGATGAGATTAAGCCTTCTAGCAGAAAATATCCATATATTGATTTTAGACCACAGCGAGAGATTGGCAATGAAGTTCTTTCTGTTACAGGTATTTCTAAAACGATTGATGGCGTAAAAGTTTTGGACAACATTTCATTTATTGTCAACCATGATGATAAGATTGCCTTTGTAGGTTCCAATGAATTTGCGACAACAACATTGTTTAAAATTCTTGCAGGTGAGATGGAACCAGACGAGGGCGAGTATAAATGGGGTATAACAACATCAATGGCATATTTTCCAAAAGATAGTGCTGCTGAGTTTAATAGAGAAGATACGATTGTTGAATGGTTGACACAATATTCACCAGACCCAGACCCAACGTATGTCAGAGGATTTTTGGGAAGAATGTTGTTTGCAGGAGAAGACGGTGTTAAGAAGGTTAAGGTATTGTCAGGAGGAGAGAAGGTTCGATGTCTGATTTCTAAGATGATGATAATGGGGGCAAATGTACTTATATTTGATGACCCTACGAATCATTTGGATATGGAGTCCATCACCGCTTTAAATAATGGTTTAATTAAATTTTCAGGTGTTTCACTGTTTACATCACATGACCATCAGTTTATACAGACAACAGCAAATCGAATTATGGAGATTGTACCAAGCGGTCAGCTTATTGACAAGATTACAACATATGATGAGTATCTTGAAAGTGATGATATGGCAAGAAAACGTCAAGGTTTTGCACAAAATAACAGTGATGAAGATGAAGATTAATATAAAAGTATAAAATATATTTTTAAGATATAATCATATAAAATATATGAATATAAAATATATAAATATCAAATATAGTTATGCTTTTATATAGGGTGAGGTTCAATGGATAACGAAAAGTTATTCGTTGAACCTTTTGGTTTTAAATGATATAATTGAGTAATGTGCGTGAAGCATATGAAATGGAGGATTTTTAAAGATGGCAGCTAGGAAAATATCAAAAGCCATTGATAGTGAAAATAAGAGTAAAATAATAAAAAATCCAAATGCAAAAACAACAAGTGTAAAACGTGGTTCAAAAAGCGCATCGTCAGGTAAAAAAACAGCTCAAAGAAAAAATCATTCTAAAACAAAAAAGAATATAAAAACATCGAGCAGTAATAAAATAGTAGATGAATTTCTTGTTCTGATTGCATGTGCAGTTACGCTGTTATTATTTTTAAGTAATTATAATTTAGCAGGAAGTTTTGGCAACGGAATCAAATGGCTTATGTTTGGCTTGTTGGGAGTAATGGAATATGTTTTTCCATTTGTGCTTGGAATAACGATTGTTTTTATGATTTCTAATAAGGATATTATAGCAGTTGCAAGGATAAAAACAATTGCAGTTTATGTCTTGATGATTCTCTTGTCAGCGGCATGGCAAAGAGTGAATAATAACCCTGATATTTCATCAACATCTGTTATACAGTTTTATTTAGTCAGCGCAAACGATAAAGTGGGAGGCGGATTTTTCGGCGGTTTATTATGTAAAATTATGTCACCATTAGGAACGCTTGGCACAATGGTGATTCTTATTATTTTTGCAATATTATGTATTGTAATAATAACAGAACGTTCTTTTATTAATTGGGTTCGAGGTATAAAAAAAAGCAGCACACGCATGGTTCATGCGGCAAAGCAAGATTATGATATATATAGAGAACATTCTAATGAATATATGTCTTCTTGGTATGATGAAGATATCACGGACGAGGAATCTGAAGCAGAGTATCTTGAAAGGCGGCGTAAACTCAAGGAAGAAAAACATAAGGAGCGTTTATTAAGAGAACAGCAAGATATTAAAGCTCGCGAGGAACGGGCAAAGAGACGTATGGCAAAGAAAGTAAGAGGAATAACAGTAGATACAGAACTTCCAAGAGAAATGGAAAATATCGCACCTGAAAGCATTAATATACATGAGATTATGTCATATACGGATATTAATGACCAGTATTCACAGGATATATATGAGCCAGACAATGTAGAATTAGAAAAAAATACATATGGCAGGAAAAAAGCAGAGCCTAGTCTGGTACAAACCTCACCATTGCTTGATATAACGATGATAAATGAAACAGAAGAATTACCACTAGAAGAAATTGATATATTGGATGAAGAAAATATAGTAAATCAAAATATATTAAATGAAAATATGTTAAGTCAACGTATGTTACAGCAAGATACATTACAACAGAGTATGTTGCAGCAAGATATATTACAGCAAAATGCATCAAAAAATGATATGCAAAAAGAAGAAGACATTTCAGAAAGACAAGCAATATCAGAAGATAAATATATAGTAGAAACAAAGACAATAGAAAAATCCATGTCTTTAAGAGCGTCAAAGCCAGTAGAAGAGCATAAGGCAATGGAGAAAGAGAAACCAATAACACAAGGGGAAAGAACTCAATCAGCAATTCAGTCTTATAAGGTTCCGCCAATGGATTTGTTAAGTTTGCCAAAGAAAAAAGGGAAAGGCAATATTGAGATGGAAAATAAGGCTACAGCTATTCGTTTACAGCAGACCTTGCAAAATTTTGGCGTAAAGGTAATCATAACAAACATAAGCTGTGGACCATCAGTTACAAGATATGAATTGCAGCCTGAACAGGGGGTTAAAGTAAGCAAAATTGTTTCGCTTGCAGATGATATTAAATTAAATCTAGCAGCAGCCGACATAAGAATTGAGGCACCTATTCCCGGAAAAGCGGCAATTGGTATCGAAGTTCCAAATAAAGAGGCAGGAAGTGTATGTTTAAGAGAATTATTAGAAGATGAGGCATTTACTGGCAACAGTTCAAAAATTGCATTTGCTGCTGGAAAAGATATTGCGGGAAAGCCTATTGTAGCAGATATTGCAAAAATGCCGCATTTGCTGATTGCAGGTGCTACAGGTTCTGGTAAATCGGTATGTATTAATACAATTATTATGAGTATATTGTATAAAGCAAGACCTGATGAAGTAAAGTTG
Organism: uncultured Lachnospira sp.; assembly: GCA_910587485.1. Classification (GTDB taxonomy): domain Bacteria; phylum Bacillota; class Clostridia; order Lachnospirales; family Lachnospiraceae; genus Lachnospira. The sequence goes on from CAJUKN010000016.1 coordinate 23,421, forward strand.
ATTATGGTAGACCCAAAAGTAGTTGAATTAAGTGTTTATAATGGAATACCTCATTTGTTAGCGCCTGTCGTAACAGACCCAAAGAAAGCATCTGGTGCGCTAAATTGGGCGGTTGCTGAGATGACAGACAGGTATAAAAAGTTTGCGCAGATGGGTGTGCGAAATTTGAAAGGATACAATGCGGAAATTGAAAAAATTTCCGCTTCACAAGAAGAAAAACCTCAAAAAATGCCAGAAATCGTTATTATTATTGATGAGTTGGCAGATTTGATGATGGTAGCACCGGGAGAGGTTGAAGATGCAATATGTCGTCTTGCACAGTTAGCGCGTGCTGCAGGTATTCATCTTGTTATTGCAACACAAAGACCATCTGTCAATGTTATAACAGGTATTATCAAAGCCAATGTTCCATCAAGAATTGCATTTTCTGTGTCATCAGGCGTGGATTCAAGAACAATTATTGATATGAATGGTGCTGAAAAACTGTTAGGTAAGGGCGATATGTTGTTCTTCCCTTCAGGATATCCAAAGCCTGTGAGAGTTCAAGGAGCATTTGTTTCCGATGAAGAAGTCAGTAATGTGGTTGATTATCTCAAACAAAATATGGTAGAAGAAGTTGTATATAATGAAGATATAACAAATGTTTCTTCACCTACAAGTGAAACGGAAAAAAATAATAATGACAGAGATTCTTTGTTTGAAGAGGCAGGACGATTTGTTATTGAAAAAGACAAAGGTTCTATTGGAATGTTACAACGATATTTCAAGATAGGCTTTAACAGGGCAGGCAGGATTATGGACCAGCTTGCAGAAGTGGGGGTTGTCGGTCCAGAGATTGGCACAAAAGCAAGAAAAATACTTATGACAGAAGAAGAATTTGAAAATTTGCTGCATCAATAACATAGATAATTGTAAAATTCCAATTTTTATTATATCTTGTATAAAATAAAAAATTATAATTTACAATAATCTATTTTACAATTGTCTATCAACAATTTTATATGGAGGATTAATATGGGTGTAAAAAGTGATATTGAAATAGCTCAAGAGGCAAAACTAGAAAATATAACAGAGGTTGCTGCAAAGGTTGGAATACTAGAAGATGAATTAGAATTGTATGGAAAGTATAAGGCAAAACTTTCCGATGATGTGATGAAGCGATTTTCGGATAAACCAGATGGAAAATTGGTTTTAGTGACAGCCATCAATCCAACGCCTGCTGGTGAAGGAAAAACAACAATCAGCATTGGACTTACAGAAGGACTGAATAAGATGGGTGTAAAGGCTGTTGCTGCTTTAAGAGAACCATCACTAGGTCCATGTTTTGGCATAAAGGGCGGCGCCGCTGGCGGCGGATATGCACAAGTCGTTCCAATGGAGGACTTAAATCTACATTTTACGGGAGATTTTCATGCCATTACGGCTGCTAATAATCTGCTTGCTGCTATGCTTGACAATCATATTATGCACGGTAATGAACTTCATATTGATACAAAGCGAGTGGTTTGGAAGCGTTGTCTGGATATGAATGACAGAGCATTGCGAAATATTATTGTAGGTATGGGTGCAAAGACGGACGGTGTTGTTCGTGAAGACCATTTTATTATCACCGTTGCTTCTGAGATTATGGCTATTTTATGTCTGGCTGAAGATATGGCAGACTTAAAAGAACGACTTGGAAAAATTATTGTTGCATATAATACAGAGGGAAATCCAGTTACAGCACAAGATTTAAAGGCAACAGGCTCAATGGCTGCATTGCTTAAAGATGCAATGAAACCAAATATGATACAAACTTTAGAAAATACACCCGTACTTGTACATGGAGGACCATTTGCTAATATTGCACATGGCTGTAATTCGGTGAGAGCAACAAAACTGGCGTTAAAACTTGGTGATGTTGCAGTGACAGAGGCTGGATTTGGCGCAGATTTAGGCGCAGAAAAGTTTATGGATATCAAATGCAGACTTGCTGGATTAAAACCCGATGCAGTGGTGCTTGTTGCGACAATTCGAGCGTTAAAATATAATGGTGGTGTTTCTAAGGAACAATTAGGAGAGGAAAATATAGAAGCATTAGAAAAAGGAATTGTCAATTTAGATAAACACATTGAAAATATCCAAAAATATGGTGTGCCTGTAGTGGTTACACTCAATCAATTTATTACAGATACAGATAAGGAATATTCATTTGTAAAAAGACATTGCGAGGAGAAAGGCTGTGAATTTGCCATAGCTAAAGTGTGGGCTAAAGGCGGTGAAGGCGGATTAGAGTTGGCAAAAAAAGTAATGGATACCTTGTCTGTAAAAGAATCAAATTTCAAGCCAATATATGAAGATACATTAAGTATTACAGAAAAAATAGAAAAAATTGCCAAAGAAATTTATGGTGCAGATGGTGTAGAATATTCCGATGCTGCAAAAAATGAATTGGAACATATCACAAAGATGGGATATGCTCATTTTCCAGTCTGTATGGCAAAAACACAGTATTCCTTGTCAGATAATGCAAATCTGTTAGGCAGACCACAAGGGTTTAAAATCACTGTCAGAGAGGTTTATGTCAATGCAGGTGCGGGTTTTGTCGTAGCCATTACAGGGAAGATTTTAACCATGCCGGGACTTCCAAAGTCACCTGCCGCAGAACGAATTGATTATAATGAAGAAGAAAATCGTATTGTTGGACTGTTTTAGTCAGAATAGGAGGCGTTTTTGTTATTAGCAAAGTTAATTGAAAAGTTGGATTATGAAGTTAAGCAAGGAAACTTGTCAATTGAGATAACTGGTTTGACTTCTGATTCACGAAAAGTTGTAAATCATGGAGTGTTTGTTGCTATCGTAGGTGCCAATAGTGATGGACATCACTATTTGGACAGCGTTATCGAAAAAAATGCGGCAGCAGTGATTGTACAAAGAGGCAGTAAGCTGCCAGAAAATATTTCAGATAATGTTACCGTGATTGTAACAGATAATACACGATTGGCGTTAGCATACGCTGCTGCTGCCTATTATGGATATCCAGCAAAACAATTATTTACAATAGGAATAACAGGAACAAAAGGGAAAACGACAACTACATATATGATTAAAAATGTGTTGGAGGCTTGTGGTATTAAGACAGGATTGATTGGAACGATTGAAACGATTATAGGTGATGAGGTGACGCCTGCTTCCAACACAACACCAGAGTCTATTAAAATCCATGAAACATTTGCAAAGATGGTAGAAAAAGGTATCAAAGCAGTGGTTATGGAGGTGTCCTCTCAAGGGCTAAAGCTTGATAGAACAGCAGGAATTGAGTTTGATATTGGGGTATTTACCAATTTGGAATCCGACCATATTGGACCCAATGAACATGAATCATTTGATGAATATTTACATTGTAAATCGTTGTTATTTAAACAATGTAAGCTTGGCATTGTAAATGGCGATGATAAGTATACAGACCAGATATTAAATGGTGCATTATGTGAAGTTGAACGATATGGTTTACAGAATCAATGCGATTTGTATGCCGAAAATATTAAACTTTTCCATGAAAATGGAAAAATCGGTTTAAATTATGATTGTAAAGGATTGCTTGATATTTCAATCCATTTGAATTTGCCCGGAAAGTTTTCTGTGTACAATTCACTTTGTGCAATTGCTGTTACAAGACATCTTGGAGTTAATGTAGATACATTAACAGAGGTTATAAAAGATGTCAAGGTAAAAGGCAGAGTAGAGCTTGTTAAAGTTTCAGACTATTTTTCAGTTATGATAGATTATGCACATAATGCGATGTCATTAAAAAGTATATTAACAACATTAAAAGAATATAAACCCAACCGATTGGTTTGTCTTTTTGGCTGTGGAGGGAATCGTTCAAAAGATAGAAGATATGAGATGGGGAAGGTTTCTGGTGAGTTATCGGATTTCACCATTATTACATCCGATAATCCACGATTTGAAAAGCCTGAGATGATTATAAAAGATATTGAATCTTCACTTAGTAAGATTACAGATTCATATATTACCATTATAGATAGAGCTGAAGCGATAAAATATGCTATAGGTTCAGGAAAGCCTGGTGATATTATTATTATAGCGGGCAAAGGGCATGAAGATTATCAGGAAATAGAGGGTGTTAAATATCCGATGGATGAACGAACACTCATTTCAGATGCCGTAAAACAGTTAAAAGATGAAGGAGTACAAGGGTTATTGTAATGTATGCAGATATCATAGTGGATATATCCCATGAACATTTGGACAAAACATTTCAATATGCAGTTCCAGACCATTTGCTTGATGAGATTGATATAGGCGTTATGGTAAATGTTCCATTTGGAAGAGGAAACAAAATTATTACAGGGTATGTTGTTAATCTTACAAAACAGCCTTCATATGATATTTTAAAAATAAAAGATATTAAAGAGATTGTTCCACAGCGAGTAAAAACGGTTGAACGAATGATTCAATTGGCAGCATGGCTGCGCCATAATTATGGTTCAACAATGAATCAGGCATTAAAAACAGTTATTCCTGTAAAAGATAAAATTCAGGCAAAACAAAGAAAAATAATTTCACTTGTGGTGTCTAAAGAGGAAGCTTGCACCGTTTTAGAGCAGTTTCAAAAAAAACATGCAGTAGCTATGGCAAGAGTGCTTCAAGCACTTATCAATGAGGGAAAATGTGATGTTTCAGATATTCAAACGAAATTAAATATTACAGCAAAAACTATACAAGCCCTTGAAAATAAAGGGCTTGTGCAGATAGAAACAGAACATATTTACAGAAATCCCATCAAGGGAACTATCTTACAAAATGAATCCGTTGAATTAAATCATCAGCAAAAAGAGGCTATCCATACATTTATTGAAGATTATAATAACAAGATAAGAAAAACATATCTGTTATATGGTATTACTGGAAGTGGCAAGACCAATGTATATATAGAAATGATAGAACATGTTGTGAATCTTGGAAAGCAAGTGATTGTGCTGATACCAGAAATTGCATTGACCTTTCAGACCGTGCAGCGTTTTTATAGACGTTTTGGAGACAAAGTATCCATTATGAACTCGCGCATGTCAAAGGGAGAGCGTTACGACCAATTTAAAAGAGCAATGGCAGGCGAAATACGTATTATGATAGGACCGCGTTCTGTATTGTTTACACCATTTAATGATTTAGGGCTTATTGTGATTGATGAGGAGCATGAAACAGCATACAAAAGTGAACAGTCCCCAAAGTATCATGCAAGAGAAACAGCAGTTCATATAGCAGAAACCATGTCTGCATCGGTGGTGCTTGGTTCCGCTACACCTTCACTTGAAAGTTACTACAGAGCGCAACAAGGCTTATATCAGTTAATAAAATTAGATAAGAGAGCTACAGGTGCAAATCTTCCTAATATTTATGTGGAAGATTTAAGAAAGGAACTCAATGAGGGAAATCGCTCCATATTATCAAGAAGGCTTGCAGCAATGATTGATGACCGATTAAAAAAACATCAACAAGTCATACTTTTTTTAAATAAACGTGGATATGCAGGATTTATTTCATGCAGGTCTTGTGGGAAAGTGTTTAAATGCCCTCATTGTGATATATCACTTACGCATCATATAAATCATTATGGCAACGAATTGGTCTGTCATTATTGTGGATACAGACAGCCTGAAATAAAAGTGTGTCCAGAGTGCGGCTCAAAATATGTTTCTGGTTTTCGAGCAGGCACGCAGCAGGTTGAACAGATGCTTTCCCAAACGTTTCCAACAGCAAAAATATTGCGTATGGATATGGATACAACGTCTAAAAAAGGAAGCCATGAGGCGATTCTGTCTTCTTTTGCAAACCATGAAGCTGATATCTTAGTTGGAACGCAGATGATTGTAAAAGGGCATGATTTTCCGCATGTTACGCTTGTAGGAATATTGGCGGCGGATATGTCTTTGTATGTAAGTGATTACAGAGCATCTGAGCGAACGTTTCAACTGTTGGTGCAGGCGGCCGGACGAGCTGGACGAGCAAAAATGCCGGGTGATGTAGTGATTCAGACATATACGCCAAATCACTATAGTATTGAGGCAGCAAAAGAACAAAATTATGAACAGTTTTATGATGAGGAAATTATTTTTCGGCAAATGTTGGGGTATCCTCCCATTCAAAATATATTAAAGATAAGTATATCTTCTAAAAATGAAGATGCACTATTGGCAGCATGTCAAGATATAGCCAAATGGCAGGATAAGATAAAAAGTGAACTTTTAACCAAAAGTAAACGTTCTGCATTAAGTGCAGAAAGTGGTTTAGAGATGAGAATGAATGGAAGAGAAGAATTGCAGATTACAGGACCAATAAAAGCCCCAATATACAAATTAAATGACATTTATACACAAATTATTTTAGTAAAGTCAAAGGATTATGAAATACTGACGGATTTTAAAGATAAATGTGATATATATGTTAGGGATAATGTGATGTATAAAAATATTAGCGTTCAATATGATTTTAATTAATAGCAAAAAATTTATCAGTATCAAAAGATATAAAATTAAAAGAAAGGCATGGTTATTTATATGGCGATAAGAAATATAAGAACATTAGGGGATGCGATTTTAAAAAAAGAAGCAAAAGAAATTAAAGAAATGACACCAAAAATAGAACAGCTTATTGATGATATGTTTGAGACGATGTATGAGGCAAATGGTGTTGGTCTTGCTGCACCTCAAGTGGGAATCCGCAAGAAATTAGTTGTTATTGACTGTGGCGAAGATGCGTATGTATTAATTAATCCCGTTATATTAGAGACAAGTGGGGAACAGACAGGCAATGAGGGGTGTCTTAGTGTACCCGGAAAGTGCGGCGTTGTGACAAGACCTAATTATGTAAAAGTAAAAGCCTATGACCGTGATATGAAAGAATATATTATAGAGGGTACAGAACTGCTTGCAAGATGTCTGTGCCATGAGATAGACCATCTCAGTGGTATTATGTATGTTGATAAGGTAGAAGGAGCGCTTATGGACGTTGATGATGTTGAGGAGGAAGAAGTATAAATTTTTCTATATTGTAAAAAGTCCCAGTTTATCAATGTATTTGTTATATAAAAAATTAATTTTATAAGTTTATATATTTTTTTTAAAATGAAAGAACAACGATACAATCATGTATGGAAATGAGGGGAAATGAGAATAGTATTTATGGGAACACCGGATTTTGCGGTTGGAACATTAGAAAAAATAATTGAAAATGGATATGAAGTTGTGGCAGTTGTGACACAACCTGATAAGCCAAAAGGAAGAGATAAGAAATTATCACCACCACCAGTGAAAGAGTGTGCATTAAAACATAATCTAACAGTTTTACAGCCACAGAGGGCAAGAGATGAGGCATTTATACAAGAAGTAAAAAGTTATAATCCCGATGCGATTGTGGTTGTTGCTTTTGGACAGATTTTGCCTGAAAGTATACTTCATATGACAAAATATGGCTGTATTAATGTACATGCTTCGTTGCTGCCTCAGTATAGAGGAGCTTCACCAATACAGTGGGCAGTCATTGATGGATGCAAAAAAACAGGTGTGACAACAATGTTAATGGACGAAGGTATTGATACAGGCGATATTTTAATGGTAAAAGAATATGAATTAGCAAAAAAAGAAACAGGTGGCAGCTTATTTGACAAGTTAAGTTTATTGGGAGCCGAATTGCTTATAGAAACACTCAAAGGAATTGAAGCAGGAACTATCAAACCTGTTAAACAAGATAACGAACAGTCTAGTTATGTTAAAATGTTGACAAAGTCAATGGGACATATTGATTTTGCAAACAGTGCCAATGAAATTGAACGATTAATACGAGGTCTTAATCCATGGCCAAGTGCTTTTACGTATATTAATAAGAAAATGTTAAAAATTTGGGATGCCGACGTTGTAGAGAGTATAGAGGATATAAAGGTGCCACAAAATAGTGTGGTTAGAACAGCACTTATATCAAAAGAAAAGATGTATGTAATATGTGGCAGTGGCTTTCTCGAATTGAAGGAGGTACAATTAGAAGGCAAAAAGAGAATGTGTATAGGAGACTTTTTACGAGGAAATCGTATTGAAAATGGAATTGTATTAGGGTGAGGTGATAAGATTATGTTTGGAAGATATGGATATTATTTTGATTCAACATATATTTTAATATTAATAGCAGCAGTTATATCAATTATTGCACAGATTCGAGTCAATACCACATTTAAAAAATATTCGCGAGTGGCAAGTACTTCTGGAATAACAGGCGCACAGGCAGCCGATAGGATTCTTAAATCACAGGGCATTTATGATGTGACAATCAGACAGGTAGCAGGCAATCTCACAGACCATTATGACCCAAGAAATAAGACATTAAATTTGTCAAATTCTGTATATAATGCCAATTCTGTTGCGGCAGTTGGGGTGGCAGCACATGAATGTGGACATGCAATTCAACATGCAAAAGGATATGCACCATTAGGACTGCGAAGCGCTTTAGTGCCTGTTGCTAATTTAGGCTCTAAATTAAGCTGGCTCTTTATTTTAGCAGGAATGTTATTTAGTTTTAATCATACGTTAATTGTGACAGGTATTATTATGTTTTCATTGGCAGTATTATTTCAGCTTGTCACATTGCCTGTTGAGTTTAATGCCTCATCAAGAGCATTGCAATTACTAGAATCAAATGGGATTTTATATCAAAATGAAGTTTCAATGACAAGAAAAGTTTTATCTGCCGCAGCATTGACATATGTTGCTGCCGCAGCATCAGCAATCCTTCAATTGTTAAGGCTAATATTGCTGTTTGGAGGAAATAAAAGTGACAGACGTTAAAAAACAAAAGAATTTAAAACAAGCAATTTTTTTTAAAAATAGTTTGCCACAAAGGAATGTGTTGCAAATGCAGCAAGTCAATGTAAGGGCAATTGTACTTGATATTCTTATGGAGACACAAAAACCAGATAGTATGAGCCATGTTGTTCTTGGAAATGCACTGAAAAAATATCAATATCTTGATAAGAGAGAGCGAAGTTTTATAACAAAACTTTCACAAGGTACAATTGAGAAGAAAATTTATCTGGACTATTGTATTGAACAATTTTCTAAAACACCAATAAAAAAGATAAAGCCACTTATTAAAAATTTATTAGAAATGTCTGTTTATCAGCTTTTATATATGGATAGTGTTCCAATTTCAGCAGTGTGTAATGAGGCTGTAAAGTTGGCAGAAAAACGTGGGTTTAAGACACTGAAAGGCTATGTAAATGGTGTGTTGAGAAATCTTGCCAGAATGATAGATACCATTCAACTTCCTGTAAAAGAAGAAAATAGCATTTTTTATTATTCAATCAAGTATTCTTTGCCAGAGTGGCTTGTTAAAATGTGGATTACACAGTATGGAGAAGAAAACTTTGAGCGTATAGCAAAAAGTTTATATGAGCCTAGAAAAACATTTATACGATGTAATACAAAAAAAGTAACGCCTAATGAGTTAAAAAGCCACCTTGAACAGGAAGGTGTGACAGTAAAATCCGTTGAAGGTCTTGATTACGCATTTGAAATTGAAAATTATGACTATTTATCATCTCTTCAAGCAATGTGTAATGGTGAATTTTATATTCAAGATAGCAGTTCTATGCTTGCTGGTGAAGGAAATATTATTAAGAGAGATTCCTATATTATTGATGTCTGTGCAGCGCCGGGTGGAAAAAGTATGAATGCTGCATTAAAAGCTATTAATGGATATGTGGAGGCAAGAGATTTAAATTCATACAAAGTAGGACTCATTCAGGAAAATATCAAACATCTTGGTCTAAATAATATTACTGCAAAAGTATGGGATGCTACGATTTTAGATAAAGATGCAATCGAAAAGGCAGATGTTGTGATTGCTGATTTACCATGTTCAGGACTTGGTATAATAGGAAGAAAGCCCGATATAAAAGATAAGATGAATCCAGAAAAAATAGATGCGTTGGTAAAACTGCAAAGAAAAATATTGTCAACCATTTCATCCTATGTAAAACCAAATGGTGTGCTTGTGTATAGCACTTGTACCATAAATAAACATGAAAATGATGATAATGTATCATGGTTTATGAAAAATTATTCTTATCAATTAATAGAGCCTGCTATACAGCTATTTCCACAACAGTCAATTGACAACATTCAAGGCGGAGATGGATTTTATATAGCAAGGTTACAAAAAATAAACTAGGTTAGTTACAAAAAAACTATAGAGTTTTGCGCAGAAATGGGAATTTTTAAGAGGACTGTACAATGATAGATATCAAATCAATGTATATAGAAGAATTAGAACAATTTATTGTTTCTATAGGAGAGAAAAAATTTCATGCTATTCAGTTATATAAATGGATGCATCAAAAACTTGTCCCTTCATTTTCAGAATGTAGTGACTTATCAAAAAATTTAAAGCAAAAACTTTCCGAACAATGCAGAATGATAACTTTAGAACCAGTAAAAGTATTGAAATCAATAATTGATGGAACCGAAAAATATTTATTTAGGTTACATGACAATAACTTAATTGAGAGTGTTCTTATGAGGTATCATCATGGAAATTCTGTGTGTATATCATCTCAAGTTGGCTGTAAAATGGGGTGCCGTTTTTGTGCTTCAACAATTGATGGCTGTGTGCGAAATTTATCAGCATCGGAAATGCTTGACCAAATATATAGAATACAACAGCTTTCAGGGGAGCGAGTAGATAATATAGTAGTGATGGGGTCTGGAGAACCGTTGGATAATTATGATAATCTTATTCGTTTTTTAAAGCTAATAAATAGTGAATATGGTCTTCATATAAGCGCACGTAATATTACAGTTTCCACATGTGGGCTTGTTCCTGAAATATATCAACTAGCAAAAGAACAATTACAGATAACATTAGCAATTTCGCTACATGCTCCCAATGACTGTTTAAGAAGAACCATGATGCCAATAGCGAACAAATATTCTGTTAAAGAGATAATAAAAGCATGTCATTATTATATTAAAGAAACCAATCGCAGAATTACATTTGAGTATAGCCTAGTAAAAGGAGTCAATGATACAAGAGTGTGTGCCGATGAATTGGTAAGATTGTTAAGTGGTATAAATTGTCATGTTAATTTGATTCCAGTCAACCCTATTAAAGAAAATGATTATAAGCAGTCGGATAAGAAAGCAGTGGAAGCATTTAAGAAACAATTGGAAAATGGTAAGATAAATGCTACTATAAGACGAGAGTTAGGACGTGATATTGATGGTTCATGCGGACAACTTCGCAGAAGTTATATAGGTCAATAAAGGACTAAAATACAGATAACAATTATAAATAACAATATAGATTGTAAATAGTCGTTGACTATAACGGTTTTACTGTTATAAAATGCGCCTTGACTTTTTATTTTTGTATGATAGTATTTATATTTGATAAAACATAAGAATTTGACAAAGGAAGTAAGCTTAATTGGAGGCTGATATATATGAAAGCATATGCAATTACTGATGCGGGAATAGTAAGAAATATCAATCAGGACTATATTTATTATTCACTGGAAAGTATTGGCTGCCTTCCTAATTTGTTTATTGTTGCAGATGGTATGGGAGGACATAAAGCGGGAGATATCGCTTCGAGGTATACAGTTAAAGGAATTGTTGAAAAGATATCAGCATCGGCTGGAAAGGAGCCTATTTCAGTTATTAATACAGCTATTGAGCAAGTCAATAAAGAGATTGTCAATAAAGCAAAAGAATCAGAAGATTTTACAGGTATGGGAACAACATTAGTTGTTTCAACAATTATAGATGGTTCATTGAAGGTTGCCAATGTTGGTGATAGTCGATTATATATTATCAATAATGATATTGTTCAAATCACAAGAGACCACTCTCTTGTAGAAGAGATGGTTAGCATGGGAAAGCTTGACAGAGAGGCAGCTAGAACACATAAAAGAAAAAATGTGATAACAAGAGCGATTGGCGGTGAGGCGCAAGTGGAAGCAGAAATGTTTTCGGTAGAGCTTAAGCCACTTGATATTGTTTTGATGTGTTCGGATGGATTATCAAATATGATTGAGGATTCAGAGATATACAAAATTGTAAAAAATAGTGCAAATCTTCAAGAGGCAGTGTTTGCATTGGTAAATACAGCAAATCATAATGGTGGAAAAGATAATATTTCAGTCATATTAATACAGAATGTATGAATATAGAATTGCAAAAAGCAAGAATGGAGAATATATGTTAAGAAATGGGATGTTTTTAGCTGACAGGTATGAGATTCTTGAACAAATTGGCACAGGCGGCATGTCGGATGTATATAAAGCAAAATGCCATAAGCTTAATCGGTTTGTCGCCATAAAAGTATTAAAAAATGAATTTAGTCAAGATAAGACGTTTGTTACAAAATTTCGTGCAGAGGCACAATCAGCGGCAGGACTTACACACCCTAATATTGTTAGTGTGTATGATGTTGGAGATGAAGATGGCATCCACTATATTGTTATGGAGTTGGTAGAGGGGATTACTTTAAAAAAATATATCGAAAAACGTGGAAAAGTGCCATATAAAGAAGCGGTCAGTATTGCAATTCAAGTTGCTAAAGGAATGGAAGCGGCACATAGCCACCATATTGTTCATAGGGATATTAAGCCACAAAATATTATTATATCAAAAGATGGAAAAGTAAAAGTAACTGATTTTGGTATAGCAAAGGCAGCCTCATCAAGCACAATTAATTCGGTTGCTATGGGTTCTGTTCATTACATAAGTCCTGAACAGGCAAGAGGAGGGTATTCTGATGAGCGAACAGATATTTATTCACTTGGTATAACATTATTTGAAATGATTACAGGAACCGTTCCATTTGATGGTGATTCTTCTGTATCAGTCGCTGTAAGACATATACAAGATGAGATACCAGTTCCTTCAACGGTTACAGAAGATGTACCAATCAGTATAGATAAAATTATTCTTAAATGTGTACAGAAAAAGACAGAAAGAAGATATCAAAGTGCAACAGAATTGATATCCGATTTGAAAAAGTCTTTGGTTATGCCAGACAACGATTTTGTTAAAATGATGCCTGTATATACAAATAGTTCTAATGAAAGGAATTTGACAACAGATATTAATGAAAGGAATTTGACAACAGATATGGTTGGTTTTGATAATTATGATGATGACAATGATGAGGATATAGACGACGATTTGCAAGATTCATCAGGAGAAGATAATTATTATGATAATGATTTAGTTGATGATGACGACGATGATGATTATGATGAAGATGATGACAAAGAGTTGGATATTCCGTTAAAAAAATATAAAAAGGCTGATAAAGAAGCAGATTATGATGATGATATTGGTGATGAAAATAATGAAAAATTAGATAAAGTATTTAAATGGATAGGTGTGGGAATTGTATCATTAATTGCAGTGATAACAGTTATTGTGTTGGTAAGATTGTTTGCAGGCAGTTCTTCAACAGCAAAAGAAAATGATACAACATCACAGACCGATAGCACGCAAAGTACAACAGATAATGTTAAAGATAAGGATAAAGTTCCAGTTCCAGATGTTGTGGGTAGGACTGAGGAAGAAGCAAAAAAGATATTAAATGATGCGGGCTTAGGATATAAAGCAGTACAACAAGCATCAACAACTGTTCCAGAGGGAGTTGTCATATCACAGGGAACAGTCAAAGGAACAAAGGTGGCAAAAAATACGACAATAACATTATCTATTAGTACAGGACAGTCTGTTTCATCGGTGCCTAATGTGGTCGGTTATGACCAGATTGATGCCTCTGAGATTCTTGAGGCAGCAGGCTTTAAAGTAAGTGTAAGAACAGCAAACAGTGATACTGCAGAAGCAGGCAAAGTTATTAGTCAATCACCAACAGGAACAACAGAAGCAAATCCGGGTACAACGGTTGTTATTACAGTAAGTATTGGAAAACCAGAAGCAAAGACAGCAACAGTGCCAAATGTTTTAGGATACTCAGAAAGTGAGGCAAGACAGGCGCTTGATGCAGCAGGATTGCAGGTTGAAGTAAGTTATAATCCAAATGTTGAGGAATTTAGAGGTGTTTTTGCACAATCTATTAGTGCAGGAGAAACAGTAGAAATTGGCAAAGTGATTATTATATCAATAGGAACAGGTGCAGAACAGACAGAAGCACCAACACAACCATCAACCGATGCGCCTCAGCAACCAGTTACAACACCACCAGCTACGCCACCAGCTACAACGACTCCACCAGCAGCAGATACTACACCAGCGGCACCTGATAATAATACAACAGGAGCTGTTACAAACTAATATGGAAAATGGCAAAATTATAAAAGGAATAGCAGGCTTTTACTATGTGTATGTAGAAGCCTGCGAAAAACAGGAATATCTTGGTACAGGTCATATATATGAATGTAAGGCAAAAGGAGTATTTCGCAATCAAAAAATAAAACCACTTGTAGGAGACAATGTTGTTATAGAAATTGTGGATAAAGAAAAATTTATTGGAAATATTATTGATATATTACCAAGAAATAACGAATTGATAAGACCAGCAACAGCTAATATCGACCAAGCGCTGATTATATTTGCCATTGCAAATCCAACGCCTAATTATAATCTTCTTGACCGTTTTCTTGTAATGATGGAATATCAAGAAATTCCTACGATTATTTGTTTTAATAAAATAGATTTAGTGGATAATAAATATAGAGAACATATAAAACTTCAGTATGAAAAATGTGGTTGTAAAGTGATTTTTACTAGCACAAGTCTCAATGAGGGTTTGGAACAATTAAAACAGTTGTTGGAAAATAAAACAACTATTTTAGCAGGTCCATCTGGAGTGGGAAAATCAACAATAACCAATAAGCTGTATAATAAAGATGTAATGGAAATTGGAAATATCAGTAAAATTGGCAGAGGACGTCACACGACAAGACATTCTGAAATTTTTAATGTAAGTGGAGCAACATACATATGTGATACTCCGGGCTTTACATCATTTAATTTGCCTATAATAGAAAAGGAGCAGCTAAGATTTTACTATTCTGAATTTGAAGAATATGAAGGCTTTTGTAAGTATAATGGCTGTGTTCATATAAATGAGCCAGATTGTGCTGTTAAGAAAGCTGTAGATAAGGGGATTTTATCAAGAGAACGATATAATATTTATATTCAATTATATCAAGAATTGATGTGCCAAAAAAAATATTGATAGAAAAATACATTACAAGATATCATATGGGCTATTTGATATAATAAATAAGATATTAAGAAATGGAGAAGTGATGAAAAAAAACATATTATCACCATCATTACTGTCTGCTGACTTTAACAAGCTTGGTGAAGAGATACACACAGTAGATGAGGCAGGAGCAGAATATATTCATATTGATGTTATGGACGGATTGTTTGTTCCAAGTATATCATTTGGACTGCCTGTTATTCGCTCTGTCCGAAAATCAACAGGCAAAGTGTTTGATGTACATCTTATGATAAATGAGCCAATACGTTATATTAAAGATTTTGTTGAGGCGGGAGCAGATATTATCACGGTTCATGTAGAAGCTTGTTCTGATGTTGTTGGTACTCTTCATCAAATTAAAGAATTAGGTGCAAAGCCAAGTATTTCTCTAAATCCAGATACACCAGTTTCGGCTATTGAGCCTTATTTAGGCATGGTAGAGATGGTGCTTGTTATGAGTGTTAATCCCGGATTTGGAGGGCAAAAATTTATACCATCTTCTATTGAAAAGTTAAAATTGGTTAAAAGGTTAAGAGAAGAAAAAAATCTTGATTATGATATTGAAGTTGATGGGGGCGTTCATCTTGAGAATTTAGCAATGGTGTTAGATTCAGGAGCAAATGTTATCGTTACAGGTTCAGCTATTTTTGAGGGAGATGTTGCTTCTAATGTAAAACATTTTGAAGATATTATGTGTGCGGTAAATGAAGGATAAGA
Source organism: uncultured Lachnospira sp. (assembly GCA_910587485.1). Lineage (GTDB taxonomy): Bacteria > Bacillota > Clostridia > Lachnospirales > Lachnospiraceae > Lachnospira. The sequence goes on from CAJUKN010000016.1 coordinate 39,405, forward strand.
AATAAAAAAAGGTTGCAAAATTTTTTTAATTTTGCAGCCGTTTTTTATGCACATTCCCATGCAGAGGAAGTATGCCGCAAAGGGACACACAGGGTACACAGCGAGTAGAAGAAGATAAATCTTCTCCTACTCGATTGATAAGTAAAAAGCAAACTTGTAATAAATAACCATTTAATTTTTATAAGAATAGATTATAAAGGATATGATTGTTTAATCAAAAAATATTTGCTGATATAATTCATGGTGAATAAAAACGATAACTTTAGAGGAATCATGGCAATGGTATAAGGTTATATCGTTTATAGGTTCAATAATGTCTTCTGCTGCGGTATTAGGTTTTGGAATGATAATATCTTTAATTTCCTCAGAAGCTTCCTTTGGAAAAGTATTTTCCTTTGGATGAATATTATGCTGTACGCAAATATGTGTTCCAATCCAAGTACATGGAGCAGAGCAAGGGTGAACATATGAATTATTCTTTCCATAACTGACCACCCACTGTTTTGCCGTCTGAGAGAGAGCATTAAAAGTTGCATTATTAATATTTTTATTTGAGCCATGATGAGGCAGCAATATCGTTTGAATGGACGGGAAATTATTTGTATTTAATGTGTTTATTATAGAGTCATAATAGGTGATTCCTCCACTAAATTTTGCATGTAAAACAGCATCTCTTGTCAATAGCAATGTACCTGATTGATGAATCGTATTTTCATATATATGAAGTTCATCATTAAAATGATTTTGAGCGTATAGTTCTTCAGAAGATATTTGTATTGTTTCTTTGGGAGCAATAGAAACACATAAAGAAAGTTTATTTATGTCTCTTAAAAGCTGTTGGCATAGTTGTTTAAAATAGGCTCTGTCTTCCGGAATTTGCAAGTGAACAAGCAGCGCTTCTTTCCAAAATGATTGATTGTAATCGTCAAAATAAATATTGTTTAGAAAATCAAAATTACCTATTTTTACAGTTGATTTTGGATAGGCATGATAAATATGAATGGTATTTGAATTTAAGTTGTTTTTTATATGATAAGATTGGTTTGGTTCTATTATGAGTGCATGGCTTAATGGACCAATGGAGGTAGCAGCTTGTGAAGAAAAATTTTCTAAAAAAACATCTTCTTTTAATGAAGCAGCACTGTCTAATTGAATAATATTGATATCGTTATTTTGGATGCCAGCTAATTCGATTAATGTTTCAACGGGAAACATCATTTGATGATAACAGTCTTCATTTATAGTTTCGTTATTTTCATCCGATTCTGAAATCATTTTATACAAGTTTGAAATAATACATAAAGGCGGTGTGTAAGTAATGACGATATTTTTGCAATTGCATATCTGCAATAATTTTCCAATACCATTAATATGGTCTGTATCAAAATGATATATATATAGATAATCTATAGAATATGTATCACAATAGGTTTCTAATGTACAATAAAAATTATTAAGAATTGAATTTTTATCATCCGAAATTGTAGAGTTTAGACCACTTCCACAATCATATACATGAACAGAGAAAAAATCGTTTCTGTGGATAAGTTAAATTCATTCCCACCAGTCAAACCTTTAAACAGTTCATTAATGCCATCTATCAATTGAGTAAGTGTAAAAGACTGTGACTTATATTAAACTTGTGGTTTTACCAAAAGTTCAACACCATTTTCATCTTTTTCCAGTACAGATGTCAAATAAGTGTTGAGCAGAGAAAAATTTACACCTACATTAATATGAGTGGAAGTAATGGCGTTAAAATCATTTTGATACATTGTTTCTAACCAACCGACAGTTATAGCTGATTTATCAGAAAAATCAAGACCATCTTTTAAACATTTTGTATAACCTTCACAATCGCTGTAAGGAAAGTCGCTTTCCATTAAAAAGTCTTTAATCGAATATTGCGCATTTTGTAAAATTAAATGGTCATTTTTCATTTTATCCATTTCGTTCTGTGCTTTGGTTGTGATTTTATCAGAAGCATTGTTATGAAGTTCATTTTTTACATCGCCGCCAAGCGATATCTGTGAGTTGGCATTATAATCTTTTCCAAATAAAGTAAAACAGGCTGCCATGTCAATTTGCATTTTTTTAGCTTGTTCGGCATTAATTGTAAGAGAAATGCTTTTTAAATAAAATATAGAACTTATGGATTTTACAAGCTATTGAATTAGCCAGCCAATCGCTCCTGTAGCTTGTTTTACAAGCTCTAATACTTGCTTTGCAATTTCAAGAGCAGCATAGGCAGCACCTATTGCAATATAAATTCCAGCTTTTTCTAACTCTAGTCCTCCTATTACGATTAATAAATAAAGTACTTTATAAAACTGCCACCAACACAGGCTATGAAGTTGTTGATTGTATTGTACTATCTGTCGGTCAACATGTGCAATTTGAGATTGAAGTCCTAGAACTTTTTGTTGTGCGTAATTCAGTTGTTGTTGTGCTGTTGAAAGTTTTTCCTGTGTTTTGGCAACAAATGCTTTCACCATTTCTACTACTTTATTTGCAATATTTTGAAAGAACGATAAATCAACAGAAATGGAAAAATAAAATTGTCCATTGTTAAAATTAGAATAATTGGCAATTAATGTGATATGAGCGTTTAAAGTGAAAAAATTAATTGCTGCATCCAAGTAAAATTTGCCAGATTCATAACTTAAAAAAGCGCTTATTTGGCATATATTTAAAAGTTTTAAAGAAGCATTTAAATAGAAAACATAATCATTTTTCTTTAAACAAAGATAGAGTGTTGGACCACTTCCATCATATAAATATTGGTCAAGCAGATTATTGTCTTTGTTTTCAAATTTTTCAATACCACGCATAGATTGTTGTTTTACGGCTCTGTCTAGTACAAGCCACCCTAAATCAATAGGGGATATATTAACAAGTGTTTCCATGCCACCATCTTCGTTTATTTCTAAAAACAGATTGATTGTAATACCTAAAAAACAAGAGAAGCACATACAAATAAGCCTTTGTAAAGCGTATAATTTCCAGCGGCAATACTGTTTTGCGTACAATAATAAAGCTGTGGTGCCAGTGCAATCTCTCCTTTTGAACTGATGGTGTAATGTTTTATATTATTTTGGTTGGTAAGCATCCAGCCTTGTTTTGTTTTACGAACAAGGATTTTGTCAAAAGTAACTGCACAAGCAGTATGTCCACCACAAGAACCGTCATAGGCTGCCGAGAAAGCATCTGCAATTTTTTTCAAAGTATCGTTGTCAATATCTGCATTTATATTTTGTAATGGTGTGATATCCATTATTTTAGCTTTAATGGGCAAAGGTTCAATAGCAAAAATTTCAAAGTCTTTGCCATCGGGCAATGTAATGCCAAAAACACTTAACAGTCGTGTAAAGCTCATTTGGTTGATTGCCAAGCCAAGTGCTGTTAAAGAAAGAATATTGCCAACACATTTTATAAACAGCAATGCAAATAAATCAAGTTTTCTGAGTGTTACGCTACCCCATTCGCCAAAGATAAGACCGCCATTGCTATAACTAAAGCTTATGCCTAATTCAAATAATTTAAAAAAGCTGCCTATTGTCAATGGGGTGATTGAGCTTGAATAACTGGCAGAAAGTGAAAATTCATTTGCACTTGCAGAAGAAGAAATAATAAATAAATGTTCATGTCCATCAATATAAAAAACAAGAGTTCCTTTTAAAGAGAGCGTGATAGATTTTGAATAAGTAAATGAACAGTCCAGTTCCCTTATATCCAATTTGTCCTTGTCAATTTTGGCGTGAGAAGAGTCCATATGTAAAAGAACAAAAAAGCTTTTTCCAAAACCAGCACTAAGAGATATAGTGGTAGCTTCTGAAAGAATTTTTGATAAAACATTTAAAAATCCCATATTGCTATCAGCTAAATTGGCATTGGCAAGAACAAGTACAGAAATATTCTTTAACGCCATATTATCTAACAGAAAAAAGGCAGGACTTTCTTTGTCAAAACCAATTTTATTAAGTTTTTGTAATAAAGCGTTTCCTTGTGATAAAGAAAGGTCTCCATTTTTGAAAGCAAAACACAAATTGAAAGCACCTACGGGGTTTCCTTTAGCATTTGAAGAAAATGCTCAAAATCATCATTTTCTTTGGCATAACATAGCGCATTTTTTTCAGAGGACAGAACAAGAACGATTCCTTTATTTTCGTGCATAACTCCAATAGAAAGCGTGTCATTACAATATGCTGCTGCAAATAGTCCATTGCTTTGCCAAACAAGTGCGATATCTCCTGCTAAATTTTTTATATAGCTATAAAAAGGAGCTTTGGAAAAGGTGTCTCCAAAACCGTGATGAATGCCATTAAGCAGTTTAATAAGGTAATCTTGCGTAAAAGAAAATTTCCCTGATAATATACTGCAAGAAGGATTGTGTACAATAGAAGCCTCTAAAGGGATACCAAACATAATGCCTGTTGCAGAAAAAGAAAAATTGGTTTTTGGTAAAGTTGGTTCATAAGGTGAATGGGTTGTTATTTGGTATAAGGATTGATTTTTGTGGTTATCATTAGCATTTATTTTTTTCATAGGCAATTTCCTCTAATTTATTTATGATAATAGAAAGCTCAACACACTTTCTTTGAACAGTAACTTATTTTATATCTTTTATTAGAAAATATAACACGAACTTTGTTTTATATAGCAACTATATCACATCATAAAAAACATTTACATATATTTTTATAGTTAAAAAAGGTATAAGTAAATAAATTGTAAATGCAATGATTTAACCTCATCATATGAAAAATGAAACTAGGAATCGTAGGATTTTAGGATTTTTATATAAATCAATAAGTTTTTATATAAAGGTCTAAAAGGATATGGTTTGTGATTTGCAGAAAAATAATAAGATATGCATTGCTGCATCAGCTTGATAAGATAATTTATGAATATGTAGACAGAAAGAATGAGATTATTACGCAGATTGACAGTATAGAAAATGAGATTTTTTATGATATTTTATTTTCAAGATATATTGAGCAAAAAACATTTGAGAGGATAGCACAAGATATGAACTATTCATTTAGACAGATTACAAGATTACATGAAAAGGCTTTAAAAGAATTTGAAAAAAAGTATGGAATCAAGTATTTAGAAGAATAAAACATGTCATAGAATGTCCTATTGAAAATCTGGTAGACTTAAAATTGAAGAAATTGAAAATTCCCTAAATCAATAGCTTCATATTTTAGTATTTGATGCAAAATGAAGTATTTGTTGTTTGACCTTGTTTCATAAAAAAGGTTGCAGGCGATAAATTATTTGTGTTGCCAGTCAAAGGTGAAAAAATAAAGGAGGTAACAACATGGTCAATAGGTTTAAAAAGTAGAATTATTTATAGAGTAAAAGAGAAAGAGACAAACGAGGCAAATTATTGAGCTGGTGAGTATAAGCTTCTTATGAAGGCAAAGTCAATTCCAAGTCCTTTTGGTTCTCCAAATATGGTAGATTGCACCAGACAAAGCCACAGAAGAACAATTAACAGGAACAGCAACAATTGCAGTATCAACTGTCCCTCGTTGGATTGAGAAAGATTATGATGTCACCGTTGTTGAAGATGAGAATGGTTATCCTACATCAATTACATTAACAGCAAAAGCTGGTAATTAAAATTAAATAAACAGATTAAAAAAGATTTAGAATATAGGCAACATAAAATAAATACAGGCAACCAAAAGTTTGCATTAAAACAGGGATGTTATAATTAATAATTAAAGATATAACAATAAATTTTTTAGTCTTATCGGGAAAGTTTCCCAGTTCTTAAGCAGGAGTTCAACTTGCTTATTTTGGCAGGAGTTTAAGTCCTGCCAAAATGTAAAAAAGTGGCAATCTTAAAACAAATTTATAAGTTAATTGCAAGGTATTGAATTATATTTTTATATATTTAGGAAAATTAAAAAAGAAAGAAGAAAAATAAGATATGAATACATTTACAATAAATGAAAAAGAATACAAAGCAAAACCATTTGATTTTGAAATGGTTTGTGATTTAGAGGATATGGGAATCGAAATTTCAGAAATAGGTCAAAAACAGTTATCCTTTATTCGTGCATATTTTGGAATCTGCGTAGGAGTAAGTAAAAAAGAGGCAGGAAAGCAAATAGAGGCACATATTGCCAATGGTGGTGATTTTACAGAATTATCAAACAGTATATCAAAAGAGGTTGAAAAATCAGATTTTTTTTACAGCCTCCAACAGAAAACGGAAACGAAGATTGCAGAGAACAAGAACGAAAAGACTCCGAAATCATAAAAAATTACAAATCACTAAGAGAACTATTTGAAAATGAATGGTTCCCTAAGACAAATGCTATTGGAATATCATGGGATGAATTTTGGCATATGAATCCTGATATTATTAATCTTATGATAAAAGGACATCAGGAAAAAATAAAACAACAGGATTATTTTGCATGACTGTACAATCAATATACAATGTCGGCTGTATCCATTGCAGTTGAACATTGTCTTGCTGGCAAAAAGGCAAAATCAAAATATATTAGAAAGCCAATTATGCAGAAAATATATGATAATGCCAAAGAATGTTATAGTGAGTCAAAAGAAGAATGTACTGTTTTTGAAATGAAACAAAGAATCAAATTATTAAAAGAGCAAAATTTTCCAGAAAGTCCAATGTAGAAATGTGAAAATTATATAAAAAATTTGAATAAGTGATAAGACGATAACATTATTTTAAAATGATAATTTTATCGTCTTTTTTGTTGACGAAATTTATAACTTTTTATCATAAAAATAAATATTTTTATAAACATAAAATGCTTTCAAAAACACAGTAATACTAGTTTTGACATAGTAAACATAAAAAGTTTAATTATTTTTTTTAATGACAAAATTTCTTTTATATGATATTATTTTATAAAATATTTACATCTTTAAGGAGGAAGTTTAAAAATGACAAATGAACCCAAAAAATGCAAGTACTGCCAAGCTGAGATGCCCCCAAATGCAAATATATGTCTTCACTGTGGAAAAAGACAGGGAGGGGCTTTAAAATACATTTTAATTGCATTAGCAGTTTTTGTTGTGATAGGAGTTGTAGTAGCAGGATTTGGAAAGGATGATGGACCTAAAAAAGTTAATTCAGACAATTCTGTTGAAGACAATGCTGGAAATGATGCTACTACAGAAGAAAGTAAAAAAGATACATTTACAGTAGGTGAGACAGCAGAGATGCAAAATGTTCAAGTAACTTTGAGCAATTATGAAGAGAGTGAAGGTTCTGGGTTTTATAAGCCATCAGAAGGAAAAGTATTTGTTCTTGCTGAATTTGAAATTGCAAATAATTCAGATAAAGATTTAGCAATTAGCAGTTTGTTAAGTTTTAAGGGTTATGCAGATGATTATTCATTAAATTATTCAGTTGCAGCAATGATTGATAAGGCTGATTCTACGCTTGATGGAAGTGTAGCAGCAGGCAAGAAGATGAAAGGCTGGATAGGATATGAAGTGGATGCAGATTGGGGAAAAGTTGAAATAGAGTTTTCACCAGAAGTATGGAAAAGTAAAAAATTTAAGTTTTTAATCGAAAAATAAAAATATGGATGATGAATACTTTTCACTGTACGATTAAGGAGGAATTTGCATGGCATTGATAAACTGTCCCGAATGTAAAAGAGAAATAAGCGATATGGCAAGAAGCTGTCCACATTGTGGGTATTCATTTGAAAAAATGAAGTTTTGTAAATTTTGTGGAACTAAGATACCAGAAGACAGCATTATATGTACAAAATGTGGCAGGCAGGTTGAATATACAAATCAAAACAGAGGTATTGTGATAAACAATGTTGCAAATTCTTCTGCAGGGCAGCCTTATATGCCTGTAATTAGACAACCAAAACAAGTTGACAAAGTGGTTGCTCTTATATTATGTATTTTGTTTGGATATTTAGGGGCGCATAAATTTTATGAAGGAAGTGCAGGAATGGGATTGTTATATTTATTTACATTTGGCTTATTTGGAATAGGCTGGTTTGTAGATATTATAGTTATTGCCACAAGACCCAATCCATATTATGTTTAAAGTAATAAATACGATATTTTTCAAGTATTCTTAATATCTTATTAAAAGAGGGCATTATGTCCTCTTTTTTGTTACCCTATTGTAAGGCGTTTTTATTGTTTTTGATTTATAACAGATACCTTTCAAAATGGAATGTCTGTTGTTTTGTAAAGAGGTGGTAAAATTATGGAAAGAGTAATAATAGATAAAAAGGACACAGTTTTAGAACTAGAGAAGTCAAAACAAATGTGTTAAAAGCAATTAAAGATATTGATAAATTATTTAGAAGTTTAAAAAAGCTTGAAAAAATAGATGTTTCAAGTATGGAAGCAGTAAACAAAATTAATGGTAATAATTTAATAAAAATAGGACAGGAAATACAAGCATTACAGAAGATAAATTACAGTCCAATTATCTTGCACAAATTAAAAATGGAACAGATGTATATATAACACCATGTCACAATAAAAATAATTTATTATTGTATAATTAGATAGGGATAGAGTGTTTTTTTTAGGAAAAAGACAAATTTTTGCGGCAGTAAATATAAAAGATTACAAATTGATATAGTAATTTTGTTTTATGCAAATGAAAAAAGTACGATATTAAAACATATATTAATATAAAAAAAGAATAGATTTTTTAAAAATTTGTGAAAGAATAGGTTATTATATACATAAAGAAGGAGTTTAAGATTAAAAATGAAAGAGAAAAATTACTACAAAAAACTTATTATTGAAATGATTGAAAACATAGACAATGTAAATGTGTTAATTAAAATTTACACGACAGTAAAAACACATTTAGAAATATTAAAAGAGAAGGAAGCAGAGGATTAATCCTCTCTTCCACCCATAAATCGCTTTATAAAGTTCCAAAATAATTCTTTATCTGAATCCGATAATTTCCAATAATTGATAATAGCCTGCTTGGCTTTAGGGTCTTTTTCTCCTATAATGGTTGCTATTGCTGAATAATCATCTGTTTTAATCAATTTGCAAATCTCGCCTTGCCCTGTACGCAGCCATTCTTCACTTATATTAAATTCTCGACAAACGGCTTTTAAGGTTTGTTCTGTTACAGCGTTTTTTTCTGTTTCAATATCGCTTAATGAATTTGCTTTTAATCCTATTTTTTTTCCAAAATCTTTTTGAGACATTTTTAAGTCTTTTCTAATAAATTTTATTCGTTTATTGATTGTATCCATATAAATCCTCATATCTTTCTGCAATCTATAAGTTTTAGACAGCAATCTTTTTATTTTCCTTTTATTTTTAAAATTATATCGTTGGACGATAAAAAGTCAATATTTAATATTGATAAACAACGATAAACGATTTAAAATAATCGTACAACGAATAGAAGGAGATGGAGTGACAGAAAAAGATATTCAAGATGGAAAGAAAATTTCAGAATTATTTGCTATTCTTTCTGAAGATAATAAAAATATGGTTATTGTTTATCTTTCAGCATTAAGGGATAAAGAGCTGGCGGATTCTTCAAAAGATAATAGTCAACAAAAACTGTTGAAAAATCAAGTTTTAGGTACATTAAAGAAACACCAAAAGAAAGAAGAAAAAGTTAAAAAGAAAAATAAAACACAATCTCAATTAATTGAACAATTTTTAATGGAATTTGACATATCAACGTATCTTTTTGATGTTGTAAATGATTGGATTGAATATAAAAAAGAAGGAGGATTTATATATAAGGAGACAGGATTAAAAAATTTGATAAGGCAAATATCAGAAAGTGCTAGTAAGTATAGCGATAAAGCAGTGGCAGCCGTTATAAAAGAAAGTATTGCAAGTGGATATCAAGGAATTGTTTTTGATAAGTTATCAAAGACAAAACGAGAAGGAATGCCTGCTAATAATTTTTTGCAAAGAGAGTATGATTATAGTGCGTTGGAACAAAAACTTTTAAGTAATAATTAGTTGTAAGCATGATTACAATATATTGAGAAAAATATCCTAAAGCGAGGAATAACTATGAATGAAACAAAGAAAAAAGAGATGAAAATTCCAATTTGGCAAAAAATAAATCTTACCATAGAAGATGCAGCAGCTTACAGCAATATAGGAATATGTAAATTAAATGAGATTTCAAAAAAGCCAAATTGTCCTTTTGTTTTGTATATTGGGCGAAAAAAATTAATTAAGAGAAAAGAGTTTGAACAATACATAGCATCAATATTTGAGTTGTGATATAGACTTATGAGTTTTTATATGTTAATATATAACAATATTGTATTAAAAACTCTTTTCATAGGATGGCAAGCGGTTCATTAAATTTGCAGGGTATGGAAAGGTATGGTTATTTTTATGGGAAGAAATTTAAGAGGAAGATCATTAGGTGTTGGTATTAGTCAAGATAAAAATGGAAAGTATGTGGCAAGATATACCAATAAAAATGGTAAGAGAGTAAAAAAGATTTTTGCTAAATTGCAGGATTACAGAAATTGGCTAGCTGATGCACAATTGGAAAAGGATTGTCAAAATGCTTATTCAAGAAGTAAAACCTATTCATTGTCAAAATGTCCTTAATAAAATGGCACAAAATTATTCTAATTCGGTTATTGAACATAGTCGTCTTGTTATACGTATGATGTTTGATAGCGCCTTAGAAAATGAAATGATTGCAAAGAATCCAGTGACAAAAAGTGTAAAATGTACAAATGGTAAAAGGTCTAAAGAAACAAAAGCATTGACAGTTGAAGAACAAAAATGTTTTCTTAAAATTACAAAAGGGACAAGCAATTATAATCAATATGCACTTATTTTACAGACAGGGCTTCGCACTGGAGAACTGATTGGATTAAGATGGAGTGATGTTGATATAAAAAATCGAATGCTTCATGTTCGCAGGACAATGGAGTATCGATATTCTTCTAAGGAGTGGACAATAGGAGAGCCTAAAACCATCAATAGTATAAGAGATATTCCTTTAACAAATGAAGCGATTATGATATTAAAAGACCAACAAAAAAAGTTAAAATTGTTAAAAGATATACCTATAAAATGGGAAGATATGGTTTTTCTGTGCCGTGATGGCACGCCGACGAAAAACAGTACATATGACACAAAATTATTTTATTATTGTGATAAAATAGGTATACCAAGATTTTCAATGCACGTTTTGCGCCATACATTTGCCACAAGATGTATTGAGGCAGGAATGAAACTAAAAACACTGTAAATGATTTTAGGACATTCTAATATAGGAATAACGATGAATTTATATGTGCATATTACCAATGACGAAAAACAAAAAGAATTAAAATGTATTGAAGGGCATCTTAAAGTTATTTGATATGGTACTTATACTGGTATTTAGAATTGGATAATAAAAATAAAACATTTATTTCCAAGTGCTTATAAAGTAGTATAAAACCGGTATCCAAGAGGTATGCGGAAAATATAGAGAAAGGCAGAAATCTTTAGAAATCAATTATTTTATAATAAACAGTCTTTTTTGATTTGTTTGTTGTTTGAAAAAAGAATTTCTGGATAGGTATAAAGAGAAAATGAAACTCGGAATCGTAGGATTGCCAAATGTAGGCAAAAGTACTTTATTTAATTCATTGACAAAAGCAGGAGCAGAGTCAGCGAATTATCCATTTTGCACAATAGACCCTAATGTAGGTGTTGTGGCAGTGCCAGATGATAGGCTTGAGAAGCTTGCTGCATTGTATGATTCAGCAAAAGTAACACCAGCCGTTATAGAATTTGTTGATATTGCTGGACTTGTAAAAGGGGCATCAAAAGGTGAAGGGCTTGGCAATCAATTTCTTGCAAATATAAGAGAAGTGGATGCGATTGTTCATGTTGTTCGATGTTTTGATGATGCCAATATTGTTCATGTAGATGGTTCAATAGACCCATTAAGAGATATTGAAACCATCAATTTGGAGTTGATATTTGCTGATATGGAGGTTCTTGAAAGGAGGCTATCCAAGCAAAAAAGGGCATCGTATAACAATAAAGATATTGCAAAAGAGTGTGATTTTATTGAAAGACTTTATAAACATCTTGAAGATGGAAAACTTGCAAAGAATTTTGAGATTGATGGGGAAGAAGAGGAAGCATTTTTTAAAGAGTACAATCTTTTGACAGCAAAACCTGTTATATTTGCTGCCAATGTAGTGGAGGAGGATTTGGCAAACGATGGCAATACGAATCCATATGTGCAGAGTGTTCGAGCATTTGCTGCTCAAAAAGACTGTGGCGTGTTTGTTATATGCGCTCAAATTGAGCAGGAAATGGCAGAGCTTGACGAAGATGAGAAAAAAATGTTTTTTGAGGAGTTGGGGATAACGTCGTCTGGTCTTGATAAATTGATTGCTGCAAGTTATAGTCTGCTTGGTCTTATCAGTTATCTTACAGCAGGTGAGACGGAGACAAGAGCATGGACGATAACTAAAGGAACAAAGGCACCAAAGGCAGCAGGAAAGATACACAGTGATTTTGAAAGAGGATTTATCAAGGCAGAAGTTGTGTATTATGAAGATTTGCTTCAGTGTGGTTCTTACAATGCAGCAAAAGAAAAAGGTCTTGTGAGAATGGAAGGAAAAGAATATGTTGTAAAAGATGGAGATGTTATATTATTTCGATTTAATGTGTAAGCATCTTTATTTTGTCTAAGTAAACAATTTTATTTTGCATTTAAAGCAGAAAATAGAATAAATAAAGTTATACAAAAAATAGAAATAATATACTATTAAAAGTAGAAAGAATAGGTATTTACATTAGTTGAAAAATTTGGCTGATGTAGTTACCTATTTTTATTTTATAATTTGAAAAAGCTATACATTTTTTGACTAGCACAATTGGAGCATATTTTACACAAAAAGGTCTTGCTATTTTATTTAATTAAGTTTAAAATGGTTTAAAGTGGCGGAGAGTGGTAGTAAGAGGATTAAATGGGTGTTTGTATATCTTAAAAATAAATGGAGTTTGTTTGAAGAAAAACTTAAAGTATTACCGCTTACAAATAAAGACGCAAGACAATTTACGTGATTCTTCTTAGCTGGAGCAGCAGCTTGTGAAGTTGATAAACAAGGAAGAATATTATTACCGCAGGTAAGAGACTTTGCGCAACTAGAAAAAGAGGCTTAATCATGGAGTTTAATCACAAATCAGTTCTTTTAAATGAAACAATAGAACATTTGAATATAAAGCCAGATGGCATCTACGTTGATGGAACTCTTGGTGGTGGCGGGCATTCTTATGAAATTGCAAGAAGACTTGGAGCGTGTGGAAGACTGATAGGTATTGACCAAGATGAGGCAGCTATAGAAACTGCAACAAAAAGACTTAAGGAGTTTTGTGATAAAGTTACAATAGTTCGCAACAATTATTGCAACATGAATCTTGTACTAGATGAATTGGGAATTAACAAGGTAGATGGAATACTGTTGGATTTAGGAGTTTCATCATATCAATTAGATACAGCAGAGAGAGGGTTTACATATAAAGTCAATGCAACATTAGATATGCGTATGGACCAGAGACAAACAATGACTGCAAAAGAAATTGTTAATATGTACACAGAGTTTGAATTATACAGAATCATAAGGGATTATGGCGAGGATAAGTTTGCAAAAAATATTGCAAAACATATTGTTTTAGCAAGACAAAGCAAACCTATTGAGACAACATTTGAACTGACTGAGATTATCAAGGCAGCGATTCCTATGAAAGTCAGGTCGGTAGGAGGTCATCCGGCTAAGAAAACATTTCAGGCAATAAGAATTGAGTTAAACCATGAATTGGAAGTGTTGGAAAATTCTGTAGATATAATGATTGATAGGCTTCATAATGAAGGGCGAATATGTATTATAACCTTTCATTCACTTGAAGATAGAATTGTCAAGACACGTTTTAAAAACAATGAAAACCCTTGTATATGTCCTAGTAATTTTCCTGTATGCGTGTGTGGAAATAAATCAAAGGGCAGTGTAATTACAAAAAAGCCAATCATTCCTAGTGATAATGAAATAGAGATGAACAAGCGATCTAAAAGTTCAAAGTTAAGAGTATTTGAGAGAAAATGTATATGATTTTATGTTGTTGATAGGGAGGACGGATATGACTCACAAAGCAAATAATACAAAATATAAAAAAAAGAATAATATGTATGTATATGGCAATGCGGTAAAAAAAGCAGAAGCTGTACCATCAAAAAAATATTCTCCTCAAATTGTTCCACACAAAAAATATCGACCTACAGAACAAGAGAGACAAGAAGAAAGAGCAAAAATACGCAGAATAAATAGGAATAATCGTCTTAATCTCGTATATACGCTTACTGTGTCTGGGATTGTAGTTGCTATGTTTGCAATCTGTTGGCAGTATCTTAGTGTTCAGGCAAAAGTAAAGGAGAATGCCGCGGTGGTTAATAGTTTACAAAAAGAATTGACAGAACTTACTAATAAAAATGATGAGATGGAATTACAAATCAATACAAATATAGATTATGATTCTTTGTATAATATAGCTATCGAGGAGTTGGGTATGGTGTATCCGGAAAGGGACCAAGTGATTACATATGATGCGGGAGTTAGTGAATATGTAAAACAATACAGCGATGTTCCAGAAGCAGAGTAAATTTTCCGGTATGGTTTTGTAATGATATTTAAGGAAAGCTTATGAGTAATACAAATCAATTAAGAGAAAGAAATATGAGAAAAAAAAGGGCAATGCTGCGAAAAACTCGTAATAAGATAAGCGTTGCCTTTTTTATTATTATAGTGATATTATTGGTGATTATAGGAAGAATCATTATGATAAATTATGATAATGGTGATGCGTATTCTAAAATTGTTATGGATAAGTTAAGTTACAGGTCTACAGCATTGCCATATAAGCGAGGACAGATTGCAGATTGTAATGGAACAGTATTAGCATATAGTGAAAAGGTGTACAACTTGATTCTTGACCCTAAGATGATACTATCTGAAGAAAAGTATAAAGAACCAACATTCACAGCATTAGTACAATGTTTTAATCTTGAGAGAGAAAATTTAGAGTCCATTCTTCAAACAAAACCATCTAGTCAATATGAAAAATTATTAAAAGAACTTTCAGCTGATGATATTGCAGAGTTTCAGGCTTTGCAGAAAGATACAGAAAATAATCCCAATATTAAAGGTGTATGGTTTGAGCAAAATTATTTAAGAAGATATCCATTTAATTCACTTGCATCCAATGTGATAGGGTTTTCAACAACAGTAAATGGCGGTGAAATTGGTTTAGAAAGTTATTATAATAATGAACTTTCAGGAACTGATGGAATGAGTTACAGTTATGTAGGAGAGGATTTAGAGGTCAGAAATCAAGAAAAAAAGCCAATAGATGGGTATAATGTTATTACTACGCTTGATTATCGTGTGCAGGATATTATAGAGAAAAATATTAAAAAGCTTAATGAGGAAAGACCAGCTAAAAATATAGGCATCATTGCAATGAATCCCAAAAATGGTGAGATACTTGGAATGGCAAGTAGTCATCCATTTGATTTAAATAATCCTAGAGATTTGTCTGCGCTTTATACAGAAGAAGAAATTGAGGCAATGGATGATTCGGCTATTAGTACCGCTTTATATTCTTTGTGGAATAATTATTGCGTATCAGAGATATATGAACCGGGTTCTACATTTAAACCATTTACAGTAGCAGCGTGTTTGGAAGAAGGAATTACACATGATGGTGATACATTTCAGTGTGATGCCTATGAGGATGTAAATGGAGTGAAGATTCGATGTCATTCTAGTAATTCTGGCGGTCATGGAGAAATTAATCTTGAGAAGTCTCTTATGGAGTCTTGTAATCCAGCTATGATTCAGATTGCAGCAAAGCTTGGAGCAAAAAAATGGTGTGTATATCAAACACTTTATGGTTTTGGAGCAACAACAGGTATTGATTTGCCAAGAGAGGAGGCAGGTGTTGTCAGTAACAGTGATATGCTGCCAGTTGATTTGGCATGTAATTCATTTGGACAAACAATTAATGTCAATATGGTTCAAATGGCAGCAGCATTTTCGTCAATTATCAATGGCGGAAATTATTATCAGCCTCATGTTGTCAAGAGGATTGAAAAAAGTACAGGGGAAGTTGTCAAAAATATAGAACCATTATTAATTAAACAGACGGTGACAGAAAATACGTCCTCTCTTTTAAGAAAGTATCTAAAATCAACAGTAGATGAGGGACTTGCTCAAAAAGTTAGTGTAACAGGATATTCAATAGGTGGAAAGACAGGAACTGCTCAAAAGTATCCAAGAGATGATTTAAAATGGCTTGTATCATTTATTGGCTGCGCTCCTGCACAAGACCCACAGGTTGTTTTATATACAGTTATTGATGAACCTTATGAGACTACTGGAACAGAAGGCGTAACTTCGGATGCACAGATATTGTCAAAAAACATTTTTGAAGAGCTGCTGCCATATCTTAATATATTTAAGGATATTAATGCTGAAAATGTAGATACATCAAATACGCCAGATGAGGGAATGGTGGCTGTTCCATAAGAATATTATCATCATAAAAAATATATCTACCGTTGGAACAACGGGAAGTTATGCCTGTGGAGATGGAGGTTGCAAAGTCTGCGAAGCAGGAAGCTCGTCACTTTAGTGATGAGCGATTCAAAGACCTGCTCTACAGGAATAATCCTATAAATAGGATAATATAATATAATTGCAAAAATTATTTATGGTTCTATTTGGGTGATTTAATGTCAAGAGATGGAGTGGTTTATAACAGACACAGAAAAAAGATAAAGGTATTTTTAATATGTGTTTTTGTAGCATTATTTGCGACTTGTGTCAGGCTTGTATATGTGATGATAATTCAGTCTGATTACTATCTGGAAAGGGCATTGGACCTTCACCAGAGAGAGCGAAAAATTAAAGCATTGAGAGGATATATTTATGATAGAAACGGTGTTGTTTTGGCATCAAATAAGACGGTATGCACCGTTTCGGTTATTCATAGTCAAATAAAAGACAAAGAAGCCGTTATTAATATGCTTGTAAAGGAGCTTGAAATAACAGAGAGTACTGCAAGAAAAAGGGTAGAAAAGGTTTCTGCTATTGAAAAAGTAAAATCCAATGTTGATAAAGAGATTGGAGACAAGATACGAAGTTATAATTTAGATGGCGTTAAGGTTGATGAAGATTATAAACGATATTATCCTTTTGGAACACTTGCCTCAAAAGTGCTTGGGTTTACAGGAGCAGACAATCAAGGAATTATAGGATTAGAGGCAAAATATGATTCGTATCTTTCAGGGGATTCTGGTCAGATTCTTACATTGACCGATGCATGGGGGCAAGAATTAGATAAAAGTGGTGAAGACAGAGATGAACCCGTAGCAGGGGATAGTTTGTATACAAGTATTGATTATAATATTCAGTCTTATGCCGCACAGCTTGCAGAGAGAACACAGTTTGCAAAGGGAGCAAAAGCCGTTTCTATTATTGTAATGAATCCACAAAATGGTGAAATTTTGGCGATGGTAAACACACCAGAGTACGATTTAAATGACCCTTATGGAAACGAGCAGGATATGAATATCTTAAATGCAAAATGGCGTAATTTCTGTATTAATGATACATATGAACCCGGAAGTGTATTTAAAATGGTAACGGCAACAGCCGCTTTGGAAACAGGTGTTTGCTCATTGAATGACCATTTTTCATGTGGCGGTTCTGCGATGGTGGCAGACAGGCGAATCCGATGCCATAAAACAACAGGACATGGGAGTCAAACATTTACGGAAACCGTAATGAATTCATGCAATCCTGCGTTTATTGAGTGGGGTTCAAGAGTTGGAACAGAGAATATGTATTTGTATATGGGAAAACTGGGATTGTTAAAGAAGACAGGAATTGATATTGCTGGCGAGGCCTCAACAATTATACATAAAAAGGAAAATGTAGGAGCTGTTGAGTTAGCAACCATGTCTTTTGGGCAGTCGTTTCAAATAACGCCCATTCAAATGTTAAGAGCGGCAGCAGCAATTGTGAATGGTGGTAATTTAGTGACACCACATTTTGCAGTAAAAGCAGTTAGTGCAGATAGTTCTGTAACAGAGTTTACATATGAAATTGGAGAAAATGCAATAAGTAAACAGACAAGTGATACCATGAGAGACATTTTAAGGCAGGTTGTAGAGGAAGGTGGAGGAAGCAAGGCTTATATAGAAGGCTTTTCCATTGGGGGAAAAACAGCAACATCACAAAAGCTGCCAAGAGGTTCAGGAAAGTATATTGCAAGTTTTATTGGATTTTCACCAGTAGAGAACCCTCAAGTTATTGCAATGTGCCTGATTGATGAACCAGAAGGAGTATATTATGGCGGAACAATAGCAGCTCCTGTTATTAAAGAATTATATCAAAATATTCTTCCATATCTTTACAGTTCAAATGAATAAGGGTATAATAACAAAAATTTATTTATAAATCATGCTAAAAGTAGTCTATAAATTTTGGGTTTAATATTATTTTAGTATATGTTTTAGCAAGTTGAATGGTAAGATAAAGTGAGAATGGAGGAATTAAAGTGAAATTTCAACATAAATGTTGTATGGTTATTGGAACAGGGATAAGCGGTATAGGAGCAGCAATATTATTATATGAAAAAGGTGCTAAAATAACGGTTTATGATGCCAATAAAAAGGTTGATATAAAAAAGGTTCAAGAAAAATTAGGGGATATAAAGGCAGATATTATTATTGGCGAGTTTGATTATGAAACAATACCATCTTATGATTTGTTGGTAATAAGCCCTGGTGTACCAATTGATAATCCTATTGTTGTGGCGTTTAAAGAAAAAAATATACCTGTATGGGGAGAAATTGAGCTGGCATATCATTTTGAAAAAGGTACAATTATTGCTATAACAGGAACAAATGGAAAG
Organism: uncultured Lachnospira sp.; assembly: GCA_910587485.1. Lineage (GTDB taxonomy): Bacteria > Bacillota > Clostridia > Lachnospirales > Lachnospiraceae > Lachnospira. The sequence goes on from CAJUKN010000016.1 coordinate 58,371, forward strand.
ACAACGACGACAGCACTCACAGGTCAAATTATAGGAGCATGGGCAAAATCGTCCTATGTTGTTGGAAATATTGGCAATCCTTATACAACCCAAGCAGATAAAACCGATAAAGATTCTTATACAATTGCTGAGATAAGCAGTTTTCAGTTGGAGACTATACATCAATTTCACCCAAAAGTCAGTGCCATTCTTAATATTACACCAGACCATTTAGATAGACATCATACAATGGAATGTTATGTTGAGACAAAAGAACGCATCAGTGTTAATCAAAATAAGGGTGATGTTTGTGTACTCAATTATGAGGATAGTTATCTTGCAGATTTTGGCAATATCTGTAATGCCGATGTGATATGGTTTTCAAGCAAGCGCAAACCACCTAAGGGTGAAAATGCACAAAAAAGTGTTTATGTAGAGGGTGAAATAATAAAATATACTGATGGCAAGAATGATTTTGATATGATTCATGTGCAAGAAATGAATCTTATTGGTGTGCATAATTATGAAAATGTCTGTGCTGCCATTGCTATGTGTGTGGCGGTGGGCGTTCCATTTGATATTATCATCAATGAAGTGAAGAATTTTAAAGCAGTTGAACATAGAATTGAATATGTTGCAACAAAAAATGATGTGGTTTATTACAATGATTCTAAGGGAACAAATCCAGATGCTTCGATAAAAGCGATAAAAGCAATGTCAAGACCAACCATATTGATAGGAGGCGGATTTGATAAAGGAGCCAATTTTGATATGTATGTAGCTGCTTTTAATCCTATGATAAAAATGCTTGTATTAATGGGGCAGACTAGCCAGATGATTGCAGAAGCCGCAAGAAAACAGGGGTTTCAAAATATTGTATATGCAAAAGATTTAGAAGAAGTCGTCCATATATGTGCAGCTCATGCCAACCCGGGTGATGCAGTGTTGCTTTCTCCCGCATGTGCAAGTTGGGATATGTTTGATAATTATGAACAACGTGGCAGAATGTTTAAAGAATATGTTAATTTATTGTAAGAGTTAAGTTTAATTTAGCGGTATGGAAGGGTTATTATGGCAAAGAAAAAGAAAAAACCTAAATTAAAATATTTTGATTATACTTTGCTATTTGTTACAATATTTATTATTGGATTTGGACTGATTATGATATATAGTACGAGTTCATATACCGCACAGCTTGAAGAAGGAGATGCCGCATTTTATTTTAGAAAACAATTTATGTTTACACTGATAGGATTTGTTGCTATGTATGTATGTTATAAGATTGACTATCATATATGGTATAAATTTGCATGGCCTATATTTATTTTTTCGATTGTATTGATTTTTGCATTAATTCCTTTTGGCAGTTCTGCAAATGGAGCGACAAGATGGATTAGAATTGGTCCTGTAGGGATTCAGCCTGCCGATGTCAGTAAGACAGCGGTGATTATCATGTTTGCAATGCTTATAAGTAATAATAGTGTAAAGATAAAAAAATTTAAAGTGGCATTTGTTATATTTACATTGGCAATTATACAGGGAGCATTAATTAAAGTAATATCAGACAATCTAAGCAGTGCTATTATTGTGATTGCGATTGGATTTCTTATGATATTTGTAGCAGTACCCAATTACAGTTTGTTTGTAGCGTTAGGGAGTGCAGGTATTGTGGGTGTTTGCGGACTGTATGCGTGGTGTTCTAAAATTATAAAGTCGGGTAATCTTACAAACAATTTTCGTTTAAATAGAGTGCTTATATGGGTTGACCCTGAAAGTTTTTCTTCTGGAAAAGGTTATCAAACTGTTCAAGCACTTTATGCTATTGGTTCAGGCGGTTTGTTTGGGAAAGGTCTTGGAAAAAGTCTTCAAAAGTTAGGCTATATACCTGAATCGCAAAATGATATGATATTTTCTATTATATGTGAAGAGTTAGGGTTATTTGGAGCTTTATGTATTCTTTTAGTATTTGCTATTATGTTAAGAAGAATTGTATATATTGCACACAATGCTCCAGATTTATTTGGAATGATGTTGGCAATTGGCGTATTTGCACATATTGCTATTCAGCTTGTATTAAATGTTGCGGTTGTGACAAATTTGATTCCAAACACAGGCGTATCGTTGCCGTTTATAAGTTATGGAGGAAGTTCAGCCGTTATTTTGATGGCAGAGATGGGGATTGTGTTTAATATTTCAAGCAAAATTAAGTTAGAGCAGTAGTTATGAAAGAAAACCAAAAAAAAAGACAAAGTACCAAAAAGATATTCAGGAAGAGTTTTGTTGTTATAATCATTATTTTGGCAGTTGGCATAATGACTTCTTTTTTTCTATTTAGAGTAAATAAAATAGAGTATATTGGTGGAAATCATTATTCTGATGCTGAAATGACCAAAAAAATATTTGGAACAGAAAATCCAAATGCGTTATTTTATTTATTATTTGGCGAAAAAAATAAACAGATTACATTTATTCAAAAATATGAAGTGAGCATAGGCTGGCCTAATAGCATGACTGTGACAGTATATGAGAAACCTATTGTAGGATATATCAGTTACATGGGCTGTAATATGTTTTTTGATAAAGATGGTATTGTTGTGGAAAGTTCATCTGAAGCATATGAGCGTGTTCCTGAAATTCAAGGATTGACATTTTCATCCATTGTACTAAATTCAAAATTAGAAATTAATAATAACAGTATATTTTCAAGTATATTAGACTTGACACAATCTTTTGATAAATATCAATTAGGCGTGGACAAGATATATTTTGATAATTCGTACAATGTTACTTTGTATATTAATGATATAAAAGTGATATTAGGTAATCCAAAAGATTGTAGTGATAGAATTTATGCTTTAAAACAGATGGAAAAAAAGATAGAAGGACTTAAAGGTACATTATATCTTTCTGATTATAATGGAAGTGACTCGTCTGTTATATTTAAAAAAGAATAAAATTATTTATAATGTAGAAGAAAAGCAAAAAAATTAAAAAAAATAATAAAAACATGTTGCTATTTTGCTATTAATTTTATATTATGGTACATAGTGGGTAAAAAGGAGGCATTAACCTTGATAAATATTGAGACGAATGAATCAAGTGCATCAGCAAAGATAGTAGTTGTTGGAGTTGGTGGTGCAGGCAACAATGCCGTGAATAGAATGATAGAGGAAAGAATATTAGGAGTGGAGTTTGTTGGTGTAAATACCGATGCACAGGCTTTACAGTTGTGTAAGGCTCCTAATGCAATACAGATAGGTGAGAAACTTACAAAAGGTCTTGGTGCTGGCGCACAGCCTGAAATAGGCGAGAAAGCGGCTCAAGAAAATATTGACGAGTTGACAGCAGCCATTGAAGGTGCTGATATGGTATTTGTCACATGTGGTATGGGTGGCGGAACTGGTACAGGAGCTGCTCCAGTTATTGCTAATATTGCAAAATCAAAAGGTGCGCTTACGGTTGGTGTTGTCACAAAACCATTTAAGTTTGAGGCAAAAACAAGAATGACAAATGCACTTGCAGGTATAGACAAGCTGAAAGATAATGTTGATACATTGATTGTTATTCCAAATGATAGACTTTTAGAAATTGTGGATAGAAGAACATCTATTCCTGAAGCTTTAAAAAAGGCAGATGAAGTTTTACAGCAGGCAGTGCAAGGTATTACAGACCTTATTAATGTGCCGGGTCTTATTAATCTTGATTTTGCAGATGTGCAGACTGTTATGACCGATAAGGGCATTGCTCATATAGGGATTGGTTCTTCTACAGGTGATGAAAAGGCAATCGAGGCTGTTAAAGAGGCGATTAGCAGTCCTCTTCTTGATACAACAATTGATGGAGCTACACATGTTATTATTAATATATCAGGTGATGTTAGCTTGGTAGAAGCCAATGAAGCGGCAAGTTATATTCAAGAATTAGCTGGCGAGAATGCAAATATCATATTTGGTGCTGTATATGATGATACTGTTCAAGATTCAGCAACAATAACGGTTATTGCAACAGGTATTGAAGATGTGGATGTAAATAATGCGATGGCTGGATTTTCTAATAAGATATCAACAGCAAAGCCATTGGTAAAGCCTACATATAATTTTTCTAATAGTACAAGCAGTGTCACAAAGAATACAACATCAATGAATACTGCCAATATATCAAAAACAATATCGGATACTTCGATGCCCGGATTGAAGCATGCAGAACCAGTTGTTCCTACAGTGTCAGAAAAAGATTTGAGCATACCTACATTTCTTAGAAAAAATAAAAAGTAATGTGGTGATATTAAAGTATATACATTATGATATTATAAAAAATTTACTGGTAGGTTGAAGTTTCCTATAAAATAATAAAAGACTGCTGCAAAATAAATTTTTTTGCAGCAGATTTTTTAATTTTCTGTGAGTAATAAGCTAAAGAATGAGCTTGCATAAATTTGTATTTGACAAATATTGCAAGGTCAAATAGCTGTTAGCTTGCTGTGTAATATTTGGCTGTCATAAATAATCAGTATTTTACATTTCGACAAATAAAATTTGTTCTTTACAGTAAATTCGACAAAATTCGTGTCTTTTGCTATTTTATAATTGTTCTGTTAGGAGGTGATAGGACAATTGTAATATATCTGGATGTCTTTTTTATAATTAATTTTCTTATGGACACCATAGTTCTTGTTTGTCTTAATAGGTTTTGCGGCTATGCTGCTACATGGCTGCGAATACTGCTTTCTTCCACTTTAGGAGCGCTATGGTCGGTTGTCGTCCTTGTCACACCGAGAGACATCATTCCAATCGTTCATATATGTACATACATATTTATTAGCATATGCATGGTGAGAATCTGCTCAGGCAAAATTGATAAAAGAAATCTTATCAAAGGCGTTGTTGTATTATACGCCATAACATTTGTCATAGCAGGCTGTTTGTATATGTTTATATATTATACTCCCGCAGGTTATAATCTTAAAGAAGTTATACTAAAAGATAGTAAATTAACAATCTTTCTTGCAATTACTTTAGTTATACTTGTAATTATAGGAAGTCAAATAAAAAGAATTACTGTATATGAAAAAAGCCAATGTCAGGTTGAAGTAACTTTAGACAATGTAACATTTAGAGTGAAGGGATATATAGATACAGGCAATATTCTTATAGACCCCATTCTAAAAAAACCAGTTTCGGTCATAGAGGCAGATAGTATTCCTTTAAATATTCAACTTGGCGTAAATGTAAAATTACATCTTATACCATATAGTTCGTTAGGTTGTGAAAGTGGTTTACTGGAAGTGATTACAGCAGAAAATATATGCATATACCAAGGTAAAAAGGTGGTTGAAGTGCCAATGGCTTTGTTGGGAATCAGCAGACACAGGTTATCTTCAGATGGAGAATTTAACATGTTAGTTAATTCTAATATTTTATAAGTTTATAAATTTATAAATTGATTAATGCATAATATTAAAGGAGAAAGTATAATGGTTTTAAAAGTTGCATCATATGATAGATTTCAATTTAAAATAGTGCCTAGTATCAAAAACCTTTGCTTTATGAGGCAGTCCGATGTACACTATATAGGCGGTACCGATATACTTCCTGCTCCACTTGAGTTAGAAGAGGAAGCGGAAGCAATATCAAAACTTGGAACAGAAAAAGAGAAAGAAGCTAAATCAAGGCTTATTGAGCATAACTTAAGGCTTGTTGTATATATTGCAAAGAAATTTGATAATACAGGAATTGGTGTTGAAGATTTGATTTCTATAGGAACAATTGGTCTTATCAAAGCAATTAATTCGTATAAAGCAGATAAAAATATAAAACTTGCTACATATGCTTCAAGGTGTATTGAAAATGAGATATTGATGTATTTGAGAAGAAATAATAAAACAAAAGCAGAGGTATCTATTGATGAACCATTGAATGTAGATTGGGATGGCAATGAATTGCTGTTATCTGATATTTTAGGAACAGATGAAGATGTCATATATAAGGATATAGAAAATGAAGCGGAAAGAAAGATACTAAATAGAGCCATTAATAAGCTTCCAGAAAGGGAACGAATTATCGTTGATTTAAGGTATGGGTTGTCCTCAGATGATGGAGAGGAAAAGACACAAAAAGAAGTGGCAGATATGCTTGGTATATCACAATCGTACATATCACGTCTCGAGAAAAAGATTATTAAACGATTAAAGAAAGAAATCGTAAAAAATTCATAAATTATTATAATTGGGGCTGTCATTGGCAGCTCCTTTTGATATTTGATAATTTATTAATGTTATAATTGAACTGTTATGATATTTGCAAAGGATAAAAACTTATTCTACAAAAAGGCTTGACAAGATGGAAATACTTATAGAAAATAGTAGAGATAGTTAATGGAGGGCGGTATGGGAAAAAGAACAAATACAAAATCAAATAGAAAAATCCCATATGAGGAGCAGTCCTCAAAAAAACCTCGTAGGTGGGACCATATATTTGGTATATTAACCGTAGTTACAATAATATGGTTTGGTTTTATCCTATATAATGATTTTAAAAGTTCGGATACAGATACGCATGTAAATAACACAGAAAACAAAACATTGAATAATGCAATAGCTGCAAAAGATAATGATTCAACAATAATAAAAGGAAATATGTGGACTATAAATAGTGGAAGTGTTATCTGCATTGATGCAGGTCATGGCGGAAGCGATAAAGGCACGGTTTCAGGCAGTTATGAGGAGAGTTCAATATGTCTTTTAATAGCAAAATCTGTACAACAAGAACTTGAAAATATGGGGGCAGAAGTTGTTATGACAAGAACATCTGATGTAGGCATATCACAGGAACAACGAGTGAAAATAGGAAATGATAAAAATGCAGAGGTTTTTGTTTCAATTCATTTAAATTCATCAACAAATGAAGCAGCAAATGGAGCAGAAGCTTGGATTCATAGCAGCAAGCCGAATAATTCTTTAAAATTATCAAAAACTATTCTTGAAGAGATTGCAATAAATACAGGAATACATAATCGTGATGTAAAGTATGGAACACTTGCTGATTCAAAAGAGAATTATTATATTAATTCACGCAGTAAAAGTGCAAGTCTTATACTGGAACTTGGGTTTATAACAAGTAATAACGATATGTTGATAATCAATAATAAAGCAGAGAATATAGCAAAGTCTATCGCTTCTGGAATAGGAAAATACCTTAATGGAGGAAATATATGAATCAGAAAAATATTAGAAATTTTTGTATTATAGCACATATTGACCATGGAAAATCAACGCTTGCAGACCGTATTATTGAGAAGACAGGCTTGCTTACAGTAAGAGAAATGCAAGAACAAGTCCTTGATAATATGGAGCTTGAGAGGGAACGCGGAATCACCATTAAAGCGCAGAGTGTACGTACAGTCTATAAGGCGAAAAATGGACAGGAGTATATTTTTAACTTGATTGACACACCCGGACATGTTGATTTTAACTATGAAGTTTCGAGAGCGCTTGCAGCTTGTGATGGGGCAATTTTGGTTGTGGATGCAGCACAGGGAATAGAGGCACAGACACTTGCCAATGTCTATCTTGCGCTTGACCATGATTTAGATGTGTTTCCTGTGATTAATAAAATTGACCTTCCTAGTGCCATGCCACAGAGGGTTATTGATGAGATTGAAGATGTTATAGGAATCGAAGCACAAGATGCGCCACAAATCAGTGCCAAGAACGGAATTAACATTGAAGATGTTTTAGAGCAGATAGTAACAAAAATTCCAGCACCTGAGGGTGACCCAGAAGCGCCACTTAAAGCACTTATATTTGACTCGGTATATGATTCATATAAGGGTGTTATCGTTTTTGTTCGCATAAAAGAGGGTACTGTAAAAAAAGGTACTGTTATCAAAATGATGGCGACAGGTGCTGTAGCAGAGGTTGTTGAGATTGGTATTTTTGGAGCAGGACAGTTTATTCCATGTGATGAATTATCAGCAGGCATGGTAGGTTATATAACAGCAAGTATTAAAAATGTGTCGGATACGCGCGTTGGAGATACCATTACAGATAATAACAGACCATGTGAGGAGCCGCTTCCGGGTTATAAAAAAGTCAATCCAATGGTATATTGTGGATTGTATCCAACAGATGGCGCTAAATATCAAGATTTGAGAGAAGCATTAGAAAAATTACAGTTAAATGATGCATCATTACAGTTTGAACCAGAAAATTCTGTAGCGTTAGGCTTTGGCTTTCGATGTGGTTTTTTAGGATTGCTTCATTTAGAGATTATTCAGGAACGATTGGAGAGAGAATATAACTTAGATTTAATAACAACTGCACCAAGTGTTATTTACAAAGTTCATAAAACAAATGGAGAAGTAATTGATTTAACAAATCCATCCAATATGCCAAATCCATCTGAAATTTCTTATATGGAAGAGCCAGTAGTAAAGGCTGAAATTATGGTGACTACAGAATTTGTAGGCGCCATTATGAAACTTTGTCAGGAAAGGCGTGGAATATACAATAGTATGGAATATATTGAACAGACTAGAGCCTTATTAAAGTATGATTTACCACTTAATGAAATTATATATGACTTTTTTGATGCACTCAAATCAAGGTCAAGAGGCTATGCTTCTTTTGACTATGAAATGAAAGGGTATACCCGTTCTAATCTATGTAAATTGGATATTCTTATCAACAAAGAAGAAGTGGATGCACTCTCCTTTATTGTATTTTCAGGCAATGCGGAAGAGAGAGGTCGCAAGATGTGTGAAAAGCTCAAGCAAGAAATTCCAAGACAGCTTTTTGAGATACCAATTCAAGCTGCCATCGGAAGCAAAGTAATAGCGAGAGAAACCGTAAAAGCCTTGAGAAAAGATGTTCTTGCTAAATGTTATGGCGGAGATATTTCTCGTAAAAAGAAACTTCTTGAAAAACAAAAGGAAGGAAAAAAGCGTATGCGCCAGATTGGAAGCGTAGAAATTCCACAAAAGGCGTTTATGAGCGTATTAAAGTTAGATGATGAATAAACAACAAGATAGGGGCGTGTATATACACGTCCCCTTTTGTGTGAAAAAATGTGCATATTGTGATTTTTTATCATTTCCAGCAAATCAAACTATTTATAGAGACTATGTTGCAGCATTGATTCGGGAAATACAATCTTTTGATAAAAAGATTGATAATATATCCAGTATTTTTATTGGAGGCGGTACTCCTTCTGTATTAGAGGGTACATTCATTTTTAATATAATGGAGGCACTTTATAATAAGTTTTTAATAAGAGATGATGCAGAAATTACCATTGAATGTAATCCGGGAACAATTAATAAAAACAAAGTAAGTATATATAAAGAGGCGAAGGTCAACAGGATAAGTTTTGGGCTTCAGTCTGCATCGGATGAGTTGCTTGCAAGAATTGGAAGGATTCATACATACAAAGATTTTTTGCTAAGTTATGAATATGCAAGAGAAGCAGGTTTTTGTAATATCAATATTGATATGATGTCAGCCCTGCCGGGACAGACATTAGCTATGTATATACAAGATATACAAAAAATTGTTAAACTAAGTCCGGAACATATCTCTGCTTACAGTTTAATTCTTGAGGAAAACACGCCTTTATATGAACATATCGCTGCCTATCCAAGTTTGCCAGATGAAGAGATAGAGCGTTTCATGTATTATGATACAAAAAAAATATTACTTGAAAATCAATATCATCAATATGAAATATCAAATTATGCCAAAGGAGGATATGAGTGCAGACATAATAAGCTTTATTGGGAACGTGGCGACTATATTGGATTTGGGTTAGGAGCAGCTTCTTTGATAAAAGGTGTTCGATATAAAAATACAGAAAATATAGAAACATATATAAAAAAAGCAGGGAAAGAATCCATAGTCTGTGAGCAGGAAATATTGACAAAAAAAGATTGTATGTCTGAATTTATGTTTTTGGGATTACGTGAGAGTAAAGGGGTTTGTGCCAATGATTTTAAGGCACAGTTTGGTGTGTCAATCTATGAAATATTTGGCAATGTGCTTCAAAAACACATTGACCAAAAATTAATATATTCATATTTTTTAGATGGAGGCAAACAAATTTGGTATGCACTTACTGATTATGGAGTTGATGTAAGCAATTATGTTTTTTCGGAGTATTTGCTTGAATAAGGAATGGTCACGTTAAAAAAATATATTTTGTATTTTATACAACAGCTTTTTTGCAGGCAGAAAATGGTGATGTTTAGGCAGTAGGCAGTTGATAAGGTGATTGTTTATAAACATTGATTAGTTGATTACAAAAGGCTTTTGGTGTCTCACCCATAAAAGACTTAAATTCGCGCTGAAAGTGTGCTTGGTCTGAATAGTCAATATTTAAAATAAATTCAGAATTTTGGCGGTTTGGGTTGCTAATCATTTCTTGTAGAACCTTTTGAAAGCGAATATATTTGCATAAAGTTTTTGGACCATACCCTAAATAATCATTAAACATTCGGTTAATATGGCGGACAGAATATCTTGTTTTGGCAGAGATATTTTGTAGTGATATGGTTTCATTTGTATTTAAAATAATATCAACCATTGTTTGAAAAGATGCAGAAAAAGGACAGCATTTTGTATATTGATTAATATAATTTAATAATATTTCAATATGACTATCAAAAGAAGTTGTATTGACAAATTTTGATAGAAGTTTGTATTCAGGACTTTGTGTGTTAGGTTTTAGGTCAATTTGCTGGTTTCTTAAAAGAGAAGGACGCAGATAAGCTATCTTGGTGTTTAAATATATCGTGTTGATATCAAAAATAATGATAAAATGATTGTTATAGGCAGATAAATCAATGGATATAGGGTGACTTTGACTTCCAATACACAAAAAACTGAAATCTTGTGCCAAATTATAAGATAGAATCCATATGTAGTTGGCAGAGGGCATAATTCGGATATTGTTAAGAGCATCATAGCGTTTTTGATTATAGTGAGTCACATCATAAATGGTCATATTAGATGGGGTGTTTAACATTTTATAAGGATAATTACAAAAATAAAGATGAAATTGTGGTTGTATAAAGATAAAAGAATTGTTCATTGTTAGTCTCCAAAATTCTAAAAAAAATATAAAATATGTCCGATTTTTTCAATAATTATAAAAAGTCTGGTGTATAATGTCAACATAAATTAAATTATTTCAAGCACAAAGGCGTGCAACCATAGTGAGTGGTTGCACGTCTTTTTTTATGCCTCCTGCGCGGAAAGTAAGTGAAAAGCACGCCTGCTTGATTGCACAGGGCGTATAGAGAAACGAATTGCTGCTGCAATATGTGTCATTTATGGCAAGTAAAGGAAAAAGCCTCCCCTATTTAATTGCACAGAGAGGCATAGAGAAATTCGTTGCTGTCGTAACATATGTCCCACATATAAGTAAAATTTAATTTATGAAAAGAGAATGAGAAGTAAAATATAAAGGAGGAAAAGAAGTATGGATTTAGGAATGATTTTAGAACAAGTGGATGCCAAATTGTTTGCGGTATGGTTTCTTATTGGCGCAGCGTTGGTGTTTTGGATGCAGGCAGGATTTGCCATGGTGGAAGCTGGTTTTACCAGAGCAAAAAATTCAGGCAATATTATTATGAAAAATTTGATGGATTTTTGTATTGGTACAGTAACATTTATCTTAATTGGATTTAGTTTATTGCTAGGAGAGGATTTATTAGGATTTATTGGAAAACCGGGATTTGATATTTTCACTACATATGAAAATTTTAACTGGTCATCTTTTGTGTTTAATTTAGTCTTTTGTGCCACGACAGCTACAATAGTTTCTGGTGCAATGGCTGAACGAACAAAATTTTTATCTTATTGTGTATATTCTGCTATTATATCAGCACTTATTTATCCAATTGAAGCACATTGGATTTGGGGCGGCGGTTGGTTAGCGCAGCTTGGTTTCCATGATTTTGCAGGTTCTTGCGCTATTCATACTGTTGGCGGGGTTTCTGCCTTGATTGGTGCTAAGATTTTAGGTCCTAGAATTGGTAAGTTTAACAAAGATAAAGATGGAAATATTACAAAGGTCAATGCCTTTCCGGGTCATAACCTTCCGATTGGCGCATTAGGCGTATTTATTTTATGGTTTGGCTGGTATGGTTTTAACGGTGCGGCATGTACAAGTGTAGACCAGCTTGCATCGGTGTTTCTCACTACAACGATAGCACCAGCATTGGCAACTGTAACTTGTATGATTTTTACATGGGTTAAATATGGTAAGCCAGATGTTTCGATGTGTTTAAATGCTTCTCTTGCAGGTCTTGTTGCTATCACAGCTCCTTGTGATGTAACCGATGCAGCAGGTGCCATTATAATAGGTATTGTGTCTGGATTGTTGGTTGTATTTGGTGTATGGCTTTTAGACTATAAACTGCATATTGATGACCCTGTTGGTGCAGTAGCAGTCCATTGTTTAAATGGTATATGGGGGACGATTGCTGTAGGATTCTTTGCAACCAATACAGTACCTAATTATAGCATTGCCGATGCAGATGGTGTTTTGATGGAAGGTCTGTTTTATGGCGGCGGTTTCAAACTTTTGGGGCTTCAGCTTGCAGGGCTTGTATGTGTTGTGGCTTGGACAGCAGTATGTATCACCATTGTATTTTTGGCAATTAAGGCAACATTTGGACTTCGAGCTACAAAAGAGGAAGAAATTATTGGTCTTGATGCAACAGAGCATGGTTTAGCCAGTGCTTATGCAGGTTTTGAAATTTCAACAAGTGAACTTTCTTATGATGCTTATGAATATGAAGAAATTGGTTCCGAAAAGATGGATTCAGCAGTGCCAGCCATCGTAAAGCAGGCAGATATTCCTGATGACAAGAAGATTACAAAGGTTGAAATTCTTATGAAACAGGAGCGATTTGAACGCTTAAAGAAAGCAATGAATGAGATTGGTGTTACTGGTATGACAGTAACACAAGTACTTGGCTGTGGTACACAAAAAGGAGCGCCAGAATACTATCGTGGTGTACCTATTGAAATGCAGCTTCTTCCTAAGATTTCAGTAGAAATGGTAATTTCTAAAGTTCCTACAATGGAAGTAATTGATGCGGCAAGAAAAGCACTTTATACAGGACATATTGGCGATGGAAAGATTTTTGTATATGATGTTGAAAATGTTGTAAAGGTGCGTACAGGAGAGGCAGGTTATGACGCATTGCAGGGAAGCGATGATTAAGATATAGAAATGGGAATAAATATAGGAAAATGAGTATGCAAGAATGGAAATGAATATAAGATTATGATATAAGAGATTTTGTTATAATAAATGGCTACGTGAAAATTGTATATAGAGTATGAAAATACAGCATTGTCTTTTTAGTATTGATTAGATGGTGCTGTGTTTTGATTTTTTTCTTGAAATTTGCTACTAGGTTATGCTATATTAAATGTATAAAAAGGGAAAGCCACAAAGCGGCTCTACCCTGTGAATAGCTAAATTTTTATTCAGCCGTCACTATTGCGAGTAGTAGACGGCTATTTCTTTTTACCCTTGTAAATTTGATAAATCAAATTAGCAAGAGCAACAATGAGTATTCCAATCTGGATTAGGTCCTGATATGTAACATACATTGTTATCACTCTCTTTCGTATTCGTCTGGAGGGCTTTTTTATACCCTCCATAAAAAAATAAGAGGGTAAAGCCGCCTATGGCTCTGTGATTTCCCACGTTGATAATATAACATCATATTTTTTATGCGGCAAGTTGTTTTGTGGTATATTTATTTGTATAAATTATATTTTAATTATATAAAAAATAATGTTGTTTAGAATGTAATTTGCATGAAAAGTCTGTCGATGGATATAATAAATGCTTTTTATTTTTAGTGTTTAACCTCATCAAGAAAGTCCCCCACTTCAATGCCGCAGAGACATAAGTGGTGGGTGGGGACTTGCGTTGCGATAGCAGATAGATGGTTTGAGCAAGTAGCGTAGCGGATTGCGAATATCCGCTTTGACTAAATAATTTGAATCACAAAAAAGAGTATATCTAAGGAGTTTGTAAAATTAATTTTAATGATATACTCTTTTTGTTTTTTATATGATATTAATTGCATTTGTCTTCTTTAATATTATTGTGTAATGATTTAGTGAAATGGTAAATAACATCAATAAAAAATGAAATCAATGAAGAAAGAATAAATAAAATAGTAAGGATAAAATTTTGCACTCATTATTTATTTGATGTAGTATTGATTAGAAGTAGAAATTTTATATTTATTGTAAAACTTCCGCTTCAAGCTTTCTTAATTCATCAAGTGATAATGTAGGCACATAAAGTGAAATTTCATCAAGTGATAGTTTCCCCATTTTTATCATTCTTTTTGCGGTGTTTTTTTCGGTTTCTTTTTCCTTGTTATCTTCAATATCTTTTGTATAAGCTTTTAAAATTTGCTCATCATCAAATAATGTCATCATTATGTCTACAACCTCCTGTTCTTTACTTTCAAGATATTCTTTTAATACATTTCTGTTTTTACAAATACAGATTGTTTCTGTTATTGCTTGTTTTGTGTTTCCATATAGTTTTCTTTGCTCATTATATACTTTGGAGAAAATTATATACTGTCCGATAATGTTTTTTTCATCTTCCTGATATAAAACTTTTACTTCGGCATCAATCGCAGTCTTTGCTCCGCCGAAAAATTCCTTTGAAAGTGATATAATATCAGGAATATTTTTTCTATCTCCCGTATATATCATATACAATTCAGGTTTTGGAATATTTACTTTTTTACTTCCATATAAATTTTGGTTGGTACGCTTAAAATAGTCGTGATAAGTTTGTATCAGATACATCAGCGCACGGATAATAATATTTAATGTCCATGTAGACTGGCTTTCCACTAATATCAGTAATCGATTGCCAATAGAAAATCCTAAATCATTATAGTCTGCATCAATTAATACATGTTTGATGGTAACATCTGCAATTTCATCTTCTGTTACATTACAATCTTCTGGATGCAGTGCTTTATATAATTGAAGCAGATATTTTTTATTTTGGAATAAATTGGTGAATACACTGTCCTTTATTTTATGTTTTGGTGTAGTTTGTGCCATGTTGTTACCTCATTTATGATAATTTGTGTAGAAAGTTTTATATAAATTATATTTTAATTATACAGAAAAATAAGGTTGTTTACAATAAAATTTGTATGAAAAGTCTGTAGATATTTGCAATAAATAAATGCTTTTAACCTTTTTATTTTTCATTAAAAGCAAGGTTGTGTTATTCTTTAGAATATTTTATTATATCTGTTATATCACAATCCAATATTTTACAAAGTTCGTTTAAGGTAGTCATAGTAATACTTCGGTTATGTTTTAAATTATCTAACGTACCACGACTTATATTGAAATCTTTTATTAATTTATAAGTAGTAATATTTCTTTTTTTAGGGTTTCCCAGAATGGTTCATAAGTTATCATATCAACAGCACCTCTATTTTTATTTTATGAGATGTGATATAAAATAAATATTCCCATAAAGGTATATATTCTCCAAGCAAACTTGACAGGTAAAAAAAGGAAATTTATAATAATTTCATAAGTATAAAATAATTTTAATTATGGAGGTATAAGATGAAAAAGAGAATGATATCAGTAATTGTTATAGTGGTTTTGTTTTTTAATTCTATTTTGGGTATGACTGAAATGACATATGCACAAATGGGGAAGGAGACAAAGACAGTAATAGAAACGAAAGAGGTAAAAGGGTATATAAATAAAAGTGTGAAATCGGTTGCAGGCAATGGTTCAACTACAGCAGTAATTACAACAGATGGCGATTTATATTGTTGGGGGGGGAGAATGATTATGGACAAGTAGGAAATGGAACAAGAGAAAAACAATTAAGTCCAGTTAAGGTGTTGAGTAATGTAGAAACAGTTTTTCTTGATGGTATGTCAGGTGAAGTTCATAGTGCAGCAATTACAGTAAATGGCGATTTATATTGTTGGGGGTGGAATAAACGTGGACAAGTAGGAAATGGAACAAGAAAAGACCAATTAAGACCAATTAAGGTATTAAGCAATGTAAAAACTTTTTCATTAAATTATCATAATAGTGCAGCAATTACAGCAAATGGAGATTTATATTGTTGGGGAGAGAATGATTATGGACAAGTAGGAAATGGAACAAGAGAAGACCAATTAAGTCCAATTAAGGTATTAAGTAATGTAGAAACTTTTTCATTAGGTTATGGTCAGAGTACGGCAGTTACAACAAGTGGGGATTTATATTGTTGGGGAAGAAATGAACATGGAGAAGTAGGCAATGAAACGACAGAAAATCAATTAAACCCAGTTAAGGTGTTAAGCAATGTAGAAATAATTTCAGTAGATTATTATAATAGAGCAGCAATTACAACAAATGGAGATTTATATTGTTGGGGGTGGAATGAACATGGAGAAGTAGGCAATGGAACACAATTTGAAGACCAATTAAGTCCAGTTAAGGTATTAAGCAATGTAGAAATGATTTCATTAGGTAGTAATAATGGAGCAGCAATTACAACAAATGGAGATTTATATTGCTGGGGGCAGAATGATAGTGGAGGAGTAGGTAATGGAACAAGAGAAGACCAATTAAGTCCAATTAAGGTATTAAGTAATGTAGAAACTTTTTCATTAGGTTATGGTCAGAGTACGGC
>CAJUKN010000017.1 GCA_910587485.1 uncultured Lachnospira sp.
CACAGTCCACATGGACTGTAAATATCATTATCAGGGCATTAATGTATCTGATACAGACTTACCACAATTATTTTGAGCGTACCAAACAGAGTTTATATAAAAGCAAAAAGGTACAGATACCAATGCCTGAGCTTTATGTGATTTATACAGGAGATAGAAAAACAAAGCCATCTGAAATTTCATTGTCACAAGAATTTTTCGGTGGAAAGGAATGTTGTTTAGATGTCAAGGTAAAAATGATATATGATGGAAAAGAAGGAGATATTATCAATCAGTATGTAATATTTACAAAAGTATGTAATGAACAGATAGCCTTATATGGAAGGACACAGAAATCCATTTTAGAGGCAATCCGAATTTGTAAAGATAGAAATGTTTTGAGAGAATATCTTGAAAGCAGGGAGAAGGAGGTTGTGGATATTATGATGGTATTATATGATAATGAAGAGATTATGCGTTCCTATTTGGAGAGTGAGAGGCATGAAATAAGGCTTGAAGAAAGGTATGAAGCTAATATAGAAACAGCAAAGCGTATGCTAATTGATGGAGAATTATCATTAGATAGAATTGCTAAATTTTCTAATTTGTCAATAGAAGTAGTCGAGGAATTGGCAAGAGAATTGTAAGTTGGTGATAACCTCTACATTTAGTTTTCAAAGATAGAAATATATTAAGAGAATATCTTGAAAGCAGAGAGAAGGGGGTTGTGGATATTATGATGGTATTATATGATAATGAAGAGATTATGCGTTCCTATTTGGAGAGTGAGAGGCATGAAATAAGGCTTGAAGAAAGGTATGAAGCTAATATAGAAACAGCAAAGCGTATGTTGCTTAAAAAGAAGTATTCATTAGAAGAGATAGCAGATTGTGCTGAGTTACCTTTAGAAGTTGTCAAAGAATTAGAAGTTGAGTTATTTCAACAGATTTAATAGTGAAAGAGTAGAACTTATTTAAAGATAAGGAAAAGGGAGTCGTTGATATTATGATGGTATTATATGATGAAGAAGAATTTTCTAATTTGCCAATAGAGGTAGTAAAGGAATTAGCAAGTGAGTTATAAAGGTATGGATACTTTTGCAATATAATCTAAAATATAATAAAAGTGAATATGGTTCATCAAAAGCACTCATGGGGTATTGCTTTATGAGTGTTTTCTTTTTTCAGTCTATTATCAAGGGAAGAGATTGAAAATCAATGTAGTTTGTAGATTCAAGGTTTGATTTCAAATAATTTTAGGGTATCAAATAAGATATTTTTATTGAGTTATAAATTTAGCCAGTAAGAAATTTTGCTTGGTTAAAAGATAAGTATAAAAATTAAGCTGTATTTTGGAGTACACTAAGTGTATTCTCTTTTTTCTCAGGTACTTTTTCTTTAATTAATTCTGATAGTGTATAGAATTTATTTTGTGTTTTTTCTTTGATTTTTCCCAATATATCAAAAATAGGCTGTTTGATTTATAAATAAAGTGTATGACAGTGCTTGTTCTGTATGGAAGATTTTTGGTAAGATAGCCTTTCATGGTATTTTGAGTTTTTATAGAAAATATTGAGTTCTTTATTGAGTTCTTAGTACTGGTTTACAGTTCTTTATCCAGTTATAAATGGGGTATGTAGATTTAAGCTGTAGTATTGATTTAAGTATCTAACTTGTTGTAAGATAAACTGGAATTGATTTGATATATTTTACTTGTTTTAACAAATATAATTTTGTTGTGATATTGATATAGAGTACTTGATATTAGATTATCAGGTACTTTATTTTTTAATGTAGCTAAGGTTTGTTAAAATCGTTCCAATAGAAACTTGTAATCACTTTGATACATGTTATAAATCGTTTTAATGTAAACTGATGGTTGGTTTAACTTGTGCAACTATCATCTTGATGTATGCAACCGTTGATTTAAGAAAACCAACTATCATGTTGACTTATGCAAGCATTGATTTAAGAAAATCAACTATCATCTTGACTTATGCAAGCATTGATTTAAGAAAACCAACTATCATCTTGACTTATGCAAGCATTGATTTAAGAAAATCAACCATCGTTTCAACTTGTGCAATTAGTGTTTTGATGTATGCAACTACCATTTTGACTAGTGCAACTGTTGATTGAATATAACCAACTATCAATTTGAGAAAATCAACTTTTATTTTAATATGAACAAGCATTGATTCAATATTCAATAGTAGTGTCTTGATAATATATAATCGATTTGAGAAAACCAACTGTCGATTGAATATAACCAAGTATTAATTTAAGAAAATCAACTGTTGTCTTGAGAAAACCAACTATTGATTTAACATGAACTGCAAATTGTTATAATAGAGAAAAATTATATCGACAAAAGCTGGGAATTGATTTCATATGAATTTACTATTTTAATAAATAGAAAATATCCTCTTGATATAAAAATTTATTGTTTTAACCTTAACCTTTTAATTTCAGTTTTGAGTAAATCGTTTCAAGAAATTCTTTCCTTAATTTCATCTGTATTGTATGTGTTACAAAAATGATATATTTATTGATTGTTTCAGTAACTTTAAAGTATAAGGACAAAAATAAAGAGATTATCTTTTGCATTGAGTAAGATTTGTATTTTTGGCTTGAGTTTTTATTGTAAGGTGAAAATTTTTAGTTCCATATTTACTTTTTAAAATTTTTTATAAGTGACATGGTATTTTTAGGGTATTACCTTAGTAATGAAAAGTAAGTAACATAAAGTCACTAAAAACTCTATGTGGCTTTGCCCTTTTTTTGAAATGCCTATTTTCAGGGCAAAATTCCTAGAAATTTTAAAAGAATGAAATTGTAATTATAAAATCTTTTCTTTCTGTCACTCTTAGTGAGTGACAATTCTAAAGTTCTTCTTAAAGTCATTTGATTTGAGTTTGCTTTTCCAAAGTAATATCAATTTATTTATCCATATTTCAAGTGAATTGATATGTAAAATTACTTGTTTTGATATTTTTTCTAATCGTTATGAGTAGTATTTTTGTTGCTGTAAGTTGAGATAGTAGTATTTGATAAAGAATAAAAATATGTAGTTTATAAGGAATACATTTACATAGAAGAAACCCTCTTTTTAAATGCGATATAAAGCACAACCACCAAACAATCTATAAAATATTTGTATAGTTTAGCTACTGGTATCTTTTTGAAATCAGAGTTATAGTACAGCAACGCCAAAGAATTCGTATATTGTGTAAATCTAGTCGGAACTTTGTATCAGGCTTATACAGGCGGTTTACCTGTTTGATGGCAGATACTTTGGGGTGCTTGAAAATAAGGCGATACAGGGGCTACAGCGGTGTCATAGAAAAAGTCGAATAATATATATTAATCGACCTATGGCTTAAAATCGGGCTTTCTGGGATAGCAGTATCAAAACAATCAATAAATACGACCTTTTTGGCGAGATTATACGACTTTTGGAAAGGAGGCTTTTTATGAATAAGAAATGTGTAGCATTGACAGAAGAACAGTATAAAGAAAGTATTTCCCTGATTCGCAGTGGTTTTAAGCTAGATGGGGTATCCATAAGACCAAATCCACGTATTGCAGCGGTGTTAGTTTTACAGGCATGTCTTGGTCTGCGGTTAGGAGATACATTACAGCTTAAGATGAACAGCTTTATCAAGGATAGAAATCGATGGAGGCTGGATATCAAAGAGCAGAAGACAAAGAAGATAAGGTCATTTACTGTTCCTGTTGAGGTATACAGTTTTGTCCAGCAGTATGCTTATGATTTTAATATTGAGAAAAATGCCAGATTATTTGCAGTTGGCGAGCGTCACATAGAGCGTTACCTGAATTTTGTATTTACCAAGATGGAACTTCCATTGAGAAATTATGGCTCACACAGTTATAGAAAATATTTCAGTGTAAAAGTGTATGTTGAAAGTGATTACAATATTGAATTAGTAAGGATTCTACTCCAACATTCCAATGTTTCAGTAACACAGCGTTATTTGAATATTGGATCGAAGCAGATTGAGGCGGCACTGGCTTTAACAGCAGGAAATCTTGTATAAAGAAGACTGTTTTATGAGAATATACAAATTATTTTGATAGAAAGGACTTTGTTGAGCGATGTTTGTTAGAAAGATTAGAAGTAATAAAGGTATTATTCAAGTGGGAAAGTTTGGGATAGACAGAATTGATGTGAATGGGGATTGAGCCACCTGTTATACAGCAGGCGGTAATATTTTTACTGTAAAATGCAAGAAGGTTTTAGATGATGAAAAAGTTGTAAGCAATTCAAGAAATCATCATAAAAACCTGTATTAGAAAAGTAAGGGTGACAATATGAATTTAATGAATGAAAAGTCAAGAAATCCCAAAAGAATAAGTCTGATGCTTGGGAAGTTAGAGGAGGCATGGAATTTATACTCAGATATGAGATTAGGACAGTTAATAGCAGTTTGTGCTGGCAGAGATAGTGTTTGTGGTATTGAAGACGACAAAATGCTTGAAAGAATACAGGGCTATATTGATAATATGAAAAATGCTGGCTTGTAATAAGATACATTGTAGCCTGTCTGCCATGTATATTATATTTCATTCTTTGTTTAAATTTAGAAGATAAATTTTGTAATGGTAAGTCTTATAGGTCTTTGATGATTTAAGAGATATTTTTGTAGTTGTATAGTGAGTTACAAATGGGGTAATATTTCTTCCACTGAAATTCAATTAAAAATGAAATATTTTATTTGAAATGAAGCATATCTGATAAAGATGTGCTTTGTTTTTTGTGAGATGTACACATTGCAATTTAACATCAAAGAGAGTTAACATCAGACGACAGATGCATACGTGCTGCACATATAAATACGGTCTGAGTTTAGTTTAATTTAAGAAAAAATCAAATATAGGGAATTTACTTTGTAATTATTATTTACAGGAGGTTTCCACATGAGAGATGTACAAAGAAAAGAGTTGATTCAGTCCAATGTAATGATTGATTTTTTCTTAAACAAGTTATTTGAGGAAAATTTGATTGATACTGACACCTATGTATTTGCAAAGAATATGGCAAAGGAGGAATTGAGAGATGGCACTCAAAAGCAGATATACATTAGAACAGATTGAAGCGATGGATTTAATTTCTTTTTTTCGGGAGTCCACATTTGATGATATTTACCATAGTGTAAAAATTTTGCGAGTAGCAAGATATGCAAGGGAGTCCACAAAACACGAAGACCAGCAGAAAGCATTAGAAAACCAGATAGAACGGTTGGATGATATGATTTATAGAAATATGAATTATACTATGCAAGACGGGCATCGTTATACATAAAGAGGTATTTCAGGCAGGACTGTTGATTCTAGGGTTGCATTTAATCTGATGTTGGATGCAGCTAAGAGGCATGAATTTGATATCATTATTGTTCAAGATATATGCCGATTTGCACGAAATTTGAAAGAGCTGCTTATTTACATTGATACTTTAAAGGAATATGAAGTTGGAGTACTTATATTAGATGGGCAATATTGGACTTTCAATTTATCTGAAACAGATATTATCCGAATTGCTGTTGATGGCGGTATGGCACAGGGTGAGTCGATGAGGACTTCAAAGAGAGTGTCAAATGGGATTCAATCTTATCGTGATAGAGGTCAATTAGTTGTATCAAAGCTGTTTGGTTATATTTTGATAAAAGCAGTGGAACGTAAAGATAATACTTTAAAGATTCATCCTGAGAATGGTTTAACAGTGAAAAAGATTTTTGAGTTATACACACATCCAGATGCATCGAAAAGAATGGGAAGTGCAAGAATTGCTAATTATTTAAATGCGAATGGATATAAAACCGATGCTGGGGATTTGAACTGGACCCCATCAAAAATCAATAGGGTATTAAAAAATGAGAAGTATATGGGATATATCATGTATGGGAAATTTAAAGTAGTAGATACAATGAAAAAGAAGAAGATTGCTACCAAAGTCAAGCCGATTCGTGAAGATATATATGATGAGGAAGGAAATTTGACCAAGAAATGTAATCTTATAAAAGGAGATTGGGAGCCTTTAGTAACAGAAGAAGTCTGGTGGCTTGCACGTAAGATTCAAGATGGAAGAGCAGCGGAATATATTTATTCTAAAAGAGGAAATATGGTGAATGGGTTACGTGAGTCTGTTGATATGATTGCTAATAAAAGTTTTTGTCAGTGTGGATATAGTAGAAGCCCGCAATATCTGCATGTTGCTAAAGATGGAAAAGAGGCACAATTCAGATATACTTGCAGGTGGCAGATTAATGCTAAAACACCACAATATCGTGCTGACCATAAGTTACAGCCTATTCCTAATCTTTGTACATTAGGTGCTGTTTCAGAAATGAAATTATGGCTGATGTCATTAAAGGTCTTTGAATATGTTTTTGGGGATAGAAAAGAAGATATACTTACTACTTTGAAATATATCGAAGAGTACAAGAGACAGACAGCAGGTTCTGATGATGGCAAAACATTAAAAGATTTGCAGGATGAGTTGGAAAAAGTTATCAGCCAGATTGATAAATTGTATCTTGAAAAGCTGTCAGATGAGATTGATGCAACTATGTACGAGAGATTGTCAAAGACTTTAACAGAAAAGCAGAAGGTTCTTGAACGGGGTATTCAAGACAGACAACAGCAGGAGGCTCGTGATACAAGACAATTATTTGATTTAAAGGCTATTTCAGATAGGCTGGATACATATGTTGATTTTACTGGTAAGAGAGTTTGCAATGAGATGATTGATGTGTTTGTTGAGCGTATTATTTATCGAGAGAATGATGAGTTCTTATGGGAGATGAATTTATCGGGTGTGACAAGTGATTCACGTAAATATCGTATAAAGGAGTATTCTGAAGAATATTCTAATTATTTAAAGTCTGATGATAATTTTCATATTATACATAAGTTTTTGATTTCAGTTGAGGAGTGTAAGGAATTTGTCGAGACTGTGTGTGAACGTAGATTTGTTCCTAAGTTTTGGAAACCTATTATTGTGAAAATAGCGGTAAAATAAGATTTGTCATTGATTGAGAGGTTAGGTGGAAAACTAGCCTCTTTTTGTGCTTGCATCTTTCAAAAAATTTTGGTAATATTTATGGTTAATAATGTATATATTTTTTGTTTAAAAACTAATGTGTGTATCATGTGAAATTTTTTAAAGTAATACGTGTATATATTGCAAAATTGAGCAAGATAATACATATCTATAAAAGAAGTGATGTGATTTATATTATAAAAGTAATATATAGAAAATACTATATTAGGCTTTTGGTATGAAGTATATATTGAAAATAGAAATAAACTAATTAAAATTGTAATTAGTGATTATGAGAAGTGTTTTTTCTGTATAACAAAGAGGAAAGGTAGGACTAATATGGAGTATTTATATCATTATACAAGTTTATCGTCATTAGCATTAATATTAAAAAATAAGACCCTTCGTTTTAACTCGTTAATAAATATGGATGATGCAGAGGAAGTAAAGACAAAAAATTCAGAATATTTAGGAAAATATTGCTTTATAAGTTCATGGACTGATAAAGAACAGGAAAGTATACCTTTTTGGGGATCATATAAAAATAAAATGTCAGGTGTTCGAGTAAAAATGCAAAAATATCCATTTAATAAGAAAAAGTATACTTTATCTTACTATGATAATGGAAAAGAATTTGAATCCTTTGTACCAGAGAGTTTAATACAAAGAAAAGATATATATCTTTATCCAACTTTACCATTTTTACGAGAAGTGGAGTATACGAATAATGATGATTTAATATATCCTGAACCAATAAATTATCTTTACAAGAATCCAGATGGAACTTTTAATTTACAAGGAAATTTTGAGAATATAAATAAGTTTAAACGAGATAGTTGGTGCTTTCAGTCAGAATGGAGATATGGTTTTCTTATTTTTCCACATGATGAAAAAGGATGTATTAAGTTGCAATTAGAGGCTAATGCTAAAGATTTACCATTTTATTTTTATGATTTTAAACTATCTGATGCAGCTTTTGATGATATTGAAATTTTGACTGGACCTAAAATGAACTCAGGAGATAAAGAACTTTTGAAAATATTGTGTGAAAAATATTGTCCAAAGGCTATAATAAGAGAATCTCAATTAAAGATTAATTAAAGATATACATATTTAGTAAGTCAGAGGATAAAATTATATCTTAATATTATTAAAATTATTGTAGTGTATGTACATTGCCTGAATGTTAAAAGCAGCGTATGTATACACCCTGTTTGAAAACTAATACATATGTACCGCCTGAAATTTTCTCAAGCAATATATGTATACGTTCTAAAATTAAGCAATGTATGTGTATCGCCGCCGACCAAGCAGCAAAGTTAAGCAGTATGAATCAAGATACTTAAAAGCCTTGAGTTTACTGGGGTTTGGTGAAAATATAAAATTTTTAAAAGGGAATAGTTGAGGAAAAAATCGGTCTGACGGGTGAAAAATCAGACCGATTTTTAAATTTTTTGGGTTTTCGATGTACTATCCACCCTGAAAAGTTGCTTTTGATAGTTTCATAGCCTGTGAAAAATTTTATAGATAGCTTTATAGCCCCTGTTTGGAAGTTTTGATAGTTTTATAGCGTGTGGTTGTTTTTCGATGTACTGTATAGCCTGAGAATAGCTTGAAAATGTACAAAAATAGGATTTTACATTTTTTGATTTAAGAGGTATAGTACCAGACATTACAAACATAAGGATATCTTGCGAAGTAGGGTATACGTTGTTGAACATAAGAACAGTTTGCATAGCGTGCTGTTCGTTGTTCTAGGAAAGGAAGGTACATAACACAATGTCAAAAGATGAGAAAATTCAGAAGTTAATTGAAAAGTATGGCGGCTATTTTGAAAATTCAAATGCAGATGTATGCCATACGTATAAGGGAATAGGGTTCTTTTTCCGTTTTGCCCCAAAACATAAGAATTTTGAATGTTTTATACAGTTTGAAACGGCTGGACAGCTAAAGAACATTATATTGGGCGAGATAGTAGACGATATTAATATGTTAATAGAAGTTGCGGCGAATATGATTGCCCATGAGTATGATTATAAAGAGATAAATGAGATGACGCACAGCGGCGATTATGAGAAAAGTATCAATAAGTTATTTTATAATCTGGAGGTGCTTACAAAAAGCATCCATATGCTTGAAGGTGTATTTAAGGCATTGTCAGGTATTTTGGCTGAAAAGAAAGAGGCTTAAAGGTAGGTAGAAATACACAATAAGATTGAAGTATGACAGGGCTTTTTGGCTCTGCCTTTTCATGTCTGAGGTATAAAGCTGGCTTTTTTGAGTGATTTTAGTTATTTAGTGGGTGTATAATGTATGAATAATAGTATCAATAAAATTCTTTTAATTTATCCCAAAATTTGTTATAATATATTTTATATTTCTATATATTTAAACAGGTAAACATGTATGAATTAGAAATTATTAAATGTTAATATAGAGGAACTAGAAAATATAGATAATTTTAATGATGTAAGTCAGTTTGTAGGATTAACTTTTTCTGCACAGAGAAAAATGGGATTTTGTAACAATAAAAATATTTGTCAGTCATTTCTTAAAGATAATAATAATATAAGATATGTTGAGGAAGATTTACTGCAATATAGAAAAAATAAAATAGTTCCATTTTATAAATTTATACAACATCTTTCTAAAAAGAAAATATTAGATATTATATATGACAAAAATTGTGATTTATATAAAATGATAGAAATAGATAATACAAACTATAAGCTTAATATTGGAAAAGAATTAGATGTTGATTACAAAGATAATATTGATAAACAAAAGATAAAGAAATATGCAGATGATATCCATCTGAACATAATTTTAGATATCTATTATGCCATATTGATAGAACTTTATATAGAAAAGAATAAAATTTACTGTTTTATAAACATAATGTAAAAAATAGTTGACTGCATTATTTGGTAATAATATTAGAGATAAATTAGTAATGGAGGATAATTATGCAAAAGATAACAATAGAGTGGTCGTATCCAATAGATGTTAATAATATTCTTTGCGATGAAAGAATGTATAATATAGGTCTTTATTATATTACACGAAATTTTGGAGGTCATCTCTCTGATTTATATATTGGCAAAACTACATATAATTATAAAAGCAGATTAGAAAGTCATTTGTATTGGCTTAATAACTATAGAGGTAAAAAATTTGTAAGGCTTGGAACAATAGTTAAGCCGAAGAATATATCACAAGAAAATTTGAAACAGGTTATTAATGATGCCGAAGCTACATTGATTTTTACAATGAGAAATCAATTAATACATAACATTATGTGTACAGTTTCTTGTAATCCATCACAAAGATTGAGGATTACTAATATTGGCAGACGAGGAAATATTCCATCTGAGGTATATATTCCAAATGATGAGTGGAAGGAATTATAACATTTTTACCAATGTATATTATTAGTATAATTTATTATGTTTAAGAAATAAACGCTATAATAAATGATTTTCGTTTTATATAGCTATGATATTGTATAAATATATAAATTTACTTGTAATAATATTTTTGATATATATTCCTAAATTTGACAAAGAAGATATTAAGAAGATGGATAAGAAAGAGACAATAGGATTATTTAAACTTGCACCAATGACACAACAAAAATAGATAAGGATTTAGATAATGCAAATGATTTTGATATTGCTGATGTATTAGATGGTTTGTATGTGGAATTGACGATAAAGTAAACCTTAGCAGCGTTTATGATTTTCAGTCAAGGAAAGATAAATATCAGCAGATTTATTGGCTTAACAATCAATAAAACTACCTGTTATGTAGGTGAGTTCTCAGATAGCTTTAGCTTTAAGTAAAAAAGCCTCCATGTTAAAATAATTTGTAGGTTCGTCAACCACAAATATAAAAACAAGGAGGTATCCAAATGGATAATAATACTTTATCACATACAAAGTGGACATGCAAATATCATATTGTATTTGCACCAAAATATAGAAGAAAAGTGATATATAAGCAGATAAGAGCAGATGTAACACATATATTAAGTGAATTATGCAAAAGAAAAGGAATAGAAATAATACAGCAGAATGTATGCCAGATCATGTACATATGTTTGTGAGTATACCACTTAACTTAAATAAAATTGACAATTAAATTTTTAAAATTAGAGTAGTATTATCCTAGTAAAATAAAACAACAAACGTTTATTTTTTCCTAGAGGCAGCTATGGTAATAACATCTACCAATATACCGATTGCCCCAAGTCCTGCACACCAGACTGTGGCTGTTTCATATCCATTTTCCGCAAGGTGTTTAGTTCCCAAAAAGAAGCAAAGCTCTCCAACAATAGACATGCTCTAACCATTCGCACTCATTTTTTAATCATATTCCGCACAGATATATTTGAAATCCTCAGTCTTGTGCAACGTTGCCAAAGCGTGTTCCTCAATATGTTTCGACATGATTTCCACTGCATACTGGAAATTTTCTGGAGGATAGCCCTCGGCGCAGCGCACCATTGTTATCAGCATTTCATTATCGCCCTCAATGTTTTCAGACGGGTAGTTGCCGGAATTATCGCAGGAATCCTCGTGATGGTATTTCTGTCTTACTGCTTCCATTTGCGCTGCGGTGCCAATCACTGCATGGTAATCCATGTTATCAGAGTCACAGTAATAGTCGATAAAAAGCCTTGCCACAACATCTGTACATTGTTGGATTTGCTCAATAATGGCATCTGCATTTCGGATAGCAAATCTCCGAATTTCCTGTTTAGCATGCTCCTCGTTTTCATAGTGAATGTACAAAAGTATTTCGTGACCATTAAGCGTAGCGGTGAGATTCTGAAGTGTTGCGTCCTTGCCATAGACGGCACGCAGTGTCCGAATAAGCTCATCCTCCGGCACGCTGTACAGCGTCATCTCACGCTTGCTTTTCCCAACAGGAATGTCATAGGTGAGTATTTGATATTGTGCGTCATAGTCAAAGGAAATAGCGTTGTAGCCATCAATGTCCTTACTGAAATCAACAACGCTGTATACACCTTCTTTGTAGGTGAGCGGAATGTTGCGTAATTCTGGCATTTGGGTCTCCTCCTTTTATCAATTTCCGATTTGTATTTCTAATAGAATACCACAATCACACTCATATTTCTATCCAATTTCCATTAAATTTCTTCCTTTCTCCAGTACTGTTTTGTTGTCTGTTATGCTGTCGGTTCTTGTTCTGAATTTCTCATTCAAGATTCTTCCTGTTATAGCTGATGACCTTGGTATAGGCTAATTCTGTTGCGGTCTTGGTCTGCTCTTTGCCGATAATGTTATACTCGGCTTATAGCAAGGTTCTTTCCCTTAAAAGTATTAAATTGGTAGTAAATTCAGCTTGAAATCCTGCATACATATTTGTAAATTAAGGCTTTTTTAGGGTTAATGAAAATATCAAAAGGTAGTGTCGTTTTTTGTAGAAATATGATACACTGTTTATGTAATTCAAAACAAGAAATTATATAAGGGAGAACAAGTATGAAAAAGAAGGTTATTTCAGTAATCGTGTTATTTTTGTCGATTTCATGTCTTATGGCTTGTGGTTCTAAAGGAATAAGTCAGAATAATGAAATAGTAGAAATTAATTCGGACTCTGATATTTTATCTTTATTTACATTTGAAGATGGTTATTCAGGAACGATAAAATCTAGTGATATAGATTATTCAAAGTTAGGCAAATATAATGTGACTGTTGCTGTAAGGCATGGTGAAAATATTAAAGATTATAATTTTAATGTTGAAGTTGTAGATAGAACAAAACCAGAAGTAGAGACATTGGAAGCAAAAGTTAAATTAAATTCAACAGATTATAATTTGGCAGAATTTATTAAAGTAAGTGATAATTCAAAAGAAGATTTAATTCCTACCTTTGATACATCCAGTTTAGATACATCAAAAGCTGGCTCATATAATGTAAATTATTCTGTGAAAGATTCTTCTGGAAATGAAACAACAGGTGAATTAAAAGTTGACGTTCAGGCTTATAGTACAACATATAGTTTGGCAGAAATGAGTCAAAAAGTTAAAGATATAATTGATAGTCAGTATTCAGAAGTTTTTACCTATACTATTGACCCTTATACTGATAGAATGTCAATTCATTTTATGGATAAAGATATAATAGAAAATGAATTTAATACATCTGATAAGTATATGACATGTTATTATCCATATATGAATGTGATAGAAATGGCAGGACATGGTTGTTTAATATTAGGAACTACTTTTATTTATATGTCAACGAATTTTCTTGATTATTACTATTTAAATGTGCCTTTAATAGCATTAGCTCCTAATGGAGAAAAATGGACTTTTAAGTTATTATCTGATAGAACGAAGAACGATAGAAATGTATATGAAACAGATTTTCATTTTGTTTTAAATGAAGTTGATAATAAATGTACGGATGAAGGTATAAATACGGTTTATAATTTGTTTAAGAATGGAAATTTAACATTTAAAATGGATTCAAAAAATAGCAAGGGAATATATCCAGAAGGTCCATTTGAGGAAAAATATACAAATTCTGTTATTCAACTGATTGATTTTTATAAAGATTTGGAAGAACAATTAGATTGGAAACCATCTGCAAATATTAATTAAATTAAGTTGACATTATAATGAACAAGTGATAGCAGTCAACTAAGCAGTAAAGTGAAGCAGTATGAATGAAGAGGCTTAAAAGTTTTAAGTTTTCGGTTATAAGGAAGTAATAATTAGGCGGTATAGCCCCAATTGCAAGGGCTGTACCGTCTTTTTGTGTTTTTATGTATGCTGTCTTTTGGTTACGTGTCAGAATAAAAATTGATTTCACTGACAATGTTGAAAACTCTATTTTTAAATAAGAATCTACAATTTACCTTAAAACATTTATTTAAGAACGCTATTGACAATATGAAATACTCTTTATATAATTAAACTATAAGTTTAATTATTGCAGGGAGGAACACATGGGACGAAGAAAGAAAGAGCCTAGAGGCGTACATAGGGAAAATATAGCATCTGCGGCATCCGTATTGTTTATGGAAAAAGGAATTGCCACAACTTCTATGGACGATATAGCGAAAGCCGCAGGATACAGCAAAGCAACACTATATGTGTATTTTGAAAACAAAGAAGAAATTGTTGGTATTTTAGTGTTGGACAGTATGAAAAAACTTTATAATTACATATCCGCTGCATTAGTACAGCATGAATCCACAAAAGCAAGATATGATTTTATCTGTCATGGATTGGTACAGTATCAAGAAGAATTTCCTTTTTATTTCAAAATAGTATTGGATAAAATTAATATTGATTTTGAGAGTCATGGCTATCTGCCAGAAGAAAAGGAAACGTATCTAGTTGGGGAAGAAATAAATAAAAAGATAAAAGACTTCTTAATATCAGGTATGGAAAAAGGCGATTTACGCAGTGATTTAAAAATTATGCCAACTATATTTAACTTTTGGGGTATGTTGTCTGGAATTATTCAGCTTGCTACAAATAAAGAAGAATACATCAAACATTCAATGGGATTATCTAAAATACAGTTTTTAGAATATGGATTTTCTATGTTATACAATTCGATTGCAACTAAGGAGACATAATTATGAATAGAAAAAATGTACTTGCTATTTTAGGCAGTCCTCATACGAATGGAACAACAGCAGCCATGTTGGATTTGGCAATCCACAAAGCCAAACGGGTGGGGTATGTTGTAACAAAAATCAATTTATATGAAAAGGAACTTTCTTTCTGCACAGGTTGTCGGGCTTGCATGGATACGCAGATTTGTGTTCAAAAGGATGACATACAAAGCATTGTGGTGTTATTGCAAAAGTGTCATCTTGTTATTCTTGCCGCCCCTGTCTATTGGGCAAATGTTCCAGCTTCTGTCAAAAACTTATTTGACCGATTGTTGGGAGTTGCTATGGAAGAAACAGACACATTTCCCAAACCACGTTTGCAGGGAAAGCAATATATACTTTTAACTTCCTGTAACACTCCTGCACCTTTTTCATGGATATTCGGACAGAGCAGAAGGGCAATCCGCAATATGCATGAATTTTTTAAGACCGCGGGCATGAAACCGATAGGTAAAGTGGTTTGTACAAACGCAAAGAATAAAAAAGAACTGCCTAAACAGATAGTTAAAAAGATTGAGAGGTGTCTAAAATGAAATTATCCAAAAAAGGAATCCTTCTGTGTATAGTAACGATTTTTTTCTTTATTGGTTTGATTTTTGTAGTAGTTTACCTAGAAAGTGTGACAAACTATAAAAAGGCAGTAAAAGCAACAACTTTTAGCAGCATAGACATTTCTAATATCCCCGATGGAATTTATGTTGGAGAATATGACGTGAATTTTGTATATGCCAAAGTGGAAGTAACGGTTCAGAACGGAGCAATTACAAACATTGATATTTTAGAGCATAAAAATGAGCGTGGAAAACCCGCAGAAATTGTGGTAGACAGAATTATTGAGGAACAGAAAATAGACGTTGACACAGTATCAGGCGCAACAAATTCAAGCACGGTCATAAAGAAAGCTGTTGAAAATGCCCTCCATGGAAAAAAGTAAAAAAATCAATGGAAAAATAGAGTGGATTTATTGTTAAAAATGCAGATAAGACACAGGACTCTCTATAAAATAATTAAAGCATTGATAAGTATTGGTGCTATGATGTTTTACAACCTCATTGATAAAATCGACAATAAAAACAAATGGTGAAAATACAATCCGAAATATCGCTATATTGATTTACCTAAAAATTTGTAGTATGATGTAAGAAGTTACTACCAGTGAAGTGAATGGCACTTTAAGATGGAGGGCGATATGATTAAACGATATTTCGTAAGGACATCTTCATTAAAAGAAGGAATGCGTATTGACCAAAATATTAAAGACCGTATGGATAGAGTTTTGATTGCAAAAGGAGTATATCTTGATGGATATCAAATAGAGGCAATCAAGCGAATGAAAATAACTGGAGTTTATGTATCGGAAGGTGAGGAAGAACCAGATAAAAATCCTGTGCAGCATGAAATTTCAGCGGTGGCACGTAATAATATTTCAAAATTACATAAAGATGATTCCTCAAAAGTAAAGCTTTCAGAAAGCATTAAGGCACGTGTATCTGAAGGAATACAGTTTTTGTATAATGATACCGATTCTCCACAATTTACTTCGACTTCAGTAAATATTACAAATAGTCTGTTAAAGGCAATTGATGACAATTCAGCGATAGCAGTTGATATCAATGCACTTAAAACAAGTGATGAGTATACATTTAAACATAGTGTAGATGTTGCTACTATGTCGATGATTGTTGCTAAAAAGATGAAAATGAAAAAGCAGGATATTTATAATATTGGTATAGCTGGATTATTGCATGATATGGGGAAATCCAAAATTCCGCTTGAGATTTTAAATAAACCAGCTAAACTTGATGATAAAGAATTTGAAGTAATGAAACAACATTCTGTTTATGGTTATCGTATTTTGAGTGAAAAAGAGGATTTTGAATCATCAATTGCTATTGCTGTATTACAACATCATGAAAAGATGAATGGGCGCGGATATCCACTAGGAGTTGATAGAAAAAATATAACACCATATGCAAAGATATTATCCGTAGTCGATGTTTACGATGCTTTGGTGACAGAGCGTCCATATAAAAAGGGCATGTCACAGCGCAATGCTATTGAAATTATTATGTCAATGACAGAAGAATTGGATATAGCTGCTATGCGCGGTTTTTTGGAGAGTGTTATTTTATATCCTGTTGATACGGTTGTCCAACTTAGTAATGGTGAGGAAGCATGGGTTGTAAAAAATCATTCTGAATCAATACTACGACCTACTGTTGTAGGATTAAAGAGCGGCAAAGTGTATGATTTGACGAATGATTTGGAATGTGCAAGTATTCTTATTATGTAGATATTTTTTATATAATAATTTCAACTTCATCAAGAAAGTCCCCATTTTAATGTTATAGAAACATAAGTGGTGGGTGGGGACTTGCGTTGTGATAGCAGTTCGATGGTTTGAGCAAGTAGCGTAGCGGATTGCGAATATCTGCTTTGACAATAATTTATCGAATGTGTGGTAGTCTCTCTCCTTGCTTTAGCTATGGAAAGTGTTAAAGAATTGTATGAGTCAAGCAATATAAGACAAGTGTTAAAAAATATCCGTCACCAATATATTCATTTTGAAATATAATGAATATAGGAGGATTGATATGGATAATTTTATCTTGATGGCTCTTATTGCAACAATTGGAACGTGGTTTGTGACCGCTTTGGGAGCTGCAACGGTTGCCTTTTTTAAGTATCCAAATCCAAAGGCATTAAATCTTATGCTTGGGTTTGCATCGGGAGTTATGATTGCGGCAAGCTTCTGGTCATTGCTTCAGCCTGCAATAGAGCGTGCAGAAAGCTCATCAAATATACCTGCATATTTTGTAGCAACAGCAGGTTTTTTATTTGGAGCATTTTTTATGTGGTGTTCAGATAAGGTAGTCTCCTTTACAACAAGGAGAGCGAACAGTACACAGGGAAAGCCAAATGAGCGTTTAAATCGAATTATTATGTTGGTACTTTCTATTACGCTTCATAATATACCAGAAGGGTTGGCTGTAGGAGTTGCGTTTGGAGCGCTTCACAACAGCACACATGAATTAGAAGGTCTAATGAGTGCTATTACTATTGCAGTAGGAATAGGTTTACAAAATTTTCCAGAAGGGGCAGCAGTATCAATACCACTTAGACGAGAAGGATATTCAAGGAAAAAAAGTTTCTTGCTTGGGCAGGCATCTGGTATGGTAGAGCCTGTTGCTGGTGTTATTGGTGCAGTATTAGTGGTTTATGTAGAGGTGATTTTGCCATATGCACTCTCCTTTGCAGCAGGTGCAATGATATTGGTAGCTGTCCATGAGTTGATTCCTGAATGTCAAAGCAATCAAAAAACACAGCCATATTGTGCAACAACGGGAATTGTTTTGGGATTTGCCGTAATGATGCTTTTAGATGTGATGTTAGGATAGTTTATTAAGACAAATTTGTATGATTGTTTAAAAAGAATATTGTTAAAAGAGGCTATCGCAGTAAGGAAATATATTTAGTCTTTTATGCGATAGCCCCTTATTTAACCTTATCAGGAAGTCCCCACTTCAATGCCATAGAGGCATAAGTGAGGACTTTCTTGTTTCAGCGAGGATAAGTTTCCACTGAAAAGCTGCAATAGCAGCTATAAGGTTATGAGCAAGTAGCGCAGCAAATTACGAATATTCGCTTTGCTTATTTTGGTAAGAACTATATACGAAACAAAATATTGTAAAAGAATAATAAGGTTAGAAATAAGTAGCGAAGCAGATTTTAAATATTTACTTCATAAAAAAAGCAGTTGTTTTACCAAAAACATATTTTCTCTGTATTATATAACATAATAGTGTTTTGTTTATTTATCTAATTTTTAATAGAATATAAATTCCATGAACCGTATTAATAAAAAATAAAAGGTATTAATTGTTGGTTTCCCTGCAATAAGAGCAACCATAATTCCAACTTTCCATATGAACATCATTTATATAATGTGATATTATGAACGCCCAATGTCCATAATATGTATCCAATTCCAATACAATTTATAATAATGCCTATTTTTACTATAGAAAATAGTAATGAAATGAGTGCTAATATAATTTTAAAATCATTCATCGTTTATTATCCTTTCAATATAGTGTACTTTTGTGTTATATAAATTTGTATGATTGATTAACTCTTTTGACTAAATATTTTTTAAATTTTATGGAAAAAGCGGCAATTTTATGATACTATTACAAATGATAAAAAAAGCAGGTTGTTTACGAAAAAGTACACATTTTTGTAAATCAGACTGTTTATTGTACTTTTGTTTTTTCATAAATCTTGGCACGATATCGAAAAGAGGACATTGGCATATGGCATTGTTTTGCTGCTGCCAGTCCTGTTATTTCTCCTGCTTTCCACTGTTGATAAACTTGGTAAAAGTTTTCCGGTAGCGGATAAGGTGGTCTTCCAAATTGAACGCCTTTTGCTTTTGCTGCTGCAATGCCTTCTGCTTGTCTTTGTCGTATTGTGATTCGTTCATTTTCCGCAACAAAAGAAAGTATTTGTAAGACAATATCACTAAGAAAAGTACCCATCAAATCTTTTCCTCGTCGTGTATCTAAAAGTGGCATATCTAACACAACAATATCAATTCCTTTTTGCTTTGTAAGGATTCGCCATTGTTCTAAAATTTCCTCATAGTTGCGTCCAAGACGGTCAATGCTTTTAATATAAAGTAAGTCGTCTTTTTTTAGCTTGTGCAGCATTTTTTGATATTGTGGGCGTTCAAAGTTTTTTCCAGACTGTTTGTCCATAAAAATATTTTTCCTTTGAATACAAAGTTTTTTCATAGCAATCATTTGTCTGTCCTCGTTTTGTTCTTTCGAGCTAACACGAATATAAGCATAAATATTGGACATAAAATCACCATCTCCTTTCTCCTAAACTGAAAATATACATTAGATAGAATAATTTGTCATTTTTAACTTTTATATTGTGACTAAATTTTAGGAGCATATAATATGCTTTGGTTTTGGCAAGGAGTGTAGCAGCCTTTTATAAGCAGCATTTTTATGCAATAACTTATATATTAGTCAAAGAGATTTGGAAATAATTTACAAATTTTGTGTTATTGCTGTATAATAGTAAAATAAAAGGAGTAAAGAAATGAGGATAGTATGAAAAAAAGGCATGATGAAAGTATAAAAGCAATCGTTGGTGTGCTTTTACTTGTTTTATTTATAGTCAGTTTATGTGTAGTATATTATTTTACGAATAATGGTGGTAAAGAAATAATTGAATTTTTGCTAAAACAAGCAAGTTGAACTCTTGCTTAAGGAGTGGCAGACTTTTCTGATAAAGCTAAAAAATCGTTAGGAGATATAAATTGGTGAATATATTATTATTTATAATGTTAACAGGGTTTCCGCTATTTACTATTAATTATTATTTTAGCATTACATTGGCTAAATATTGGTTTTATAGTGTTGTCGCACTAGCCATTTTTTTTATGGGTGTATATGGCACAATTTGTAAGAGTGTTGATGCAAACCATCACATAGTAAAGCCTGTTTTTAAAATAGGACTGCATGCAATGTCAAAGCTTGATATTTTTGTTTTGCTTTATGTGATAGCTACAACCATTTCATTTTTATTGTCGGATTGGAAACTGCCATCATT
Source organism: uncultured Lachnospira sp. (assembly GCA_910587485.1). Classification (GTDB taxonomy): domain Bacteria; phylum Bacillota; class Clostridia; order Lachnospirales; family Lachnospiraceae; genus Lachnospira. The sequence continues at coordinate 20,318 of CAJUKN010000017.1, forward strand.
TACAGGAAGTTGTGGTTCTTATACAGGACTACTTTTTATTTTTATAACAGCAGGGATGTACTATGGAATTACAAGACATGCAAAACTTACCAATTGGATAAAATATTGTTTTCCCATTTTGTTGATGATAACTGGATTGATGGCAATGCTTCAGGTATGTGGTTTTAATGTGCTTCATTTTTCAGATGGAATAATAGACAGTCAAAGACAAATTTTTATAAGTACATTAGGAAACATCAATGTATTTGGTATGTTTGTGTGTATTTATATGCCAATATGTATCTATATGTTTTGTAAATCCCATGAAAAATATAGTGTACTGTATGGTGTTGGCACATTTTTTGGTTTTATTGGGCTTTTAGCTTCTAATAGTGATGGATGTTATTTGGGTATAGGCGCATGTATGATAGCTATGCTGATTCTTGTTTTATCCGATGCAAAGGCAATTTTTAAATATGGAATATCCATTGCATTATTTGTTGTCTCTTTGCTTTTGTGGAATCTTATAAAAGGATTATTTAAAGAAAAAATGTGGAGTCAAAATGCGACTAATACATTTTTTATGTCGTTTAATGTAATATTGATATTATCCGTTGTTGCTATTGTTATTATTGTATTTTCGGTATTTTTACAGAAACAATCCAAAATGCCTCCTAAAATATTAAAAAGTTTTGTGATAGTGGCAGTAGGGGTTTTTTTGATAAGTATTGTCTCATTATGTGTATGGGCAACATGGATTGAACCAACAAAAGAATTAAATAACTTTTTACAATATTTTCGTTTGGATAATTCATGGGGAAGCAATCGTGGTTATGCGTGGCATTGGGCAATATTAATGTTTATAAATGGTTCTTTAAAGATGAAATTGTTTGGTTCAGGACCAGATACAGCGTATTTAATGTATCTGAGCAACTATAAAAATGAGATGGAAGTAAATTTGCCCTATTATTTTAAAAGTCCGCATAATGAATATTTAAATTATCTTGTAACAGTAGGACTTGTTGGTTTGTTTGCTTATATGGCTATCGTTATCAGTGCTGTTTGGAAAAGTTTTTCAAGAAGAAAAGAGGATGAATTTTTTGGTGCGATAGCATTGGGAATACTGATATATAGTATTGCAAGTTTTGTAAATATCAGTCAGATAATAACGATGCCATATATTTTTATATTAATATCACTTGCAGGTATAAAGTCTGCAAAAATAAAATAATAAGTAATTGTTTTCACTTTAATTATTATTGCTTAAAGCAAGCCATAGAAAGCAGTATAAGGCGATTACAGCAGTGTCATATACAGGTATAATATTGACTTTTGTATAGTTTTTGACTGTTTCATAATTACGTTCTCCACTGTTTAGTCCAGTAAGAAGAATTGGAATGTTACAATCGCTTGCTTTTTGGGCAAATTGATAAAAATCGTCATTGATAAAAAACGTTCCAGAATGGTATGTTTCTAGTATAATCACTTTTGTATGATTGGTTATAGCAGGAAGAGCTAGTCCGGGAAATGGCTGTATCCGCATAATATAAGAGGAACAGTAATCCAACTGAATATGAAGATAGTCCTTATTGACAATACATAAAGGAAGTTTCAATAAATCGTTGGAAATCGTTTCAATGCTTTTTAAAATAGAAATTTTAGGATTAAAATAACTATTAGGTATATACTTTTCTTTTTCATCAATAGTATAAGTAGCGATATAATTGTCTAGTATACTTTTTACATCTCCAGAATAGGGGGTTGGAGGCTGGAGCATATCAGCACAGTGTATGGTTGGCACTCCTCCCTTATTTTCATAGCTTACAAAAACATGATGTGTGCCATATAATGTATTATTTTTATGATAAGTCTCAATAAAGCGAATCGCATAATGGTAGTTGACAATGCCATTTGCACGAGTGTCTGAAAGAATATAGTCACTTGAGACAAGAACAATAGGTATATGAATATTATGAAATATAATACTTAATATGGCAGCACTGTATTGTAAGGTATCGGTGCCGTGCATAATAATAATCCCATCAAAACCACTATCCAGTTTTAAAGAAACCGTCTTAACCAGTTTTAAAATATGGCAAGCATCAAGATTCTCACTTAATATCGTGTAAGGATTGCAATTTTCCATATCATAGATGCATGAATATTGATTTTTATAAGCATAAAGAAGCTGATAGGGAGCTTCTTTAGAAGTCGATATGTATCCATCGTTGTCAAGTGTACTTCCAATTGTTCCACCAGTAAAAATATTACAAATACGCATGATAACCTCCATTTCTGTGTTGCTTTCTACAAAAAAAGTGTTGATTCAAAACGTTATATTTTTTGTAATTTTGTGTTAAGCAACATGCAAACACAACGTGTTATTAGTAGTATGCCTCAAAAATAATATTTTAACAAGAGATTTTATAGATGGTTTGCAAAGTATGACATTGTTGATTGATGAAATGGTATTATAAAACATGACAGAGCGTTTATGAATGTTTCATAAAATAGTTGAAAAAATCATACAGACAGTATATTCTATTATTATATATTATAAAAATTTTGACAGAGAGGAAATAGTCAAACATGAGCAATTTATGGGTTATAGGAGATTCTACTGTCAGCAAATTTGATGATAAATATTATTATCCTAGATTTGGTTATGGTACAAAATTACAAGAATACTTGGATGATAAAGTGAATGTAATCAATCTTGCATTGTCTGGCAGAAGCAGTTTAAGTTATGTAAAAGAACCAGAGTATCAACAGCTTTTAAATGGGATGCAAACAGGAGATTATCTTTTGATAGGTTTTGGACATAATGATGAAAAAGCCGAGGTGGATAGGCATACTTCTGGTTGTGGTTCCTATAAAGAGGATGGGAGTTTTGCTCATTCTTTATACAATCATTACATAGTAAAGGCAAATAAAGTGGGATGTCAGGTTATTTTATGTACACCGATTGTGCGAAGAACAGATAATGGTGTTTGGGAAGACGAGCAGCTTCATATAACTAAAACACAAGGAAGGTTTAAGGGTGGAAACTATCCTGAAGCTGTTAAAATATTGGGAAAAGAATTAGATATTCCCGTTGTTGATATGACACAGATAACAAAAGAATTGTATGATGCTATGGGTTGTGAAAAGACAATTTATTTACATGCGTGGCTTTCTAATAAAGAGGCAAGTGTAGATAATACACATATTAATACATGGGGTGCAAGAGTAATTGCCTATATGTGTTTAAAGCGTTTAAAGGAATTAAATATAAATGGATTGTCAGAACATATTATCAATCTGGAAAAAGATGCACCTTTGCCAGCAAAAGAAAAATATTTGACTTCAAACAGTCAATATAAACCAGTTGTATATAATAATAATCTAAAAAAGAGTGAATTGTGGGAATCTGTAGATATATGGAATGGGACAGTGTTTGGCGATATACCACCAAATTGGCATAAAGAAGATTTTATATTAGAATCTGTAAAAGAAAAGACTATTTGCAATGAAGTTCTTGATGAAGGCAAGCAAAGTTTTGTATTGGCAGCAGCAAAGAAAAATATTCATATTGCTGTTAGGAATAATAGTGGTAAGATTTCAGAGGTTACTGATGGTATTGCTATGTATTATACAAAAGTTCCTGCTGCATCTAATTTTAAATTGACAGCAACTGTTACAGTAAATGATTATTTTCATAATAATCAGGTTTCTTTTGGATTGATGGCAAGAGATGAGATGTATATAGATATGCAGATTGGCGAGTTGTTGGGGGATTATGTTGCGGCGGCACCACTTTGGCTGACAAGAGAATTTCCAATGAATTGTTTTGCAAGAAGGAGCGGAAAGTTGATACATGGTAGTGAATGTAAATATGCGTTAAAGCCAAAGGACAAAATAAAACTTTGTATTGAGTCAACAAATGATGGATATGCTTGTACATTTGGAGAGGAAGAAACGGTCACAGGAGGTTTTGACTTTAAATTGACAAGCATTGACTCTGAATATATATATGTTGGTATGTTTGCTGCCAGAAATGCAGATGTTATGTTTTCAGATATTCATTTAGATATTTATTGATATGCCAATTTTTCACAGGACTGTTTGTGATAATAAGGTTATAATAAGTCATTATCCTATTTGTGCCAAAGCGTCACAAATAGGATTGGATGCAACAATAGAAATCGCCTTTACAATGACTTTAGCAGTTTTTTCTATGGCGAAATTCCTACGCTTTGGAATGGAGATTAATTATGAAAATAAAAGAAATGGTTTTAAAAAATAGGTCTTACAGAAGATTTTTTCAGGAAAAAAAGATTACAACAGACCAATTAAAAGGTTTAATTGAAGTGGCAAGATTAACACCATCAGCCGCAAATAGACAACCATATAAGTTTAAGCTGATAAGTGATGAAACAATGAATGAAAAAATATTTTCTTGTGTAAAATGGGCAGGCTATTTAAAGGATTGGGAAGGTCCAAAAGAAGGAGAGCGACCAACAGGATATATTGTTATGGTGGCGCCTAATGCAGTGAGTGCAGAGTGTGATGCGGGGATACTTGGACAAACCATTCTTCTTGCTGCGGTAGAGATGGGACTTGGCGGTTGTTTTATGGGCAGTATTGACAGAGAAAAAATTGCGAGGTTAATTGACCTTTCGTCAGAATATAAGGTCGTTTATGTGCTGGCTTTGGGCTATCCAAAAGAAGAAATTGTAATTGAGGATATATCAGCAGATGGAGACATAAAATATTATAGAGATGAAAATGAGGTACATCATGTACCTAAAAAAGTGCTTGAGGATATTCTTTTGTAAAATACAATGGAGATTGTCGAATTTAAATAGGAGGTGCTTATGAGACTTTTATTTCTTGGAGCAGACCATGAAGTGACAGGGAGCTGCCATTATTTACGTGTGTGTGGAAAACATATTTTAATTGATTGTGGTATGGAACAAGGTAATGATGTATATGAAAATCAGGAATTGCCAATACCATCATCAGAAATTGATTTTGTATTGCTTACACATGCACATATTGACCATTCGGGATTGATTCCATTATTGTATACAAAAGGATTTCGTGGTAAAGTTTATTGCACCAAACCAACAAAAGATTTATGTGAAATTATGCTTAAAGACAGTGCGCATATTCAGATGTTTGAGGCAGAATGGCGAAATCGTAAGGCGAAGCGTTCTAATGGAAGCTTAAAGCAATTTGTTCCATTGTATGATATGGATGCCGCCGTCAATGTTATGAATCATTTTGTTGGCTGCCCTTATGACAGTGTGTTAGATATCAGTGAGGGAATAAGAATAAGATTTACTGATGCAGGGCATTTATTAGGTTCTGCCAGTATTGAAATATGGGTAGAGGAGGAAGAAAAGTCAAGCAAAATTGTGTTTTCTGGCGATATTGGCAATATTAATAAGCCCATTATCAAAGACCCTCAATATATCAAAGAAGCCGATTATGTGGTTATGGAATCAACATATGGAACCAGACAGCATGGGGGTACACCAGATTATGTAAAGGAGCTTGCAGAAATTTTTGACCGAACCTTTAAGCGGGGAGGTAATGTTGTTATACCTTCGTTTGCAGTGGGAAGAACACAAGAATTATTATATTTTATCCGAAAAATAAAAGAAGAAAATAGAATCGACCGAGATTTTGATGTGTATCTTGACAGCCCATTAGCCATTGAATCAACTAATATTTTTAATAAAAATATAGTTGAGTGTTTTGATGAAGATGCAATGAAGCTTATTAATGAAGGAATTAATCCGCTTACATTTCCGGGGCTTCGATTGGCAACAACAGGGGAAGCCTCAAAGCAGATTAATTTTGATAATAATCCAAAAGTTATTATATCCGCATCGGGTATGTGTGAGGCTGGCAGAATAAGGCATCATTTAAAACATAATTTATGGAGAAAAGAGTGTACGATACTATTTGCAGGATATCAAGCAAATGGTACAACAGGAAGAGCAATTTTAGAAGGGGCTTCTGAGATTAAATTATTTGGAGAGCCGATACAGGTAAGTGCTGAGATTGCACAGCTTGCAGGTGCGAGTGGTCATGCGGATAAAGATGGTTTAATTCGATGGATAGAAGCGTTTGATGAAAAACCAAAGAAGGTTTTTGTGGTGCATGGAGAAGATTCTGTATGTGATGAATTTACACAATGTCTTATAAAAGAGCATGGATTTGATGCGGTTGCACCATATACAGGCGCAGTATATGATTTTACACAAGAGAAGTTTATTGTAGAAGGAAATAAAGAAAAGAAAACGAGAAGAACGGTTGCAAGCAAGAGAAATAAAGGTGTATTTGCGAGATTGTATGCAGCAGGTCAACGTCTGTTGACCGTTATTAAACATAACGAGGGAGGAGCGAATAAAGATTTAGCAAAATTTGCTGACCAGATTAATGCGTTATGTGATAAATGGGATCGATAATTTTGGAGGAAAAATATGAAGAAGTTACTGTTTGTGTTTAATCCTCATTCGGGAAAAGCGCAGATAAAGAATAAATTGTCATCAATTGTTCAAATATTCTGTGAGGCAGGGTATGAACTTACGATATATTCAACAAGAGCTGCAAAAGATGGTTACCAGTATATACTAAATAATGGTGATAAATATGATATGATTGTATGCAGTGGTGGTGATGGTACGTTAAATGAAACCGTAGGGGCAGTAATGAAGATTGATAAAAGAATACCTATTGGTTATATTCCAAGCGGAAGTACGAATGATTTTGCAACAACGCTTCATATTCCTAAAAATATGATAAAGGCGGCAGCAGCTATTACAGATGGAATAAAGTTTAGCTGTGATATAGGACTTATGAATGGAGAGCGAAATTTTAATTATATTGCTGCATTTGGAGCATTTACAAAAGTATCTTATGAAACATCACAACAATTAAAAAATATGTTAGGACATCAGGCTTATATTATAGAAGGTGTTAAAAGCTTAACAAGCTTAAAACCGCAATATGTGAAAGTAAAAAGTGACAATTATATGCTTGAGGGCAACTTTATATATGGCATGGTAAGCAACACAGAATCTGTAGCTGGCGTTAAGGGAATTACTGGATTTGGAATTGATTTGCAGGACGGATTATTTGAGGTGTTGTTGGTACGAGAGTTAAAAGGACCACTGGATATACAAAGGCTTATTAATGCAATTATTACACAAAAATATGAAGAAGATGGTCTTGTCTGTTATTTTAAAGCAAAACATATTGAATTTGAAAGTGGCATGGATATCAGTTGGACTTTAGATGGTGAATTTGGAGGCGATTATAAAAGTGCTTTTTTTGATGTTATAGAGGGTGCAGTTGACTTTATCGTTCCAAACCAAGATACTGCTGATGGCAAAGCAAAGAGCAAAGAATAGTAAAGGTTAGGTAAAAAAATTAATATTTATGAAATGTATCGTCTTAGCTGGAGGTTTTGGAGATTGTTTGTGGCCATTATCAAGAAAAAATTATCCAAAGCAATTTATGAATATACATGAGGGACATTCTCTGCTTCAAGATACCATTGTTCGTAATATGTCCTTTTGTGATGAGTTTATTATTGTGACAAATGAAGCTTATTCTAATATTATGACAGCACAGTTGAAGCCTTTTCAAAGTTTAAAGTATCGTGTGATTTATGAGTCTTTACAAGGTGGAACACTAGCAGCTGTGATGCTTGGAAGTATACTGTGTAATCAGTCGGAAATTTTATTAGTTACTGTTTGTGATATCATAACAGATGGTGAAGGTTACAAAGATGCTGTGCTTCAGGCAAAAGAGCTTGCAAGACAAGGAAAGATTGGTAATTTTGTCAATAAAGATACAAAAGAACCTTCAGGCATGTTTATATGTATGAATGGTATATTTTCTAACGCAGTTAAAAAGGTTGAAAATGATGTATATATGATTTGCCGTCAAGCAGCAAGAAAGCTTAAGACAACAAATCGTTATTTACATGTTCCTATAAGAGTGATGGAACAGCTCACAAAGACAGGTATTCAACAAACTTTATTTTCAAAAATAGATTCGGTTGTTCCTGTAAAGATGGATTTTGAATGGCATGATGTAGACACGGTATTAGATATGTGCAAAGTGGTGCCAAAAGATAGTGGTTTACGGAAAAATAGTATTCAATATCACTGTGAAGATGTTTGTATCTTAAATGAATCTGATAAAAAATTGATAATTGCTAATGATGTTTCCTATCTATCCATTATTAGTACAGATGATGTTACATATGTTACAGCAAATGATGCTATGGAAAACATTAAGGATATTATGTCCAATTCAGGAGAACAATATCAAAGTTATTATGATAATGGAAGAATATCTTATAGATTATGGGGAACGCATGAAATTCTTAATTTGTCAGAACATTATAAAGTAAAGAAAGTAACTATTTTTCCGGGCAGAAGTATGCGTACGCATAAACATGTTCACAGGCTGGAGCAGTGGTCGGTTGTAAAAGGTACAGCAACGATAACAATTGATGGTGTTTGCAAGGATTATTCAAGGTCAGATAATGTCTATGTGCCAATGGGAACACTTCATCGAGTAGAAAATCGTACCGATTCTGATGTTATCATTATAGAAACTGGAATGGGTGATATTTTATCAGAAACCGATATATACAGTACAGGAGATATTGGCTCAACCAGTGAAACATTTGTACAAAATAAACCGATTGTTCCAGATATTGTGCCATTATTGCCAGCATTTAAGGATAATTTATGGGGAGGCACAAAGCTTCGAGATGTGTTTAATAAGCAATGTGATTATGAGGTCATAGGGGAAAGCTGGGAATTGTCAGCTCACCCAGACGGACAGGCTATAGTAGCTGCGGGCAGATATGAGGGCATGTATTTTGGCGAATTTTTAGACCTTATTGGAAAAAGTGCAATGGGGTGGAAATGTGATTCATTAGACCGATTTCCCATTCTTATTAAGTTTATTGATGCAAGGCAAGATTTATCCATTCAAATTCACCCAGACGATGAGTATGCTCTTGAGAACGAGAATGAGTTTGGAAAAAATGAGATGTGGTATATTGTGGATTGTGAGCCAGAATCTTATATATATTGTGGACTTTCCTGTGAGGTATCCAAAGAAGATATAAGAAAGCGCATTGAAAATAATACAATAACAGATGTATTAAATAAAGTTTTAGTACAGCAGGGTGACTGTGTTATGGTACAGGCGGGAACGATTCATGCAATTGGTGCAGGAATTTTAATATGTGAAATTCAGCAAAATTCAAATTGTACCTATCGTATGTATGACTATGACAGAAAAGATAAGTTTGGTAATAGCAGAGAATTGCATATTAAAAAGGCACTTGATGTAGTTGATGTTCATGCTTACACTATCAAAAAACAAAAAGAGATTAAAAAAATAGGTGATAAAGGCAGCACATGCAGACAGCTTGTTTCATGTAAATATTTTGTCTGTTATCAATATTGTGTTGTGGACAAAGTTCAAATTATAGTGGATGAATCTTCGTTTATATCTGTAATTATTATTGATGGAACAGGTGAACTTTATATTGATGGAAGTGAAGAACGGTGTGGGTATAAAGCAGGGGACAGCTTTTTTGTTACAGCAGGACATAAAACAGTTGTGATTACAGGAAAATGTGAGTGTATTGTGACAAGAGTTTAGGTAAAAAAATATAAATCATTAGTTTTAATTGTAAAATTGTATAAAAATAAACGGATTTATAAGATAAATAAAATTTAGAAATTTTCCAGAAATTTTTTAAACTTTCTGGAAAATTCAATATTAGTATAAGTTTCCATATATTTTGTGGGATTCATATCTTCTAAATAATTTTTTTCATAGTGAATGGTTGTTTTATTTTGTAATGCATCGATTGCTTTATTATAAGCAATGGCAGCAGTGGATTCATTATGATAGTCCCCAACAATGTAATTTCCATGAATATGTATCGTTGTGCGATATGTAATCCGTCCATTTTTTGTTTGTCTTTTAACACCATGATAGTGGTTGATAACAACAACATTTTCGTATCGATAATCATTTTCATCATTATTTCTAAAAATATAATCCTGTCCTTTGACAGAATGGCGGTGTATGCCATATCGCGATAAAATGCTTGTTTGCATACCAAAATCATTTACATAATAATAACCGCCTCTGCGAATGATTTTATGTGTTGAATAGTAAAATAAATCGTCGGTATTAAATGTTAATATAGTGGTTATATTCAAAAAATATAAAAAATATTTTTTACAAAGATAGATAGGTGTCTTTATATAAATATTATTGTCTCTATAATTAATAAGACAGATATATTTGTCAAAGGAAATATGAAATTGTTTTTTGTCATATGAGGTAAGCTGTAAGTTAATATTAATCCAGTGATTTGCAGAATCTGACACAATACTGCATGCTTCCTTATAGACAAGCGAGGCTTTTTGTATATCATTAAAACTGCCAAGGCTGATGTGTTTATTTTTAAAAGTAAAAGAGGCTCTATAATAAGTTGTTCCATCTTTTTTTGTTGTTATGTAAACACCTGTTGGCATTGTTATCAAGCCCCTTTCTTGCAAACTTTGGTAGTTAAGTGATTAAAACGTATTTCTGTAATCCCTAGCAATTTGAAATAATTGTCGTATGTATTCATTATTGTTAGAATTATCTGTATTAATATGTTCTTCGATTTCTTGTAATAGATGAATATATTTCTTTAATAGTGTTGATATTGCGGTTCCATTAGAAGCACAGATTTGTTCCCACATCTCTGGAGATGAGGCAGCAATACGAGTGGTATCTTTAAATCCGCCTGCTGCCAACATGTGCATATGTTTATCAGCATCGTCATTTTCACAGACCAGTTTTGATAAAGCTGCTGAAATAAGATGAGGCAGATGGCTTACAGATGCTACACAATAATCATGTTGTTTATAATCCATAACAATTACATTAGACTGCATTTGTTCAACAAGTGTTTTATAGGCAGCAAGTTTGTTTTTGTCGGTCGTATCAAAAGGAGTTATCACATAAGTTGCCCCTTTTAATATAGAGGCATCGGCATATTGATAACCGCTTTTTTCAGAGCCAGCCATTGGGTGACCGCCAATAAAATGCTGCTTTAGACCACAGTCAACAGCCGCGTCATGGATAATCGTTTTTACGCTACCAACATCGGTTATAATACACTCATTTTTAATAATCGTTTTTAATTTGGAAAAATACGATGTAATGGTAACTACGGGCGTACATAAAAAAATATAATCACATTGACTAAAGTGATGGTCAAGAGTTGGAATAATTTTATCAATAGTGCCATCATTTAACGCTTCATTTAATGGCGCAAGTGTTCGGCTTGTAGCAATGATTTGATATTCTGGGTGTATATTTTTAAGGGCTTTGGCTATAGAACCTGCAATAAGTCCAAAACCAATAAATCCTATGGTAAGTTTGTGGTTAAAAAAATCTGGTGAATCCATGTCTGGCTCCATTCTGTTAAATTTATTTGTATATGATTGGTCTGTTTTATTCCTGCGAGAAATGAGCAAACATCATGTTTATATGAGCATTTGGTGAATGTCGCGAGGGTCAAATATCTTGTAGCTTATGTATAACAAGATTCATATTCTGTAGCTTGTTATAGGCATTTGACTGATGAAAGGAATAATATCATTTTGCTATGTAAACTTAAAATAAGTATATCAAAATATGACAGTGGTTGCAAGTTGTAGGATTAAAACAATATTGTAGATAGGTTTAAACTGCAAGAGGTGAAATTTAGATAGAGTACAGATTGTGATTGAATAAAAGTTGTAGAAAAAAGTTGAAACTCTTATTTAATAATGATAGAATAATTTTAGGTACTACTAAGATGGTAGGCGGTTAGCCCTCTTTGGAGGGACTGTGACCCTCCGTTTACATAGAAAACTGTAAGGGAATCTAAAGGAATCTTTAATTTCTTGAAAGGAGGGCTGAGCCAATGGATATTTTAGGATTTATGGCAGTGTTAAGTTTTGGATTAACTTGCTTTGGAATAGGATATTCTATCGGTAAAGATAGTAATAAAACACAAAAATAACCGCCCTCGGCTAAAGGATGCGGTTATTTTTGTTATTTAATTAACCGGGCTAACTGTCTGTCGGTAGTCCTTAAAGGGTGTCTGCTATTAGTAGATACCCTTTTTTCTATTGATATTGTAACATATGCAATTTTTATATGCAATATTCTTTTTTGAGTTTCCCTATTTTTTTATTTTAAATAAAAATGTAAAAACACAAGCTATTTATTATAATTAAATTATCACAAATAATCAAACTATTTTTGATAAAGATTGCCAAGAACGTTCTCCAGCTATAATGGAAGTATTTAAGGGTACAGTTATTCAGAAAAATCGTAATAAAAAATTTAATTGGGTAATATTTGTTGTGTTTGTTGGATTTGTATTTTAGTAAAAAAGTAAATTATGAATTATAAAAAATGAAGTATTGACATAATGATAATAGTTGTATAAAGTGGAATGAGTATATGGAAATTTTATACTATTAAAAATTAAAGTGCTGATGATATTTCCAATACAGCAGATAATAAAATGTGGCAAAAAGAGAAAAAAGTCTTAAAATGTCTAAAATAATAGATGCTATGCTTACGAGTTATCTTGATATTTAATAAAAAACGAATGGAGGGAAAAGAAAACTGCTGTATAAGGTTATCATAAAATTTTCTATTAAAAATACAAGGAGGAATACAAAATGTTTAAAAATTACAATGTTTTAAAAAAGATGTCATCTATATTGATGTCAGTCATTGTATGCGTTACACCAGTTATGTCAGGATATGCGGCAGAAAGCTTTGAAAATAGCGGTGCTGATGAAATTAGGGGGGGGTATTGAAGCCTCTAATGTTAGATATGGTGAGGATAGTTTAGAAGTAAAAGTACAGGCAGCAACGCCAACAGATGCGACACCAACAGATGCAATATTAAAAGATGAAGATGGATATATCATTTCAGGTAAATGGGAATGTGAAAATGGAATAGTTGTTAAATTGGCGGATAATGTGCTTACAATTAGTGGAAAAGGAGTACTGGGTACAGTTGTAAAAGATATTATTAATGAAACCATATGTGTAAGTAATAAATATAAAGTGGAATGTGTCATTAATAATGGTATAACAGAAATTCCTGAAAGCTTATTTTTAAATTGTAAAGGTTTAAGTGAAATAGAAATTTCAAATAGTGTAACAAATATAGGAAGAAATGTATTTAGAAATTGTAGTAATTTAATAAGTATAGAAATTCCAAACAGTGTAACAAGCATAGGGGCTTGTGCATTTTATGCTTGTAGTGGTTTAAGTGAAATAAAAGTTCCAAATGTTACATACATAGGAGGTGCTGCATTTAAAAATTGTATAAATTTAAAGAACATAGAAATTTCTAGTAGTTTAAGGGATATAGAAGCAGATACATTTTCTGGTTGTAGTAATTTAAGTAATATAGAAATTCCAAACAAGATAACAAGTATAGGGGATAGTGCATTTTATGGTTGTAAAAGTTTAAGTGAGATAAAAATTCCTGATAGTGTGATAGATATAAGAGAAGAAGCATTTTGTAGTTGTAGCAATTTAAAGAACATAGAAATTTCAAGTAGTGTAAGATATATAGGAAGAAATGTATTTAGAAATTGTGGTAATTTAAGAAGTATAAAGGTAGCAGAAAATAATAAAGTGTATGATAGTAGAGAAAATTGTAATGCACTTATAAAGACAGAAACAAATGAGTTAATTAAAGGGTGTAATAATACAAAAATTTTAAATAGTGTGAAAGTTATAAATTCTGGTGCATTTGAAAATTGTAGTGGTTTTATAGAAATTCCAAATAGTGTAATAAGTATAGAGAGTGGTGCATTTGGAGATTGTGGCAATGTAAGCAGTATAAAAGTAGCAGAAGATAATAAAATATATGATAGTAGAGAAAATTGTAATGCACTTATAAAGACAGAAACAAATGAGTTAATTAAAGGATGTAACAATACAAAGATTCCAAATGATGTGGAAATTATAGGAAGTAGTGCCTTTTCTGGTTGTAGTAATTTAAGTAATATAGAAATTCCAAACAAGATAACAAGTATAGGGAATAGGGCATTTTATGGTTGTAATAATTTAAGTAGTATAGAAATTCCAAGTAGTGTAATAAGTATAGGGCTTTATTCATTTTCATATTGTGGTAATTTAAGCAGTATAAAAGTAGCAGAAGACAATAAAGTATATGATAGTAGAGAAAATTGTAATGCTATTATAGAAACAAAAACAAATAAGTTAATTAGAGGTTGTGAAAATACAAAAATTTTTGATAGTGTGACAAGTATACAAAGACAAGCATTTGAAGGTTGTAATAATTTAAGTAGCATAGAAATTCCAAGTAGTGTAACAAGAATAGAAGGAGATATATTTTATCATTGTAGTAGACTAACAAAAATTACAAATAAATCATCTAAAAATCTTTATCTCAATTCTTCAATACATAATGAGGAAAATGGTCAATGGTATCTTGAAAACACAGATATTATTGTCACCCAAATTGCTAATGGTCAAACTGCATTATATAGAGAAATAGGTGAAGAAAATATTAAAAATGAAGATGGATTGTTTGTTTCTGGAAAGTGGGAATGTAAAAATGGAATCATTGTTAAATTAAAAGAAAATGTACTTACAATTAGTGGCAATGGTGTGCTAGGAGAAGATATAAAAGATATTATCACTAAAACTATATGTAAAAGTGATAAATACAAAGTAAAATGTATTATTAATAATGGTATAACAGAAATTCCTGAAAATTTATTTTTAGATTGTAAAGGTTTAAGTGAAATAGAAATTTCAAATAGTGTAACAAATATAGGATATAAAGCCTTTTCTGGTTGCAGTAATTTAAGCAGTATAGAAATTCCAAGTAGCGTGACAAAAATAGGATTTGGTGCATTTCTTGGTTGTGATAGTTTAAACAATATCAAAATTTTAGAAGGATTAACAATTATAGAAAAGAGTGCATTTAGTGGTTGCAGTAGCTTGAATAGTATAGAAATTCCAAGTAGTATAACAAATATAGGAGAGGATGCGTTTAAAAATTGCAACAGTTTAAGTAGTATAAAAGTAGCAGAAGGTAATAAAGTATATGACAGCAGAGATAATTGTAATGCTATCATAATAACAGAAACAAATGAGTTGATTAAAGGGTGTGACAATACAAAAATTACAGACAGTGTGACTAGTATAGGATATAGTGCATTTAAGGGTTGCAATAGTTTGACTGCAATAGAAATTCCAAATAGTGTGGTAAGTATAAAAGCAAATGCTTTTTCTGATTGTATCAGTTTAAAAAGCATAGAAATTCCAGAGACTGTAACAAGAATAATGTATGGTGTAGTTTCTGGTTGCAGTAATTTAAGAAGTATAAAAGTAGCAGAAAATAATAAAGTATATGATAGTAGAGAAAATTGTAATGCTATTATAATGACAGAAACAAATATATTGATTGCAGGGTGTGGCAATACAAAAATTCCAAATAGTGTAACTGGTATAGGAGATAGTGCGTTTTATAATTGTAGTAGTTTGACTAGTATAGAAATCCCAAGCAGTGTAACAAAAATAGAACTTGGTAAAACAAATCCATTTGATGGTTGTAAAAATTTAAAAAGATTTACCAATAATTCTTCTGTTGATTATTTTCTTAATCGTTCAATACATGGATATGATGACAATGGTCAATGGTATCTTGAAAACACAGACACAATTATTGATAAAATTGCCAACGGACAAACCGCAATATACAAAAAAATAGGTGAAGATGTTAAATATGGCGACATCAATTCTGATGGCGAGATTAATATACAAGATGGTGTTCTTTTAAAAAAACACCTTGCAGGTATAAAAGGATTAAATATTGATATGACTGCCAGTGATGTTAATGTTGATGGCGAAGTCAATATACAAGATGCAGTAATATTAATAAAACATCTTGCAGGTATGAATGTAACAATGGGAAAAGAATAATAATTTATAATATCAAATGAATAAACAGTGAGGGTAGAAATTCTGCCCTCATTCTATTATTTAAGGGTTTTATTATTCAGAAAATAGGTCTTAATTGATGAATTAGATATTTTGTGTTATATTATTATAAGATAGGAGAAACAGTTAAAGATGAAATTTGAGTGGGATGAAGACAAAAATTTTATAAATAAAGAAAAACATAAGATATCTTTTGAAACAGCATCACATGTTTTTACTGACCCTTATTATATTGAAATGTTTGATTTTGAGCATAGTGTTGATGAAGATAGATATATTGCAATAGGAAAAGTTGGAGATGTCTTATTTGTAGTATTTACAGAAAGAAAAGATACCATTCGATTGATTTCAGCCAGACTTGCAACAAGTGCAGAAAGGAAACTTTATTATGACCAAAACGTTTATTATTGAAAATGGACAAAAACCTACAGAAGAACAACTTAAAGAAGTGGAAGAAGCTAAAAAACATCCAATTGTTTTTGATAAAGATTGTCAAGAACTTTCTCCAGCTATGATGAAGGCATTTAAGAGTGCTGTTATTCAAAGAAATCGTAATAAAAAAGCATAATATTAGTATTTGTTCTAGTTATTAATTAATAATTTAACCTCAGTGGTAAATTGTCTTTTGTAAATTTTGCGATATAGTACTCTTTTAACTATTATGAAGAAAAAATTGACAAATAGCTTGTCTGTGCTAAAATAGAACCATTATAGTCGTAATATGGAGGATTTTTGATATGGCAGCAGCTTACAATCATAAAGTAGTTGAAAAAAAATGGAGAGGAAATTGGGAGGCACACCCAATCAATGTCAATGATGGAAAGAAGCCAAAGTATTATTGTTTGGATATGTTTCCATATCCTTCTGGCAATGGACTTCATGTAGGACATTGGAGAGGTTATGTTATCAGTGACGTGTGGAGCCGATATAAAATGATGCATGGATACTATGTTATTCACCCAATGGGGTGGGATGCATTTGGACTTCCAGCAGAAAATTATGCGATTAAAAATGGTGTACATCCAAGAATATCAACACAGGAAAATGTGACCAATATTAAAAGACAAATACAAGATATCTCGGCTGTTTATGATTGGGATATGGAGGTTAATACAACAGACCCGTCTTTTTATAAGTGGACACAATGGATATTTGTTCAAATGTTTAATAAAGGGTTGGCATATGAGAAAGAGATGCCAATTAACTGGTGTCCTTCATGTAAGACAGGACTTGCCAACGAAGAAGTTGTTAATGGGTGTTGTGAACGCTGTCATTCAGAGGTGACAAAAAAGAATTTGAAACAGTGGATGCTTAAAATTACAGCGTATGCAGACCGACTTTTAGAAGACCTTAACAAACTGGACTGGCCTGAGAAAGTAAAGAAGATGCAAAGTGATTGGATTGGTCGTTCTTATGGTGCAGAGGTTGATTTTAAGGTTGAAGGCAAAGAAAAGAGCATAACAGTTTATACAACGCGACCAGACACATTGCATGGCGCTACATTTATGGTATTAGCACCAGAACATGCGCTTGCAAAAGAACTTGCGACACAAGAGACACAAAAAGATGTTGAGGATTATATTTATAGAGCATCAACACGTTCTAATATAGACCGTATGCAGGATAAAGAAAAGACAGGTGTATTTACAGGCTCTTATGCAGTGAATCCTTTAAATGGCAAAAAAGTACCTATTTGGCTTTCAGACTATGTACTTGCTGATTATGGTACAGGTGCAATTATGTGTGTTCCAGCACATGATGACAGAGACTTTGAATTTGCTAAAAAATTTCATCTTCCAATTATACAGGTTATTGCAAAAGATGGAAAAGAAATAGAAAATATGGAAGTCGCTTACACAGAAGCAGCAGGAACAATGATTAACTCAGGTGATTGGAATGGTATGGAATCCGCCGTTCTTAAAAAAGAAGCACCTGCGATAATTGAAAAAATGGGTGTTGGCAAGAAAAAAGTCAATTACAAACTTCGTGACTGGGTATTTTCAAGACAACGATACTGGGGTGAGCCAATTCCAATTATTCATTGTGATGACTGCGGTTGTGTGGCAGTTCCAGAAGACCAGCTTCCTGTATTGCTTCCAGATGTTGCTCGATATGAGCCTACGGGAACAGGTGAGTCACCACTTGCAGCAATTGATGAATGGGTCAATACAACTTGTCCAAAATGTGGTAAACCAGCAAAGAGAGAAACCAATACAATGCCACAGTGGGCAGGTTCATCATGGTATTTTTTAAGATATGTTGATAATAAAAATGATAAACAGCTTGTCAGTCCACAAAGAGCAAATCAATATCTTCCTGTGGATATGTATATAGGTGGTGTAGAACATGCGGTTCTTCATTTATTATATTCAAGATTTTATACGAAATTTTTAAATGATATTGGTGCAGTGGATTTTGATGAGCCATTTACCAAGTTATTTAATCAGGGTATGATTACAGGCAAAAATGGCGTAAAGATGAGCAAATCTATGGGAAATGTCGTTTCACCAGATGACCTTATTGAAGATTATGGCTGTGATGCCCTTAGAATGTATGAGCTTTTTGTGGGACCGCCTGAGATGGATGCCGAGTGGGACGACAGAGGAATTGACGGGGTACGCAGGTTTCTTACACGTTTTTATAATCTTGTATCAGATAGTGCCGAAAAAAATATTGTGCCAACCGATGAGCTTATAAAAATCCGAAATAAGATGGTTTATGATATTACAGCAAGAATTGATAATTTTAGTTTAAATACCGTTGTCAGTGGATTTATGGAATACACTAATAAGTTGTTAGATATTGCAAAAAACATAGGCGGTATTGACAAGGATACATGTAATGTGATTGTTACACTTCTTGCTCCATTTGCTCCGCATATGGCTGAAGAGCTTTGGGAGATACTTGGACATAAGAAAAGTATATTTATAGAAAATTCATGGCCAACATATGATGAGGAAGCTATGAAAGACGATACTGTTGAAATTGCAGTTCAAGTAAATGGTAAAGTAAAAGGAAAAGTAACGATTGCCGTTGATGCAAGTAAAGATTTGGCAATGGAACAAGCAAAAGCAGTATTGGGCGATAAGTGTCCAAATAATATTGTTAAGGAAATCTATGTTCCGGGAAAAATTATTAATATTGTTGGAAAATAATAGGGCAGGATATAAAAAAATAATAAATAATTGAACATGTAAAAACAATAGACAACTTGGAAATGATTAATATTATAAATAGGTGATGGATAGCGTAGATAGTGGAAACAGTATCTACGCTATTATAATAAGCATATGATGATAGAACGATATATGATGTAATAAGGAATAAAAATTAAAATAGTATTTGCATAATAAAAATAGTTATTGTATAATTAAGAAAAATAATGAATAGAGAAGAGATATTAAATTTATGTATAAAAAAGATAAATATGCAGAAATACTGCTTACTGCTTATAATAAAGGTATATTTAAAATACTTTGGAATACATCAAGTTTTTCAATTGGAGTCAACCATAAAAGAAAAGATATGTTTCCTGAATTAAAAGATGAAGATTTTAAAAAATACATATTATACATTATAAGTATAATTAAAAAAATGGCAGAAGATAAAGAAATCGAAAATCTCCCAGAAGATGATTTGAAAGTAGCAAAGGAGATTTATGCGCAAGAAAGGGATTTAAAAAATCACCTCTATATAAAAGAGAATAGTAAAATAAATTGTTTTAGATTCTTAAGAACACAAATTATAAGTTATAGAAATGAAGAAAATCCTAAAGAGATAGAGGCAAATTCAGCTATAATAAAGATGATAATGGAAAATGATGATGATGATGAATCTTATACATTTGAAGTTTCCAGAAGAGATTTAGGAGAGATTATAGAACAATTAATAGAACTAAAAGAAAAAATGGATAGTATATAAAAGGGGGAATAAGAATGACAGAACTTTTAGACAAAGATTTTGAGATGATTTTTCCTGAAACATTACAACATACATATAATATTAAAAATCAATATGAATTTGGTTTAAATAAAAAATATAAGACATATAATGAGGATATGGAAAATGATATTGTATTTTTAAATTATAATTATGAAAATTATCAAGAAATTGAACGATATTTTAATAAAATAGCAAAAAAATTTGATGCCATTGAGATGGATGAAAAAAAATTAAGTGGTATGCCAGTAATAAAGAATACTAGAATACCAGTTAGTTTAGTTATTGCCTGTTTAAAAGATGAGATGATGATTCAAGATATCTGTGAGGAATATAGGTTGACAAAGCAAGATATAGAGGCAGCTATGGAGTATGTAATTGAAATTTTGGATGTTCCATATCAGGAAGGTTAAAATGAAAATACTATTAGATGAAAATATTACTCAAAAATCAATACCTATTTTACAAAAATATAAACATGATGTTATTCATATATTGGATAGATGTAATGCGGGACAGAGTGATGAGCGTGTGTTTCAACTCGCTTTAAAAGAACAGCGCGTTTTGATTACGTTGAATGGAAAAGATTTTATTGTTTTTATCCCACCTCAAACCGATTTAGCATTACATTATGGATTGATTTGGATTAGAAAATTTCAAGTTACAAATAAAAATTATGAAGAAGTAATGAATATAATAGGGGATTTTTTAAAAAGCAAAGGTAATAATATAGAAAATATATATTATGCCATGAAGAAAAAGGGTGATTCTTATGAAATTATCCAACAATATCCTCGAAGTACAAGAATGTTCATGCAGTTTTAAATAGATACTAAATTGGGAATAATAATGAAATATTTTATAATATATATAATAATAATAAATATCATAGCATTTATCATGTATGGAAGCGATAAAAGAAAGGCAATTCAAGGTTCTTTTAGAACGCCGGAAAAAGTCCTAATAGGGGTGGCAATAATAGGAGGTTCGGTGGGAGCATATGCAGGGATGCATATGTTCCACCATAAAACAAAACATGCAAAGTTTTTTATCGGTGTTCCATTAATAATAATAGTTCAGGTAATATCTTTTTTTCTTGTTCTGAAAGCTCATCTTTGACTTGGTCTATAATAAGCAACATGTCTTCTTTTGTAAAGGAGATGCCTGCCTGTTTTGCTTTGCTGCTTATAGCAAGCATAAGAGGCAGGATTTCATCTTTATTTTTGCCTTTTGACATAGACTTAAATTCATTAATAAGAAGCTGCTTTCTAAAATCTAATTCACTCACATTAACCTCTTTCTTGTGTGTAATCACACGATTTATTTTATGAAGTTGAACCTTATTTTGTTTTTAAGAAATAATAATTTAAGAGCAGTGTATAATTCTTTATTAAACTTTGCAGGAAATAATAATTTAACAGTATGTTTGTTATACAAACTTGTAAGAGTTTCTTTCAATTTTTTTACAGGTTCAAATCATCAAGTTGTTTTAAATAGTCATCAAATAATTTTTGCTGCTCTTGATTCATTGCATTGGAAAATATTGAAAATCCTTTATCTGCTTCAGAAGGCGGTCTTTGGTTTGTTTGCCCTGAGTCATTGTTATTGGAATGATTTTCGTTGTTATGTTCAATATCTTGAACATTGTTGTCTTGATTATTTGTATTTTCTTGATTATTTTCGTTTGTACTGGCAGTATTTGTGTTGCCAAAAGCACTAGCAGCTCCACCCATGTATTTTCCTAATAAGTCTGATATATCCATGTTGTTTTGATTAAATAAATCAGACATAGAAGAAAACATTTTAAAGCCTGAAATCATAGATTTATAATTTTCAGGCAAATAAGGAGCAATACTATTCATAAAGTCATCATTATTGAGCAGATTTAATAAAAAGTTGGAATTTTCATTATCAGTGCTTATATTTTTATTGGAGTTTGACATACTGGTAATATTGCTAGCATAATTAAAAAAGTCTATGGTTTGTTTTAATTCCATAAACCGTATTATTAAAGATAAACTTTTTTGAAGATTAATGTCTAAAAATGGGAGCATAGCCTTCATTATTTGGAATGAAGACGGTATTGTTACGATATCAAATTCTGTTAACGGTGGTTTATTTGCCATAATGCTCCTTATGCTCCTTTATTTGCACTGATTTTCAGCGTAATTTCATCCTGAAACTGATAATCAATATAATATATGTAGTTCTTTGGTTGATATGAATAAAAATTAAAATCAAATTTTTCAAAGAAAACTTTATGTAAAGATTCAAGGTTTCGCAAACAAAAATTGTTATAAGCGAAACCCTGAATTTTATCGAATGGGGAAATACTATTACTGCCTTTTAGACATTCGATTCTTTGGATTAAAATCCATTTTTGTCTAATTAGCAGCCACAGCCGCAGTTGTTGTTGCAGCCACAGCCGTTGCCGCAGCTCAAGAAGCTGCCATTACCACCACAGAATAAAAGAAGAAGGATAATCCACATACAGCTATCGCCACCATTGCTAAAACCGCTGCCGCATCCGCAACCATTGCCACAGCCGCATCCGCCGTTGCTAAATGTGCTGCCACAGCCATTTCCTCCACACAATAAAAGAAGGATGATAATCCAGAAGCATGAAGAGCAACCGCCGCCGTTGCCTCCACATCCACATTCATTACATCCGCCGCAGTTTGTTGCTGCTAAATCACTCATTTTTAAGTC
The DNA here is from genome assembly GCA_910587485.1 of uncultured Lachnospira sp. Classification (GTDB taxonomy): domain Bacteria; phylum Bacillota; class Clostridia; order Lachnospirales; family Lachnospiraceae; genus Lachnospira. The sequence continues at coordinate 43,022 of CAJUKN010000017.1, forward strand.
CTCCAAATGTTTTATGACATTTACACTACAATAATATGAGAAAGTGCTTGTGTGTGTTACAATATTTCTTACAAAAATGTTGCAAATAATTGTCCTTTGTTATATTATCAATGTTGATTAGTTTGTGTGCAAACAAAGTTTCGCTTATTGTTTGACCGTTGACCGTTTGATAATAATATAAGAATTATTCCGTTTATGGAGGATTTAATATTGAAAGTATCAGTAATCATTCCGTCCCTAAATCCAGATAATAAACTGATTCAAGTTGTTGATGCGCTGGTCGCAAAGGGATTTGAAGATATTATTCTTGTTAATGATGGAAGTGATAAGGCTCATATGCAGCCTTTTTTGCAGCTTAAAGAGTATAGTCAGTGTACAATACTAACACATGAAGTAAATAAAGGAAAAGGCAGAGGATTAAAGACAGCATTTGATTATTGCATTGCAAATAGACCAGATATTGATGGTGTTGTGACTGTTGATGGCGATAATCAGCATAAAGCGGAAGATATATTAAATTGCTGTAATAAAATGATAGAATATAAAGATAAAGTTATTTTGGGCGTTCGTGATTTTTCAGGAGATGATGTTCCGCCAAAAAGCAAGTTTGGCAATAATATGACAAGTTTTGTTTTTAAGTTTGTATGTGGATTAAATATATCTGATACACAGACAGGACTTCGAGCGATACCGTTAAAATTTTTGCCATTGTTTTCAAAAGTAAAAGGGGAACGATTTGAATATGAAACAAATATGCTGTTAGAGTTTAAAAACAGTAATATTGATTTTGAACAAGTACCCATTGAGACTGTATATATAGAAGAAAATGCTTCAACGCACTTCAATCCTATAAAAGATTCATTAAAAATTTATGGGGTTATTTTTAAATATATTTTTAGTTCACTTGCATCTTCAGTAATTGATTTAGCGATATTTAGTATTGTGAGTGCGCTTATTTATAACAAATTTGAGGATTCTCTAAGAATTTTATTAGCAACGGTTGCTGCAAGAGTGGTATCCTCATTATTTAATTTTCTTTTTAATCGTAATGCAGTTTTTAAGTCAAGCAACAATTTTGGCAGAGCTATGGTAAGATATTATATTTTATGTGTCTGTCAATTAATGGTATCATATGGATTGGTATATATGATAACAAGCTTACTTGGTTTAGGGCAGGTTATGACTGTAGTAACAAAGGGAATTATAGATACAATTTTATTTATGATTAGTTTTTATATTCAAAGAATATGGGTATTTAAGAAATGATTGTATGATGAATTAATTATGTGCCTATAAAATGTATACTCTAAGTAGTCTATTAAGAGTATGCAAGAGGTTTAAGAAGCATATAAAACAAAGAAAGGAGAGAGCTGCTCAACAAAATATCCAAAAACAAATACAAAAAGTAAAAAGACTTTATCAATAAATAGGTAATGTTCATAAGAATTTTAAATATTTCAATAGGAATATTTGTTTATATTTGGAGTAGTGCAAGATAATATGATGTATGATAATGATGAAGATGAATATTTTGATACCAGAGAGGAAAAGTCAAGGAAGATATCTGTTGATGAAGAACCGCGCAAAAAATATAAAAAGTCTAAGAAAAAGATGACGACAAAGCAAAAAATAATGATGTGGGTTGGCAGAGTCAGTGCAGTTTTGGTAGTCACGATTGCTATATTTTTAGTGTTTGTATATGGTGTAATGGCTGTTTTATGTTTTGGACCATCAAAGACAGCAAAGAAACAATTTGTTATGTCTGTTCAGGAAACCAGTGCGATTGGTTTTTTGGCAAATTGGTTTTGTTCAGAGGAAGAGATTGCACAGATAAAGGAAGAAAATTCGGTTAAAGACACAACAGAGGTAACCGATACCAGTCTTATCACAATTGACACAACAAAAAATGAAGATGTGCCAGATATTCAAATTATTGATGTAAAAGGGTCTACTTATAGAGGAAAATTAATGATTGTCAAAGACCCATCAAGATTGATTGTTGGAACGGTTGCTACATTTCAGGGACAAGGACAGGTCGTTGCTGATATTGCAAAAAGGTATGATGCAATAGGTGGTGTCAATGGTGGTGAATTTATTGATGGGGAGACAACACTTACAGGTGTTCCAGTTGGGTTGGTTATGGTCAATGGTGAGGTTGTCAATGGTGCTGATAGTGGTGTGTGTCATGTTACTGGAATTACACATGACAATAAATTGATAGTAGGCAATATGAATGCACAACAGGCAAAGGACAATAATATAAGAGATTGTGTCAGCATTAGCAATAGTATTGGACCATTTCTTGTTATTAATGGGGAACCTCAAGATGTATCAGGTATAGGTGGAGGTCTTAATCCACGTACAGCGGTTGGTCAGGCAGAAGATGGTTCCATATTGTTACTTGCTATTGATGGACGTATGGCAAATAGTATTGGTGCTTCTTTTTCAGATTTACAAGATATTATGCTTCAGTATGGAGCTGTCAATGCTTCAACAATGGACGGAGGCACATCAACACAGATGTATTATGATGGAGAAGTTATCAATACACCTTATTCACCACTTGGACCTCGTTCTTGTCCTACGGCATTTTTAATTAAATAAAGTTGCAATTATTGTTTTGCAGCATAAATACTTCGGAATGGGAGGAAAAATGGCAGCAAAAAGAAGAAAAGGTAAAACATTTAAAAAGTTTTTGATTATTTACTCAGCGGTTCTTGCATTTTTATGTATTATTGTATGGGGTATTTTGTATAATTTTATTGGTGATTATGAGAAGGGGAGACCTTCAAGTACAATGGATACATTAGCCGCTCGATTTAGCGCAGATAATATAGAAAATCTCCTCAATGAAAGTGGTGTTGTAGTCAATGAATTTGAATCCAATGAGATGGTTGCAGAATATCTTAAAGATAAACTAAATAATGAAAGTGTTTCATATAAGAAAAAGGCAAGAGAATATTCAGAAGAGACCCCTGTATACATTGTATTTGCAGGAGAAACCCCTATTGCAAAAGTATCGCTTGATAAAGATGGACAAGGTTTTTGGGGATTTAATAAATGGAAATTAGGACAGATATCATTTGATGATTTTGCAGATAAGACAACAAATAATGCGATTACAGTAAGTGTCCCAAAAGGCAGCACAGTAACAATTAATGGGGTTGAAGTGAAAGATGATTATATCAAAGAAGATGATATTGAATTTGAACCATGTAAGCACGTTTCTGATTATGTCAATCAGCCATTAAGGACAACTTATGAGATATCAGGACTTATTATACAGCCTGATATCAAGGTGCATTTTAATGAAAATGATTTAACTGTGGAAGTTTCAAAGAACACATATACAGCAAATTACCCAAGTGACGACGATTTGTTAGAATCGGTACATGAAGATATAATGACACTTGGCAGAAATTATGGAAAATATATTATTAATAAAGGTAGTCTTTCTTCGCTTACCAATCAGATGGTGGGATATGCAAAAGATTATATGAGTGACATTCCAGCAGTTTGGGCATTTCTTTATGGAATGACTTACACATATGAGTTTCAAAATGAAAATATATCGAATTTTGTAAAATATTCAGACGATTGTTTTTCATGTGATGTGTACTATGATTTGTACGTTCAATGGAACGGCGGTGATAAGACATATAATACCTCGCTTACGTATACTTATGTAAAGAAAGATGGTAAATGGGTCGTTGCAGATTTTATTATTAATTAAAAAAACGATTTCTATGTCGTTGTGTATAAACATAAGATATATGGAACTGCTGCATAAAGTAATGTATATTTTTTAATGCAGCAATTTTCATAACGCAATAGGAAGGAATATGCGGTATGGCAGAAAGTAGAAAGAATAAGTTTATAATACATGGAGGAATACTTGCTATGGCAGGTATTATTGTCCGTATTATAGGCATGTTTTATCGAATACCTTTAATGAATATTATTGGCAGTGAAGGGAATGGAATCTACAGTGTTGCATACAATATATATAATATAATGCTTGTATTATCTTCTTATGGTTTGCCAATGGCAGTTTCTAAACTTATATCCGCTAAATTTGTCAGAAAGCAGTATAAAAATGCAAACAAGATTATTCGCTGTTCTCTTGTGATTTCAGTGTGTACTGGCGGTTTAGCGGCATTAATGTTATTTTTTGGTGCAAATTCAATTGAAAAATTATATAAAGGTGTTGATGGTCTTGCTATTCCACTCAGAGTTTTGGCACCAACCATCTTTTTAGTTGCTGTAATGGGGGTGTTGAGAGGATTCTTTCAAGGTCAGGGAACAATGATTCCAACAGCATTTTCTCAGCTCATAGAGCAGGTGATGAATGCCATTGTAAGTATTGCGGCTGGATATATACTGATGAAAACATTTGCACAGTCAGACAATGCTTCTGCGTATGGGGCAGCAGGAGGAACATTGGGGACAGCAATTGGAGCATTATCTGGATTAGTGTTTATGATTTTTTTATATATGGCATACAAACCGACATTTGTCAAGAAGCAAAAAAAAGATATCGTTAGTGAATCCTTGCAAGATTCACAGGTATATATTGTTATTCTTGCCACAATGGTTCCTATTATACTGGGGCAGACATTGTATCAAATCAGTGCGGTAATTGATGATGCCATGTTTTCTAATATTATGACAAAAATGAGTATATCAATGAATATTAAGGCAGATTTAGGTAATTTTGCTTCCAGTTATTCATTGCTTATCAGTATTCCTCAAGGAATTGCCTCTGCTATGTCAGCCTCGATGCTGCCAAGTGTTGTTGCCTCCTATACAAAAAATAATATGGCGCATGTCCGAAATAAAATAACAAGTACGATAAAAACGAATATGATTATTGCTATTCCTTCATTTGTGGGGTTTATAGTGATTGGCAAGCAAATTATTGAATTGCTCTTTTCTGGTTATGACAGCGAACAAGGAGCAATGATGCTTCGGATTGGAGCAATAGCTGTAGTATTTTATACATTATCAACAGTGACGAGTTCTGCTTTACAAGCAATTGATGAGATGAGAAAACCTGTAAAAAATTCTCTTATTTCTCTTGTTGTGCATATTATTATTGTGTATTTTATGCTTCGCTGGTCAAGGCTTGGAATATATGCGCTTGTAATTGGCAATGCATCATTTCCAATTTTAATATTTGTGTTTAATTTAAGAGACCTAAAAAGACATATTGATTTTAAATTAGAGTATATTCAAACATTTTTAATACCATTAGGATGTGCTTGTATAATGGGATTTTTTGCATGGATGACATATACGTTAATGTATATGTTGACAAGTACAAATATGGTATCTGTACTCGTTGCATTGGTAATTGCAGCAATAACTTATTTTTGTTTATTGATGCTGTGTAAAAAAAAGAAGTGGATATGAAAGGGGTTTGAACATGTTATGTGATAATTGTAATAAAAACGAAGCTTCTATACACTATACAGAAGTTGTGAATGGTGTTCGTTCAGAACATCATTTATGCAGTGATTGTGCTGCAAAAATGGGAATTACCAGTATAGGGGATATTGGTAATAGTGATATACCATTTGTTAAGTTTTTAACAGGTCTTCTTGCATCTTCAGGATTAGGAAGTGAAGATTATGATAATCCAATGTCACATGTACGATGTCCTAAATGTGATATGAGTTATCAAGAATTTATACAAATGGGAAAGTTTGGCTGTTCAGAATGTTATGACGTGTTTGGTCCGCTTCTTGATGACAATTTGAAAAAACTTCATGGCAGTGCAGAGCATAAAGGTAAAATATATGCTAAGGCTGTTACTGACGATATAGAAGATTTGGTAGATTCTGATAGTACAAGTGATAAAGCAGATGATACGAAAGACGAAAATATAAGTAAATTAAATAAAATAAATCAGTTAAATAGAAAGTTAAAGGAAGCAATTGAATTGGAGCGATATGAAGATGCAGCAAAATATCGTGATGAGATAAAAGCACTGAAAGAAGGGTGTGCAAATGATTAGATGGTTTGAAGAAAATGGACTGCAAAGTGATGTTGTTGTATCAAGCAGAGTAAGATTAGCAAGAAATCTTAGAAGTTATAATTTTTCACCAAAACTTACAGACGTTGATGCAAGAGTAATGGTAAATCATTTGAAGGAAAAAATAGCTTCTCTTGGCTGTGTATCTAAATTTAATTCGTATGATTTTAGTGAGTTGGACGACTGTCAAAAACATGCTATGAAGGAACGACATGTTATCAGCAATTATTTGCTTGGACAAAATACGGCAGCAGGTTTTGTCTCGTCTGATGAAAATATATCAATTATGTTAAATGAAGAAGACCATGTCCGAATACAAGGATTTGGTGCTGGAATGAACATTAAAAATGTTTATGATAAAGTAAATAAAATTGATGATTGTTTAGGTGATGTTTTGGATTATGCCTATGACAAAAAATATGGGTATCTTACGACTTGTCCATCAAGTGTTGGAACAGGAATGAGAGTGACCTATATGCTACATTTACCTGCACTTGCTATGACAAATCGAATCAGCGGAATTGCAACAGAGGTTGGTCGATTTGGCATGATGCTGCGTTCCGTTTTTTGGGATAATAAAAGTGATGGTTATGGGGATATCTATAAACTTACCAATCAGTTGACACTTGGACTTACAGAGCAGGAAGCAATAGATAGTCTCAATCATATTGCTAATCAAATTATTTTGCAGGAACGAGCCATTAGAAAGCAATATATTGCTAGTAGAAAAATAGAAACATTGGATTCAGTATATCGTTCTTATGGATTGTTAAAATATGCTAGAAAATTATCACAAAAAGATGGTATGATATTACTTTCACAAATTAGAATGGGATTGGCAGAAAAATTGATTCATATAGAGGGACAGGAGGAATTTTCGATTTATCAGTTGATGATTGGTATTCAGCCTGCAAACCTTATGCTTATAAGCGAGGAAGAGTTGTCTTTTGAGGCACTGGAGGAGCGCAGAGCGCAGTTTATTCGAGAGTATCTGCCATTAATTCAATAATTAAAAAAATAGTATGAAAAATAAATTTTTCACATATAAGTTTGTTACCTATTTGTGCCGAAGCGTCACAAATAAGTTTTGATATGCCAATAGAAATCGCTTTTGCAACTGCTATAGCAGTTTTTTCTATTGTGCAATTTCTACACGACGTTTCAGAATGGAGGAAGTATGCAAAGTAGATTTACAAAAAAAGCACAAGAAGCATTAAATCACGCGACTGAAGCGGCTACTGTGCTTGGACATAGTTATATTGGGTCAGAACACATTTTAATAGGTTTGATACAGACAGAGGATTGTCTGGCATCAGCAGTATTACAAAGTTTTGATGTGACAGATGAAAAGATTATTAATTTAGTATATCAGCTTATTGCGCCAGAATCGGCTGTTGGTATGAAAGAACCATCTGGCTATACGCCAAGGTTGAGAAGGATTCTTGAAAATGCTGCAAAAGAAGCTATACGATTTAAATCAGACTTGATTGGAACAGAGCATATTTTAATAGCAATTATCAAAGAGTCAGAAAGTGTTGCTGCACGTTTGCTTACTACAATAGGAGTGAATATTAAAAAATTATATATTGATATTCTTGTGGCAATGGGTGAGGATGCCAACAATTATCGTGATGATATGCATGGTAATAAAAAGAATAATGGCAAGAAAAAGACGCAAGTATTGGAACAGTACAGCAGAGATTTAACAGAAATGGCAGCACATGGAAAACTTGACCCAGTGATTGGCAGAACCGAAGAAATTAATCGAGTGATTCAGATTCTTAGCAGAAGAACAAAGAATAATCCTTGCCTTATTGGCGAGCCGGGAGTAGGAAAAACAGCTATTGCAGAAGGATTGGCAGCCAAAATTATTCAAGGGGACGTACCTGAAACGATTAAAGATAAGAGGGTTCTTACATTAGACTTGTCAGGTATGGTGGCAGGTTCTAAATATAGAGGCGAATTTGAGGAAAGAATCAAGCGAGTTATCAGCGAAGTTCGCGATGATGGTAATGTGTTGCTGTTTCTTGATGAGCTTCATACAATTATTGGTGCTGGTGGTGCGGAAGGGGCAATTGATGCATCAAATATACTTAAGCCATCATTAGCACGAGGTGAAATTCAGCTTATTGGAGCAACAACACTTGAAGAATACCGCAAATATATTGAAAAAGATGCTGCATTAGAAAGACGTTTTCAGCCTGTAAAAGTAGAAGAACCAACAGTAGATGAGGCGATTCAAATATTAATGGGACTGCGCAAGAGATATGAAGAACATCACAATGTTACAATTGATGATGCAGCAGTTATTGCTTCTGTTAAACTTTCAAAAAGATATATTAACGACCGATTTTTGCCAGATAAGGCGATTGATTTGATTGATGAGGCATCCTCAAAGACAAGATTGACTGCTTATGTTATGCCTGAAAGTATCAAAAAGATAGAAGAAGATATTAAAAAACTGGACGAGAAAAAGGAAGAGGCGATTAAAAATGAAGCCTATGAGGAAGCAGGGGAAATTAAAAAGTTACAGAACAAAAAGCGTCAAAAATTAGATAAACAGATGATGGAATGGCAGGAGAAAAGAAGCAGTGCAAATTTGAATGTAGGAGAGGAAGAGATTGCAGAAATTGTTTCTACATGGACAAAAATTCCAGTGTCTAAGATTGCACAGACAGAATCAGACAGACTTTTGAAATTAGAAGAGACGCTTCATCAGAGAGTTATCGGACAAGATGAAGCAGTAACTTCTGTTGCAAGAGCAATAAGAAGAGGGCGTGTAGGCTTAAAAGACCCTAACAGACCTATTGGTTCATTTTTGTTTTTAGGACCTACAGGAGTTGGTAAAACAGAGCTTTCAAAGGCATTGGCGGATGCGATGTTTGGCACAGAAAATGCGTTGATTCGTGTTGATATGTCTGAATTTATGGAAAAGCATACCGTGTCAAAATTAATTGGTTCACCTCCGGGATATGTGGGATATGATGAGGGCGGTCAATTATCGGAAAAGGTACGAAGAAATCCTTATTCTGTCATTTTATTTGATGAGATTGAAAAAGCGCATCCAGATGTATTTAATGTACTTTTGCAAGTACTTGATGACGGACATATAACAGATTCAACAGGTCGTGTTGTTGATTTTAAAAATACAGTAATTATTATGACATCCAATGCAGGGGCAGAAAATATAGTAGAACCAAAAAAACTTGGCTTTGCAACAGCAAATGATGAGAAATTTGAGCATGAAAATATGAAAAACAAAGTAATGGACGAAGTAAAGCGTATTTTCAAGCCTGAATTTATTAACCGAATTGATGAGATTATTGTATTCCATACATTAAATAAGGCTCAGATAGGAGAAATTGTAGATATTATGATTCGTTCTGTCAATAAGAGAATGATGGAACAGATGAAGTTATCTATTGAATTAGACGAGGATGCCAAAAATTATATTGTTGATAAAGGCTATGATGTAAAATATGGTGCCAGACCACTTAGAAGAACGATTCAAAATGATATTGAAGATGCACTTGCTGAAAAGATATTAGAAACAAAGGTAAAAGCAGGCAATAGACTGCTTGCTACAGTAAAAGATGGCAAATTGAGCTTCACAACAAAGAGAGGTATCAATAAGTAATTTTGTGCAGTTTACAAAATGTTCATTATTAGTCCACCATTTTACACTAGAATATCCGAAGGAAGTATTGTATAATCATTTTATGAAATACGGACGCTAAATTTGAGGAGGACTTTTAGATGGCAGTAGTAGAGGAATTAATTGATTCAGAAAAAGATGGTGGGCTTAGTTTTGGTAATTATAAGCTTAATGTTAAATCAAAAAAGTCAGATTATGAGTATTGTGGAGATATGTATAAGGTAAAGACTTTTAATGAGATTACAAAACTAGAACGTAATGGTTCATTTGTTTATGAGTCTGTTCCGGGAACAGCCGTAAATAATTTTAAGGCTACCGCTGATGTTGTTACATTTTTTGTTGAGGGTGTCGATGATGCACAGATTACACTTGAATTGGAGGAAGGATCTTCATATGCCATTACGATTGATGGAGAAGATGTAGGCACGATGACGACAAATATGGGTGGCAAGTTGGTATTTTCTGTTGAATTTGATAGTGATACAAGAGTAGCTGTTGAGATAAAAAAAGTTTAACAGGGACATAAAATTTACCCAAATAGACAAAACGTTTATTTAAAAGGGAAGCACGTTCAAATTAAAGTTAAATATGAGTTTTATGTGATGAAGCTGCCACATTAAGCAAAAATATTTAAGGCTTAATGTGGCAGCTTTATTTTTATGAGTAAGGAGACAAGTGTCATATTAAAGCAGCGCAGAAATGGAGGGGTTTATGGCAAAAGTTAAAGATACAGCATTTTTTTGTAATGAATGTGGATATGAATCTGCAAAATGGTTTGGACAATGTCCTGCATGTAAGCAGTGGAATACTTTTGTGGAAGAACCTGTGTCAAAGAGTACAAATGTAAAGGGGGTTGTTAAGACCTCTTTGCGAAATTCAGATATAAAAAAAGGTACGCCTGTACAATTATCAACTGTTCATTCTACAGATAAGGATAGAGTGACAACGGGTATCAAAGAATTTGACCGTGTATTAGGGGGCGGTATTGTAAGCGGCTCATTAATATTAGTGGGAGGAGACCCAGGTATTGGCAAATCAACATTACTTTTGCAAATGTGTCATAATCTTTCTAAAAGTGGAAAAAAAGTATTGTATATATCAGGTGAGGAGTCTTTGACCCAGATAAAGCTTCGCGCTGAGCGAGTAGGAACAATAAGCGAGGAGTTAATGGTTTTATGTGAAACGAGCCTTGAAGTAATAGAGGGAACGTTAAAGTCAGAAAATCCTCAAGTTGTAATTATTGATTCAATACAGACGATGTATCGAGAAGAAATTAGTTCAGCGCCGGGAAGTGTGGGACAGGTTCGCGAGACGACAGCTATTCTTATGCAGTTAGCAAAAGGTTTAAATATCAGCATTTTTATTGTGGGACATGTAACAAAAGAAGGTGTTGTTGCAGGTCCGCGCGTACTGGAACATATGGTTGATACGGTCCTTTATTTTGAGGGGGACAAATATGCTACATATCGAATTTTGCGAAGTGTAAAGAATCGATTTGGTTCTACGAATGAAATTGGTGTATTTGAGATGCAAGAAAGCGGATTAGTTGAGGTGACAAATCCATCAGAGTATATGCTTACTGGGAAACCAGAAAATGCGTCAGGTTCTATTGTTGTTTGTCTGCTTGAGGGAACAAGACCTTTGCTTGTAGAGATTCAAGCATTAGTATGTGATTCTAACTTTGGTTTGCCTAGAAGAACTGCCGCAGGAACGGATTATAATAGAGTTAATTTATTAATGGCAGTCTTAGAAAAAAGAGCAGGCATTCATTTGTCTGCAAGTGATGCTTATGTCAATATAGCAGGAGGTGTAAAAGTAAATGAGCCAGCCATTGACCTTGGCATCGTGATGGCTATAGCAAGCAGTTTTCGCAATAAAATAGTAGATGATAAAACGATTATTTTTGGAGAAGTTGGACTTGCTGGAGAAGTCCGAGCAGTAAGCCAGCCACAGATTCGAGTAAATGAGGCAATAAAACTTGGCTTTAAAATATGTATTCTTCCATCTGTATGCTTGAAAAATATTAAAGAAACTGATAAAATTACATTAATTGGTGTACGTAATATTATAGAGGCCATAAAGTTAATAGAATAGATAATGTACAGATATCTTTAGAGATTGTGTAGCAGGCTAAATGGTCGGAATTTTTACAATATAAAATTAATGTACATAGTGTATTTTAAAGAGGAGGGGGATATGGAAAATATAGAAATCATTAATAATTTAACAAATATTCTTAATGGACTTGATGATTCACAAGAAAAATTGGAAAAGGATGCATTTGATGTTATTAATTCATCAGATACATCGCTTAATTTAATTAAGGAAAGTATTAGTAGCATTGAAGAAATACTAAAGATGATTGATACATTAAATAGTGTGGTAGAGCAGTCTTCAGCAAAAATTAAAGAATTGGTTGAATTATCAGGCAATATTGAAGAATTTGCAACCGTTATCAGTAATATATCTAAGAGAACAAATATACTTTCGTTAAATGCTTCCATTGAGGCTGCTAGAGCGGGAGAACATGGGCGTGGATTTGCAGTGGTGGCGAGTGAAGTTAGAAGTCTTGCTTCACAGTCTTCAAAATCTTCAAAAGAAATAACAGATACCATTGCAAAGATTCAGACTTCTGTTGATGAAACGGTTATTTCAATGAAATCCATATTTGACAATGCCACAGCACAAAAGGATAAGGCGGATTCTGTTGGAAAGATTTTAAATAAGGTCGTTGATGCTGCCTATACTGCAAATGAGTTGGCGCGTAATATTGAAAATGAGATTGCTTATCAGAGAGAGATTACAGATGAGGCAAAGAATGCTTTGAGGTGATGGTTTATTGATAAGGGGGAAAAGCTTTGTATTATTAATGTCATGAAGTGGCAATAAGGTTATTAGATTACCATTTCATGACATAATTGTTATATTAATATGTTATATAGAAGGTTTCTGTTTTTTAACAATCTTTACTTGTTCGTTGTTCTCTGTTTATTTATAGTATAAGTTTAAAGGTATTTTATAAAATTTTTAATCATTAATATGTTTTTCTATAAAAGTATTGATGTCATCAAAAAAGTCAGAATAGCAAGCTCGTATTTTTTCGTCAGACCAATTCCACCATTGAATTTCATTAAGCGCTTTTATTTGCTCTTGATTGTATCGATATCGAATAATTCGTGCAGGCACTCCAACAACAACCGCATAATCAGGAACAGGTTTGGTAATAATGCTTCCAGCACCAGCAATAACTCCATTTCCAATATCAGAGCCGTTTGTTATCAGGACGCCATGTCCTAACCAGACATCATTTCCTATGTTAATTCTTTTCATTTTTTTAACGGTTCCTCTTGGTGTGACTCCGGGAAAAAACCAACCACATTCAAAACAATCTTCATAAGTTTTATAATCACCATATTGTAAGTATAAATTTATGCTTGGATTATAATATATAAATGGATGTGTGGATATGTAATCAACAGCATGGTTTTCTACAACATTTGTGTATGCAGCAAAAGAAGAAAATGCTCCTACAGACTCGACAAGGAAATGATTACATAAAGGACCATAACTATATTTTCCACATTTGGTCAATTTAGGTACCTCTATTTCTGTATCAAAAACAGAATAGATAGCATTATCTGATATATATTTTTTAAGCATTTGTAATAAAAAAATATTTTTTGTATTATTGCATGTATATAGAACTGCATATTCATATTGATTTATATGTTCTAAATATTCAATAGATTTTATCGAATTATTGTATTTTGAATAATAGTTATCAATAATAAAAGCTTCCGTTATTCCATAACATGTATTTAATATTCTTTTTACTAATTGTCCGCCTTCACCATAAGGAAAAATAATTATTTTTGATTCTTTTTTATCTTTAATTACTTGTTCTATTGTTTTTTTAATTTTGTTTATTTGTGTTATATCTTCCATGAATAAATCCTTTCTTAAAAGTAAATAAAATTAATAAAGAGTACTTTTTATTTTAAAAAACCAAATTTTAAACTATGTAATTATATAAATAAAAAAAATAAAAATCAATATACAAATTTATTTTAATCTCATCAAGAAAGTCCCCCCCACTTCAATGCTACAGATATAAGTGGTGGGTGGGGACTTGCGTTGCAATAGCAAATAGATAGTTTGAGCAGGTAGCGTAGCGGATTGCGAATATCCGCTTTGACACAAAGATTCAAAAAATATAAAATTAAAAGTAAAAAAATATAAAAAAGTTGTTGACAGGATTCGACTGAAATGATAATATAA
>CAJUKN010000018.1 GCA_910587485.1 uncultured Lachnospira sp.
AGAGCAGCTGATTTGTAATCAGCAGGTTGTTGGTTCGACTCCGACTGTCGGCTTTGATAACATATTTGTTATCTATATATATTTTGGGCGGATTCCCGAGTGGCCAAAGGGGGCAGACTGTAAATCTGCTGGCACTGCCTTCGAAGGTTCGAATCCTTCTCCGCCCATCAATTTTATAGCGGGATAGAGCAGTCTGGAAGCTCGTCGGGCTCATAACCCGAAGGTCACAGGTTCAAATCCTGTTCCCGCCACTTTGCCTAGATAGCTCAGTCGGTAGAGCAGAGGACTGAAAATCCTCGTGTCGCTGGTTCGATTCCGGCTCTAGGCACTAATTATTGTAAAGAGACATTGAAATTTTCAATGTCTTTTTTTACTTTATAAGAAAGTTCAACGTATTAACTTGCTTATAAGCTCATTACTACTTTGTGGCATTTTTTAAGCAAGAACTCTTGCTTCTTAAGAAGAAGACTTCCTTGACAAGATTAAAAAATTTGGTTCTAAAAATAAAAAAATTAAAAGGGATTATTGCAAAATTATCTTGTATAAAAAAGTTATTTTGTAATAGTCCCTTTTTAAGAATGAAATTATAAATACAGCGTAGAATAATGGCATGTCACAAGAAATTTACAAATAAAAATCAATATGATATAATAGCCACAAATTGTTATAAAAAATAAAATATGTTACATGAAGTATAATAATAAATATAAACTTTCATTTAGAATCATATAATTTTGAATTTAAACAAAAAAATAAATTTTTAATATACACATATAAAGAATGGAGAAATTATGAGTAAAGGTAATATTAATTATAAATATCTAAGAAGGAGAAAAAGTTGGTTTAGGAGAAATCTTGCTGCAATAATAGCCGTTATATTAATCATATTTATTATTGCAGTATGTGGTGTTATTGCATCAATGAAAATTTTTAATTATGGCATTTTTAAACCAGCCGAAACACAGCCAACACCTGTGAATACAAAAGAAGAAGTGACAACAGCTAGAGATGTTGTATGGATAGAAGATAAAGAAAATGTAGAAGAAAAAGTGAATTATACACCACCAGAAGGTGTGCAATTACCATATTTTATTATGGTTAACAGAGCTGCTAATTGTGTAACAGTTTATGGAATTGATAAAGATGGAGAATATACCATTCCAGTTATAGCTTTTGCGGCTTCTTGCGGTCGTGAAGATAATGAGACAATCGTTGGTGAAAATTATACAACTACAGATAAATATGAGTGGAGACTTATGGTAGATGGAACATATGGGCATTATGCGTTTCGCATTGATGGAGGTTATTTGTTTCATTCTGTCCCATATATGGCGACAAATAATGATACATTGGAAGAAGGAGAATTTAATAAGCTTGGTTCATTTGCATCACTTGGTTGTGTAAGAATGTGTGTAAGAGATGTAAAATGGTTATATGATAATTGTCCATCAGGAACAAAAGTTACTATATATGATAATGAAAGCAATCCGGGACCACTTGGAAAACCAGAGACAATAAAAATTCCAGAAGATAGTCCTAATAAAGGTTGGGACCCTACAGACCCAAATGAAAATAATCCATGGCTAAAATCAGGAGCTGCAATTAAAAATGCAAAGAATATTACCACAAAAATAGGTGTAAAAGTGGATTTGAAAAAAGATGTTACAGCAGTAGATACCTGTGGCAATGATATATCTGCAAAAATTCAAACAATTGGTAAATATACGTTTGATATGGCTGGGGAATATGAGATTAAATATAAAGTAACAGATGCGATTGGAAGTACAGCAACAGAAACCATAAAGCTTATTGTTGAAGAATGAAACAATAATATAATTAAAGTCAGGAACAATCAATGAGTGATATACTTGATAAATTAGAGCAATTAAAAAATGAGAATATGGTCCCTATGCACATGCCGGGTGGGAAACGAAATATAGATATTTGTGCTATGCAAAATCCATATAGTATGGATATAACAGAGATAGATGGATTTGATAATCTCCATAATCCTACTGGAATAATAAAAGATGGATTTAAGAGAGCCGCGAAATTATTTGGGGCAAAAGAAACTCTTTTTTTGATAAATGGGAGCAGTGCAGGAATATTGTCTGCGATATGTGGCACGACAAATCGTGGAGATAACATTATTGTTGCACGCAATGTCCATTGTTCTGTTATTCATGCGATATATCTTAATGAATTAAGACCATTATATGTTTATCCTGAAGTAGTAGATTCGTATTGTGGGATATATGGTGCTATTAATCCAGATGATATACAAAAGTTATTTGTAAGTAATGAAAAAGTATCAGCAGTTGTGATTACGTCACCGACATATGAGGGAATGATATCCGATATAAAAAAAATATCGGATATTGTACATAAATATGGTGCGATTTTAATTGTAGATGAAGCACATGGAGCGCATTTTCATTTTCATAAAGAATTTCCAACAAGTACTGTGTGTTGTGGGGCAGATTTAGTGATACAGAGCATCCATAAGACATTGCCAGCATTGACACAAACAGCTTTGTTACATATATGCAGTGATAATGTAAATGTTGAAAAAGTAAAAATGTATTGGAATATATATCAAACAACAAGTCCTTCATATATTCTTATGGCAAGCATTGACCGATGCATTACCATTATTGAACAAGATGGAAAACAATTGTATGAACAATATATTTATCGATTATTAAATCTTAGAAAAGAAATAAAAAAGCTTCGTTATATAAAATTAATAGATACAGATGATATTTCAAAAATAGTACTTTGCATAAAAAATGGCAAAGTATTTTATAATGTTATAAAAGATATTTATAATATACAATTAGAAATGGCTTCTCTGCATTATGTAATAGCAATGACAAGCGTTTGTGATACAGATGAATATTATAGCAGATTTTTATATGCGTTAAAAAATCTTGACAAAAAAGAAGTAGAAATTCCAAATAATTTAAGAACAATTAAAAATAATGATATAATAAAAGCCCAAATTTATACTACTATATATGATGCATTGAATAAAGCTGTTTCTGGAGAATGTGAACTTGTTAAATTAAAAGATTCAATAGGAAGAGTGGCATGCAAAAGTGTTTGTTTTTATCCTCCGGGTATTAATCTTATTAATTGTGGTGAACTTATTACAGAAAATATTATTAAAAAAATTCAAGATGGAATGATAAATGGATTAGAAGTAATAGGGTTGGAGATAGAAAATCGTTTAAATGATAAATTTTCTAAACAAAAAGCTACATATGAAGCTGAAATTTATAGATTGTGGAAAGAAAATGATAGGAATATAGAGAATCATGTAAATAAGAAAGAAAAAATAAGTATCAACGAAATGGATTTACAGATATATGATGAGGTACATATTTTATGCCTGAAATAGTATTTATAATGGGAAAAAGTGCATCTGGCAAAGATAATATATATAAAAATTTATTAAGTGATGATGAATTAAATTTAAAACCTATAATAATGTATACAACAAGACCCATGAGAGTGGGGGAAAAAAATGGAGTAGAATATTATTATGTCACTGATAAATTTGCTGATGATATGATAGAACAGAATAAGATTGTTGAAATGAGAAGTTATCATACGGTTTGTGGTGTATGGCGATATTTTACAGTTGATGATGGGCAAATTAATTTGTACAATAAAGACAAGTACATTGTCATAGGTACGCTTGAGGCTTATGAAAAATACTGTCAATATTATGGAAATGAACATTTTTTGCCGATATATATAGAGGTAGATGATGGCGTGCGTCTGAGCAGGGCATTGCACAGGGAAATGAGACAAAAAGAGCCACGATATGATGAAATGTGCAGAAGATACCTTGCGGATATGAAAGATTTTGCCGAAGAAAATATTGAGAAGAATCATATTAAAGTAAGATATTATAATAATGGAAAATTAAGCGATTGTATAAATAATATAAAAACAGCTATTAGGAAATTATAATATATGGTAAAAATGCATTTTAAATTATTTTTATAGAATAAATAGCAATATTATTGGTATTTTTTGGAAAGATATGTTATAATTACTATAATAAAGCTGTTGTAAAAATTTGTATAGTAAACAATTTTATAAAGTAAATAAATTTTTATATAAATAGGTTTCTGTGCAAATAATATATTATTTATATAATAAAAATAGAATTTTTTATATAAGTGAGTCTATACAATAATAATGATTTTGCCCATATTAAAATTTTTAGAAGACCACAAATATATTGAATGAAATATATAACACATAAGCTGTTTATTCAACTTGCAGGTTAAGCAAGAATGAAGATTCGTGTGAAAAATAAATGGTTTCACAAGTTAAATAAAATTTAACTAGCAATTTGTGTCTGTGTGCTGCTTGACATAAAGTTGCCAAAAAGAACTAAAGGTTCTTTGCATAAAAGCAGCGCAGAAATGAGGATTTTTATGGATATTAAAATAAATGATGTATCTATGGCACAACAACAAATAGAAAATAAACAAGAAAGTTCATCTTCTAGTGATGAGAAGTTTAAGTTTACCTTGATAAGTAATATTAAAGAAAAAGACCTTCAAGTTAAACTAAAGGATATGATAGAGCAAATCAATGACCAAGGCGATAAGATTGCTAAACATATGGATATTAAGGATATGAGAAGATATCGTCAGTTGGTTAAAGGCTTTATGAATGAGATTGTATCAAGGTCACATGAATTTTCAAGAGAGAATTTTCTTGACAGACGAGGCAGACATAGGGTATATGGTATTGTAAAGCTCGTTGACAAAAATCTTGATGATTTGGCAGGAGAACTTATGAAAGAAGAAAAAGACCATCTTGCTATTGTCAGTAGGATTGATGATATTAGAGGGTTGTTGTTAGATATCACTACTTAAGATGTAAAAGATTATGAAATTTGCAAAGGCGATGTTTGTTATAAGGATGGTGGTTGTATGAGTACATATGCTGATATTTATGGACATAATGATATAAAAGAACATTTGCAAAAATGTATTGAATTAAAAAAGGTATCTCATGCGTACATCTTTAATGGTGGCTTAGGTGCTGGCAAAAAAACGATAGCAGCATTGTTTGCTAAGGCTTTGCAATGTGAACAAGGGAAAGCACAACCTTGTGAAATGTGTCATTCATGTATACAAGCAGAGTCTAAAAATCAGCCAGATATTATATGGGTTGGGCATGAAAAAGTCAGTAGTATTGGTGTTGATGATATAAGGCAGCAATTGGTTGGTGATATACAGATAAAACCATATCATAGCAGATATAAAATATATATTATTGATGAAGCAGAGAAGTTGACGGTTCAGGCACAAAATACGCTTTTAAAAACGATTGAAGAACCACCAGAATATGGAATTATTATATTATTGACAACAAATGCAGATATATTTTTACAGACAGTGCTTTCAAGATGTGTAAGAATTGATTTTAAGCCAATAAGTGATGATTTAGTGGAACAGTTTATAAAAGAACACTATTCTATCAGCAATTATGAAGTGCAGTTTGCAGCAGCATTTGCACAGGGAAATATTGGGCGAGCAATTGCAGCCATTGACTCACAAGATTTTAGAGAATTGAAAGAAAGTGTATTGAAGGTTGTAAAGTATGCAAAAGAGATGAGTACAACGCAGATATTGGCTGAAATCAAAAATATAATGAATTATAAAAATAATATAGATGATTATCTTGATTTGATAGCAATGTGGTACAGAGATGTATTGTTATTTAAAAGTACAAACAATGCTAATAAAGTGATATTTAAAGAGGAGTTACTTTTAATTAAGGCACATTCTTCAGAATATTCTTATTTGGGATTGGAAGATATATTGAATGCAATTGATAAAGTAAAAATTCGATTAAAAGCAAATGTGAAATTTGATTTAACCATAGAGCTTTTGATAATGACAATAAAAGATGCTATGTAGATAGATTATGTTAAAAAACAGAAGTCAAAGTTAATAATTATTATTATGATATATATAATAAAAAAATATTATTAGAATAGATTATGAGAGAATTGGAGAATAGAGATAGATGACAAAGGTTATTGGCGTACGTTTTAGGCAGGCAGGTAAGATTTATTACTTTTCGCCGGGAATGTATGATGATATTGTAGTGGGACAACATGTTATTGTGGAAACTGCCAGAGGCGTGGAATATGGTAATGTTGTACTTGGTATAAGAGAAATTGAAGATGAGTGTGTTATACAACCGCTGAAAGCTGTTATAAGAGTTGCAACTTGTGAGGACGATGAAAAGGAAGCCATCAATCGACAGAAGGAAAAGGAAGCATTTACAATATGTCTTGAGAAGATTAAAAAACATAATCTTGATATGAAGCTTATTCATGTAGAGTATACCTTTGATAATAATAAAGTGTTATTTTATTTTACGGCTGATGGAAGAATTGATTTTAGAGAATTGGTTAAAGATTTAGCATCAGTATTTAGGACAAGGATTGAGTTAAGGCAGATTGGCGTGCGTGATGAAGCAAAGCTTATGGGAGGAATTGGCGTATGTGGCAGACCGCTTTGTTGTGCAACCTATATGCCAGAATTTGTCCCTGTTTCAATAAAGATGGCAAAAGACCAAAATTTATCATTAAATCCTACTAAGATTTCGGGCGTATGCGGCAGATTGATGTGTTGTTTGAATAATGAGAATGAAACATATGCGGAGTTAAACAATAATTTACCAAATGTAGGCGATTTGGTGACAACTCCTGAAAAGATGAAGGGGGAGGTATCCAGTGTTAGTGTATTAAGACAGACAGTGAAGGTTATTGTTAGTTTGGATAATGATGAAAAAGAAATAAGAGAATATAATGTTTCTGATTTAAAATTTAAGGCAAGACGTAAATTTAATGGAAATGATAAGATTAATGATAAAGAATTAAAAGCGTTGGAAGAATTGGAAAAAAAGGAAGGAAATTCTCATATAAATGATGATTGATAAAAATGATGAAATGGGGGACAATGAAAGGCTTGATGACCTTCAATGCAATGGATATAAGTTATTACAAAATACGGCGTGTTTTTGCTTTGGCATAGACGCCGTATTGTTATCTTCATTTACACAGGTTGAAGAAAATAATATGCTTTTAGACATGTGTACTGGAAATGGTGTAATACCTATTCTTATCAAAGGAAAAAATCCTGAAAAAAAGGTACATTATACAGGGATTGAAATTCAGGAGATGAGTTATATTTTAGCAAATAAAAATATTGTATTAAATGGATTAACACAAGATATTCATATTATAAAAGGAAATGTAAATAATTTAAAGGAATTGGTTGGAAATACATTGTATGATGTGGTAACATGTAATCCACCATATATGAATGAAAATCATGGTATTATTAATCCTCAAAGTGCTAAAGCAATTGCTAGACATGAACTGTTATGTACCTTAGAAGATATTATTAGGGAAGCATCAAAGCATTTAAAGGTTAAGGGACATCTGTATATGGTACATAGACCACGCAGACTGGTGGAACTGTTTTTGCTGATGGAACAATATCATTTAGAGCCTAAAGTAATAAGAATGGTTCACCCTTATGTTGATAAAGATGCAAATATGGTATTGATTGAGGCTGTAAAATGTGGAAATAGGCAGCTTCAAACATTGCCGCCATTAATTGTATATAATCGTGATGGCAGTTATACAAATGATTTGCTGCAAATGTATAATGAAAAGTAACGTTTAAACAGTACAAAACAATACAGAAATGGAGATTTAATTTGAAAGGGACATTATATTTATGTGCAACTCCTATAGGAAATTTAGAAGACATTACTTATAGGGTATTAAGAACACTGAAAGAAGTTGATTTGATAGCAGCAGAGGACACAAGAAATAGTATTAAATTGTTAAATCATTTTGATATAAAAACACCTATGACAAGTTATCACGAATTTAATAAATTTGAGAAGGCAAAAGTTTTGGTTGATAAACTTTATTCAGGGTTAAATATAGCATTAATTACGGATGCAGGAACACCCGGAATATCAGACCCCGGTGAAGAATTGGTAAAACAATGTCATGGAGCGGGGATTACAGTAACATCTTTACCCGGTGCAGCAGCATGTGTTACAGCTTTAACCATGTCTGGACAAGCGACAAGAAGATTTGTATTTGAAGCATTTTTGCCAACCGATAAAAAAGAAAGAAATTTTATTATTGATGCTCTGAGAGATGAAACGAGGACTATAATTATATATGAAGCACCACATAGATTAATAAAGACATTACATGAACTTGCCGATGTTTTTGGACAAGATAGAATATTGTCAATATGTAAAGAATTAACAAAAAAGCATGAAAATGTTATGATAACAAATTTTGGTGCAGCACTTGAATATTACCAATCGAATGAACCTAGAGGAGAGTATGTACTTATAATTGCAGGAAAATCAAGGGAGACACTTCTTAAAGAGAGCAGGCAGCAGTGGGATTCAATAAGTGTAGCAGAGCATGTTGGAATGTATATGGATAATGGCATGGATAAAAAAGAAGCAATGAAAGCTGCCGCAAAAGATAGAGGGATTTCTAAACGAGATATATATAATGAATTGTTATATAATGAAGAAGTTTAAAATTTTAGATAGCAATGTTTTTAAAAGGCTATCGCAAAATAAAATTTTTATGGAAATAATAAGATTAAAGATATTATGATAGAAAGAAGATAGATAAAAGAGGTATAAATATGTTAAAAATAGGCTGTCATTTGTCAACTGCAAATGGATTTTTAAATATGGGAAAGGAAATTGTTGCGTTAGGAGGCAATACATTTCAATTTTTTTCAAGAAATCCACGAGGAGGTTCCGCAAAAACAATTGATGAAAAAGATATTAATGATTTTAAAGAATTTGCAAAGGAAAAAGGCATTGATATCATTTTAGCTCATGCACCATATACATTAAATGCTTGTTCTAATGATCCAGATATCAGAGCCTTTGCAAAAAGAACTTTTGCAGATGATTTGGAACGAATGGAATATTTGCCAAATAATATGTATAATTTTCATCCGGGAAGTCATATGAAACAAGGCACCCAGACAGGTATAGAATATATTGTTGAGATGCTAAATGAATCTATAAAACCAGAACAGACAACAAAGGTTTTATTAGAAACAATGTCTGGAAAAGGCTCTGAAATTGGAAGAACTTTTGAAGAAATCAGACAAATTATTGATGGTGTTGAGTTAAAGGACCATGTTGGTGTTTGTTTGGATACTTGTCATATCTATGATTCAGGTTATGATATTGTGGGAAACTTAGAAGGTGTTTTGAAAGAATTTGATGAGGTTATAGGATTAGAGCGATTAAAAGCAGTACATCTCAATGATTCTAAGAATCCATTTGCAAGTCATAAGGATAGACATGAAAAGATTGGAGAGGGAAGCATTGGAGTTCAAACGTTTACTTCTATTATTAATAATGCGGCTCTTAAAGAACTGCCTTTTTATTTAGAGACGCCAAATGAATTTGACGGATATGCTAAGGAAATTGCACTTCTTAAGAGTTTGTATACATGTGATAATTAAAAATGTTGTCTGATTTATATTTATATAAAAGAAAGATTCAACAGTTTGTACACATATGAGATTGAATAATGCCTCGTATTGCATTATATAAATGAGGTTTTAAATGTTCTAAATCAACAGGTTCTTTATACAATATAGCACTGTAAATGGTTGAACTAACTAATTCTGTTATCATAAAAATCATAACTTCAGGTTCATGTATGGGTTGTTTGGATTCATTAATCATGGATTCAAAAACATGTTTAAAGTTAATGTCATTGTCGCTAATATTGCTTGTTAATGCTTGTTTAAATATGCCCCAGCTTAAATTTTTAGAAATAAAGGTAAGAAGTGATTGGTTTTCATTGAGAGCATTTACAATATGGTCAACAATAAATATGATTTGGTCTTCAAAAGATATATCATGGTCTTTTTGATAATGGAGCAATTCGATTTTTGCAGCAGTAAAAAGCTTGCTTGATTCATGTGAAATCAACTTGTTGCGAATGTCATATTTATCTTTAAAATATAGATAAAATGTACCTTTAGCAATACCTGATTCTTTGGAAATTTCAGATACGGACGTTTTATTAACCCCCTGTGTAGTAAATAATTTATATGCAGCATCAAGCAAAGAGGTCATCTTTGCTTTTTTATTGATTTCAATTTTCCCCATGATGTCCTCCTGTTTTTATTTTATTGGGCATTATGACTTATAAGGATAAATAATCCTACAATTACTTAATTAATTATTATATCAAAAAATGGGATTATGAACAATATTTTTAAAGCTATTTTGAAATCATTTTTATATAATCTGCTAGTTGCTTGCAATTTACTTTGTTATTTGCCAGATAAGGCTATAATTTTTAACAAAAACTAACACATTTTTTATAGCAACTAACAAGAATAAACGAATTTTTTGTATAAAATTAATAAAAATAATAATTTAATAGATTGCATAATTGACACAAAAATATAATTTTTATATAGTTATAGTAAACTTGTGTAAAGTGAGTTTACAAAAGTTGTATTATTTTTATTATTATGTTTTTGCTTCATAAATATATGTTTGATTGTTAAACAGCCATTATAAGCAAAGGCATAAAGGAAGGGGTATTATGAAAAAAGGAATGATGAAAGTAGCATCTGTTGTAATGTCAGTAACAGTTGCTATGTCTACCTTAGGCTTAGGTGGAACAACTGCCACTGCGGCAGGACTTCCTACAACAGACGGACATGATAAATATGTGGATAAAGCTGTGTTTGATGTAATTGGAAGTGATACTTTTGGAACAAAAGAATTGGAAAGCCCATTGTTTGACAAGACAAAAGGAAGCAGCAATATTACCAATCTACAAGTTCCAGTGTTGGCGTATGATGACACAAGTATAGGTGTTGTATGGAATAAGCCAGAAAAGTATGATAATGTAGCAGATTATAAGGTTTGGGTTAATGGCGAGCTTAAAGAAACAGCAAGGGAGAACTTTAAGAAAAATTCAGCTTGGACAGCTACATATATGGAAGCCTTTTATGACTACTATAATGCACAAGGCAAAAGTGGTGTGGAGATGGTTAATGTAGATATCCACTCATTTAGAGCTACAGGTCTTACACCAGATACAGAGTATACAATCAAGGTTATTGCTATTGATAAAGATGGTAATGAACTTGGTGAGGCTAGGGAGATAAAGCAAAGAACAACAAAGACACCAGAAGTTGTTAATATAACAGATTTTGGCGCCCAGACATCAGAAGGATATACAGCTTATGATGATACAATTAATGCTTTTATTGAGAAAAATACAAAAGCAATTCAGGCAGCTATCGATGCTTGTCCAGTAGGAGGCAAGGTTGTAGTTCCAGAAGGTATCTTTGTAACAGGTGCGCTTTGGTTAAAGAGTGATATGACACTTGAAGTAAATGGTACACTTTGGGCATCACCAAACAGTGACCATTTTGAGATTGGATTTCTTATGTATCCATTTTATACAGATACAAGAGGATGGGGACTTGTCAATGCAATGTCAGCAGATGAGTCAGCACCAGTTAAAAATGTTCGTGTAACAGGTAATGGTACATTATATGGAAATGGTTGGAAGTATGGTGCTGGTTCAACAATATATAAAGACGGTCTTACATCAAACAAGGGTGAGAACAAACAGTCTGGTGACCCAGCCGATACAAAAACTTGGGGACTTCCAAGATATTGTAATGGTGGTAATATAGCTGTATTCTATCAAGGTATTCAGGCAAAGGATTCTGCATATAAGTATCTTAAGAACACTGGAAAATATACAGAAGCACAAATTCAGGCGTTGATAGATGCAACAACTTCATCAGAAGCAACAGCAGCAGTGACAGCTATGAAATTAGATAAAAATTCGTCAGATATTAAAAATGCGTATGCTACACGTTCAAGTCTTCTTATTATGAGAAACTGTGAAAATGTATATGTTGGAGATATCACAATTGAAAACCCATCAAACCATTCAGTAAACATTCTTGATTCAAGAAAGATTGCTACTACAAATGTAAAAGTATTTTCATATGATGGCAATAATGGTGATGGTCTTGGATTTGGTTGTTCAATGGATGTTATCTGTTGGGGTAACTTCACAGATACAGGTGATGATAACTTAGGTTTTGGTTCATCTGTTGGTGAAGGAGCAAGAGATTGTGATATTCAGACAAACTCAGAAATTTGGATGTTTGATAACTTTATACGTGAAGGACATGGCGGTCTTGCAGCAGGTAGCCATACAGGTAATGGTATTCAAGACGTTCTTTTTGAAGATACAGTTATGAACCATATTGATATGGCGTTCCGTTTTAAATCAGCTCCTACAAATGGTGGATTTGGTGCAAATATTACTATGAGAGATTGTGCTGTAGTGGATACCAATCAAGCTTGGGTACTTACAACAAGTTATGGTGACCCAAACTCTGCATCTTCAACAGAATGGGCAGAAATTGGCGAGTTTTATAACTTTGCAGCATACAATATTACAGTTAATACTGTAGTTCAAAATACAATTCAGGTATTAGCTGATGTTGACCCAGTTGGTAATGTTTCAAAGCCATTACATAAACATCATAACTTATATTTCCAAGATATTACATTTGGTGATGTAGGTAAGAATGGCAGCTATAAAAATGGAAATGGCTGGGAGTCATTAGTTGGCTGTGAAAATGCAGTATTTTATAATGTTTTCACAAAGTCATATAATAGCAAAGCTGTGTCTGCTAAGACAAACACAGCATGGAATAATTTACAGTACTGTAAAAATCTTATATTCCAAGGAACAACAATGGATTCAGAAGGTGCTTGTGTAGATAAGATGAACGCAGCAATGAGTCCAATCGTTATAACAGATAATAAAGTGACTGCTGAAAATGTAGCATCTAGTGGTAGCAATGAGCAAGGTGAATATTGGATAGTTACACCAGCAGATGGATTTGGCGATGCATTTAATGATGCAGTAGGTAAACAGGGTATTACTACAATACCAAAAACAGAAAACAATGGAACAAATGTTGGATTTGTTTATGACAATGAACACAACAAAGGCGGCACAGGCGTACCTAATGCTGAAATTGGATTTTCTTATAAAGGGTGTGATATGACAGACCTTACTAAGATTGTTCTTGAAATTTGCAGACAGACAAGTACAGGTACACAAACCGTTTCTATTCGTCTTGATGAAAAGAATGGAAAAGAAATTGCTAGTGCAACACTTGAAGGAACAAAGAATGATGGATATTTGCCTTATGAGATGGATGTTACTTTACCAGAGGGCGTAACAGGAATGCACAAATTGTTTATCGTGTTTAATTCAACTGGAAATACTGCAAATTATATAGCAAATGTTAAAGATATGAAGGGCATTAAAAAAGCTGGTTCAGGACAACAGACAGGTTCTGATAGTAGTGCATCTGCAGCAAGTGGTACAGAACGTAAAGTAAAACTTACATGGACACCTGTAACAAATGATACAGATGTATTTTATGGTGTAGATACCTATGTTGGTGATGTGAAGGTTGATATGGTTGATGGTATTAAAGAACCAATAACTACAATTGGAAGATTATCATCAGGTGTAGCATATACATTTAAAGTATATGTGAGCGAAAAAGGTGATAATGCCAATAGTATGTCAACAACAGGCATCAATAAGACACTTATTGGAGAAACCACAATTACAGTTGATGGAGATAAGGATACAACAGCGATTAAAGCAACTGGAGAAATCACAAAATTTGCATCATCAATTTATACATGCGCACATGCTTATTGGACAAATGTTTCAAAAACTGATGCAAGAGTTCGTGGTTATAAAATATATGCAAATGATAAGTATATAAAGACACTTTATAATTACCAGATTCCAAATTATAAAACAGTTGATACAATAGCGAATCAGATAGGACGACTTACACCGGGCATTAGTAATAAAATACAAATCATTGCATTTACTGATGCTGATGTTGAATACAAGTATCCAGAAAATTCTGTTGAAACACTTAAAAACTATGATTATAAAGCTCCTGTATGGGCAGCAGATGCGAAGTTGACAGCAGAAGTAAAGGGTAGTGATGTTGTATTAACATGGTCAGCAGCTATAGATGATACAAAAGTTGGTGGTTACAGAGTATATGTAGATGGAGTACCAGTATATGCGGATGCAAATACAAAAGCATTTAATCCAGTAAATGGAACAAAGACAACTACAGAAACAACTTATACATTAACAGGTCTTGACCTTACAAAGTCACATACAATCACAGTACAGGCTGGTGATACATGGTGGAAAGCTGAACAAGGCATGGGTGACTATGATAAAATGGCAGGCTTTAACTGGACTGTAAAAGGACTTTCAGTACAAATTGGAGAAGGTGGAGAAGAAGATGACTTCATTTATGGTGACCTTAATGATGATGGTGAAGTAAACATTTTAGATGCTGTTCTTATAAAGAAAGTATGTGCAAAGATGGATGTTAAGTACAATAAAAAAGCTGCAAATGTTAAGGTTGATGACGAGATTGATATTCAAGATGCCGTTCTTCTTGTAAAGTATTGCGCACAGATGAATGTTGTACTTGGTCAGAAATAATAATGTTTTATAAACAATAAACTTTTATAAAAAATATTAAATCCCTAGTCATTTTTGGAATAAAAATGATTAGGGATTTTTTATGTACATAGATGTTCAAAGGAAAAATATCAGATAGATAACAAATTTAGTGTGACAAGTAAAAAAGAAGATTGTCTATTCAATTAAAAGGTTATATTTTTTGTAATATTTGATATAATAAAATACTTTTTTTGTTTAAATCTTATAAAAGTGATAATTTAATTGATTGTATAATTGACAAAAAGCCATAATCCATATATATTTATAGTAGGCTTATGTAAAATGAGTTTACAAAAGTTGCATTATTTTATTATTATGTCTTTGTGTCTAAAATATGCTTTATTATAAAGTGTTAATTATGGACAAGACATAAAGAAAGGGGCATTATGAAAAAAGGAATGATGAAAGTAGCATCTGTTGTGATGTCAGTAACAGTTGCTATGTCCACCTTGGGCTTAGGTGGAACAACTGCCACTGCGGCAGGACTTCCTACAACAGACGGACACGACAAATATGTTGATAAGGCTGTGTTTGATGTGATTGGAAGTGACACTTTTGGAACAAAACCGTTGGATAATCCATTGTTTGACAAGACAAAGGGAAGCAGTGATATTACCAACCTTCAAGTTCCAGTATTGGCTTATGATGATACCAGTATAGGTGTTGTATGGAATAAGCCAGAAAAGTATGATAATGTAGCAGATTATAAGGTTTGGGTTAATGGTGAGCTAAAGGAGACAGCAAGAGAGAATTTCAAGAAAAATTCAGCTTGGACAGCTACATATATGGAAGCCTTTTATGACTACTACAATACACAAGGAAAAAGTGATGTGGAGATGGTTAATGTAGATATCCACTCATTTAGAGCAACAAATCTGAAGCCAGATACAGAATATACAATCAAGGTCGTTGCTATTGATAAAGATGGCAAGGAGCTTGGTGAGGCTAAAGAGATAAAGCAAAAAACAACAAAGACACCAGAAGTTGTTAATATTAAAGATTTTGGTGCAGAAACATCAGAAGGCTATACAACATATGATGATACAATCAATGCTTTTGTAGAAAAGAACACAAAGGCAATTCAGTCAGCAATTGATGCTTGTCCAGAAGGAGGCAAGGTTGTTGTTCCAGAAGGAATCTTTGTAACAGGAGCACTTTGGTTAAAGAGTGATATGACACTTGAAGTCAATGGTACACTTTGGGCATCACCAAACAGTGACCATTTTGAGATTGGATTTTTGATGTATCCATTCTATACAGATACAAGAGGCTGGGGACTTGTCAATGCTATGTCAGCAGATGAGTCAGCTCCTATTAAAAATGTTCGTGTAACAGGTAATGGTACATTGTATGGTAATGGCTGGAAGTATGGTGCTGGTTCAACAATTGATGGAGATGGCATTGTATCAAATAAGGGTAAACATACAATGGCTGGTGACCCAACAGATACAGCAAATTGGGGACTTCCAAGATACTGTGGCGGCGGTAATGTCAATGTATTCTATCAAGGTATTCAGTCAAAAGATTCATCATACAAGTATCTTAAGAATACTGGAAAGTATACAGAAGCACAGCTTCAAGCAGTGCTTGATGCAAAGACAGCATCAGAGGCAAGTGCAGCAGGTAAAGCATTTAGTGGTGATGACCTTAAATTTGCGTATGCTACACGTTCAAGTCTTCTTATTATGAGAAACTGTGAAAATGTATATGTTGGAGATATCACAATTGAGAACCCATCAAACCATTCAGTAAATATTCTTGATTCAAGAAAGATTGCTACAACAAATGTAAAAGTATTTTCTTATGATGGAAATAATGGTGATGGTCTTGGATTTGGTTGTTCAATGGATGTTATCTGCTGGGGTAACTTTACAGATACAGGTGATGATAACTTAGGTTTTGGTTCATCGGTTGGTGAAGGCGCTAGAGACTGTAACATTCAGACAAACTCAGAAATCTGGATGTTTGATAACTTTGTACGTGAAGGACACGGTGGACTTGCAGCAGGAAGTCATACAGGCAATGGTATTCAGGACGTTCTTTTTGAAGATACAGTTATGAACCATATTGATATGGCATTCCGTTTTAAATCAGCTCCTACAAATGGTGGTTTTGGTGCTAATATTACGATGAGAGACTGTGCTGTGGCAGATACCAATCAAGGTTGGGTACTTACAACAAGTTATGGTGACCCGAACTCTGCATCATCAACAGAATGGGCAGAAATTGGTGAGTTCTATAACTTTGCTTCATATAATGTTACAGTGAATACAGTTGTTCAAAATACAATACAAGTATTAGCAGATATTGACCCAGTTGGTTCACCTTCAAAGCCATTACATTCACATCATAACTTATATTTCCAAGACATTACATTTGGTGATGTAGGTGTGAATGGTTCTTATAAGAATAAAGCTGGTTGGGAGACATTGATTGGATGTGACAATTCAGTATTTTACAATGTTAAGACTGTTTCATATAACAAAAAAGCAATTGATAAAAACACAAACAAGGCATGGAGTAATCTTCAATATTGTAATAACCTTATCTTCCAAGGAACAACAATGGAATCATTAGGTGCATATACAGATAAGATGAATGCAGCAATGAGTCCAATCGTAGTAGCAGATAATAAAATAACTGCTGAGAATGTGGCTCCTAGTGATGAAGGTAATGGTGATGAGCCAGATGACCCTTCTATACAATATGAAGTGGTAAAGACTTGGACAGGAAATGATATCGTTGCTGCTCAAGATAAAGAAGATACTGGACTTAACACATATTATAAGAAGGATGCTAATGATACAAGCACTGCTACAGAATCAAAGTGGGTTGTTGATAACAAGTCGGAAGCTGTGCCTGCTGAACTTCAAGAGGAATTTGGTACAGGCAGGGCAGCTAGAGCTGGCGGTGTAAAGGCAATGGATAAAGATGCAGCTACACAAAGTAAAGGAACAATACCTGCTTCTGGATGTTATATTACATATACAGCAACAGAAGATGGTAAGCTTCGTGTAGCTTCAAAAACAAGTCCTAAAAAGAAATTTTTTGTAGTAGATTCAGATGGAACTGTAGTGGCTAGCAAAGATGTATCAGCTACAGACCCTGTTGATAATACAGTACTTGAATTTAAAGTAAAGGCTGGCAAGACATATTATATTTATGCTAATGGAGAAACAGGTCAGGTTTATGGAATTTCATTGTTAAAACCTGTAGCTGGTGGTGACAATCCAGGAGTAGAGCTTCAGAGAGAATCTGTTGATATCTCTAAAGGTATTATTGCTGGAGAAGAACATGGTACAGCATCAGGTGTATATGGAACAGTGACAACACTTGAAGATACACCTGTTATACAAGAAGGTGGAACTGGAGTAATTGAAGGTACAGTGAATGCAGATGGCTCTGTAACAATTGATGGTGTAACATATACACAATTTATTCAGGCAAATACAGCAGCTGATGCAGGCGGCGAGATGCCAGCTAATGGAACAGCAACATATGTATTTTCACCTAAGATTGATTGCTCAGTTACATTACATTCAAGAGTATTAAGTGCAAAACAATGGTGGTTTGTAGAGTCACCAGATGGCGCTAATGTAACTGCAAGACAAGCAGATACTGCTCCTAATGCTATTGAAAGTGTGATGACATTTAACTTAAAGGCAGGTAATAAGTATTACTTTTATGCACAAGGCTCTAAGCCAATGATTTATGGTATATATTTTGATAAGCCAGCTGTATCATCATTTATACCACTTAAACCAACAGGTTCAACAGGTGGTTCTACAACAGTTGGCGGGGCAGAACGTAAAGTAAAACTTACATGGACACCTGTAACAAATGATACACCAGTATTTTATGGTGTAGACACTTATGTTGATGGTGTAAAAGTTGATACAATTGATGGTATTACAGACCCAACAGCTACAATTGGCAGATTATCATCAGGAGTAGCCTATACGTTTAAGGTATATGTAAGTGAAAAAGGCGATGGAGCAAACAGCATGTCAACAACAGGTATGAATAAGACACTTGTTGGTGAGACAACAATTACTGTTGACGGAGATAAAGATACAGGTGCTATTGAAGCTGCTGATACTACAGTAAGTCTTGCAAGTGCAATTTATACATGTGCACATGGTACATGGACAAATGTTTCAAAACAGGATGCAAGAGTACGTGGCTATAAGATTTATGCAAATGGAAATTATATCAAGACACTTTACAACTATCAGATTTCAAAGTATACAACAGTTGATACAGTAACAAGTCAGGTAGGACGTCTTACACCAGGTATAAACAATAAGGTACAGATTGTTGCATTTACAGATGCAGGTGTTGAGTATAAGTATCCAGAAGCAACTGTTGAAACACTTAAGAATTATGACTACAAGGCTCCAGTGTGGGCAGCAGATGCAAAATTGACAGCAGAAGTAACAGGAAATGATGTTGTATTAACATGGCCAGCAGCTACAGATGATACAAAAGTTGGCGGTTATAGAGTATATGTAGATGGAGTGCCAGTATATGCAGATGCAAATACAAAAGCATTCAATCCAGTCAATGGAACAAAAACAACTACAGATACAACATACACATTAACAGGACTTGACCTTACAAAGTCACATACAATCACAGTACAGGCTGGTGACACATGGTGGAAAGCAGAAGAAGGCATGGGAAGTTATGATAAGATGGCAGGCTTTAACTGGACTGTAAAGGGACTTTCAGTACAAGTTGGAGAAGGCTCAGATGACTTTATGTATGGAGACCTTAATGATGATGGTGAAGTAAATATCCTAGATGCTGTTCTTATAAAGAAAGTATGTGCTCAGATGGATGTTCAGTACAATAAGAAAGCCGCAGATGTTAAGGTAGATGGTAAGATAGATAGTACAGATGCCGTTCTTCTTGTAAAATATTGTGCTAAAATGGATATTGTACTTGGTCAGAAATAATAATATTTTATAAATAATAGCTTTTTATAAAAAATAAAATTTAAGGTGGTCGCTTTAACGATTGAAAATCGTTGAGGCGGCACCTTTTTTTGCTTTTTAAAAGTTTAAAATATACGTTTGTCATATGATTGTTAAGGGATTGACTTCACAATATTCATCAAGCATTTATATAGTTCATGACTTATTACTTAGAGAAATAAATAAAAAGATAAATAAAAATAAATATTTTATAAAAAATATTGACCGTTAGTCATTTTGTGGTATAATGCACAATATAAATGACTAATGGTCATTTTTAAAAATACAGCTAAAAGAATTATTTTTTATGTAGGAGGTTAAAAATTTTTAACTGCAAGATTTGTGTCTGTGCGCTGCTTGTCACAAACTTGTAAAAACTTTTTGTTTATTGTGCAAAAGCAGTGCAGAAATGAGGTTAGAATATGGAAAAAATCGGTAGAGCCATCGTCAAGATTAGGATTCCTATTTTAGTTGCAAGTTTTTTGCTTTTAATTCCAGCGGCGTTTGGCTATATTAAGACACGTGTCAATTATGATATTCTTTATTATCTGCCTAAGGAAATTGACACCATGCAGGGGCAGGATATTCTTCTTGATGAGTTTCAAAAAGGAGCATATGCAATTTTAATTACAGAGGGAATCGAAGGAAATGATTTGAATCAATTGGAAGATAAGATTGCAGATATAGATGGCGTTGCTAAATTGATATCATATAATCATCTTGCAGGAACATTTCCATTAGAGATACTTCCAGAAAAATATTCAAAGCAGTTTCATAACTATGAAACCGATGCAACAATGTTTGCTATATTTTTTGAAGATACAACTTCAAGTGATTCTACGATGGAGGCGATTAAAAGTATACGAAAAGTTACAGATGGGCAGTGCTTTGTCAGTGGTATGTCCGCAGTGGTGACCGATACAAAGTCACTGTCTGAAAAAGAAACACCAATATATGTTGCAATTGCAGTTATTCTTGCATGTATTGTTCTTGCATTGTTTATGGATTCCTTTCTTGTACCAGTATTTTTTATGTTAAGTATTGGTATGGCAATTGTATATAATCTTGGTTCTAATATTTTTTTAGGAGAGGTGTCTTATATAACAAAAGCATTAGCGGCAGTATTACAGCTTGGTGTGACACTGGATTATTCTATCTTTTTATGGCACAGCTATAAAGAAATGAAAAATGATTATCCAAATGACCATAAGGAAGCGATGGCACATGCAATTGGAAATACGATTACATCCGTTGTTGGTTCTTCCATTACAACAG
The DNA here is from genome assembly GCA_910587485.1 of uncultured Lachnospira sp. Taxonomy (GTDB): domain Bacteria; phylum Bacillota; class Clostridia; order Lachnospirales; family Lachnospiraceae; genus Lachnospira. The sequence goes on from CAJUKN010000018.1 coordinate 20,935, forward strand.
TAGCAGGTTTTATTGCATTGTGTTTTATGAGTTTTACATTGGGCAAAGACTTGGGTATTGTTATGGCAAAAGGCGTTATATTTGGCGTTATTGGCTGTGTTACGATATTGCCAGCGATGATACTTACATTTGACAAAGCCTTAGAAAAAACAACACACAAAGAATTACTCCCTGCAAGATTTGATAAAGTTGCAGGATTTGTTATAAAAAGAAGTTATCTTTTTTTAATACTGTTTGTGATTTTGCTTTTTCCAGCAATTTATGGATACAATAACACAAAAGTTTACTATGATTTGGCAAGTACCCTTCCAGAAGATTTGGAATGTACCATTGCCAATAAAAAATTAGAAGAAAATTTTGATATAAATTCCATGTATATGATTCTTGCAGATACCAATTTATCAAGTAAAGAAGTCAATAAAATGGTAGATGAAATAAATCAATTGGACGGTATAACATTTGCATTAAGCCTTGATTCAGTCGTTGGCAATGAACTGCCTCAAGAGTTTATTCCATCAGCAATTAGAAATGAATTAAAAGGTGATAATCATCAAATTATGATGGTTGCATCGGATTATAAAATTGCATCGGATGAAATTAATACACAAATTGATGCTGTTGATGCGATTGCTAAAAAATATGACCATACTTCAATGGTTATAGGCGAAGCTCCTTGTACAAAAGATTTGATTACGATTACAGACAGAGATTTTAAAATTGTCAGCATTGTGTCAATTGGAGCAATATTTGTAATTATTTTATTAGTATTTCGGTCAATTTCGCTTCCTGTTATTTTAGTATCAGCTATTGAGTTTGCTATATTTGTAAATATGGGACTGCCATATTACCTAAATACAACGATTCCATTTATCGCATCGGTCGTTATTGGAACAATACAATTGGGCGCGACGGTTGATTATGCTATTTTAATAACGACAAGATATAAGAAAGAGCGATATAGCGGCTGTGAAAAGAAGGAAGCTATCTGTACAGCATTGTCAACGTCAATCCCTTCTGTTATTGTCAGTGCATTGGGATTTTTTGCAGCAACATTTGGTGTTGGCTTGATATCTAGCGTTGATATGATTGGTTCATTATGTATGTTGATGGCACGAGGTGCAATTATTAGTATGTTTGTTGTTATTTTTGTACTTCCTTCGTTATTTGTTGTATTTGATAAAGTAATTATTCATTCAAGTGTTGGATTTTTTCAAAAAAGTGTGAAAGGTGGAGAATATAGTTATGATTAAGAAAAAATTATTTAAATATACATCTGTTTTATTATGTGCTTCTATAATGGCAATGAGTTTAACTGCTTGTCAGTCAAATAATGCAAGTATGTCTGTGGATAATCTTGTTGAAATTTCACAGAATGGTGGAAATCTCAGTTCATTAGAAGAAATATTAAATGATACCTTATTTCAAAGTGTAAATACGACTTCTTCTAAGGAAAATCGTAAGGAAGAAACTGTTTATGTGTTTGCAGATGCCACAGGTAAACAAAATAAATTAATTGTGAATGAAAAATTAAAAAATGCTTCAAAAGCGTCAACAATTAATGATACAACGAATTTAAAGGATGTTAAAAATATTAATGGAGATGAGAGTTTTCAAACAAGCGGCAGTCAAGTTACATGGAGTGCTGATGGAAAAGACATCACGTATCAGGGAACATATAATGAAGAGGCACCTGTGACAATGAATGTAAAATATTATCTCAATGATAAAGAAATATCCGCAGATGAACTTGCAGGAAAAAGCGGTAAAGTAAAAATCCGATTTGATTATACCAATAATCTTAAAAAACAGATTGTTGTAAATGGTAAGACAAAAGATGCGTATGTACCATTTACAATGATAACGGGTATGATTTTATCTTCCGATAAATTTAGCAATATTGAAGTTACCAATGGGAAAATGATTGAATCTGACAAGGGAAATATAGTAGTTGGCATTACAATGCCAGGATTAAAAGAAAGCTTGAATTTAAGTTTTGATGGTAAATTAGCAGATGTGGATATACCGCAATATTTTGAAGTGACGGCTGATGTAAATGATTTTGAGCTTGATATGACAATGTCTGTTGCAACAAGCAATGCTTTTACTGCTGCAAACCTTGATGAACTGAATCTTGATAAAGTTACAGATAAAGTAGATACATTAACTACTGCTGGAAATCAGTTAGAAGATGGTACAAAACAGCTTGCAGATGGTGTTTCTGCTTTACATGATAAAGTACCAGAATTAAAAGACGGTGTTGCACAGCTTGATGATGGCGCAAGTGCTTTGAAGGAAGGAGCAACACAACTTAATGATGGAGCAAACATTTTGCAGGGTGGTGCAGCACAGCTTGATGACGGTGTAGATGCATTACAAGATGGAGCCATACAGCTAGATGATGGTATGGGTACTTTACAAGGTGGTGCAACACAACTTGATGATGGCATAAGTACTCTTAAAGATGGAGCAGTACAGCTTTACGAAGGAAGCAACGCATTACAGTCTGGTATTGGTGAATATACAACAGGTGTTGTGGCAGCATCGGACGGAAGTATTCAAGTTGATGCAGGTGCAAGTCAGCTTCTTGCTGGTATTAATGCGTATTCTGAAAGCATGAGAACGCAAATTGTAACAGGTGTTGCACAGCTTAGTATTGGAGCTGGAAAACTTAGTACAGGGATTGATACGCTTGGTGCAATGATGACAGAATCTTTTGCTCAGATTAAACAAAATGCACAGTCTTATGGAGCAAAATATAATGAATCCATAACACAAGATTCTTCTATAGAAACGCTTGCAACAACCAATATGGGAGCAGGAAGTATTAATGATAATCTTAAAAAGATTGCGCAAGGTATTAAGGCGGCATCGGGAAAAGATATAGAATTTGCAGATATTACACCAGCAACAGACCTAGAGGGCAATCTTACAGATACAGAGTATGTGACTGGATTAATTGCAAAGTATATGGATTCCTATGCGGCAGCAGTTGGCTATAATGATGTTCTTGGTGAGCTTAATACAGCAATTAATCAGGCAAGTAAGGGTGCAGTAACTTCTGTTAGCAATGCCTATATGAAGGAGATGCAGCTTTTGGTGAGCGCAGTAGGAAACGGCAGTGTTGCCACTGCATTAAATCAGGTATATTCTGGTGCTGAAAATGACAATGTTTCTCTTTCACAAAGTTTAAAAGATTTATCTGATGGAGGAAAAGAAGTAAGCAATGGCGCACAAAAACTTCAAGCAGGTATTGGTACATTTGAAGGGCTTACACAGGAGAGCATAAAAGAGATAAAAAATGATACGCTTTGTTCGGCGTTATTTAAGCTTCAGGCAGGTGCCGCACAATTGTCAGGAGGAACCTCGCAGCTTCAATCTGGATTGTCGCAGTTAAAAGCAAACAATGATAAATTAAATAAAGGAGCTGCTGATTTGCAGGCTGGAAGCTCACAGCTTACGGCAGGTGCTAATGATTTAAAAAATGGCACGTCACAGCTTTTGACAGGTGCTAATGATTTAAAGAAAGGAACATTGCAGCTTAAAGCAGGCACGAACAGTCTAAAGAGCGGTACATTACAGCTTTTAACAGGCACAGAGGATTTGAAAAACGGAACATCACAGCTTTTGACAGGTACGAATGATTTAAAGAATGGCACATCACAGCTTTTGGATGCGTCAAATACACTTGCAGATGGAGTTGGTCAATTAAATGAAGGTGCAATAACATTAAAGGATGGTATGGTGGAATTTAATACAACAGGTATAAGCAAAATTGCAGATTTGATAAATAATGATATGAATGAAGCCATAGATACCATTAAAAAAGTTGCAGAGCTTGGAAATGATTATCAGTCATTTGCAGGAAAATCTCAAGATGTAAAGGGAAGTGTTAAGTTTATTTATAAGACAGAAGGTATTACAAAATAAAATTTAACCCTTATCAGGAAAGACCTTTGCTTTTTAACCTCATCAAGGAAGTCCCCCACTTCAATGCTGCAAAGGCATAAGTGGGGGTAGGGACTTTCTTGTTTAAAAAGTCTATAAAGGGACAATAAGATTAGACAGAAGTAGCGGGCTGTTGCAAAAAGAATTTCAAGTGCCATATATTTTAGTTTACTGTTATAACTACTATATATAGTGTGCGCTTTCTGTTTTGCAACAGCCCAAACTACTTTAAAATGAAATAATATTTAGGTATTTATAATAAATATATATTAATTTTGAAACCGAATTTGCTCTTTTTTGATGGGCGAATATCGAATTAAACGGGAACAATTTAAATTTTCATGGTACATATTGACAGCAGAAATTTGGTGATTTTCATAAGTGGTATAATAGTAAATACCTTTTTGGGTATTACAGCATGAAGTATAAAATGTGATTTCATATTTTCCATCACCAAGATTACAGCATCCTTTTTGTTGTTCAACAGCCCCTAAAATATGAAAAAATTGGTTGACACTTTCCATTTCAGAATCACCACAAATAGAATTCATTTTTACAAAAGAAGCTCTTACAAAACGTGATGGAGAAGATAAATCACCTGGAAGCCCTAATGCACCCATACCGCGACAATAGGTATGCAGCGGCAGTTTGCTGCAAAAATTATTTTGTGGCTGACCAGTAGTAAGAGCCATATAGTTATTAAGATTAAACATTTGTTCATTAAATGGGGGATTATTAGTCAATATACCAACAGGATTATCATAGACATTGATTCCTGTTTGTGTTGATTCTACAGTAATGGATTTGCCATGTCCAGCAATTATCCAATGAAGCTGTGGTGTTGGAAGCTCCTCATTAAAGGGTGGATTTGTAAGATTCATTAGATTTAATTGTTCTTTTGCTTCTTCTATGGTTCCACATTGACACAAAATCCAAGATATAAATTCAAAAGTAGCAATATTGTACTTGTACTTGTCCACTTCTTTATAAACAGCATTGCCGACAAAATTCAGACCAGCCATTCCAAGCCCTTTTTCATTTATTGCATCATAATATAGCGGATAATTTTCGACAACATGAGCCATTCCAATAATTGCATAATGATTATTGATAATGCCAACATTTCGGAAATTAAAACAATAATTGCGTGGTGTTATTACGATTTCATCACCATAAGAAATTTCATAATCGAGTGTGCGTCCAAAATAAAAGTCTTTTGTTTCATAAGTTGCTGCTGTACACATGGCTTCCTCCTTTTATTTTCTTAATTGATATTTTTATTTATAAAATAGGAAATTGCAATAAAGTCAATCCAATATTCAAAATTTGTCCTGCTAGTTGCTTATAATCTCCTTATTACTTTGCATCATTTTTTAAACAGGCAGATTAAATTTTTGCTTTCTAAACGGAGACTTTCGGATAAGATTAAAAAATTTATCATTGTATTTTATTATTTTATACGAACCGTCTTCATTCTATTCCAACTATGTGTATAGAAGATTATTATCTTGATAAGAATGAATACAATGGCAGTTGATATTTATAATAAAATTGGCTTTATTTTGTTGAAAAATAAAAATATTTGTGTTAATATACAAATGGATAGTAAAATTATGTTTAAAAATGGCTTATAGGATAGAATTGACAATATAAAAAGTAGAGAGATTGGTAAAATGCTTTGTGAATTGATATCAACGTATATTTATGATACAATGACTACAGTAAAGTTGTGATAAAAGTTTGTAAGGTAAACTTTATATAAAAATGTAAAAATTTACATGAAAATTGCAACAAGCTGCGAGATTTAAAAATCACACAAAATAATATCAATATAGTGAAAGGACGATGGTTTATGAAATTTATTGCTATTGGAGAATTAATGTTAAGATTATCACCACCTAATTATGAAAAGATTGTATCTACACATAATTATATAGCAAATTATGGTGGAGCAGAATCAAACGTTGCTGTGTCACTTGCAAATCTTGGTGTGGACAGCACATTTTTTACAGTTTTGCCAAATTCAGATATTGGTAAATCAGCAATTAATTATTTAAAATCAAATGATGTACATACAAAAGAAATTATTAAATCAGAGGGACGAATGGGAATTTATTTTCTTGAAGAAGGTGTTTCCGTAAGACCGTCACAAGTTATTTATGACAGAGGTTCGTCTGCATTTGCGGAGTATGATTATAAAGATGTTGATTTTGAAAAAATTTTGAAAGAGTATGATTGGCTGCATCTTAGCGGTATAACACCAGCTCTTTCCTATAATTGCAGAAAACTGATTGACAAAGCAGTTAAGGCAGCTAAAAAATTAGGTCTTACAGTAAGTTTTGACCCTAATTTTAGAAGCAGTTTATGGTCATTTTCAACAGCAAGAGATGTTCTTAGCAAATATCTTCAATATGTTGATGTCTTGATAGGTATTGAGCCAATTCATGTATATAGGGAAGATGGCACCGATGTAAAAGATGGACTGACGATGGATCCATCATTTAAAGATATGGACAGGGTATTTCGAGCAATTGACAAACAGTATCATATGAAGGCAATCGCTAGAACTGTTCGATATGTTCATTCAGGAAGCAACAATTCCTTGAAAGCATTTTTTTATGCAGATGGTGAAACATATGAGAGCAAAACAATCAATTTTGAGATAGTAGACCGTGTTGGAGGAGGCGATGCCTTTTCTTCAGGTTTGATATATGCTTTGATGCAAGATGATATGAGTGCAGAAGATACAGTTAATTTTGCGGTTGCTTCTTCTGTAATGAAACATGCTATACGAGGCGATACAAACATTACAAGTGTTGACCAAATAAAAAGGTTGATGAATAATGCATCGTTTGATGTGTTGAGGTGATTGTTGTAAAAGATAATGCTGGTGTATAGATTTTTTCATAAACAAATTTATTGCCTACTTGTGTCAAGATATCACAAATAAAGTTTGCTGCGGCAATATTTGCACAAATACTTACACTGCTTTTTGGAATGGAGGATTTATATGAGTTATAAGTCTATGACAAAGGAGGAACGTTTAAGCAAAGGAAATTTAAACCAGTTGATGTTTGCAATGGCTGTGCCAACGATTATTGCACAGGTTATCAATATTTTATATAACATTGTAGATAGGATATATATAGGACATATTGAGGGCGTTGGTTCAACAGCTCTTACAGGAGTGGGCATTGCACTGCCAATTGTTACCTTTATATCTGCGTTTTCTGCATTTGTTGGTTCAGGCGGAGCACCTTTATCATCCATTGCATATGGGAGGGGCGATAAAAAGCAAGCTGAGAAGATACTAGGCAATGGTGCTTTTTTGCTAATTGTTTTTAGTTTTATTTTGATGGCTGTCTTTTATATATGGCAGGAACCTTTGTTATATTTATTTGGTGCCAGTCAAGACACCATAGGATATGCTCGTGAATATCTTTCATGGTATTTGATTGGGACATTAAGTGTAGAATTGGCATTAGGATTAAATACGTATATTATAGCACAAGGCAATACAAAGATAGCTATGATATCGGTTCTTATTGGCGCTATATTAAATATTGTCCTAGACCCTGTATTTATATTTCTGTTTGGGTTAGGTGTCAAGGGAGCTGCTATAGCAACGGTTATATCACAGACTGTTTCAGGTATATGGATTGTAGGATTTTTGATGGGAAAGCGTGCTATATTGCGTTTGAAGGTCAAGTATATGAAGCCAGATACAGCCATTATAAAAAATGTTTGTGCGCTTGGCATCTCACCATTTATTATGAGAGCTACTGAAAGTTTAATATCCATTGTGATGAATCGAGGCTTGCAAAATTATGGGGGAGATAACTATGTTGCCTCTCTTACGATTATGCAGAGTGTTATGCAGTTTATGTCCGCTCCGTTAAGCGGTTTTACACAAGGAATCCAGCCAATTATAAGCTTTAATTATGGAGCAGGAAATTTTGATAGAGTAAAAAAGACCTATAGAAGAATGATTGCGGTAAGTACAGCCTTTTCTTTAGTTGCAACTGCAATTGTTATGATATTTCCTGCTTTTTTTGGGCGGTTATTCACAAAAGAAACTGTTGTAATTGACATTGTTGTGGAAAAGATGCCCTTATTTATGTGCGGAATGTTGATATTTGGTGTGCAGATGGCAATACAGCCAACATTTTTGGCATTAGGGCAGGCAAAGATTTCACTTTTTATAGCCATGCTTAGAAAGGTCATACTTCTTGTGCCATTGGCAATTGTGCTTCCATTTTTTATGGGTGTTGACGGTGTGTACTTTGCTGAGCCAATATCCGATGTTCTTTCAGCGTTTACTGCGATGACATTGTTTTTGCTAAATATTAATAAAATTCTTTCAAAACCAGCGCAGTAATGGTAAAAAATGGATAAATAAATAAAATGGAATAAAAATTTATAGAGGTTTTACTTATGCAAATTGAAACACAAAGATTGATAATTCGAGATGTGAAAGCAGAGGATGAAATCCCTTTTGTTAAAATGGCGGCAGATGGAAGTTTAAATGATTGTGGGTTTGATAGAAATTGTAATAGGTGGATAACAAAATGGATAGCTGAGGCAAAGGGCTTTGCAGACAGAGATAATCCAGATATAGATTATCTAGCTTACACTATAACTTTAAAAGATGAAAGTATAGTGATTGGTTCTATTGGCTGCTCCTATTATGAAGACTTTGGGGAAACGGGCATTACTTATTTTATTGGGACACAATATAGGAATAATGGTTATGCAGTTGAAGCAGTTAAAGCATATACAACATATTTTTTCAAACATTATAATGCAAAAAAAATCATAGCAACAGTGAGAGATGAAAATGTACCATCTTGGAAAGTGGTTGAAAAAGCAGGCTTTATATTGGTTGAGAAAAGAATGTATAAAGATTTAAATGATGATGAAGAAAAACTATATCGTTTTTATAAAATTACAAAATAAAAATCAAAGTAAAAGTTGGTGAAAAATTTTTTAAAATAGAGTAATTATTTTTAGAAATATAATATTATTAATGATGAATTTTATTTTAAATGGGCTGTTGCAAAATAGAAAACTTATGCTATATATAGTAGTTGTAATGGTAAAATAAAACTATATATAGTGATTTGGATTTTTTTGCACCAGCCCCTTTTTATATAAAATAACGATAATTTCGATAATCTTAAAAAAATATATGATATAATTATCAAAAATTTCAGTATATTTACAAAAATTTCGATAAAGATGTTGCTTTTTAAATTTGATGGCTATACTATAATATGGAGATGTTGTATTTTGGAGGTAAAACGAATGTTATTAATGTTTAAGGTAAAAAACTATACCTCATTTAAAAATGAATCTATACTTGATATGAGGGCAACTTCATATGTGCAGCATCCTACTCATGTTATACATGTAAATGATAAAATTAATCTATTGAAGGCAACAGCTTTGTATGGGGCAAATGCATCAGGAAAGTCTAACTTAATTTCAGCAATGTTCTTTTTTGAACAGTATATATTTTCTCAATTTATCAACAAAAAAGAAAATGAAGACTTTGCATCCAATAAAATGGATATGAAAATCAAGTTAGAGCCATTTGAATTATCAAATGATATAAACAATGCTTCAGAGTTTGATATTATATTTTTGCATAATAATAAACAGATACAATATGGTTTTGAATGTACATCCAAAGAAGTTTTAAATGAATGGTTATTTATTGATGACAAAAAAGTTTTTGAACGTGCTGGTAAAAAACTTTCTTTTGGAAATAAATATCAAAAAATGTTGGAAGATTATAAAAAATTACCTGCTGAGAGGCTTTATATTGCAGTGCTTGAGTACTTTCTTGATGAAGAACCAAAAAAAATGATACTTGGTGATTTTCTTTCGTTCTTTATTCAAAAATACAATGTATTTACTGAAATATTTTTTGAAATTACAGTAAAGGGATTAGCTGGAATGGTTGGGATTTCAAAAAAACTGGTTAATAATAAGTCATATAGAAAAAAGGTAGAACAATATCTTCGTTTAATTGATGTTGGTATCAAGCGACTTGATGTCCAGACAGAAACAATTTTGGATGAGCATACTGGAAAAAAAAAGAAAGAAAAGATTGTTCGTACAGTACATGATATTTATGATGAAGATGGGAATATAGTTGGAGAAAAACTTTTTGATTTACAGCAGGAGTCCACAGGTACTCTTCGTTTTTTGGCATATATTCAGAATATTATTGAAATGATTTCAAAGGGTGGTGTGTTTATAGTAGATGAAATGTCTGCAAGATTACATCCACTATTAACAAAGTTGATTGTGGATATTTTTTGTTCAAGTCAAAACAAAAAAGCCCAGTTAATTTTTACTACACATGATATTTCTTTATTAAATAAAGAGCAATTTCGACGTGATGAGGTGGTATTTATAGATAAAAATGAACGTGGAGAATCCAGTTTATATGCTCTTTCTGACTTGAAAGTGCGTGAGGACGCAACTTTTAATAAAGATTATCTTCAAGGGAAATATGGAGCTATTCCTATCTTTAATTATGATGATATTATGGATGGTGAATTAAATGGGTAGAACAAAGTTATCACCACAACGTCTCTCAGAAACAAAGAAAACGAATATAGGTCGTATTATCATATTTTGTGAAGGAAAAACTGAAAAATATTATTTTGATTACTTTACAGAAATTATTAAAAAAAATAAATATACAGATATAGAAGTTGTCTTAGAAACTGCCAATGGAAATGCAAAGTCTGTTTTAAATTATGCAGACAAATTTATGGATGATGACAAACATAATCAGAAATACAATAATTATGGTAAATATTTGGCATTTGATTGTGATGCCCCACCAGATATCCAAGCAGTAGTGTTGTCAGCTACAAGATATGAATTGTTAGTTTCTAACTATTTGTTTGAAACATGGTTATTGATGCATTTTGAAGATGTGGAGGAGAAAATATCAAAAAGAGAAATTTACCAACGTTTATCGTCTCATTTGCATGGCACTTATTCTAAAGGACATAGAGGCAAAACTCGTGAGATAGTTCAAAATGGTGATATAGAAAAAGCTATTGATAATGCACGGACTTTGGAAAAACTGTATGCTGCTGAGGGAAAAAGTATATTTACAAATATTAAAGATATGAATCCATTTACAAGTGTCTATAAATTAATAGAACAGTTTATGATTGAAATTTCAGAATATTAATATGAAAGGCAAGCGGTAGCAAATATTAAATCCTTGACAATTTATATGGATTTTTATAAAATATGATTAAATGCTGTGACGAAGACAGTAGAATACAGGGGAAAATGTTAGCGAGCCGGGACGGTGAGAGCCGGTATGAGTAAGCTGTATTTGAATATCACTTCCAAGCATCTGAACTGAAATAAGCGGACATGCTAGAACGTCTATTTAAGGACTGCTGCTAGATATTTGGTTGAATATAAGCAAAAGCATTGCTGCAAAGATTAAGTGAAGACGGTAATCCCACCGTTATAAGGGGCGCATATGCTGGTATGTAGTAATTATTCAAGTTCATTATTTTGGGCTGTTGCAAAATGAATTTTTTATACAAGGTTGATATCAGCGAAACAATATGGTAGTACATCTTGTGAAAAATTTTATTTTGCAGCAGCCCTTTTTAAAATTATAAAAGGTTCTCAAGTATTAAAAAAGTAATTGTTAGAAAGGAGATTTGAAGATGGTTTATGAAAAAGTGTCATCGGATATGAATTTTGTTGAGAGAGAAAAAGAAGTCGAAAAATTTTGGAAAGAAAACAATGTATTTGAAAAAAGCATTGAAAATCGTAAGCAGGGTGAGACCTACACATTTTATGACGGTCCTCCGACTGCCAATGGCAAACCGCATATCGGGCATGTACTTACAAGAGTTATTAAGGATATGATTCCAAGATACCGCACAATGAAAGGCTATATGGTTCCCCGTAAAGCAGGCTGGGATACACATGGACTTCCCGTAGAGCTTGAAGTTGAAAAAATGCTCGGTCTTGATGGAAAAGAACAGATTGAAGAGTATGGTTTAGAGCCATTTATCAAGTATTGTAAAGAAAGTGTTTGGAAATATAAAGGAATGTGGGAGGATTTTTCATCAACAGTCGGCTTTTGGGCAGATATGGACAATCCTTATGTTACTTATAATGATGATTTTATAGAATCGGAATGGTGGGCATTAAAACAAATTTGGGACAAAGGTCTTCTTTATAAGGGATTTAAAATTGTTCCATATTGTCCTCGCTGTGGTACGCCTCTTTCTTCCCATGAGGTTGCGCAAGGCTATAAAGCAGTTAAAGAGCGTTCGGCAGTTGTTCGTTTTAAATGTATTGGCGAAGACGCATATTTTCTTGCATGGACAACAACACCTTGGACACTTCCATCCAATGTTGCGCTCTGTGTCAATCCACAGGAAACTTATGTAAAAGTAAAAGCAGCAGACGGCAAAACATATTATATGGCTTTAGCCCTTCTTGATTCTGTGCTTGGCGGACTTGCAACAAAAGTTGGACAGACAGTAGATGGAAAGTCATTAGAAACCGATGAAAACGGCAATGTGACAGAGGCAGTAACAGGAGAAGGTATAGATTATTGTATTCTTGAAAGATATGTAGGTACGGATTTAGAACACAAAGAATATGAGCCGCTTTTTGAGTGTACAGGTGTGTCTGCTAAAAATCAGAAAAAGAAAGCCCATTTTGTGACATGTGACAATTATGTAACAATGGGCGATGGTACAGGAATTGTTCATATTGCACCTGCATTTGGTGAGGATGATGCAAGAGTTGGTCGAAAATATGACCTTCCATTTGTTCAATTTGTCGATGCAAAGGGCGATATGACAGAGGAAACACCTTATGCTGGACTTTTTGTTAAAAAGGCAGACCCAGAGATTTTGAAAGACCTTGACAAGGAAGATAAGTTGTTTAGCGCGCCAAAATTTGAGCATGATTATCCATTTTGCTGGAGATGTGACACACCTCTTATCTATTATGCAAGAGAGTCTTGGTTTATAAAAATGACCGATGAAGAGGTTAAGAAAAATCTTGTTGCTAACAATAAAACGATTAATTGGATTCCAGATACAATTGGTTCAGGACGTTTTGGCTCATGGCTTGAAAATGTCCAAGACTGGGGCATATCACGTAACCGCTATTGGGGAACGCCTCTTAATATCTGGGTTTGCGATGATTGCGGGGAGATGATGTCTATTGGCAGTATTGAAGAATTAAAGGCTAATTCCGATAATTGTCCAGATGATATCGAGCTTCACCGACCATATATTGACGACGTTTTATGTAATTGTCCAAAATGTAAGGGTAAAATGAAACGAGTTCCAGAAGTGATTGACTGCTGGTTTGATTCAGGTTCTATGCCATTTGCACAGCATCATTATCCGTTTGAAAATAAAGAATTGTTTGAACAGCAATTTCCGGCAAAATTTATATCAGAAGCCGTTGACCAGACAAGAGGGTGGTTTTATTCATTGCTTGCGATATCGACATTATTATTTAACAAAGCACCTTATGAAAATGTTATTGTGTTAGGACATGTACAAGATGCAAATGGACAGAAGATGAGTAAGTCCAAAGGAAATGCAGTTGACCCATTTGAAGCACTTGAAACGCATGGTGCAGATGCAATAAGATGGTATTTTTATGAAAATTCAGCTCCTTGGCTTCCAAACCGATTCCATGATAAAGCGGTTACAGAAGGTCAAAGAAAATTTATGGGAACGATTTGGAACACCTATGCCTTTTTTGTTCTCTATGCAAATATTGATGAATTTGATGCAACAAAATATACATTAGAATATGATAAACTTCCAGTAATGGATAAATGGATTTTATCAAAGTTAAATACAGTAGTAAAAACCGTAGATGAAAACCTTGAAAATTATAAGATTACAGAGACAGCACGTATTTTGGAAAATTTTGTAGATGAACTTTCCAATTGGTATGTACGATGCAGTCGTGAGCGTTTTTGGGCAAAAGGTATGGAACAAGATAAAATTAACGCATATATGACACTTTATACAACACTTGTAACGCTCAGTAAAGTAGCGGCTCCAATGATTCCTTTTATGACAGAAACCATCTATAGAAATCTGGTATGCAGTATTGATAAAAATGCTCCAATAAGTGTACATTTATGCGATTATCCGCAAGTTAAAGAAGAATGGATTGATACACAGCTTGAGGATAATATGGAAAATGTACTTGCGGCAGTTGTTATTGGACGCGCATGTCGTAATGCGACAAATATTAAAAACAGACAGCCAATAGGACACATGTTTATTAAAGCAGATTGGCAGTTAGATGACTTTTTTACATCAATTATAGCCGATGAATTAAATGTAAAAAAGATTGAATATACACAAGATGTAAGGGCATTTACATCATATAGTTTTAAGCCGCAGTTAAAAACACTTGGTCCAAAATACGGAAAGATTATTAATGATATCCGCAAAGAGCTTACAGCACTTGACGGTAATACAGCAATGGATACATTAAATGCAGAGGGCAGTCTCAAATTAGAAATTGGCGGACAGACCATAGAGCTTATAAAAGACGATTTGCTTATTGAGATGACACAGTTAGAAGGCTTTGTTGCCAATTCAGATAAAGGAATAACCGTTGTTATGGATACCAATCTCACGCCTGAATTGATAGAGGAAGGGTTTGTCAGAGAGATTATAAGTAAAATTCAAACCATGCGCAAAGATGCAGGATTTGAAGTGATGGATAGAATCGTTGTAACTGTTTGTGAGAATGATAAGTTAGAACATTTAATCCATAATAATTCAGAGTCCATTAAAAAAATTGTGTTGGCAGACACGATTGAAAGTGGTCAGGCAAAAGGATTTATAAAAGAGTGGGATATTAATGGTGAAAAAGTAATACTTGGAGTAGAGAAAATAGAAAAATTATAATGGAATCATTTAGCCATACAAGATTGATTATGCAATTTTGCTTGACTTGTGTGGCGTTTAGCTTGCATATATCTATAAAAATGTGTATAATGTAACTCACTAAAAGTATATGAGGCAATTTAATTTCATTAAGCAAGTTCCCCCCCCACTTTAGTGCCATAGAGATACAAGTGGTATGAGGACTTGCGTTGCGATAGCAGCTAAATGGTTTGAGTAAGTAGCATAGCGGATTGCAAATATTCGCTTTGACAAACCATTTTATAACTTATTTTTACTAAGAAAAATATGGAGGAAAAATTAAATGGCAGATAATAAATCAAAAGCGTTTGATAAAACCGAATTTAAACAAGAAATTATGGGTAACTGTAAGATGCTTTATCGAAAAAATATTGATGAGGCAGACAAGCAGCAGCAATTTCAGGCTGTAGCACATGCCGTAAAAGATTTTATCATTGACAGGTGGATTGCAACTCAAAAAGAGTATGTAAAACAAAATAAAAAGACTGTATATTATATGTCAATGGAATTTTTGATGGGCAGAGCATTGGGAAATAACTTAATCAATCTTACTGTTTATAAAGAAGTTAAAGAAGTACTTGATGAACTAGGGATTGATATTAATGTTATTGAAGACGAAGAGCCTGATGCAGCGCTTGGCAATGGCGGTCTTGGCAGATTGGCAGCATGTTTTTTGGATTCTCTTGCAACGCTTGAATATCCTGCTTATGGTTGTGGTATCCGATATAAATATGGTATGTTTAAACAGGAAATTCGAGATGGATATCAGATAGAAGTGCCAGACAACTGGTTAAAAGATGGCAATCCTTTTGAAATTAAAAGGTCTGAGTATCCTATTATTGTAAAATTTGGCGGTTATGTTCGTTCTTATAAAGATGAAAAAACAGGAAGAGATATGTTTGTTCAGGAGGATTATCGTGCAGTAACAGCCATTCCATATGATATGCCAATTGTAGGTTATGGTGTTAATACAGTCAATACGCTTCGGATTTGGGATGCTGAACCAGTAGATACATTTAATTTAAGCCTCTTTGATAAAGGAGATTATCAGAAAGCGGTTGAGGAAGAAAATCTTGCTAAGAATATTGTAGAGGTTCTCTATCCAAACGATAACCATTATGCAGGTAAAGAACTTCGATTAAAACAGCAATATTTCTTTATATCAGCATCGGTACAGCGTGCAGTTAATAAATATAAAGAAACAAACGACGACATTAAAAAACTTTATGAAAAAGTGACATTTCAGCTTAATGATACACACCCAACGGTTGCTATTCCAGAGCTTATGAGAATATTAATGGACGAGGAAGGCTTAAATTGGGATGAGGCATGGGACGTAACAACGAAGACCGTTGCTTATACGAATCATACAATTATGGCTGAAGCACTTGAAAAATGGCCAATTGAACTATTTTCAAGACTTCTTCCTAGAATATATCAGATTGTGGAAGAAATTAACCGCCGTTTTGTAGAAGAAGTTAAAGTTAAGTATCCAGGCAATCAGGAAAAAATTAGAAAGATGGCTATTATCTACGACGGTCAGGTAAAGATGGCACATCTTGCAATCGTTTCTGGATATTCTGTCAATGGTGTTGCACAGCTTCACACAGAGATTCTTAAGAATCAAGAATTAAAGGATTTCTATGAGATGATGCCAGAGAAGTTTAACAACAAAACAAATGGTATTACACAAAGAAGATTCCTTTTACATGGCAATCCGCTTCTTGCAGATTGGGTGACAGATAAGATTGGCAATGGCTGGATTACAGACCTTTCACAGATTAAAAAATTGGAAGTATATGCAGATGATGCAAAATGTCAGCAAGAATTTATGCAGATTAAGTATAAGAATAAAGTGCGTCTTGCAAAATATATAAAAGAACACAATGGCATTGATGTTGACCCGAACTCTATTTTTGACGTTCAAGTGAAGAGACTTCACGAGTATAAGAGACAGCTTCTTAATATTTTGCATGTAATGTATCTGTATAATGAATTAAAGCGCAATCCAGATATGGATATGAAGCCAAGAACATTTATATTTGGTGCAAAAGCGGCAGCAGGTTATAAGATTGCTAAATTAACCATTAAATTAATTAACAATGTAGCAAAAGTTATCAATAACGATGCATCGATTAAAGGAAAGATAAAAGTTGTATTTATTGAAAATTATCGTGTATCCAATGGTGAGCTTATATTTGCAGCAGCAGATGTATCAGAACAAATTTCAACAGCTTCTAAGGAAGCATCTGGAACAGGCAATATGAAATTTATGCTCAATGGTGCTATGACACTTGGTACAATGGACGGTGCAAATGTTGAGATTGTAGAGGAAGTTGGTCCTGAAAATGCAGTCATCTTTGGACTTAGTTCTGACGAAGTTATTAAATATGAAAATGAGGGTGGTTATGACCCTATGGATATATTTAATAATGACCAAGATATAAGAGAGGTTCTTATGGAGTTAATTAATGGCAAATATTCTCCAGAAGATACAGAATTATTTAGAGATATCTATAATTCACTTCTCAACAATCAAGGTGGCAGAAGAGCAGATATTTACTTTATATTAAAGGATTTCCGTTCTTATGCAGAGGCACAAAAAGCAATTGACAGGAAGTATTCAAATGAGAAGAGCTGGGCTAAATCCGTTATCTTAAATGTTGCAAATGCTGGTAAGTTTTCATCAGACAGAACAATTGAAGAATATGTTTCAGATATTTGGAAGCTTGATAAAGTTCATATTAATATTTAATCTCATTGAGGAAGTCCCACTTCAATGTCACATAGGCATAAGCGGAATAGGGACTTGCATTGCGATAATAGTTCGATGATTTGAGCAAGTAGCCAAACAGATTGTAAATATCCTTTAACATATCGCTTGGCAAATAAATAATGAAGAACATTTAAGTCAAAAAGAATATGCTGCACACTTTGTGAATATTATAGCCAGTAGGGGCTACTATCATAATGTGTGCAGCATTATTTTATTTTTGCGAGCAAGACTGCCGCGAAGGTCAAATATTTGTTGTGCAGCAGGTATTTGATTATATAAATTTGCAATTTTGGAAAGGTATAGATTGTTTATGGTAGAAAAAATTGGAGAGATAAATAGTTTTATAAATAATATTGTCTGGGGTGTACCCGCATTGGTGCTTTTGATAGGTACAGGCGTATTGATGACCGTATTGACAAAGGGTTTTCAGTTTACTCATTTTGGACATATGATAAAGGAAACCATTGGCGGTTTATTTAAGAAAAAAGATATATTAAAAAGTGATGATAAAAATTCAATTTCTCAGTTTCAGGCATTATGTACAGCACTGTCTGCAACGATTGGTACAGGAAATATAGCGGGTATCGCCTACGCAATAACAATGGGCGGACCCGGCGCAGTATTTTGGATGTGGGTAGCTGCCATATTTGGTATGATGACCAATTATTCAGAAAATGTATTAGGTATATTTTATAGAAGAAGAAATGAGTTAGGAGAATGGTGCGGAGGCGCTATGTATTACCTTAAAAATGGTCTTGGCAGCAAAAAACATTGTGCTGTACTTGGAAAAGTGCTTGCAGTATTCTTTTCGATATTTGCAATATTTGCTTCTTTTGGCATAGGTAATATGGGACAGGTAGCGTCAATCAGAGAAGGTATAGCAAATGTGTTTACTTTTACAGGAGACGCCAAAAAAGATGGCGTAATAGTTGGTGTTGTCATAGCGATTGTAGCAGCGCTTGTTATTGTTGGAGGACTTACAAGAATAGCGAAGGCAAATGAAAAAATTGTTCCATTTATGGCAGGTTTTTACATAGTAGGTACATTGATTATTATTATTATGAATGCAGATATGGTTATTCCTGCATTTTCATCAATTTTTAGAAATGCGTTCAGTATGACTGCCGTTGCAGGCGGTGTAGGAGGAGCTGTTATTAAACAGGCTATTACTTGGGGATTTAAGAGAGGTGTATTTTCAAATGAGGCTGGTTTAGGTTCATCGGTTATGGTTCATTCTGCTTCTAATGTAAAAGAGCCTGTAACACAAGGTTTATGGGGTATATTTGAAGTGTTTTTTGATACCATGATTGTATGTACACTTACAGCATTGCTTATTCTTACCACAGGAATTGTTGACCTTGACACAGGTGTTTCTATTACAGGCGAATCAAAATTAGGGCTTGCAACAGAAGCATTTACCCATTCTTTTGGTTCTATTGGCGGAATATTTATTGCTGTTGCAGTGACATTATTTGCATTTTCAACCGTTCTTGGCTGGAGTTATTATGGAACAAAAGCATGGGAGTATCTTTTTGGAACGAAAGCAACAATTGTATATAAAGTAATTTTTATAGCAATTATTGTGATAGGTTCTGCATTAAATGCAGATTTGGTTATTGATTTATCAGATACATTTAATGGATTAATGGCAATTCCAAACCTGATTGGCGTATTATCACTGTCAGGAACAGTAATGGCAATTACGAATAATTACAGCAAGCGAAAATTTAAAGGGCAGACTAATTTAAAACCAATGTTGTCAAACTTTAAGGATATTCAGGCAGAGCAAGAAAAAAGGTTGTAAGTAAGCAGCAAAGTCAATAATAAATATCGGTTTGATAAAACATAGACACAAAGTTGCAGACTGAGAAAGGAGCATTGTTGTAATAATGAAAAAAACATTGATTTGGATAGTTGTAATATGCGTATATTTGTGTCTGCCAGCGTTAATCACGCTTGCAGTATCAGGAAAGGCAGATACCGAATTTGAGAGCGGTGAAATTTATGGTCCAAGAGTCAATGTACAATATGGCAGTGCGGTGAAAACAGTTGAAGTCAATAAATTTGTGGAAATGGTACTTGCAAGTATTTATGAAGAAAACGACAAACCAGAGATGCTTAAAGCACTTGGTGTTATAGTAA
The DNA here is from genome assembly GCA_910587485.1 of uncultured Lachnospira sp. Lineage (GTDB taxonomy): Bacteria > Bacillota > Clostridia > Lachnospirales > Lachnospiraceae > Lachnospira. The sequence goes on from CAJUKN010000018.1 coordinate 40,771, forward strand.
GAACCAATATATATCGGATAATGGGGGATAAAAAAGAGATAGACAGTGACGAGTTGTCAATGAATTATTATACATTTTCTGAAATGAGAGACGAATGGGGCAACAGTTATCAAGATATAGCTCAATTAATTAAAGAGTGTGTGTCGGCAACAGGACAGCGTGTTATTAAATATTCAGGAAATTTAATTGATGCAAGATTTACAAGATTAACAAATGGCAAGACACTTTCTGGCAGCAAGTATTTAGGTGAAGAATATGCGTATTTAAAAGAAGTTGATTGTCCAAAAGATATGGAAAATGAAAATTTTTATACACATGTTACATTTAAGGGAAAGGAACTGGCAAAGCTAATTAATAATAAATATAAAAATGCGAATATTCGTGAAGACAATGCAGCGCAGGATATTCAAATTGTGTCAAAGACTGAAGATGGATATATTGTAAAATTGCAGATTGGAAATGCAGTTATTGGCGGAGAAGCATTTGCGTCAATGGTAGGAGTAAAATCGGCATTTTTTACGATTGAAACAAGTAATGAAGGAAGTGTTCGGATTGTCTCAAAAGGTGATGGAACAGGCATGGGAATGAGCTTAAATACTGCAAACAGCATGGCAGCAGAAGATAGTACATATACAGATATTATACAAAATTTTTTTGATAATGTGGAAGTAATAAGCCTCGAATAATTGAATAATTATGACATATTAGGGCAACATATTAACATCAAGATGCAAAAAAGGCAGAAATGGAGGTTAATATGAAAGTCAAGGGCAAAAAAAATAAAGAAAAAATTGTGTCAATATGTGTCGTAGGGGCATTAGTGTGTACATTGGGAATTGGTGTATTCTCAGTGATTTCAGGTACAAAGGATAATAACGAGATAAAAAATAATGTGGTTGATTTGAATGAACAAAACAATGAAACTTCAAACAATAATGAACTGGATAACATTGTAGGGTTTAATGTTGAAGATGTAAATGAGGTAAGTAAAGATACAGAAAGTATATTTAGAGGCGATGTCAATGAAAAAGATAATGTTGGTATGGAAACTAATCAACAGGATTTAGCCAATGGTGAAACACAGCCAGTTACAGAACCAACAACAGAGAATACAAAGAATACAGAGAAAGCAACACAAGAATCTGAACCTGATGTTGCTAATGTAGGTGCTGATGCAAAAATGGACCCATTGACAAATTATTCATTTGATGAAACAAGTGAATTGTTATGGCCTGTAAGTGGTCCTATTGCATTAAAGTATAGTATGGATAATACGATATATTTTAAGACGTTAGGAGCCTATAAATGTAATCCAGCTATGTGTATATCAGCTGATGTAGGAACAAAAGTAGGCGTTGCAGCCGACGGCATTGTTGAGAGTGTAACCGATAGCAGTGAAACAGGAAAAACAGTTCGTGTTGCAGTTGGAAATGGTTATGTTGTGACATATGGACTGATGAATGATGTTAATGTAAAAGCAGGTGATGTTGTCAGTAAAGAGCAACTTCTTGGAACTGTATCAGAGCCTACAGCATATTATAAAGAAGAAGGTCCTATGCTTTATTTTATGGTGACAAAGGATGATGTTCCTATAGACCCTAATAATTTCTTATCTCAAGAATAAAAAATAATTAGTTACTTTAAGATAATAAGCACCTGATTAAATTATACAAGTTATTAGTAATGGTACTGTTGGTATTGACAGATTTGGAAATAGGCGCCTTTGCTTAGGCAAGGGCGTTCTTTCAATGGGTGATATACGGTTTTTTGAAGGTGCTTCATTATAGATAGTGGGGGTGTTACGATTAGCGTGGCATCCTCATGTACATATATATTAAATTTGCAAATTTGTAATTATAGTATGAGATTGTTTTTTGACAGGACGTTAATAAAGGAGTATAATTGTGAGAACAAAGTCAAATACACAATAGTAAATTAATGGACAAGCTTAATGTAGAGTATTTGATATTACCTTGAGAAAGGAAAAAGTTTGAAAATTTTAATTTTTACAAATAATAAACTAAGTAACATATTTGTATAAGTATTTAATTTCAAACGCAAGTTTTTGTCTATGCGTTGCTTGACAAAAACTTATTTTAGTTAAAAGCAGCGCAGAAATGGAGAATTAAAATGTGGTTTAATGAGGCAGTAATTTATCAGATATATCCTTTAGGGCTTTGCGAAGCACCACTTGGCAATTTAAGCACAAATGATATATCAGAGGAAGAAATTGATAAAGAGGTAAGCGAGCATAGAATATTAAGAGTGTTGGATTGGATACTTCATATCAAAGAATTAGGTGCAACATGTGTATTGTTTAATCCTGTGTTTGAAAGTGATGCGCATGGTTATGATACAAGAGATTATAATAAAATTGACATAAGACTTGGCACAAATGAAGACTTTAAAAAAGTTTGTGATGCAATCCATGAAGCAGGTATGAAGGTTATGCTTGATGGGGTATTTAACCATGTAGGTCGTGGATTTAAAGGATTTTTAGACGTTAAGGAAAAAAAGTGGGACAGCCCTTATAAAGATTGGTTTCATATTTCATTTGATGGAAATACCAACTATAATGATGGTTTTTGGTATGAAGCATGGGAAGGCTGCAATGAGTTAGTAAAATTAAATCTGCATAATCCAGAAGTGAAAAATTATTTATTTGATGCCATTCGTGGTTGGGTAAATGATTATGATATAGATGGTTTAAGGCTTGATGTTGCTTACTGTCTTGATTTAGGATTTCTTGGCGAACTTAGAAATTTGGCAAATACGATAAAACCTGAATTTTTCCTTATGGGCGAAACATTGCATGGCGATTACAATAAATGGATGAATGATAATGCTTGTCATAGTGTGACAAATTATGAGTGTTATAAAGGATTGTATTCAAGTTTTAACTCTAGCAATATGCACGAGATTTCATATAGCTTAAACCGTCAGTTTGGCAATGAGCAATGGTGCTTGTATACAGGCAAGCAATTGCTTAGTTTTGTAGATAACCATGATGTAAGCAGAATTGCTACTATATTGGAAGATAAAAAACATGTACAGCCTATCTATGGTTTGATATTTGGTATGCCTGGAATACCTGCTGTTTATTATGGAAGTGAATGGGGTGTTACAGGAGATAAAAAAGATGGAGACCCAAATCTTCGTCCAGCTATTGAAAAGCCAGAAAGCAATGATTTAACAGAATGGATAAGCAAACTTGCCAAAGCAAGAACTTCAAGCAAAGCATTGTGTTATGGAAGTTATAAGAATATTCTAGTTATGCCAAAGCAGTTGATATTTGAGCGAGAATATGACGGAGAGCGCGTTATTGTTGCTATTAATGCAGACAGTTCTGTGTATCATGCAGATTTTAATGCAAGAGCAGGAATGGGACAAGATTTGATAACAGGGGAAAATCACGATTTTGGCGGAGGAAGCGACTTGCCTCCATATTCATGTGCTTTTTGGAAGACAGAGTGTTGATTGAACCTTATCAGGGAAGTGACAATGAGGTTATAAGCAAGTAGTGAAGTAGATTGAGAATATGTGCTTGATGAAAGTAAAAAATAATGAGATTATCACAAATGGGATATGGTTGTTTGTGATAGTCTCATTATTTTTTTTAATAAATGAAAAATTATACGATTTCTTGATTTAATAATTTAAGAAAGTCTATAGGTAAGTATATAGGAATAAAAGATTTACAATAATCCTTTATATTGCATGTTACAATGCAGTCCATCTTTGTACGAATTGCTGTTTCAGACATAACAGCATCTTCATAATCAGATATATCAGAAGAAATTGCTTTTCGACAATCAAGTTCTGTTGTATCTAAAATATCAAAAATGACATAAAGATTACTTAAAATTTTGCGTGTATCCACATCACTATGTGTACATTTATGAGTAAGGTAGTAAATATCCATAGATGACTTTGCAGTAATAAAACCATCAAATTGTTTATTAGCAGCTTGCAAAAAAATGGATTCAGCTTCATCTTTGAATGGTTCACGAGATTGTAAAGCATCAATAATAATACAAGTGTCAATCAATGCTTTCATATTTGATTTAACCTTTCTTGACATGCTTCTTCTAAGGTAGTATCAGCAGGAAGTATACCAAAAAGCGATTTTGCAATATTTACTCTATCCTGATATGGATTAGAAAGTTTTGCAATAACTTTACCATTTTTGGTAATGAAAATATCTTCTGTTTCAGCAAGTGATAAATACTTACCTAAATTTAATTTTAATTCTGTGGCAGTTATAGACATTTCAATCAATCCTTTCTTAATTAATGTAGTAGTTTACAAATATAGTATTTATTATAATTAAATCGAACGAAATTGTCAACAAAATCGTTCGATTAATAATGAGTATAATTACTATCAATTTTTATACAATATATCAGATAAACTATTATAAAATTGGCAAAGTAGCGACATAATTAAACATCATTATAAAGTGACAAGCACTGCCTGCCATTACAAAAAGATGGAATATTTCATGTGAGCCAAAATATTTATGTCGGTTATTAAATACTTTTAATTTGAGTGCATAAATCACACCGCCTATTGTATAAATCACACCGCCCATTAAAAGCCAGATAAAAGCGGCTGTTGGAAGTGCATTGATAATTTGTGTAAAAGACAATACACATACCCAACCCATAATGATATATAAAGCAGATGACACCCAGCGAGGACATGATACCCAACATAATTTAAAGATAATTCCAAGCAATGCAATTCCCCATACAATCGCAAGAAGTGTATATCCAGAAGCACCATGAAGCACAATTAAGCATACAGGGGTGTAAGAACCAGCTATCATAACAGAAATCATGCAATGGTCAAGTTTTTTTAATATCTGATTGACTTTTGGAGAAATGTCAAAGGTATGATACGTTGTACTGGCAGCATAAAGCAAAATCATACTTACAATAAAAATAGTCAATGATATAACATGAATCATATCAGGAGCAGATAATGATTTAATAATAAGAGGCAAAGCAGCAAATATTGCCATAAGCATACCAATAAAATGTGTTATAGCGCTGCCCGGGTCTTTAATTTTAATCGTAGAAAAAAAATGTTTTATTGTTTTCATAAGACCTCCTAATCCTTGCCAATATGCAAGATGTAATTTCAATATTTTATCATGTGGTTTTAAAAACCACATCTTGTTGATATAATATTACATCATGTAAAAATAAAAAGCAAGGGTTTTATAAAAAGTTCAATAGGAATTTATATATTTTTTATTCAAGTAAAAATAAATAGTTACAATTTGCTTGATAAGCCGTTATAATATTTTTAATATATTGTGTAGAATTTTAGATGTTATACATGTATAATTATTATAGACAGCTTTTTGTAAATTCATAAAAAATAAAATAGATTTGAGTCTGTGTTGCTTGTCACAAACTCATAAAAATTTTTAGTTCTTTGTGCAAAAAGCAACATAGAAATGAGGGTAAAAATGAACTATAATTTAGCAATTTTTGATTTAGATGGAACGATTCTGAATACAATTGAAGATTTGGCAGATGCTTTAAATTATTCACTTGATAAGCATGGATATGCTAAGAGAAATTTAAAAGACGTTTTACGATTTGTAGGAAATGGGGTACGTCGATTAATTATTTGTGCTATTACACAAGATACGCAAATTGACGTGATAGAAGAAGAAATAGATAAAGTTTATGAAACATTTACGGCATATTATAAAGTGCATTGTATGGATAAGACAAAGCCTTATGATGGGATATATTCATTGATTCATCAATTGAGGGATTCTGAATGTATGGTTGCTGTGCTGTCGAATAAAGACGATTATGCAGTTCAAATGTTGTGTAACAAATATTTTAAGGATATGTTTGATATTGTGATGGGCAGCAGATTAAATATTCGACGCAAGCCATATCCAGATGCATTGATTGAGATACTAAATTTATCAAAAAAGAAAAGAGATTCTATCAATAATCAAAAAGATGTAGTTCAAAATGAAATAAAGCCTATATATATTGGTGATTCAGAAGTTGATATACAGACAGCTAATAATGCAGGTATAGACCAAATTATTGTGGATTGGGGATTTAGGGACAGCGCTTATCTAAAACAGTGTGGAGCGAAAAGGATTGTTTCAAAACCAGAAGAAATTTATGATATTATAATGGGAATATAATTGAAATCTAGCTTGTGATGAAATTTAACCTCACTAAGAAAGTCTCCCATTTCAATACCGCAGAGGCATAAGTGGTGGGGATTTGCGTTGGGATAGCAGCTATGAGGTTAGGGTGTCAAACACCCGAGCAAGTAGCACAGTGGATTGTGAATACCTGCTTTGACTTTTATTTTTAAATTATGAAAATTTGTGTAAAAATAATGCCAATGCACTTTATTTTTGCACGTTTATTGTGTCAAAATATTATAAGCAGGAATTGATGCCATAATACAAATGCTTTTTGCTAATATTTATTGTGTGATTTCTATGATTCAAAATGAAGATTGGTATAAATAAATACAACTTTATATATTTATTTTAAGTAAGGAATTTATATGGAAAAAATAATATTGTTTAATGTAAAGGATGCAAAAAAGATAAATAAAATTGCTTCACAGATGAAAATAAAAACTTATGAAGTAAGTCCAATGGAATGTGGTGGTACTTTGCAAGATATTGTTGACGGCAAAAAAATACAAGCAGTCCCATCAACAATATCACAAACTAAAGGATTAATGTTAATGTGCGATGTAACACAAAAACATATGGATAGGTTACTTTTTGCCATCAAACATGATTCTTTAGATGTAGGATACAAAGCGATTCTTACAAAAACCAATGCAAAGTGGAGCCTTGCGCAAATGTTGGTGCATATGGAGATGGAAGAAAAAAATCATTCATTTTAAAATTTATTTTTATAACAAACACAACTTCTAATTGTAAAATATAGAAAAGAATAGATAAATAAAATTAAAAATATAATAAAAGAATTTAATAACTGAAAAGAATCTATTTCATTATTATATATTTTTGAAAAACAATCTAATGGCGGCAAAATCCAAAGAAATATTTTAGTAAAAGGAATTTCATTTATAACAGCAGTTTTTGTAAAAGTAAGAAGAGTAAATAATATCGTCAGGCCACTAGCAACTTTTCTATCTTTTAACACTCGGACATGAAAGAAACTTCCTAAGGCACCTCCAATTAATGAAGAACCGCATAATAAAAGTAAAAAATTTACAATATCATAAATAGTCATTGGTCGTTTAAATAAAGTTCCACCATTTAATAAATTTATAACAATAGGAATTACACCACAAATAGCACTTGTCATAAAACTTAATAGAATTAAAAATAGCACTTTACTAAAATAATAAATAGGATTGCTTTGTATACGCAGTAGTATGGTTTGTTCCATAATTGTATTTTCAGAAGAAGATACACTCCAACCAATCCAGACTGTTAAAAAGAAGATAAAATAATATGTAATTTTACAATTTGCTACAATTTCGCTTGATGTTGTATTAAAATACATAAAATAAAGAAAGACAGCCATCATGGTAAAAGGCATAACAAATTTATTTGCCTTAAAGTATAGTTGTAATTGATATTTTACAGATTCAATTATTTTTTTCATCATATAATCCTCGCAATTTCCAGCCTTGTTGAAGTAGTTTAGGTAAAATCTTATCACATTCTTTTTGATTAATTTTTATACTATAATAGGAACCATATTTTTCCATAGTATTCATTATAGGTAAATGGTTTGTATTTTCTAAAACTACAAAATACACATTTTCTGTTTTATATTGATATTCAACAATGCTGCCATTTTGAATAGTATAGATTTTTTCTGCAATCGCTTCAACGAGATGTCTTTCATGGCATGACATGAAAATGGTAACATTTTTTTCACGCAACTGATTTATTTTATGGATAAATACTTTTTGAGAGGCACTATCTTGTCCTGAAAGTGGTTCATCTAGCAAAAGGATGTCTGGTGTCTTAAGCAATGCTTGTATAACAACTACTTTTTGAAGGGTACCTTTTGAAAGGGTTTTCATTGGAACATCTAACAAATCTGTTATAAAAAAATCATTTGCAAAACATTCTATTTTTGATTTGATTTCGTGTTTTTCTAACCCATCTAAAGCGCCCATATGTGTAAGATATTGTCTTGAATTTAGGGATAAAGGAAAGGATTTTTCTGGTATATAGTGAAAAAGAAACGGTTTTGTATATATTACTTTTCCTGATGTAGGTGCGATTAATTTTGACAATATTTTTAGCAAAGTACTTTTTCCACATCCATTACGTCCAACAAATGCAACAGATTGTCCTTGTGAAAAATTTTTATTTAAATTATTTAAAACAATTTTTCCATTATATTTTTTTGAAACATTCTGTAAACTTATACATTCCATTTTTTCCTCATTTCTGCATCATTTTTTGCATAAATAGTTAAATTTTTATAGGTTGCAACAAACACTATGCAGATATAAATCCTACAATTAAAAATTGAAATTTTCAATCTTAATCTCCATAATATTATTTTTTAGAAATTTTTTTGTTTTTATTAAAAAAAATTTTGCAATGATATATAAATATCATTGCAAAATTTTATGATTTTGTCAATATCGTTTAAATCATAAAATAAAAAAGGTAGCTGCAAAATAGAACAAAGCATAGTAAAAATGCTTATGATTCTTTTTGTAGCTACCTTTTTTCTGCATTTAGCAATTAATTTTCGTATGCAAGATATGCGCCTTTCATTGGACTGACAGCATGTTCGCTAAACAGCCGCAATGCACCTGTCTTGTATTTTATTTCTTTTGGCTTCCAATTTTTCCTTCGTTCTGCTAAGATAGTCTCAATTTCTTCAGGAGATTTTTTTTCGCCCTTAATACCTATAATATTTAGTTTTCGTTCGGGAATATCAATCTCTATCAAATCGCCTTCTTCTACCAATGCGATTGGTCCTCCATCTGCTGCTTCAGGGCTGCAATGACCTATTACAGGACCTGTTGATGCACCTGAGAAACGTCCGTCTGTAATAAGTGCAATGCTGCGTCCTAATTCTTTATCACTGCTGATTGCTTCAGATGTATAAAACATTTCAGGCATTCCGCTTCCCTTTGGACCTTCATAGCGAATAAATACCGCATCCCCTTTTTCTACTTTATGTTTTAACACCGCATCTAAACATTCTTCTTCACTATCAAATGGTCTAGCTTTTAAAACAGCCTTAAACATTTCTTTTGGACATGCTGTATGCTTAATAACAGCACCTTCAGGGGCTAGATTACCTTTTAGGACAGCAATACTTCCGTCTGTTCCAATGGCGTTGTCATATGAACGAATAATATCTTCTTTTACTATATCTTTTCCATGTGTCATAGAACAAGAAAATCGTTTGTTAAATTCACCAAGCCATTTATTGCAACGCTCATAAAAATCACTTTGTTTTAAGTCGTCCAAGTTTTCGCCTAAAGTTTTACCTGTTATGGTCATAGCATCTAAGTGAAGATGATTTTTTATTTCTTCCATAATAGCAGGAACGCCACCAGCATAATAAAAACATTCTGCTGGCCAGCGTCCGGCTGGACGGACATCAAGAATATATCTTGCGTTTCTGTGAAGCTTGTCAAATGTTTCTCCTGTAATTTCAATGCCTAATTCATGGGCAATAGCAGGGATATGAAGAAGACAGTTTGTGCTTCCAGAAACAGCAGCATGAACTAAAATAGCATTTTCAAAGCTGTCCATAGTCACAATGTCGCTTGGTCGCATATTTTCTGTTAATGCAAGTTTTACAGCCAATTCTCCGGCTTCTCTGGCAAAATTTAAAAGGTCTGGACTGGTTGCTGGCATTAATGCACTTCCCGGTAAAGCAAGTCCAAGTGCTTCTGCCATAATTTGCATAGTAGATGCTGTTCCTATAAAAGAACATGCTCCACAGCTTGGGCAAGCATGTGTTTTTGCCCAATTTAAAGTATCTTCGTCAATTTCGCCTCTTTGATATTTAGCGCTATACATTCCAAGCTGTTCAAGCGTTAACATATTAGGACCTGCATTCATTGTTCCGCCGGGTATAACTATAGATGGAATATTTACTCTGCATAATCCCATTAAATTTCCTGGCAATCCTTTGTCACAGCTTGAAAGATAAACACCTGCATCAAAAGGTGTTGCGTTGGCATGAATTTCAATCATATTTGCAATCATTTCACGGCTTACAAGACTAAAATTAATTCCATCGGTTCCTTGACTTTGACCATCGCATATATCGGTACAAAAATATCTTGCACCAAATCCTCCAGCTTTTTCAATGCCTTTTTTAACTTCTTCAACTAAAGAATTTAAATGTACACTACCGGGATGACTGTCCCCGTATGTACTTTCAATAATCACTTGAGGTTTTGATAAATCTTCTGGTTTCCAGCCTGTCCCAATACGCAGAGGGTCAAGTTCTGGGGCAAGTTTACGCATTTCTTGACTTTTTAAATTACCCATATTTTTATTCCGTCCTTTCTATTTACCTATTAATTTTATTATTTACCCTTGTATCTAAAATATTCTTTTATATTTTTTAACTTTATTAAGGAAGTCCTCCGCTTCAATATCATATAGATATAAGCGGAGGGGTGAGAACTTGTGTTGTGATAGCAGTTCGATGGTTTAAGCAAACAGCACAGCAGATTGTAAATATCTGCTTAACATAAGTTTAAGCAAAAAATGATATAATTAATGCTACCAAAAAACCAGTCCCACCTACTAGTGTTTCCATAATAGTCCATGTTTTTAGCGTTGTTTTTTCGTCCATACCCACAAGGGATTTTACAAGCCAAAAACCAGAATCGTTAAATTGTGAACAAACGGTTGCGCCTCCTGCAATAGCGGCTGTTGTACATGCAAGGTATAGTGGTGATAACTCTGAAATTCCCGGAATTGCCGCAATAATCCCAGCTGCCATTGTCATTGCCACAGTAGAAGAACCTACACAAATACGTACCAGTGCAGCCACAATAAAAGCAAGAACAACAATAGGAAGAGACATAGAAGATACAGCATTTCCAATTAAATCACCAAGACCAGAATATTGTAATACATATCGAAGTACACCGCCACATGCTGTAACTAATAAAATTAAACCAGTTGGTTCTAATGATTTTGTCATAACTTTTTCAAGTTCTACAGTGGTATATCCATGTTTAATGCCAAGTACAAGCATAGCTACAACGGTTGCTATTAACAGTGCAACAAAAGGTTCACCGAGAAAACTAAAAACTGGCTGAAGAAAACTAAGTGCAGGAATAATGCCTGTTACAGAATCTAAAATAATATAGCCTCTCGGATTCATATCAAATAGATTGAGAGTTGGGTTTTGACAACTGA
>CAJUKN010000019.1 GCA_910587485.1 uncultured Lachnospira sp.
TCACAGGCTTATAGCCGCAGAGCAAACCACCAGCTAAGCTGGTGGTCCTGATTGTTTATCTAATATTTAATTGTTCTTTTAAAGCATCTTATAATACACAAGATAAACTTAAAATTTTGAGCAGATGGTGTTTTTACAGAATATCCAGCATCTTCAAATATGATATAATCATCTGTACCAAGGTTTTGCATATGTAAATAATTTTTGTTAATGTAGAAGTCTTTTATTTACTCCATCACTCCCTAATTAATATAAAATTAATAGGGAGTGATTTTGTATATATACCAATTTTTAACATAAGAAATATGTAACTCAGGTCGCCATACCAAAAATATAAAAACATATGGATACCTTATGAAAAAAATGCAATAGAGTCTTTCTTAATTAAATTTATATTTTTATTTAAAAAGTATGAAAAAAATTGGTGATATATCTAAATAAATATTTAAAGTGTAATATTACTTTTACCATATTGTATAAGACATTATTTTCATTGTCAATAAAAATGTTTGTTAAAAAAGAAAATATTTTGTCTTAAAAGTAATGTATTACATTGTTTTTTTAAGGTGTATTGGTAAGTTGAGTGCTTCTTATTAATGTTAATGAATTTTATCTAATAAATTTTTTCTATGTCACCATTATCTATATATACAAAGTATTGTTGCAAAAGAGTACCTGTAAAAAGAAGATTTGCATCATGTTCTTCCCCTTTTACATAATCATAAATATCTGCATAAATAATATTTCCATATTTTTTAATGCTAGTTGTAGTATTTCTTGTAAAATTGACAATAGCATGAACTTGTGATTTATTGTGTAGGTAACGTTCTACATAATCTAATGCGTAATATTCTATATCTATGTTTTCAGCAATTATTGAGATTCTCCAATTTCCTGTTACATCATTCCGAACTTTATTTACAGAAAAGTTTATTCCAGATAAAATTTTATCACTAATACCTACAATGTTTTCTCCAGTACGATGTTCAACAGTAGGAGCAGGGGCATTAGTAGTTCTTTGTGTTTGAGTAGTAGTGTTTTGCCTAGTTGTTTTTTGATGTTGTGTTAAAGATTCAGTTTTTGTTTGATTTTGAGTTGTTTCAATATTTGAACTTATATTAGTTTCTTTGGAGGTTAATAAATCACAAAAAGCAAGTATTAATATTACACATGCTGGAATGAAAATAAATAATGTTAATAAAATTTTTAATGTTATAGAAGATGAAATTAAATTGAATGATTCCTTTTGTTTATTTAAGTTTTCTTCAGGTAACACAATAGTACCATCTTGCAGGTTAATAATTTCTTCATATCCAATTCTTCCATACTTTAAAATATCAGAAGCAACTTTAATAGCTATTGGTGTGTACTCATTAGAATTAATTATATTTTCCAGTTCAGAGTCCGTTTTTGACTGATATAATTCATATAATTGCTTGTATTCTTCCATATTTTCTCCTATATTTGGTGGTTCATGAGTATATTATTTTAAACTAGATATAATGGTGTCAAATTCGTTTATACTTATCATTATTGTATTTTGAGTAAAAGTATTATCAGAATTTTTTAAAAATTGGGCTGATAATATATCAAGACCAGTTTCTTCATCTTGAGCTATTATTGTTATGCAATCATAGGGTAATTGTTCAGGATTTGTTAGATAATAAACACTATATAAACGAACTCCTGAAAGTATGGCATTCCATAAGTCGTTTATTGATTTTTCTGAAATAGTATAGCCTGTTGGTATATTAACATATAAATCATTGTTATGTACTATTGCTTGAGCATGTTCACCAAAAGCAGTAACTGCCCATCCTTTAGCTCCCGATTTTGCCATTTCATTCTCGACAATTTCTTTTTTGTAATCAGCATATTCTTTTTGTGTATTTGATAATTCTGTTTGTATATTTTGTAGTTCTGTCTTCATATTTTCTAATTCTATACTTTTTTGACACATTCGTCTATTTTTGATTGGGTTAGATGTCCAATTTTGTATATAATAAGAGTTTCATCTAAAGTGAAAATTTTATTAGGACGTATGTTACTGTTTTTTTGAAGTGAGCCAGATTGAAAGTCGGTTGTTAAAAGTGGTATAGCATAGTTGTCTTTTATGTTTTGTGAAGTAATCTGTAACATAAAATAATCATTACCTTTTATATCAGCTAGAACAACAGCAGGGCGTTTTTTTGAAGAACTTAAATCTGTAAATGGAAATGGAATTACTACAACATCCCCTTTTATAAATTTTCCCATGCGGCATTCTCCTCTTTGCTCAACCAGTCTTTTGCTAAGCTGGTTTCACTTAAAAATGAGTTGTTAATATCTGTATCTTCAAGTAAAACAAACTTTGTAAAAGCAAGGATTATATTTAATTTGTCTTCTGGTGCATTGGAAATTAAATGTTCAAGTATTTGTTGCGTTGACATAACATTAGCCTCCTTGTTAAGAATTTTTACATTATAGTCTAAAAGTATTAACGGTTTATGTTTGGATTGTCTGTTCTGCCAAGCAAGTAATCAACAGAACAGTCAAGGTAGTCAGCGATACGGGCGAGGTTTTTAGAAAGTATATCATTTCCTTTTGACATTTGAGAAATTGTATTGATACCCAATTCGCAATCAGAAAACATGGTTTTTAGATTTGTACCATTTGTTTTTGCTTTTGATTTTATACGCTTAGCTATTTCTTGTAAATTATACATAAATTTTAAACTCCTTTTTGTGCAAATTGTAGGAAGTTGCAAAAGGTTTTGGATATTTGAGGTAATAGTACCAATTTTCATTTGTTTACCTCTGGATTGTCTGTTCTGCCAAGAAGATAATCAACGGAACAGTTGAAGTAGTCAGCTATGCGGGATATTTTATCACAAGAAGGAGATGTTGCACGTTTTTCTAAATCATATATAAAGCTTTTGGTTAAATTGCAATCTGAAAGTAGAGTAGAGATGGTAATACCTTTGAATTTACATAATGTTTTTATAATTGTAGAAATTTGAGCGTTTTGCATAATAATACCTCCATTATTTTATACATAATGCTTAAATACGGAAAAATACGTAAAAACCGTTGGTTTACGGAAATTTGCGTAATACAATATAACCAAGTTAAGAAATCACCTTAACTATATCACAAAAAGGAGGTAAAGCCAATGAGTAACAAGAAAAAAAGCGATGAAGACAAAAAGCTCAAAACACTTGCCTACATCGCAGTAATCTTACGAATCATAGCAGCGTTAATCAGTATCATAAAAGATTTAACAAGCTAAGATTCAAGGGTTGGGGAGGGAAAACTCCCCAACACAAAGATAACTTTTTTCTTGCTCATTGTCAATATAAATTATCAATAAGGAAAGGAGGCTTTATAGTGGAACAGCTTAGTATTTTAACAGAGGTACTCACAATTTTAGTAGATATTGTGCTAATAGTTACAATTTTGAGGAGGTGGAAAAAGTGAGTGTAGGAGAAAATATACGCCATACAAGAGAGTAAATGGGAGTGACACAAGCATATGTAGCAAAACAAGCAGGAGTGACACAAGCAATGCTGTGTCAGATAGAGCGAGGGACGAAAAATCCCTCCCTCCAGCTTGGAGCAGAAATTGCGAAAATATTAAATTGCAGCTTGGAAAGTTTATTAGCAAGTGATAACAAATAGAAAAAGGTAGATATAAGAAACTAGTGGAAAAGTGGAGAGGTAGTAAAAGATGAAGTTCAGTGAACAGTTAAAAGCAGCTATGAAGCAGTTAGAAATTAGTCAGTCACAGGTTGTTGGTATGACTGGCATTTGCAAAAATTCAATCAGTCAATATTTATCAGGTATAAATATACCAACAGAGGAAAGACAAAAGCATATTGCAATATCACTTGGTCTTGCCCCTGATTATTTCAGCAAAGAAGATAAACAAGTGATTGCATTTTCCAAACAAGCACTTGATAAAGGTATCCAACGTCTTGATGTAATGGTGGCTGCAAAAATACTTGGTATGACCCACACTACAGTGCGTAAAGGGTTACAGCAGGGAGTGTTTCCTTGGGGATATACAATTAAGACTTCTGCAAACCGTTGGACATATTTTATCAATGCAAAATGGTTTGCAGAGATAGAGGGGATAGAAACGTAATTGAAGAATAGGAGCAGTAAAATGGCATATTACAGCATTTGTCCTAAATGTCAAGCACACTTAGACCCTAATGAGCTATGTGATTGTGAAAATGAAGATGACAGCAAACAAGCTATTTTTTCTAAGTTCATAAGTATAAATGCAAAGACAGGACAGTTATTTTTTCAATATGATAATAAAGTAGAAATTAACCAGAAAGGGGAATTGGAATGAATGTAAATGTAATAACAATGAATGATTTTTTGGATATGATTGACATGAAAGGTCAATATACCAGTATTTGTAATGGTAAGGTTGTAGGATTTATTGATGAAAAAATAAAAACAGAAGTAGAGGAACGGTTAGAAAGAATGATTACAGACAAGCAATTTATAGAAGTTTTTAAGTATGCCAAAGATAAGCAAGATTACATATGTAAACAGGAACACAAAGTAGCTGTTATGCAGCGTTGGTATCTTGTAAAGCTAACAGAAGAATATGTGTGAAGTCTTGCATTTTCAAAATCAACAATGGATTTATGTAAGAAATGTGATGATATGGAAAAGAGTGCCTCGCATATAACATGCAAAGACACTCAGTACAGCAACCGCATTGCAGCATTTTTTAATCAATAAATCAAGTGGAAATTTTAGAATGTGAAGGAAAAAATTAATGGGCAATGTATGTTTTATGACACCATGTCATTTAGGATGTCCAAATGCATCAGAGCCAACACCAATATTTAGGTGTTGCAGAAGTTAGCAAAATATGCATTTGAAATAAAATGGAAACCAAAATTGAATTTCCCGTATTATGGAAAATTGATATTTTAATGCCAGATTTCCATATTTCAGGAAATACGGGAGGAAGGGATTTTATGTGTGATAATGGTTTTACGAAAATGAACATTGACAATTAAATGACCATCTGAAAAGATACTGCAAGCAATAGAGTGGGTGATGAATGATAAACAAGAGCCTGCCAAGTCTGCATGAAAATGTCAGTCCGTTACAAAAAGCGCACTGGCAAAAGCAAATAAAGGGTAGAATGGCAATTTAAAGAGGGAAAATTTTTGGATTGTTCTTGAATGGACAATTTAGAGGGAATTACGCCTGCACACAAAAGAACTTGGAGAAGATGCGTGATACAAAGCGGCAAGCATAGAACAGAAAAAAGTACACATTTACGAAAAATAAGGATGACGTTTAAAGACTTATGTGATAAAATTTTTATGGTTGACAAAAAGATAAATGTTATTTATTGAGCAGTTGGGTAGGGGGAATAATCGAGATTTAAGGAAAGTTATGTTCAATAAACAAAAAGAAAGCATTTAGATAAAATGGAGGTAATGAGAGTATGGCTATAAAGTATAATCTAACACCTGTAGAAGTTGTAAAATTATTTGGGTATACAGAACCCATAGCAAAAGAAGAATTAGAATTATTTGAAAAGAATAATCATCTAAAACTCCCCCAATTATTATTTGATTTTTTAAGTTTAGTAAGAAATGAAAAATTATTATCTACTGCAGATGTTTGGGTAAATAGCGATGCTCCTCCTTATTTTTCCTATGAATATATTGAGGAAGGGATTGAAGATTGTAGGGGAGATTTTGATGATCCTGAGTTTTGCAAAGAAAATGATTTTTATCCATATTCGAAGATTTCAAAAGAACAGTGGTCAGAATTAGTGGAAAACTATTTACAGATTGGCAGCGATTATGCGGCGGGAGTTGTATTCTTTGGTATAAAGGAAAAGGAATTGGTGCTGGAAAATCCACCTGTTTATATGCTGCATGAGGCAGATGAATTAAAAGATTGGAAGTTATTTGCACATACGTTATCTGAATATTTGATGTGTGTGTTATTGGATGCTCTTGCTGGAGTAGAGTATAAAACAGCACAAAATGTGTTAAATAAAAATGGATGGGAATTTTATAAGGAAGAATATTCAAATGAGGAGGAAGTAAGAGAGCAGTTGTCCAAGAAAAAAATTGATTTATCTGCAATGGGAAAAAATATGAGTCTTTATGGAGCAGCAGATTCTGTTTATCGGTATTGCTTTGATGAAGAAGAAAAGATTTTTTATATGGTTATAAATGATACATCAATTATGATTATAAAGGCAGAGTAATTGTATAAAGAAAGAGCCAGTATTTTTTTGTAAACAGTGAGCAAAAATGTAGCTATACGTAAGGGCAGGTAAAAGCCGACAGTCGAAACTTTTATGAAAAAGTTGTATTGGGTGTCGACCATTGCCCAGAAAAGTGATGTCTGCGTCACTTCGTACTGGGTATATTGCCTGACGCTGAAATCGGCAGGATTGGCAGCAAAGCTGCCTTCCTCCATGGGATACCGTTCCACAGTTTTCCGGTGCGGATGAAATATTCAATGGCAGTTATCATGGCATCTTTATCTGCCGTAGTGTACTTTCGGCAAATGATGGACTGTCCATCAAAACATTCAATATCTGTTTCTTCGTCTGAATCCAAATACTCTGGGTCATAGGTAGAAAACCATGCTGCCCGCTCACCCACCATGCCAGTGTTGTCTCTTATATACTGCAAAGCAAACAACCCATCGCCACTCTCCAACTCCATGATATCCACTTCCAAATCTGGGTTATTGGTGAGGTAGATGTTCTTCCACCGACCGTCCCTAAGATTTTTCAGAATTTTCTGGCAGTTGTCTGGGGTGATTTCTTTCGCTTCATCCGACCAGCAGACATAGTATTTCACAGAAATACCTTTGGGCATCGCTGCTGGAGTTTCATTCTTTGGTATAAATTCTATGTACTCTTTTATATTGCTCATTTCTAAACATCCTATAAGTCTTGATTTGTTGAATTGTTCAACTCTGTTATTTTATCACAACCGCACACCCAATTCCATTAGATTTTGCTTAATTTCCCTTTGCCCTCATGTGATATGGATTGATTTGATTGATTGGTTTCGGTGCTGGTAACTGATTTTCTTCTGTTAATTGTTAGGAGTTTAGATTGCGGTATATCATTGACGGGTATTTTTCTCCTTAGGGGAATAGGCGTTCATTGGGAACTGTCAAAAATATATGCACTCTTTGCGTCAATCCAAGCTACCTATAAGGAGAGCCAGTCACTAAAAGGGTTTGCGAAAATGAAATACGATAAGGAGCATAAGGACAGCTTATCGAAATACCCTGAATTAAAGGAGTATATGCAGAGCCTTTTACAGAATGGAGAAAAGATAACGTCGAAACAGTGGAAAGCCGAGATACAGTCTTTACAAGCCAAGTATGACAGTATCGGCAAAGAGCAGACCAAGATTGCCATAGAATTAGCTTATGAGGAGATAATCAGTTACAACAAAAAGAACCTTGAATGGGAGTTTCAGAACGAGAGTCAACAACAAAATAAACAACAAAGCAAAACTAAGCGGAGGAAGGAAGAAATTTAATAGAAGTATAAGTGATGATGAATGGCTTGAAATTGGCAAGTGGATTGGTAAATTTCTTGAAAGTAATCCGCCATTAGAAGAAAAAAGATTGTTTGGACCACTTAGTTATGCTGAAATGGTTTCAATGATGTGTGATGGAATAATACGTTGGAGAAATTCCATTTGCATAAAATGTAAGAAATAAAAAGGAAAGGCAAAATATCATTGTGAAATATATCCAGAACATGAAAAACATACAGGTGTACCAAATGAAATATGGGCGCATGAAAATGCACAATGTCTATACTTTGAAGAAGCGTCTTAAAAAGACTCTTTTTTTATACCTATTTTTAAGGAAAGGCGATACGATGAAAAAATGCTTGCCTTTGGCTGGGCAAGTGTTTCAATGTGCATAGATGGAGAATTAATTGAAGATTGGCAAAAGAAGCTTAAACAAAATAATGGAATTGTGTGTGAGTTTGTGGTAAGATTATGATATTGAACAATTCAACAAATCAGTTTTTAAGGGGATACAATGAAAAACAAATCAGTTTTTATTGGGCATTGGTGTTATACAATACCTGATTTAGTTCCAAAACAAAATGGTGATATTGTTATAATTAAAAAAGTATCTTTTGGACCTTTAGAGGTATATGAATGGGGCATAGACTTTAACAATACTCCATATGAGTGGTACGAATGGGTTGAAAATGATTTTTATGAAGATGAGAATTATAGAAGAAATATTACAAGAGAAGAATTGTTTAATCAAATTTTTTCAGTTGTTTCGCTTTTTAAGGGGAATGGATTATCTGAATTGGTAACTATATATGAGAAAATACTTGATGGGTTAAATTCCATGTTGTCTGAGTCATTTGAAAGAAGGGGTGAAGTTCATGGAGATAGAAAAAAAGGATAGTTTTCCTGCCGAAGACGGACATATAGAAAGTATATTGATAGGAGTTGACCAAGTAAAAGTATCCTTTCAAACGTGGGATTCAAGAAAATTAATATTTATTTTCGATAATGTAGATATAATAATATCGTCACATTCGGTATATGGCGATATAAGTGGATTTAAAGTTATTTCTGGTGAAAACAAATTTAAAAAATATATTTTCTATAGCGAATGGTATGATGAAAATGGAGAGGATAAGGAAGTTTTGTCAATTGAAGCTGAAAAAATGGCAATATTTCAAGTAGGTACAGGGGCAGAAATAAATTCAGCAATATTTGATGTTGGATATGAATATGTGGGTGAACAAAAATATCCATATTATGAATAACAATCCCGATTTTTTGACTCTATTTACAGCATCAAGGCAGAAAGAGAATATAAAAATCCTTCTTCCTGCACATGAATGTAAGTAATGTCTGTACACCATTTTTGATTGATGGTCTTCGTTCCAAAATCACGCTTTAGGATATTCACCTTACCATCTGGAATGGTGCCATGATTGGCATGGTGTTTGTATTTCTTTACTACAACACAGCATAGCCCCAGTTCTGCCATATGCCTCTGTACCCACTTGACTATTTCATTTTCCGATATTCTGATAGGGGAAAGCTGCTTTACCCAGACACTAATAGTACTCCGATTTACGCCATATTCACGCTCCAGTTGTGGATATGAGGTTCCTTGGCATTGTAGCATATGCAATTTTTATTTGCGATATTCTTTATAAAAACTTTACCAGAAAATGTTACTGAATCGAGAATATCAAATGCAATCACAATCATCTTATTTTCCTGACTTTTTGATAATTAACGCGGTTTGCATGTTTTACATGCAGAATATCCCATAGAAATTACATCATCGTAAGTTCCACTATATTCACTATAATTACTCTTTTTCATTCTTTTTACAGCAGAACAGCTTTTTTTATGAAATTTCTTAGTCGAAGTATTTAAAACATATGTAGAAATATTAGCAGATTTAGTAACAGAAATATGTGATTCTGTTTCTTCAGAAGGATTTTCTTCATTTTTATCAGTGATATCTTCTTGTTGTGTTTCTGTTTGTTGTGTTTCTGTTTCAAGGTAGTTAGTAGCAGTTTCATTTATGTTATTATTATCTAATTCTTCTAATGAATTACCTTGAGACATTTCTGTTGATTGTTGTTCGTTATTTGTAGCTAAAGAGTTTTCTGGTTTTATATTATTGTGTGAATTAAATAATAAGAAAAAGAACCATATCATTGCAGTACTTGTGATAATAATTTTCTTTTTTATTGTAAAATTCTTTTTTTCAATCCACATAATAAGAATACCTATAGGAGGAAAGGTAAAAAGAAAAAAATACATGATAATGGATAACAGTATATCACTTTTTCGAGATTTATTTATAATACAGAATGAATTGTTGACAGGTTTTTTATATAATAACCTAACAATTACTATATATGGAATTGTAACAAATGGAATGATGAAAATCCAATCCTTAAGTTGATAATGTGAAAAATTGCCTGAAACACCAATTGCACAAAATATAGTCCAAAGTATAGCAAAAATTATTGTATAAATTTTTAGTTTTTTATTCTTCAAAATGCTAATCTCCTTTTTTATCTTATTGAACAGTAATTTGAATTTACTCTATCACTCCCTAACCATTTAAGGAAGCTTGGTTTTTGCATATTTGTTTTCTCTATGCAACCCAATATATCCAATTGTTAATATACTAATTATTATACTTAGTATAACAGAGATTTAGGAAAATTACAAGAAGGATGCAATTCATCTCCCCTCCACTTTAGAAGCGAGACTTCTTGCTACAAAAGATAAAATAAATGGTAAGTAAATTAGTTTGTAACAATGGTTATAAGCTAATTTACATGCTATTTTTTAATTTTGAGTTTATTTAAACGAATTTTGTTTGTAATTGACTATAAATTTATATCAACTTTATGATATAATATTAAAAATTATGTTGAAGATGTGTGAAAAAATAAAGCGAACCAGCACAAATAAGCACATTGGAGCATATAAAGTGAACGTGTTTGCGTAAGTCTTAAACAAACATAAATAATAAAAAAGCACAAATTAAGAAAGGAGAGGGTATAGTCATGCTTAAAAAAATGTTTAAAAATAAGACAGAAAAAAAGAAATTAAAAACTAAAAAATTTATTTTTATGGTATATATCATTGCTTTTTGTATATGGAGTTTTGGGGTGACAGGTTGTGACAATAAGGTAGATAATCAAACTTTACGGGAGTTAGATAAGTCGAATTTGGAGGCTCCAAGTGATGAAAGTAATAAAAATAGTGAAGATATTGCACATGCAGTTGATTTTAACCATGAGTTAGATGGATATAAACCTTTAAAGAAAAAATATAATTTTTATTTTACATATAAAACAGTTCATCCTTGGTGGGATGCAGTTGCACTTGGTATAGAGGATGCTGCAAAACAATATGAAGAAAAAGGAATTATTATAGATTATGAATATCTTGCTCCAAATGCAGCCTCTGCTGAGAATCAAATTAAACGTCTGTCTGCTGCCTCCTTACAAGGCTTTGATGTTATAGGAGTAGATGTGGCAGATGTTGATGTTGTTACGCCTGTGATTAATGAATTAATAGAAGATGGGCAAAAAGTAATGACCTTTTCAAGCTCCGATGCGGCAAAGGAAGATGGGTGCAACCGAATTGCATATGTGGGTAATACGCATAATTATGAAGATGGTGTTGAGCTTACAGAGGCTTTGTGTAAAAAGCTTGGATATTCTGGAAAGATTGTTGTCTTAGTGGGAACAAAGGGCGCTCCTTGCCATGAGGATAGGGCGCTTGGCGTACAACATGTAATTGCAAAGTATCCTAATATGGAAATTATAGAAATGGCATATGATGAGGATATTGTGGAGAAGGCTTACGATTTTACAAAGGAATTTTTGGCGCGGTATAAAGATATTGCAGGAATTGTTTGCTGCAACATGAGTAATCCAGTTGGTGCTGCTAGAGCAGTTCTTGAAGCAGAGAAAGAAGATGAAATTGTAATTGTTGGAATGGACCACGACCAAGAGGCATTACAGTATCTTAGAGATGGCATTATTTATGCTTTAGGAGTTCAGGATTGTTATTCTATTGGTTTTGATACAGTTCAAGTAGCGATTAAGATTGCAGATGGACTTTTGCCAGGTGAAGCTTATCCTGAAAAAACAGAAGAAACAACAACGATTATTTACCAAGATGGTGCCAAAGAGATGCTTCGGACACTATATGGTGAGATGGATTAAGAATGGTGGTAACAGAAAATGAATCAATCACAGCAAAATAATATAAATAAAAAACAAAAAAAGCAGACGATTACTTATGGTATAGTAGGCGGAAGCATAATTGCAGCGATTCTTCTCATTACAACAATCTGGGTGTCAAACAATGCAAGAGTTAGTACCAATCAAGCAGTAAATAAAGTTAGTGAATTTTATTTAGAGGAGTTGGCTGGACGACGGGCTCAAGTAGTTTCTGAAGAATTAAAAAATAATTTTGCCTACATAAATAATGCACTTGAGGTATTAGAAGATTCAGATTTACAATCTCAAGAAACATTGCGTACATTTCTTGGAAAAGTTAAAAGACTGTATGGTGTGGATAAGTTTGCACTTATTGATGAAAATGGCATTGTTTATACAGAACATAGTACAACGTCAGGGCTTAGCCAATATAATTTTCTTTCTGAAGAGTTAACAGAGCCTATAGTTAGAGTAGCTAATCTTTATGGCGTCCAGAAACAAGTGATTCTTGCTGTTCCAGTAAAAAATATTGCATTTCAAGACTCACAGATAAAAATATGTTTTATTCAAATTAGTATTGATAAAATGTTAAGTTCCCTAACTTTACAGACAAATTATAATGAAACATATTGTAGTATATATCATCGCAATGGTGAGGATTTAGCAGGTGGCGATTTTGGGAATTTTAAAGCAGGAAACAATCTTCTTTTATCACTTATGGAGGCTAATATTGATAATGAATTTAGTTATGAACAGGTGGAAAATGATTTTATAAATGGTAAATTAGGACAGATATCATTCAATTATCATGGTTCACATCAGACTCTTTGTTATATTCCAATAGAAAATACAAATTGGATGTTGACTATTTTAATTCGAGATAATGTTATTAGCGACCATATTAGTTCTATTAGTTCTGATATGATGTATCGAGGTGTTATTCAGATTGCTATTATAGTACTTGTGATAATTATCGTATTTTTAGCATTAATTCATCAGTCTAAAAATCATTCAAAAATTCTTTTAGAACAAGCAAAGTCAGATGGAGATAAGATAAGAGCTGCTTTGGCACAAATTGAGAGAGAGCAGGCAGCAATGGAAAATATACATACAGCAATGGGGTCAGGGCTTTGGAGTATGGAATTTGATGAAAAAGCGCAGATGCTGTCTTGTACATGGTCAGATGCCTTCCGAGAAATGGTAGGATATAAGAATGAAGAGGATTTTCCAAACAAGCTGGAATCTTGGTTTGACTTATTACATGAAGAAGATAAAGCTGGAGTTGCAAAAGAATATTGGGATACAGTAAGAGATTATACGGGAGAGAAAACGTATGATGTAGAATATCGTCTTCTTACAAAACATGCTGGTTGGAGATGGTTTCATGCGGCTGGCAGATTGTCCAGACGTGAAGATGGTTCACCAATTACCTTTGTTGGACTTTTTGTTGATATAGATGATGAGAAAAAAATGGAAGAACAATTAGAAAAACATAAGTTGGACCTTGAGGATGCACTTGCAGCAGCACAACATGCCAATCGAGCAAAAACGACCTTTCTTAATAATATGTCCCATGATATTAGAACGCCTATGAATGCCATTATAGGATTTACATCACTTGCAGCAGCACATATTGATAATATAGAGCAAGTTCAAGACTATCTTTCAAAAATTACTACATCAAGTAATCATTTGCTTAGCTTAATTAATGATGTCTTAGATATGAGCCGTATTGAGAGTGGAAAAGTAAAGATTGAGGAAAAAGAAACTTCACTTCCAGAGGTTATGCACGACTTAAAGACCATTGTGCAAGCAGATATTACTTCAAAACAATTAGAATTTTATATTGATACAGCAGATGTGGTAAATGAACATGTTTTATGTGATAAACTTCGATTGAATCAGGTTTTATTGAATCTTTTAAGTAATGCAATGAAGTTTACAAAGCCCGGTGGTATTGTGGGTGTACGTATCTTACAAAAAGGAAACGCACCTGAGGGTTGGGCTTCTTATGAATTTCAGGTAAAAGACACTGGAATTGGAATGAGCAAAGAATTTTTAGAGCATGTTTTTGAACCATTTGAGCGAGAACGAACAAGTACAGTTAGCGGAATACAAGGTACAGGACTTGGAATGGCAATTACCAAGAATATTGTGGATATGATGGATGGTAAGATTTCTGTTGTCAGCGAAGAGGGAAAGGGAACGACCTTTACTGTATCGTTACAGTTTAGGACTTGTTCGGGTCCAGTTATACAAGAAGTTGTCCCACAGTTAAAGGGGCTTAGAGCGCTTGTTGCAGATGATGATTTTAATACTTGTTCTAGCGTTACTCAAATGCTTTCTGTTATTGGAATGCGACCAGACTGGACGACTTCAGGCAAAGAAGCCATACTTCGTGTCAAACTTGCAGAGGAGCAAAATGATGAGTATGCAGCATATATTATAGATTGGTTGATGCCAGATATGAATGGTATTGAGGTTGTCAGACGTATTCGTGGAATTATTGGAGAAGATAAACCAATTATTATATTGACTGCCTATGATTGGGCGGATATTGAAGAGGAAGCAAGGAATGCAGGCGTTACAGCCTTTTGTTCAAAGCCAATTTTCTTGTCTGAACTTCGAGAAATTTTGGAATCACCATTTGTTATTCAAAGTACAAAAACGGAGATTTTAGAAGAAAATGTTTCCTTTGAGGGAAAGAAAATTCTTCTCGTTGAGGATAATGAAATTAATCAAGAAATTGCTATAGAAATTTTGCAGGAAGCAGGATTTATTATGGATGTAGCTGATGATGGCTCTAGTGCAGTAGAGAAGATAAAAACAGCAAAAGCAGGGCAGTATGATTTGATTTTAATGGCTATTCAGATGCCAATTATGGATGGTTATGAGGCTACAAGGCAAATAAGGGCATTGGATAATTCTGCATTTACCAATATTCCTATTATTGCGATGACTGCTAATGCTTTTGATGAGGATAGAAAGGCAGCATTTGCAGCAGGTATGAATGGACATATAGCAAAACCTATCAATATACCAAAATTGATGGAATTGTTGAGAGAGATATTGAAATAAAATAGTTATATAGAATTGCTTAATTGAGGAATGTTGCATTAAGGAAATTAGATACAACATATTGTTAAGTTGATTTGGAAGGCAGTGTAATATTTTATTCATTATACAGTCAAAGCAGATATTCGCAATCCGCTGTGCCGCTTGCTCTAACCATCTAGCTACTATCGCAACACAAGTCCCCCATTTATGCCTTTGTGGCATTGAAATGGGGGACTTCCTTGATAAGGTTAAACTTAAAGTAGCCTTAGCATTTAATTTAGTGATGATTTATTTTGATAATTGTTATATCAAATATTTTCTTTCTGTCAGAAATTGTCTACTGAACCATAATACTCTGAATAGTTGGCACTTAAAATAACCATGCCTCCATTATCAAGTTTTACAAATATCAGGTCAGGATTACCTGAAACGCCATATAATTTGCCGTCCACTTTGCCATAACCCAAAGCCAAGCAGAGTAACAAGACAAATACAACACAAAGCTGTGGCTGTATAGGTAATTATTGTTTTTTTACGCTTATATGCAGTTTCGTATTCATCAATACGACGAATAACATCATTTGCCATTTCTTTATAATTCTTCATAGATAATCGAGTTGTGATTTTAGGGCGTTATGGGCGCGATAAACCAAAGTTTCAATATTGTGTACACTCTTTTTCATCACAATAGCCGCTTCCTTGTTACTTAAACCTTCAAAATAAATAAGCCATAATATTTGTTGATATTCCAATTTTAGTTTGCGCAAAGATTGATGAATAATGATTTTTCGTTCTTCCTGTATATAGGATAATTCAAGGCTCTTTTCTTCGCTGATAAGCTCTGCATATTCATCAATAGAAATTTCAGTAGTTTTGAGTTATGTCTTAAATAATCAATTGCTTTATTCCGACCAATTGTGTAAAGCCAAGTTTTAAATGAACCTTTCTCCTTTCTGAAAGAAGTTTTTTGTTCTTTCACTTATTACACGAAAAATAGGCTAAAAACCTCATAGTAATATTATAATATAGTTGAAAAAATTTTTTAAAGGTAGAAACGAGCAAGAGATAATAAGAACCATTAAGAGCATTTTATATGAATTTCGCGCCATATAAGATAAAAAATAAAACCTTTTGCCGATAAAATAAATAGGCAGCGGTTTATAAATATTAAATGTTAAAGCTGCCAAAAATAAAACGAAAGGAGTAGTAAAAATGGATTTTGGAGTGACAAGCAAATTGGCAGAGTATTCTTTTGGCAATTCCCGCAAGCAAAATACCAAGACTGATAAAAGTGAACATATGAGTTTTTTGGAATTGGCAGCTTTGAAAGCAGCAGAAAAGGCGTCAAAACAGGAAAAAACAACAGAAGGAAGTCTAAAGGAAATGTGGCAGACAAGATTTCCGGGAGGATATTATCATGTGATGGACGTCTCAAAGTCGCCAGAGTACTTATGGGGTAGATATGATTTTCCATTTGAAAAGTTTTTTAATGACACAGTTGATGAGTCGGTATTAGATTGGAAAGCAAAAGGAGCGCAGCCAAAATTGACAGATTCGTCCGTACAGTCAAGGCTTGATTCAACGCTTGGAAAAAATGTTATTATAGTACCACCAGTATTAGAAGAAAAAATGAAAAATAATCCAATATTGGCACAAAGAATAATGGCAAAGGTAGAGAATTTGATTGTTATGGACGAAGCGAAAGTACCAGCAGGTAGAATATGCTCTCATTTGATTGTGTTAGAGGAAAATGGAGAAATTTCTGCACGCAGTATGGCAGCGAGTGGCGGCGGCAATATTGTTGGACCAACAGAGGAAGAACAAGAACAGTTTGAGGCAGAACAAAAGGAAAAGGAGAAAAGACGAAAAAAATATGCTCAACTAAATGAAGAAAGTGCATTGAAACGTAAATTACAAGAACAGGAAGCTGATAAAGTATATTATCATAACAGCAAAGTAAAAGAACAGATATTTGTTGCTTATGAAAAAAATATTGTGCCGTCAGCAGTAGTTCAAAAATAATATTTTTTGATTTTTTTAATAATTAGGAACATAAAAAGTATGCTTGGACTTATTATAAGGGAGCAAAATGGTTCGGACTGACAGAAGAACCAGTAAAAAATAAAAATTATTAATAAGAATTTTTAGTTCTTTGTGCAAAAGCAGCACAGAAATGAGGTGAAAAATGGATATTGGCAAAGTAGGCACAACATATTGTCTGTCAGCAAGACATTCAATGAAAAGTACAGAAAAAAATGTGCCAGAAAATCAATTTTTAGATACTGTTGCAAAAAAAGCGACAGAAAATACAATAGATTATGAGGAAAGATTGTTGCAAAATATTGCACCAAATGCGCCAGAGGAAGTAAAAACAGCATGGAAGGAAGCTGCTAAAGAAGTTGGTGCCAATGGAATGGGAATGAAGAAAAATGGAATGTTAAGTCATATTTCACAAATGTTGGTGCAGCAAGTTATTAATGCACATAATGGTAATCCCAATCCACAGGATATTATGGGAGATTCTGTAGAATCTGCATGGCAGGCAGCAAAAAAAGCACTTTATAATTTGGAAAACCCATTAGCACCAATAAATCAGCGAAAATTGGAAGTGCAGGAGCAGATTAAAAAGGAAAAGGAATTTTATCAGGCATTTATAACGAAATTAGAACAATTTTTATAGTCTCTGATTTAGTCAATTAATATTTAGAACGTGAATAGTATGTGGCTGATAAAAAAATATAGGCAGTTGGAATTGAATTTGTTGATGGAGATATTGAATCTTATATCAACAATAAAATAAAAAATTATTGGAATAAAGAATATATATGATGATGTCTTGGGGCTGTAGCATTAAAAGAATGAGTATAAGATAGAGCTATTTTAAGAATAGATATAATGGTATCTTATATGTGTTTTGCTTAGCGCGACAGCCTCAAGGTAAAAGGGTAAAAATGGAAATTTTTAATAATGTATTAGTTCTTGCCAGCGTCTATCTTCTTTTAAAAATCCATAGTTTTCCTCATCACAAAAACATTTCAATAAATTATGTTTAAGTTCTTTTAAAAATTCTGTTCTTGTTTCTTGAAATTTCATATGTTCATACAGAGGAGATTGGCAAAAGCTGCATATTTGTTCTATAGAAGCAAGCATTTCTTTCATGGTGGCAATTATCGTATCAATATCTTTTTCAATGGTGGCAATCTCAAGTTGACTTGAGACTTCATAATATTTCCCCATTTCAAAGCATTTGGCAAATTCTTTTTGTTTATCAGCAAGCATATGTGCCTTTTTCATGTTTTTTTCATTTATTGCCAACATATAAATGCCATGAAGAGTACTATCTATCATTCTATAGTATGAGAACAAAAGTTCCTCATACGTTTTATAAGCTTTGATAATTTGATTTGTCTTACTATAAACTTCTGCTTGTTTTCTTTTTCTTTCTGGATTTTGTTTAGAAAAGTAGTCTAAACATTCCTCTGCTTTTTTATATTGATTTTTTCGCATATAAAAGTTAAATAGAGCGTCAGCGGTATGATTACGGATAGTTTCATTGTTACTTTGAAGTAATTGAACATATAAAGAGTGAAAATAGGTATCATACTTTTGTGAATCAGGAATTTCTTGTATTTTAAGCTGAGCTTCAAATATTATTGTTATTTGCCAAATAAGCTGTTCACAATTTGGATATTCTTCTAATTTTTTCTTAGCCCATTGAAAGGCTTGCTCGTAAGGTTTTTCTTTTAATAGGGCATCCGCTTCTAAGATAATTTTATTGATATCTTGTGATGTCAGTTCTTCCTGAAAAGATAACAAGGTATCTAATGAAATACCCAACAATCTTGCAATAGGCAATAATAAGGTGATATCAGGAAAAGAATTACCATTCTCCCATTTATTGACGGCAGGTGCCGTTATACCAAGTCTGGTGGCCATTTCTTCTTGTGTCATATTTTTTATTTTTCGATATTTTCGGATTACTTCTCCTAACTGCATAAATCATTCCTCCTGTTATATACATAGAAATTGTACAATTTATATCATATATTGTGTGTTATTTTGCACTAATTCATCATATCAGTTTGTCAAAAGCTTTACAACTGAACAGTATTTAATTATTTGTTAAAAAAATTAACGATTGTTCATAAAAATATAATAGAGTGTTTTTGATATAGATAGGTAAGTTGATATAAATTTTTTTAAAGGCAGAATTAAAAAATAGAAAATATATTTATATAAATAAGCATTTTAAAATACTTGAAGATTATGTTAAAAAAGTTTAAAATAGAGAGGATTTAAGAAAGGACAAGACTGTTTGTATGTCAGAATATATATGGAAGAGAAGCATTTATAAAGGTGGTCGAATGGGAGTGATACTTGAAGCAGGATATCAGACAGTATCCAATAGACCAGTAGACAAAACTATAAAAATAACAGAAAAGATATATTTCAAACCCATGCTGCTACCATATCCTAAAAGCGAATTTTTAGATGATGAAGAAATAAAATATTTTTGTGCGGGGCTTCGATTAATTAGCAAATCCTTATCAGAAGAAGTACAAGAGGGATTTTATTTATGGATTGGACTGCAAAGTATCTCTTTTTCAGAATGTTATATTCAGATAGAAGATTTTACAGGTGCTGCTCTTCTTTGGGCAAGTGAGACATTTAATATTCCAATACCTGATGTAGATGTATATTCAGATAGCTGGAAAGGTGAGTTTCTTTTATGAGCAAGCAACAAAGCGAATTGCAAATATCTTGTCATGCAAAAGAAATATCAAAGCTTTTGACAAAGTATTGTATCAAAGTATGTAATATAAATGGGTTGGATACTTATATTATTTCACCAAAATATTATGGTGATATGTTAGCGGATACCAAATTGTTGGACAAATTATCTATATCTATATTTGCCTCAATTGATAGTATAAAACGGTTTATCAGTATAGCAAAAACGGTTGACAATCAATTATTGTTAGCATTTGTTTACCATGAATATTATATCGATAAATTTGCATGGATACCACTAAACTGTTATGAAAATGAAATGACATTTTATCCTGTTCATTATCGTAGTTTGTGGCTGTGCAGAGAATGTGGTTATCCGTTACGCGCCAATATTATTATGCCAATCGAGGAATCTGATTCAACATTTTATAGTGGAACAAAAAATCAATATCCTAAAATACCATCTATTTTTAAGAAAATCCCATGCCCAAAGTGCGGCAAATTATTGCAAAATCATTTGCTTATTTTGAAGTGAAATTTTTAACCTACAAGTTATTGTGCAAAAGACTGCCAAGCATAAAAGGCTATATAATAGCCTTGTTAAAAGTAGAGTTATTAAGTTATCCGCTGTTTCTAAAAATCAGTCATAGCATGGAGGCTAAATATGACGTATGGAATATTAATTTTGTGGAAGCGTTTTAGTAATTCTTATGTAAAAAATGAATTGATGGCTGAAATTGAAAATCATTGTATAAAGCATGGCATATATTCACAAGCTGCTTATGATGATTATCAAAAAAATAAATTTGCAAAAAATAGTCTTTATATCTATCATGGACATGCGGAAAGTGATATACCTGTAGGGATAGAATATGAAGTAATTGCTCGTATGGGTGAATATGGTATAATACAGCCAGATTCCGTTCAAGAATGTCATTCAAAGGTGTTAAATTTTTTTACACAGTATCCAATGCAGCCATTTTATCAGGCAGATTTGGGTTATCATGGACTCAGTTTAATACAGTTTGAAAAAGAAATTCCGCCCATGATATATGAATTAGAGGAAGTTATGCAAAAAGAATCTATGAATTGGACAACCCAGATTTGCTTAGGCTCAAAAGAGGGAATACAGCGGATTATCAATAAGGATATGGCATTGAGAGAACTATCAAAAGTATTAAAGGATTTTGGCATTAAAAATACAAATGACTTTTATTATGTTTCCAATTCTTTAGATAGGAATAGTGATAGTCAAATTTGTTGTGATATTGCTCACAAGAGCAAAGAAGAAAAAAATAAAAATAAATTTTGTCAAGTGATAGACGAACAAATTATAAAAAAGTATAATTTAACTCAAAAAGAAGCAGAAGAAATTATTGACAAGAGTTTAGATAGTTTTTGGCAAAAGCGATTAAAGTTATAAAAAATGGAGGGTTGATTTGATGAACGAGAAAACGTTTTATTCTTTTTTTTCTGAGGAGGAGAAAGAGTTTGTTGTTGCTATGATAAGCGGCGTATCAGGAGGAAAGGCGGCAGGCGATACCTGTTGGACGATGAATGCCGATTTTTTGGCATATGAATGTGAGGACAAAATTTTTGAAGATAGAGGATATCTTTGCTGGCTGGTTTCAGATGATGAAGAGAGGGCAAGTCAACATAATAAATTTGAAGGCAATATGATTTACCGAATTAAGGCAAGAGAATTAAAAGAGAAACAAACAAGCAGATATTGCAATCGTTTGCTTGTTACACAAATTCTTGATTGTAATGTGAAATCACCAGAATTGGAAAAGATATTAGCAAAGTACAATGAACCACTCACAGTAGAAGATGATATTTTAGGGACACTTACTTTAGATAAGCAATACTTTGAATTGAGTACAGAAATTCAATTTGGAAACAATGAAAATGTTTGCATATCAATGGATGTTGATGATGAAGATAAGGATAGTTGGGAAGAGCCTATCAACATAGCACGTCAGTTGGTTCAAAATGCAGAAAAATTAGATATGGATATGCGACAATTTGCAGCCAAAGCACTTACACATAATGCAAATGACTGGCAGGATAATTTAGATGAAGACTTGCCAGAGATAACACAAGAGCAATTTGCTGAGCGTATTGCTTTAGAATCAATCCATGTAGATGAAGATGGCGATTATACAGCTTACTATGATGATGACAATATGTTTTGTGGACATATAGTTGTCGTTGACGGAAATATTGAGACAGGATTTGAGTCGTCATATATTGAGGGTTGACACTCCCATAGCTAAAGCAAGGAGTTTATGATACATTGGATAAATCATAATGATATCTAGTATTAAAAATTCTTTTTGTAACAGCTTTTTTTATTGAAATATCATTTAAAAACCCGAAACATACAAGCTCCATCTTCACAATGTATAATAAGCCATGAGTAGTCTTTTGGTGATAAGTAAAAGTCGTCCATAAAAATAGGCATTTCGTATAGTACTTTTTTGATTTCAGTTATGGTACCCTCATATACCCAATCGCCGTCCATGATGATATAATATTGTGTTGATGGATTTTTGTCGGGAATAAGTTGATTGATTTTGTCAATATATAGGTTCCAATCACTCCAATCAGTTCTAATTTGTTTGCAGTTTTTAAGATTATCACGCAGTCTTGTCCACATATATGGAAATTGTATCGTTGGATATTTCTGATAGTCGCAAAATGTGTAATAGATATTGTGTTGAACCTTCTTATAATAAAGCTTATCTACTTCATGGAAAGCTTTTCTGTCAATATTATATTTCTTTATAATATTTTCTATCTCATTGCGATATTCATAGCGTATTTTTTGCTGTTCTGTTTTAATATTCATCATTTTTCACCATTTTTGCGCTGTTTTTGTACAATGTGGCAAACAGCACAGACACAAACCTTATAAATGTTACAGCACATACCACTGCATATTTTTGATTACAAGAAATTTTATCAATTTTTAATAGGATTATACCATAATTGTATAATAAATTATACTTTTATTTTGCAATGAATATCTTGTAAAGCGTTATATTTGTTGATTGATATTGTTTGTAAGAATATATTATAATGAACTGCTATAAAACAAAGATAAAGTATAAAGCATGTATAGAGAGGGCTTGAAAATGGGAATATTTATGTTATAATAGCCCTTAGCTTTTAGAATTAAATAAGTATCAATATAAATAATACCACACAATAGGGGCTGTCGCATGAAGCAAACGTATTTTATCTTGGTGCGAAAGCCCCTTTAAAGTTTTTATAGAAAACCTTAAAATGGAGGAAAAACGATATTTGTATAATAGGTACAGAAAGGGAAATAATGTTGACAGTATCTTTAGGTGTAATTGCCTTTAATGAAGAGAAGTATATAGGAAATTTGTTGCAGGACATTATGAATCAAGATTATCCACATAAACAGATGGAAATTATTTTAGTGGATGGCAAATCAAAGGATTGTACAAAACAGATAATGAATCAATTTCGTAAAAACAATAAGAAGGATTTTATTGATATTAAAGTTCTTGATAATCCAAAGAAGACACAGCCATGTGGTTGGAATGTTGCATTAGACGCATATAGTTGTGAAGTTTTTATCAAAGTGGATGCACATGGTTCTATTCCATATGATTTTGTAAGCAAATGTGTGGCAGCATTAAATGAAGGTGAATCTATTGTCGGTGGGCAAAGACCATGTATATTAGATAATTCTGCACCGTTTTCCGAAACACTGCTGCTTGCTGAAAATTCGATGTTTGGTTCAAGTATAGCTCCATACAGGCATAATCCGGGCAAGACATATGTCCATTCAATGTTTCACGCAGCATATAAAAGAGAAGTCTTTGATAAGGTTGGCAAGTACAATGAAAATCTGGTAAGAACAGAAGATAATGAAATACATTATCGAATGAGGCAGGCAGGATACAAATTTGCATTTTATCCAGATATTATCTCCTATCAGCATGTACGTAACTGTTTGGGGAAAATGTTAAAACAGAAATTTAGCAATGGATATTGGATAGGTCTTACTTCGGGTGTATGTCCAAAATGTTTGTCTATCTATCATTTTGTACCATTTGCATTTGTGATGGCGATTTTTTCTTCCATTATTGGGCTTTTTATTGCAGGTAAAGCAAAATTAACTTCATTTAAAAATATAATTTGCAAACTTACTAAATTGATGTGGAGCTTATATGGAACATTGGCTCTTGTTATGACAGCAACATCAATATATAAAGCAAAAGAAAAAAGAAATGTCACCAATTTCTTGCTTCCAATCATATTTTTATTATTGCATTTTAGTTATGGAATTGGTACAGTAGTGGGATTAGTTAAAATGCCAAAGTGGGTAAAAAGGCTTAATAAGGGTGAAAATTGAGCATAAAAGGGAATAGTCAAAACTTGTAAGAGCTTTTAGTTCTTTGTGCAAGAGCAGCGCGGAAATGAGGATAAAAATGGAAGAAACTAGGAAAGACAAGCTGCAATTACTTATCAGAAGAATATTTTTAATTATTACAGATATTCTTCTTATTAATGGAGCAGTGTATTTGTCACTGATTATGAGATTTAATGTTGAGATATCAAGCATTGAAGAACAATATATTAGAAATTACGAAAAGGCTGTTATACCATTTACGATTATTACACTTGTTATATTCTGGTCTTTTAGAATGTATCACAGTCTTTGGCAATATGCCAGTATAGCAGAGCTGTACAAAATTGTTGAAGCGTGTATTGTGGCAGAGCTTATGCATCTTGCACTTACAGCATTTATGGAATGGATGCTCCCACGTTCTTGTTATTTTATGTCTGGAATATTTTTGATTATGGCAATGGGAGCAAGTCGTTTTATGTATCGAATGCTTAGAACAGTTATTCAAGAATACAGACATACTTCAGAACAAGTTAAAATTATGATTATTGGTGCAGGGGAAGCGACAAATATTTTGATGCGAGAGATATCCAATTCAAGGTATCTTGATAATTCTAAGGTGATATGTATTATTGATGACGACCCTCAAAAAATCGGAAAATATATAAGAGGCGTTAAGATTATTGGCAATAGGGATAAGATTAAGGAATGTGCCAGATATTATGGTATTGATGAGATTATATATGCCATTCCTTCCTCCGATGTAGACACAAAGCACAAGATACTTAATATATGTAAAGAGACGCCTTGTAATCTTAAAATTCTTCCCGGTGTATATCAGCTTGTGGACGGAGAAGTCAGTATCAATGATATCCGAAATGTTGATGTGTTAGACTTACTTGGAAGAGAGCCTGTCAAGGTAGATATTGAGTCGATTATGGGATATGTCAAAAATAAATGTATTATGGTGACAGGCGGTGGCGGTTCGATTGGTTCTGAGTTATGCCGACAACTTGCAAGTCATCAGCCAAAATGCTTGATTATATTTGATATATATGAAAATAATGCTTACGATATACAACAAGAATTGAAAAGAGATTTTCCGACGGTTAATGTTGTTACGTTGATTGGTTCTGTAAGAAATATGTCGCGTCTTGATTTTGTTTTTAAAAAGTATCAGCCAGATATTGTGTATCATGCAGCAGCGCATAAGCATGTGCCATTGATGGAGGATAGTCCTAATGAGGCTGTTAAAAATAATGTTGTTGGCACATGGTATCTAGCACAGGTGGCAAACAAGTATCATGTGAAAAAATTTGTTATGATATCAACCGATAAAGCAGTCAATCCAACCAATGTTATGGGAGCAACAAAGCGTATTTGTGAGATGATTATTCAGGCATATAATGAACGCTCAAAGACCGATTTTGTTGCCGTTCGATTTGGCAATGTGCTTGGCAGTAATGGTTCAGTTATTCCATTATTTAAAAAACAGATTGAATCTGGTGGTCCAGTGACAGTTACACACCCTGATATTATACGATATTTTATGACCATTCCAGAGGCGGTTTCATTGGTATTGCAAGCAGGAGCATATGCAAAAGGCGGCGAAATCTTTATTTTAGATATGGGCGAACCTGTTAAAATTGATGATTTGGCAAAGAATTTAATTCGATTATCTGGATATACATTAGGTGTTGATATGGAGATTCGATACACAGGATTACGTCCCGGTGAAAAATTGTATGAAGAGTTGCTTATGAAAGAGGAGGGGCTGCAAGATACAGCTAATAAGTTGATTCATATAGGAAAGCCAATAGAGTTTGACAAAGAACATTTTATTGATAATTTAAATGAGTTGAAAGAATGTGCTTATGATGAAACACAGGATATTAAAGAATTAATTAAAAAGGTGGCATCAACATATCAGCCACAAGGTTGATGATAAAATAGAGACCGTTATACTAGGAATTGAATATATAAGATAGGGTTTGACATTGTATAAACGTTGCGCCAACAAAGCGCAGAAATGAGGAAATATGCGTGTATTACAAGTGATAGATGATATGGGGTTGAACAGTGGTGTTAGCTCTATGCTGCTTAATTATTATAAATATATAGACCATGATAA
This sequence comes from uncultured Lachnospira sp., assembly GCA_910587485.1. Classification (GTDB taxonomy): domain Bacteria; phylum Bacillota; class Clostridia; order Lachnospirales; family Lachnospiraceae; genus Lachnospira. Next base: position 26,045 of record CAJUKN010000019.1, read on the forward strand.
AGTAAATTTTGACTTTATGGTATACAATACAGTATCCGATGATGTAAAAAAGTACTGCAAACGTAATCATTCAAAGATATATGAAGTTGGTCCATTGTCAGGAAAAACCATATTAGATGGTACACTCTACAAAAAAGTAGAAGGTGTGATGAAAAAATATGCGCAAAAATATGATGTAATACATGGGCATGAGTCCAACACGGCATTTATTTATATGAAGCTGGCAAAAAAATATGGGATAAAAAATAGAATCATACACAGTCATAATGCTAGAGGAGCCGATGGCATAGTGAAAAAAGTACGCAATTTTATATTGAATCGTTATGGTTTAAAATATGCTACAAATTATTGTGCATGTTCAAAGAAAGCAGCAACATATCTATATGGAACAACAAATCATGTCACGATTATCAACAATGCAATTGATATCAATCAATTTCGATTTCAGCCAGAAGTAAGAAATCGTATGCGCAAAAAATTAGGTGTGGAAAATATGTTTGTTGTGGGGCATGTTGGAAGGTTTGCACCACAAAAAAACCATGAATATGTGATTGATATTTTTTGGCGGTTTCATCAAAAGGTATGCGACAGCAAATTAATACTGATTGGTGATGGTGAGTTAATGGATAAGATAAAACAGAAAGTAAGTGCATTGCACTTAAATGCTGCTGTTTTATTTGAGGGAGTACAAGACAATGTTAATGAATATATGCAGGCAATGGATGCATTTGTGCTGCCTTCAATGTATGAGGGGCTTCCAGTAGTATGTGTTGAAGCGCAGGCAGCAGGATTAAGCTGTGTGGTGTCAAAAGAAGTGACAAGAGAAGTGAAAATCACTAAAAATGTTAAATTTATAGGAATAGATAATAAACATGCTGTTTTGCAATCAACAGCACAACCAAATCAAAAGGATATTAAAGATTGGGTGCAGGAATTACTAAAGATAAGGAAAACAAGAACAGTTGATAGTAGAAAAGCATGTGCAGATAGCGTTGTAAAACAAGGGTTTGATATTAGAGAACAGAGCAAAAAGTTAGAAAATTATTATATAAAATTAAGTAATCGCATGAAAGATTAATATATAAAATAACAAATTTATATATTATAAAAATATTATTATATTTGGATAAGTATTTAATCCCATCAAGGATATCTGCTTTAACTTAAAAATGCAAAATTTATATTATTTTATCCTATGTATATTGCAGTCAATGTATTTAGATTGCCACAGCACAAACTCAATGGATATTCATTGCAATAGTACAAAGATTGGATTATTTTATTGAATAGTACAATTTGCAGTCATTTATCTTGGTTAAATACCAGAATAGGAGAATTATGGATAATAAATGCGTTGTTATATTAATGGCAACTTATAATGGCGGCAGCTACCTTTCACAACAGTTGGATAGTATTCTTGCACAGACATATAAAAATTGGAAGTTGTTAGTAAGGGATGATTGTTCTACCGATAATACACTAGATATATTAAAAAAATACAAAGAACAAGATAAAAGAATTACAATTTTGGATAATAAGGGAATCAATCTTAAAACTATTGGAAATTTTTTTGAATTAATCCAATGCGCGCCTGACAGTGACTATTATGCGTTGTGTGACCAAGACGATTATTGGTATCCAGATAAATTAAAACGTGCAATTTTATGTCTTGAAAATAAATTCAATGATAATAGTATACCATTACTATATTGTGGAGCAAAGGAAATTGCAGATAAAAACTTAAATGTTAGGGAAATTAGCGTTATTTCTAATCCAAAGATTATTTGGCAAAGTGCGCTTGTTGAAAATATATGTACAGGCTGTACCTGTGTCTTTAATGATGCTTTAAGGCAGAAGGCTGTTTTATATACGCCCCAAAAATGTATTATGCACGATTGGTGGCTTTATCTTTTGGCAGTTGGAATGGGAAAAGTACATTATGATGAAAAGCCTTATATTAAATATAGACAACATGATAATAATGTTTGTGGGGATATTGATTCAGGCTGGAAACTGTTTCGTTATAGATTGCAGCAATTATTTAGCAAAAGAGGACAAACGTATGAGCAGACAGAGGAGTTTTTAAAGGCATTTGGATTACAGCTAGGAACAAGAGAGCGAAAAATTGCAAAGTTGTTGATTTTGTCAAAACACAATATAAGAGCAAGAATATACTTAGTACATAAACATGTAGTGTACAGACAGACGAAAAAAGATAACAGAGTTGTAAAATTTCTTGTATTAACTGGAAAACTTTGATAGAATAACTTGAAAAATTAAAACATTTTTAAAGATGGAGATGGATAGTGAAAAGCATATTAGATATATTTCATAATAGAAAAATGATAGGAAGACTTGCAATTAATGATTTTAAGAATAAATTTGCTGGCTCTTATTTGGGAATATTTTGGGCATTTGCACAGCCGATTGTTATTGTGTCTATATATTGGATGATATTTGAGAAGGGATTTCGTTCAAGACCCTTGCCAGAAATGCCAGATTTTCCATATTTGTTATGGTTGATAGCAGGTATGTGTCCTTGGTTTTTCTTAAATGATGCTATGAATAACAGTACAAACTGTCTGATAGAATATGGTTATATCGTAAAAAAAATGAAATTTAATATTGATATTATCCCTCTAATTAAAATTGTGTCAGCAGCTTTTGTTCATGCGTTCTTTATGGTTTTGGTGATTGTTGTATATGTATTGTATGGAAAGGTGCCAACTGCGTATGCGCTGCAAATGCTGTATTATACATTTGGAACATTTTGTTTTTCGGTAGCATTAGTTTATTTTACTTCTGCAATTAATGTATTTTTTAGAGATATGGCTCAGATTGTGGGCATTGTTCTTCAATATGGTATGTGGGTAGTGCCTGTTATGATTGCCGAATCGCAATATCCTGAATTTCTAAGACCAATTTTAAAGTTTAATCCAATGTATTATATTGTTGAAGGATATAGGGATGCTCTTATCAGACAGGTTGGTTTTTGGGAAGATCCAATGATGACATTGTATTTTTGGGTTGTAGTTATTTTATTATTTTTAATAGGTAGATTTATATTTAAGAGAATGAAACCACATTTTGCAGATGTGATGTAAAACAATATTTAATATGCTATTAATATCTGTAATATAAATGAAATAGCCAGAAATGAGGGAATAATGGATTATAGTATAGAAGTAGATGGTATTAGCAAAGTATATAAATTATATAATAAGCCTTCTGATAGGTTAAAAGAGGCATTGTCCCCTATAAAAAAGAGTTATCATACCGATTTTTATGCGTTACATGATTTGAATTTTAAGATTAAGCCCGGTGAAACAGTTGGTTTTGTTGGTAAAAATGGTTCAGGAAAATCAACATTACTTAAAATTTTAACGGAAGTATTAACTCCAACAACAGGGCAGCTTAAAATTAATGGCAAGGTTTCCGCATTGTTGGAGCTTGGTGCTGGTTTTAATAGTGAATATACAGGTATGGAAAATATCTATCTTAATGGAACGATTATGGGATACAGCAGAGAAGAGATGGATAAAAAAGTTGATGATATCGTAAGTTTTGCGGATATTGGCAAATATATTAATCAGCCAGTAAAGACTTATTCAAGTGGTATGTTTGTTCGTCTTGCATTTGCAGTTGCCATTAATGTTGAACCAGATATTTTAATTGTAGATGAGGCGTTGGCAGTTGGCGATATTCGTTTTCAGTTAAAATGTATGGATAAGTTTCTTGAATTTAAGGAAAAGGGAATTACAATTTTGTATGTAAGCCATGATGTCAATTCAATTAAACGATTTTGTACAAGAGCAATCTGGATTAATGAAGGACAACTTGAAGCAGATGGTGATGTTGATACGATTACAGACAAATACCTTGATTATTTAAAGACATTGGATTCACAAGATAATACAAGTGATAAGGTTACAGATAAAGGTATGGAGAGCAAAGAGAATGGCAATAATGAAGCAGTACGAGATATGGAAAGCAGTGTTGATATTGCAGAGGTTGTCAGTCTTACAGTAGTAAACAGTAAGGGAGAAGAAACGACTGATATTGTGCATGGGGAAGATATTAAACTGACGCTCAAATATTATGTCAATGATACATCGATAAAGAAGCCAGTAGTTGGCATTGCTCTATTAAGATTGGATAATTTGTATGTATGCGGATTAAATACATTGCTTGATAAAGTGGACGTGCCATGGGAAAAGGGATATAATGAAGTGACATTAGAGTATGACAACTTTAATCTTGTGGGAGGCGGATATTATTTTGATGTGGCATTATATGACCAGACAGCTTCCGTTCCTTTCGATTACCGAACAAAATATAAAGAAATATTTGTGAAGATGGGCTATATTGCAGAAGGTATAGAGATACTGCCGCATAAATGGCAAATAGGGAAGGTTTCGTATGAAGTATGCAACAGAGATAAAATTTGATTTTAATAATACAATGACGATTTTTATTGATAATATTGAACCAAACTCAACGATTCTTGAATTTGGACCAGCAAGTGGACGTTTGACAAGATACTTAAAAGAAGAAAAAAAGTGTGACATGTATATTGTTGAATTAGACGAGGAAGCGGGCAAAATTGCAGCGCAGTCAGCAAAAGATTATGTTATTGGGGATATTCAGGATTATGTGTGGGTTGAAAAGTTTGCAGGTATCCAGTTTGATTATATATTGTTTGCTGATGTTTTAGAACATCTCACAGAAGCAGCAAATGTTGTCAAGGAAGCAGCAAAGCTGTTAAAGCCAACAGGACAAATTTGTCTTTCTGTGCCAAATATTGCGCATAACTCTGTTATAATTGATATGATAAATAACAAGTTTGAATATAAAGCGACAGGCATTATGGATAATACACATGTACATTTTTATACGAAAGATTCTCTGGATCTATTTGTGAAAGAATGTGGTTTGTATATTGAAAAGAGATTTGGAACGTATACACAGGTAGGTCTTAATGAATTTGATAATTCGTATGAGAATATGCCAGAGTTATTTAAGGAATATTTAAAATCCAGAAAATATGGAGAACTTTATCAGTTTGTATATGTTGTATCAAAAAATCCTAAAGCGAAAAATGAAGATTACATTGTTGAATATGCAGATTATCAGTATGTTCAAATTTTTTTGGATTACAAGGGTGAGGGATATGTTGAGCATAGCAAATGGTATATACATTCTGATGAAAAGACAATAACCATTCAAATTAATGATATTCATGATGCCAGCAAATTAAGAATAGACCCTGCTAATTTTCCTTGTATTGTTCATATGAAAAAAGTTGAAGGGGTAAGAAATGACGAAACAAGCACATTAGAATTTGATTCAAGCAATGCTGTATTCACAAGAAATAATAAATATATATTTAATATTGACGATTCTCAAATACATTATAAGCTGCCAGAAGATTTTTATGACAGCTTGGTGATAGAGATGGAACTTACAAGTTGCAGAGATGATGATTTAGGTATACTAGAAGATGTGAAACATAGTGTGTATGAAAGAGAACAAGAATTACTAAACGTTATCAAAGAAAAGGAACAAGAGATTTCTAAGTGCAAACAAGAAAATTTGTTTTATCATTATTTTGTATCGAAAAAACCCATTAATTTATTATATAAATTATACTGCAAAAAAAACCACAGAGAGTAGGTTGAAAAATTCAACCACAGATTGGAGAATGATGATGGCTGATAGAAAAAAAGTGGCTGTATTGAATCCATATGTTTCTACAAGAGGTGGTGGAGAGAAGCATATGGGGTATCTTTGTCAGTTTATTGAACAATATTATAACTATAATGTCGATATTGATATTTTGGTTAGTGATAATGAAGCATTTGATGTATATGCAGATGATTTTGTTACCATTCAAGACCTCAATAATCAGTTTGGACTACAATTAACAAATACATCAATACGTATTTTAAAATTGCCAAAGATGGTTGACCGTAAATCATATTTAAAAAGTAAATCCATGCTTCAAAAGGCGACAAAAGAATATGATGTATTTATCAATTTTATGTTTTTAAGTAAACATGTGGGGAAGGCGAAAAAAAATATATATGAAGTAATGTTTCCGCCGTTGAGATATCGATGGGAGCTTAACAAAAATATATTCTATAAGCTTTTTGGAACATTTCTGGACTGGATTTATTATAGAAGCTATGATGTATATATTAGTAACTCACAATTTACAAACAAATGGCAAAATGAATATTGGGGAGAAAATCATAACCACCGTTATGTGTATCCACCTGTATTTAGTGAAAAAGATATTGAAAATCGATATGATGAAGAAAAAAAAGAAAATATTATTGTGAGTGTAGGGCGTTTTTTTGTGTCTGCTCACAGCAAAAAGCAGCTTGAGATGGTTCGTTTTTTTGTCAATCATCAAGAACTATTTAAAGATTATGAATATCATCTGTGCGGTGCAGTTTCGGATGACCCAGACGACCAGCACTATCTGTCAAAAGTGCAAAAAGAGGCTGACAAAGTGGATAATGTATTTATTCATCTATTTTGCGCTCATGATAAATTGATGGAGCTTTACAGTAAGGCAAAGATATTTTGGCATGCCACAGGGTATCAGGTCAATGAAGATAAAGAGCCAGAAAAGATGGAGCATTTTGGTATCACAACGGTTGAAGCAATGAGTTATGGTGCAGTTCCAGTAGTAATTAACAAAGGCGGACAAAAAGAGACCGTTTGTGAGGGTGTCAATGGTTTTCGGTGGGATACAGAGGAAGATTGTGTTGGCAAGACAAAGATGCTTATTGAAAATGATGCATTGAGAAAACAGTTTGCTTCAAGGTCAGTCGATTTTGCAAAAAACTATTCCATAGAAAAATTCAATGAAGCGAATAGGAGAATTTTTGATGAGTACAAAATATGATGTGTCTGTTATTGTAATTAATTACAACAGTAAAAAATATATTGATAATTTATTTGATTCATTAGTAAGTCTTGTTCACAGTGATTTTTCGTATGAAGTTGTCGTAGTAGATAATGCCTCAATTGATAATTCAATAGCATATCTTGAAAGTAAACAGTATGATTCAAAAATGAACCTTAATATTGTGCGCTCTGATACAAATAGAGGGTTTGCAGGCGGTAATAATTATGGGGTGAAACATGCAAAAGGTGAATATATTGTCTTTTTAAATAATGATACAGCCGTTGATAAAATGTGGCTTGAAGAACTGTATCATTTTATTAAAAGTAATAAAGATTGTGTGATGGCAAACTCAAAATTACTGTTTTTTTATGATTATATTGAACTTACATTTCAGACAAAGGACAAGATTGTCTTAGACCGAGATATTGAGATTAACGATCATATTTATTATGCAGATGGAAAATTTATAACAAACTGTCTGTGTGAGGAAAAAGAGCTTGTGTGTTTTGGGCATACAACGGTAAAGCTGCCATTACTTGATAAGAAAGCTGCACATTCCTTTTGTATCCATACAAAAGTATGGAATAAGGATACAGATAGTATTCTTGTTGGTGGAAAGGAATATAAGGCAGATAAGAATGGTGATATTAAAATTGAATTAAATTGTGAAGATGTAGAACAACTTAAAATTACATTAATTCAAAATGCAGGTTCAGGAATTGATGAAGTATATAACGGATATGATATCGGATTTTGTGAGGCAGACAGTCCAAAATATAGTAAGCCTTATGAGATTAACAATGGCTGCGGGGCAGCTATTATTATGAAAAAAAAGGATTTTGCTGCTTGTGGAGGATTTGACGAACAATTTTTTATGTATTATGAAGATACAGACCTATCTTATAGAATGAAGGCAGCAGGCGGTAAGATTATGTTTTGTCCAACATCGATTGTAAGACATATTCATACAGGCAGCAGTACAGAATGGTCGCCGTTTTTCACATATCACGTATATAGAAATAAATTGTTATTTTTATATAAAAATTATAATAAAAAATTATTTTATATGTATTATTTAAGACAATATTTTGATGGTATAAGAAGCCGGGATGCCGCAAAAAAGACAGGCTGTAAAGATGCATATCGAATTGCAATAAAAAAGAAAAAAAATGTTCGATATAAAAGTTAAATTCAATATAAAAGTTGACATTATTTTCCTATTATTTTACTATATCTCATATTGTGAAATGAATATGAATGATTTGCATAAAAAATAAAGTATTTCACAAAATTGAACAAACAAGTTGATGTATAGAATAGCAAATTGTTTATGAGTTTGCAGTTGAGCAAGAATAGGGGATTTATAGAAAGGATTGTCAATGAGTAATCAAAAAAATTCAGATAAAAAAATAGAAATCATATTAACAATTTTTGCCTTACTAACAATTGCTTTTTTAGAGTATATATTTTTTGCAAAAGTGTTATTTAATGATAAGTTAATAGGTGAGACAAATGATTCAAGACTTAATAATCTTTTGGTGGAGCATTGGTATCATGTATTTTGTGGACAAGAATCATTTAGTGTAGTTAATATATTTTATCCTATGCCTAATACCGTAGCATTTACAGATATGTTGGTGGGGTTTGCTATTCCTTATAGTATATTAAGAGCATTTGGTATGAATATGTTTCTTGCAAATAAGATTGTACTTATCTTGTTTCATGTATTTGGAAGCTACTCATTTTATTATTTATTGAATAAAAAGTTTAAAATAAGCAGCCTATGGGCATTGTTAGGTGTTGTTATCTTTTCTTATTCTAGTGCTTACTATATTAGAATTGGACATACACAGCTTATTGCAATCAGTTTAATTCCGTTGTTTATTATTATGTTATATTCATTTTTTGAATATTTTTCCAACAAAAAAAAGAGGATTATTTATGGTTTTCTTACAGTAACATCGTATGTTTTTATTATGTATACAAGTTGGTATACAGCATTTTTTACCGCCTTGTTTATGGTGACAATTGCTCTTGTCTATTTAGCTGTTTCGTTGGCGAATAAAAATAATATTATAAAAATTGTGTGGGCTTATGTGAAAAAATGTTATAAAGAAGTTCTTTGTTATGTCGTGTATACAGCTATTATTGCTACACCATTTTTTATGTTGTACCTTCCAGTTAGTAAAATGTTTGGCAAACGAACATATGGTGAGATTATAAGCCAACTCCCAGAGCTGATAGACTTTTTTAATGTCTCAACAAGTAATCGTATGCTAGGATGGCTGATGGAAAAGCTCCAACTAGATAGTCGAGCGGAAACAAATGGATATTTTGTATGGGAATTGATGGTAGGATTTTCTATTATTGTTATCATACTTTTAGTATTTTTGTTTTTCTATGTTAGAAGAGCTTATTTAAAACAAAAATATACTGCATTAGAAAAAGAAAGAAAATATACTAATACGCAGATGATTTTTAGGGTAAGTCTTATCTATTCTGTTTTTGTTTCCTTTTTATTATTGCTTCAATCCAATGGAGCATCCTTGTGGTTGTTTGTATATTTAATTGTTCCGGGTGCTTCTGCTATCCGAGCAGTAGTGCGGTATAATTTTTTTCTAACCATTCCTATTGCAATCATTATTGCAACAGAAGGATATTATTTTTGCAAGAAATATGATTTAAGAGTTGTTTATAAAATTGTTGTTCCAGTGTTGTTAGCAGGACTAATATGGTACAGCAATCTCAATAAAGATGGAATACAGTCTGTATGGACAATAACAGAAGAAGAACGACAATTAAGTACAGTGAGTGCGCCGCCAAGTGACTGTGAAGCAATGTATATTGTGGATACAAACCCATCAGGACATACCTATTATGGAGAACGTTATACATGGATAGATTATCAGCATTTTGCATGGGAAATTTGTGAAAAGTATGATTTGAAAAATTTGAATGGTTATTCAGGGCAATTCCCTATTGGTTGGAAGTTTGAAAATGCAGATGATGCCATGATTCACAAATATGCTTCCGATTGGATTGAGGGAACAAATATTACACTAAATGTGTATTATTATGATTGCGGAACAGACACATGGCATAAATATGTGGCAGTAAATTCATAAGTTTTGGAACTGTTTATTTTTGTGAGTAATGAGTTAAGAACTATATAATATAGTTGATTATGAAAAATGATTATAAGGAGAAAATTGATTATGAGTAATATGGATACAAAAGTATTGTCAATTATTATACCTTGTTATAATGAAGAAAAGAGTATTTTAAATCTTGTCAATAAGGTGTTGGAGTCGCCAATTCCTAATAAAGAAATTATTATTGTAGATGACTGTTCCAAAGATGGGACAAGAAAGGTCTTAGAAACCGATGTAAAGCCGCTTGTAAGCAAGATTGTTTATCATAAGAAAAATCAAGGAAAAGGCGGTGCATTAAAGACTGGATTTAAGATGGCTACAGGCGATGTAGTTATTATTCAAGATGCAGACCTTGAGTATGACCCTATGGAGTACCCAAAAGTGGTAAAACCTATTTTTGATAACAAGGCAGACGTTGTATATGGCTCACGATTTAAAAAATCGAAAATGAAGGGGTATTTTGCCAATAGAGTGGCAAATTTATTTCTTACAAGACTGTCAAATATGTTTACACATCTTAAATGTACGGATATGGAGACTTGTTATAAGGCATTTAAGCGTGAAATTATCCAATCCGTTGATATTTGTGAGAAACGCTTTGGTTTTGAACCAGAAATAACAGCAAAGATAGCAAAGATGAATATACGATTTAAAGAGGTTCCTATTTCATATTATCCAAGAACAAACAGTGAGGGCAAAAAGATTGGCTTTAAAAATGGTGTCAGGGCTATTTATTGTATATTAAGGTACAGAAAATAATGGAAATATCTGAGGAGAATCAAAAGTTGAGTCATAGTAATAAAAGGAGCATTCAAGATAAAGATAGCATGAAGGATAATATAAAGCAATTTATATCCTACTTTTTTGTAGGAGGCATTGCTGCTGTAGTTGAATGGATTATGTTTTTTCTGTTTGCAAATGTTATAACATTAAATTATATTTTGTCAACAGTACTGGCATTTATCTTTTCTACCACAACGAACTGGATACTTGGGAGAGCTTTTACATTTAAAAATAGTAAATCCTATAAAAATAATGTTGGGAAAGAAGCGTTTGCAGTCTTTTTGGTAAGTGCTATCGGGTTGTTGTTTAATATGTTTTTAATGTATATTTTTGTTACAGTGATGGGATTTGACAGTGTTATTGGTAAAACGGCAAGCAAAATTGTGGCAACAGGTATTGTGTTTGTATGGAATTTCTTAATACGAAAACTGGTAGTTTATAGACAAGAGTAGAAGAATAGAAATGAGGATAGTATGAAAAAAACAGCACTTATTATGGCAGGAGGAAAAGGTGAACGCTTTTGGCCAAAGAGCAGAATGAATTTTCCAAAACAGTTTTTGTCGCTCACAGATGACGGCAAAACGATGATTCAGTTGACAGTGGAGAGAATCAGCTCTATTGTTGATATAAAAGATGTGTATGTTGCAACAAATCAATTATATAAAAAGCTGGTATTAGAGCAGTTACCGGGTATTCCAGAAGAAAATATCCTCTGTGAGCCAGTGGGAAAAAATACAGCACCATGTATAGGACTTGGAGCAATACATGCCAATGTTCATAATGATGATGCCATTATGATTGTGCTGCCATCAGACCATCTTATTAAAAATCAAGAGGTATTTGTTGAGACGTTAAAAAAGGCATGTGATGTGGCAGAAGAAGGCGAAAATCTTGTCACCATAGGAATTAAGCCAAATTACCCTGAAACGGGATATGGATATATTCATTATGACAAGCAAAATTGTTTATTGTCTGCTAATGAAGTAAAGAAGTTTGTAGAAAAACCAAATGCAGAATTAGCAAAGGAATACCTTGAGTCTGGTGAGTATCTTTGGAACAGTGGTATGTTTGTATGGAAAATATCAACCATTCTTCATAATTACAAAGAACTTATGCCAGATATTTATAAGGGGCTTTGTACGATTCAAAAAAGTATTGGCATGGAGTGGTATACAGAAATATTAAATAGAGAATTTCAAGCATTTCGTTCAGAATCTGTCGATTATGGTATTATGGAACATGCTAAAAATATTTATAGCATACCCGGCGATTTTGGCTGGGATGACGTTGGTTCATGGCTTGCAGTTGGCAGAATTAAGGAAAACGATACAAATGGTAATGTTCTAAATGGTAATATCGTTACAGTTGACACGAAAGACTGTATAATAGAAGGTCAGGATAAATTGATTGCAACGGTTGGACTTTGTGATATTGTTATAGTAGATACAAAGGATGCTCTTCTTGTGTGTGACAAAAAGAGTACAGGAAACATAAAGAATGTATTAAATCAGTTAAGAGATTTAGAGAAAACATGTTATTTATAAACGTAGGACAAGGTTTTGTGTTATATGGAGGCTTACGATGTCATTTATTTCATTGGGGTTTCTGGTATTTTTAGCGGTTTCAATTTTTGTATATTATTTGATTCCTAAAAAATATCAGTGGATTTGGCTTTTAATAATAAGCTATTTCTTTTATTTATGCTCTGGAATAAAAACCGTTTTTTTTATTATATTTACAACCATAACTACTTTTTTAGGAGGCATTGCACTTAGCAATATTCATATAAAAAGAAATGAGTATTTTTCTAAACATAAGTCGGAAATGTCTTCTGATGAGAAAAAAGAGTATAAAAAAGTTACAAAAAAGAAGAAAAGATATATGCTTATACTGATTTTAATAGCAAATTTTGGTGTGTGGGCTATTTTGAAATACACAGGCTTTGCTATTGATAATCTTAATGTAATTTTAAAAGAGGTTCTTCATCTTGAAAATACGATAAACAGAATTGACTTTATTCTTCCTATGGGAATCTCTTTTTATACATTTCAAGCAATGGGATACATTATTGATGTCTATCAGGGAAAATATGAAGCAGATAAAAATTTATTCAAATTTGCATTGTTTGTATCGTTCTTTCCGCAGATACTTCAAGGTCCAATCGGCAGATATAACAAATTGGCACATCAGTTTTTTGAAAAACATTCATTTGATTGGATAAGAATACAACATGGCACACAATTAATTGCTTGGGGCTTTTTTAAGAAGATGGTGTTAGCTGACCGAGCAGCAACAGTAGCGGATTGTGCTTTTAAGTATGTCCATTTATACTCTGGTATTCCTATGATGTATGGGGTATTGATGTATGCGATACAAGTTTATGCTGATTTTGCAGGTGCTATGGATATTGTTGTGGGTGCGGCTGAATTATTTGATATTAAGTTAGAGGCAAACTTTCGTCAGCCTATGTTTGCAGTATCCATATCCGATTTTTGGCATAGATGGCATATCACATTGGGTACATGGATGAAGGATTATATATTTTATCCGTTTTCTCTATCCAAAATGATGAATAAATTTGGAAAATTTGCAAGGAAATTATTTGGGAATACAGTGGGAAGGATTCTTCCAATATGTATTGCAAACCTGTTGATTTTCTTTATTGTAGGTGTTTGGCATGGTCCAGAGTGGAAATATATTGCTTATGGTATGTATAATGGTCTCTTGATTTCTCTGACAAACCTTTTAGAACCCTTGTATCCCAAAATGTTTCAGCTTACCCATATTAACCCCAATACAAAAGTGTGGAAATGTATCAAGATATTTAGAACATTTCTATTGTTTTACATAAGCCTGTATTTTGAGAGAGCTGTGAGTGTCCATGCAGCATTTTATATGATGCGTAATTCCATTACTGGTTTTACATTCTCCGCGTTGAGTGATGGTTCGTTAGAAAGCTTGGGAATGGGAATAAAGGGAAGCGTTATACTTTTAATAGGCTGTAGTGCATGGTTTATTGTAAGCCTATTAAAAGAAAAAGGAATTAATGTAAGAGAAGCAATTGATAGAAAGCCATTAATTATAAGATGGGCTATATATATTGCACTTGTGTTGGCGATACCTTGTTTAGGCAAAATTTCTGAAACGCAGGGAGGCTTTATGTATGCGCAATTTTAAAAAAAGTTTTAAAATCATTGCAAGAAGTGTGCTTTTTTTAGTTGTTTTAATTATTTTAAATGAGACATGTCGATTTATTATTATGCCACCAAGCTATGCAAGGTATATACTTGGAGAACTGAATAATAAAAAAGAAAATTATGATTGTGTTGTGTTAGGAGCATCACATGGGCGCAGTGCAATTAATCCATATAAGCTTGATGAGGCGTTAAATTGTAATGCAATTAATATGAGCATACCAAGCGAAACAGTAAAAGATTCATATTATTTGTTAAAAGAAAGCTGCAGAAAAAATAATCCAAAAACTATTATTTTTGATATTGATTATCAGTATTGGTACAAGCTGATACAAAATCAATATTGGGAAACCTTTATCTATGAACAGTTGGATTTTTCTTCTATAAAGTTAGAATATATTGCTTGCAATTTGTTGGAGAAGGATTTTCGTGTTGGATTGACAAGATGGGCTTATTATTTTTTTAATGGAAATATTAACTTAAAAGAAAATGTAAAGCTTAAAACTAGCAAGGCATATTGGAATAATGAGCTTAGTGTAGTAAATAATAAGGATGCAGGAGGCAGTTATGTCGGCAAGGGATATTTTTACCGAGATGACACCAATGGAGGAAAAGGAAAAATTAAAAAAGTTCGTTTTGATACAAATGATTTAGAACAAGAGGCTGTTCACTATTTTAAAAAGATGGTTCAATTTTGCAAAAAGAAAGGAATACGATTGGTCTGTATTACCTCGCCAATTACACCAGCTACGTTAAATTATGGCGATTATGAGACTGTCCATAATTATTTTGTTAAGCTGTGTAAAGAACAAGGGGTTGAATATTATGATTTTAATTATGTAAAAGATTCTGTACTTCATTTTGATAATGCAGATTTTGTTGATTATGACGGACATATGAAAGGGCGTCTTGCAGAACAATTTTCAGTTGTACTAGCAAAAGTAATTAAAGAAGCACCAAACAATTCAGATATTTTAAATCAATATTTTTATAAGGATTTTCAGGAGTATTATTCCAGTGTCAAAAAGGTTGTGACAAACGATTTAATCTATGCTTTTGATTATGCAAAAGAAAAAAATAAATATAATTTTAAATTTAAAAGTATTGTTATTGGCGGACCAAATACAAAAACAGAAGTTCGAGTGATAGTAAACAATATCAATAATAATAAAATGATTTATGAAGATAAAAAGTATTGTGATTATGAGCCTTCAAAAGAGTATAGTTTTGATGTGGAAGAAGGCAGTTATGAAATAGTGATTTATGCCAGAACAAAAGGAACATCTGTAGAATATGAAGAGCTTTGTCGAAAGCCATTTAAAATTGATGCTAATGAAGTGAATGTGTATAAGACTAAGTTAGCTGTTGGAGATATTGATTATGAATAAAAAAGCTTATATTGAAAAATTAAATCGTAATAAAAGAAGAAAGTGGCCTTATATTATTGGATTAATCTTATTATTTATAGGGTTACTTCTTGCATTTTCAGTAAAATGGATATATGATACCTATGGGAATATTACCATATATTCCATTTTATATCTGATAAATTCACCAATGAGTGGAACAGACTCAACCTATATTATAAGCTATATAAAACAAAGTCTGCTGCCTGTATTGGCAATTATGGTATTGATTATATTTTTAACTAATAATTTTTATAGAAAAAATATTGTATTAATAGTAAAAAAGGCGTCAAAAAAGATGAAAATTACCTTGTTTCCATTTATGTGGTTAAGAACGGTTGCCTTGCTGATTGGTATTCTTACAGTTGGCGTATCCTGTACGTGGGGTTATTATAGGACAGGCTTAAATATATATATTCAAAATACATTAACAGTCAGCAATTTTTATGAGGAATATTATGTAGACCCTGCAACAGCTAAGTTGGAGTTTCCAGAAAAAAAGCGTAATTTGATATACTTGAGTGTGGAATCATTAGAAAAAACATTAGAGTCCAAAGAAGATAACGGAAATAAAGAGCCAAATCATTTGCCATACTGTACACAGCTGCAAAATAAATATATTGCTGTAGAAAATGAAAAAGGCGGTCAAGGATATATTGTTGAAGGCGGAGGCTGGACAATGGGAGCTATGGTGTCTCAGATGGCGGGAATACCATTGCTGTTTGTGACAAATAGTATGGAATTTAATGAAGATGCACAATTTCTCTCAGGTGCATACTCAATTGGAGAGATTTTAAAAGAACAAGGGTATTATAATGAGTATATAACAGGAGCTGATAAAGCATTTGCTGGAGCAGGTTTATTTCTTACACAGCATGGTGATTATGAGATATTAGATATCAATGCGGCTATTGAGCAGGGATATTTGCCAGAAGGCTATCATAAAAACTGGGGATATGAAGATGCAAAGATGTTTGAGATTTTAAAACAAGAGATAACAGAAAAGTATAATGATGGTATATTATTTAATATTATGGCTTCTACTCTTGATACACATAGTGATGAAGCATATATATGTGAATTATGCGACCCACAAATTGAAGAATATCATGAGAAAACATATCGCTGTATTGATAAACAGATTGGAGAGTTTGTTGAATGGTTTGAACAGCAGCCATTTTTTGAAGATACAACATTAGTCATAACAGGAGACCATATGAGTATGTCTCCAACTTATTTTACGGATTGTGATAATTATGACCGAACAGTATACAGTGTTTTTATTAATGCACAGGTTGAGAATAAAAAATATACAAAAACTTATACAACACTTGATATGTATCCGTCAACACTTGCGGCAATGGGCGTTCGTATTGAAGGAGACAGGCTTGGTGTAGGAACAAATATCTTTTCAAATACGCCAACTTATATAGAAATTTTTGGAAAGTCCGATTTTAATGATAGGTTGGCACAAAACAATACATTTTATAAGGAAAATTTAGTAAAAGGCAATATTGAAGATGTCTTAGGGACAAATGATGATTGAGTTTAGAGAGGAATAAAATGAAAATAATTGGAATGAAAACAGGAAGCGATACATAGGGAGGTTTAATATATGATAGGGATTTGGGATTATACAGTAGTATTAACATATTTAAGCGCATGTACATCTTTTTTTGGTATGGCTTTCGCTATTAATAATCATTTTAATACAGCAATAGTATGCTTGGCTATATCTGGATTGTTGGATATGTTTGATGGAAAGGTTGCCCGCAAAAAGAAGGACAGAACTGAGGAAGCGAAAAAATTTGGGATTCAGATTGACTCTTTATGTGATGTGATTTGTTTTGGTGTGTTTCCAATTGTAATTTGTTATTGTATAGGAATTGGTAAAGGAAAAGATATTGTCGGTTTGATTTTTTTATTTTTCTATGGAATTGCAGGTATTGTAAGATTAGCATATTTTAATGTAAAAGAAGAGATGCGACAAAAAGAAACAAATGATAATAGAAAATATTATCAGGGACTGCCTATTACTTCTATTGCTGTGGTATTACCTATCATATATGTATTAAGTCCATCTTTTCCAAGAGAAGTATTTTTTGTTATTTTGCGATTTATAATGCTGGCTGTAGGGGTATTATTTATTACGGATTTTAAATTCAAAAAGCCATCTAATGCACAGATTGCAATTCTTGTATTGATTGTTGTATTTGCATTAATGATTATGTTTACAAGTCAATGGCTTAAATGGAAGCGATAGAGGGGGAAAACAAATATGGGTAAGGAATTAAAATTGTTTGTGCCGGGTAGATTGTGCCTTTTTGGAGAACATAGTGACTGGGCTAGTATTCACAGATTGATGAATTCAAGTATAACACCCGGAAAAGCGATTGTCACAGGTGTGGAGCAAGGAATTTATGCAACTGTCACAGAATCGGATTTATTTATTGTTGAAAGTGAGCTGCCAAGCTTTAAAAATGAATCATTTGAGTGTGAGATGGACGTGAAAAAATTGAGAGAGACCGCTCAAAAAGGTGGCTTTTTTTCTTATGTTGCAGGTGTTGCATCGTATGTTCTTGACCATTACAGGGTAAAGGGCTTAAGGATTCATGTAGATAAGATGGACTTGCCTATAAAGAGCGGGTTATCTTCAAGTGCTGCTATCTGTGTGATTGTTGCAAGAGCGTTTAATGAAATGTATGATCTTCAGCTTAATACAATGGGAGAGATGAGTATTGCGTTTTATGGGGAGCAAAGGACGCCTTCAAGATGCGGACGTCTTGACCAAGCCTGTGCGTTTGGCGTGATGCCTGTCAATATGACATTTGATGGTAATGAGGTATATGTTGATAAAATTAGAGTAAAAAAACCATTATATTGGGTATTTTCTGAATTAAATGGAAAAAAAGATACTGTAAAGATTCTTTCAGACTTAAATAAATGTTATCCATTTGCTGAGACGGAATGTGAAAAAAATGTACAAAAGGCATTAGGTGTTGACAATGAACGTTTGGTTGAAAGAGCTGTGAAAGCAATTGAGGAAGGTGATGCAAAGGAAGTAGGCAAGTTGATGTTAGAGGCACAGGAACGCTTCGATAAGATGGTTGCGCCAGCTTCACCAAAAGAACTTAGTTCGCCAGTTCTTCATCAGATTTTATCCGATGAAAATATTTATCCGTTTACGTATGGACAAAAAGGTGTTGGCTCACAGGGTGATGGTTCTGTCCAATTTATTGCAAGAGATGAAAATGCACAACAACAGTTGGTGGATTATCTAAAGAAGCAATACAATATGGATGGATTTAAACTTACATTAAAGCCGGGCAAAAAGATAAGAAAAGCTATTATTCCAGTTGCGGGGTTTGGCACAAGGCTTTATCCAGAAACAAGGTCTATCAAAAAGGAGTTTTTCCCTATTATTGATAGAGATGGATTTGTAAAGCCTGTTATTATGAATCTGTTAGAGCAGTTAGAGGCGTCTGGAATAGAGGAAATATGTATTGTTATAGGCGAGGAAGAACAGCGTCAGTATGATGAATTTTTTAGTCCTTTGACACAAGAACATCTAAGCAAATTGTCTGAAGAAAAGCGAGCTTATGAAGAAAAGATTTTAGCGATTGGCAAAAAGATTACGTATGTGTATCAAAAAGAGAGGAAAGGGTTTGGACATGCAGTCTATCAGTGCAGAGCGTTTGCAGATAATGAGCCTGTATTGCTTTTACTTGGTGATATGATATATGAATCGTTTGAGGAGAGAACTTGCAGCAGACAGTTGATTGATGCTTATGAAGAGTGTGGAAAAACTATGATTTCTATGCAGACAGTACCTTTAAATGAGGTATCACGCTATGGTATTTTATGTGGAAAATGGGATAATGCAGAGGAAACGATTTTAAAAGTTACATCTATGATAGAAAAACCAGATGTCAGCTATGCTAAGGATTGCCTTAAAGTAAAGACAAAGTCAGAAGGAGACCAATATTATTGCGCTTATGGACAATATGTATTGACGCCAGAAGTATTTGAAGCATTAGAATATAATATTGACAATAATGTTATGACAAAAGGGGAGATACAGCTTACCGATGCGTTGGATATGGTAAGGGAACGTACAGGAATACGAGGCTTTGTGTTTAATGGCAAAGTTTTTGATGTGGGAACACCTGAAATGTACAGACAAACAATAGCTGAATTTGGCAAGACAGGTTGTTAAATGTGCAGATAAACGATTGACAAGAAAAATTATTGTTGATGCTGTGTACAATATTGATTTATTCCTGTAAGCAATGCGTTTGGTATCATGTTTGCAGGAGTATTTGACTGCTTAAAAAGCACGATATGGAGATAATAGTTTATGGAAAATTTAAACATGAAACAAGCAGAAGAAAATCAAGATAATATACAACAAAAGGAACTAAAAAATAATACACAGCACAAAAAACAGTTAGAAACAAAAGGAATAATAGGACTGTTTATACAGTTTTTGAAATTTGGATTAGTAGGTATCTCGAATACACTTGTTTCAGGCGTCATATATTTTTTAATGAATGAATTATGGTTTCCGGGAAAGTGGTTTGCAGCTAGTCTTGTAAGTTGGGGTATCAGTGTATTAAACGCATATTTATGGCAAAATATATTTGTATTTAAAGAAGATGAGACAAAAAAGCATAGGGTATGGTGGCAAACATTGTTTAAGACCTATATGTCTTATGCTTTTACAGGTTTATTTTTAAACAATATCCTATTGTGGTTGTGGACAGATGTTATTGATATTGCGCAATTTTGTGGAAATATTATCCAGTTTTTTGCCAATATACACATTGGTTTTCTTGGAAATCCAGAAACATTTTCAAGTAATATGGGTTGGTTTATTAATATGCTCATCTCCATTCCTCTCAATTTTATTATTAATAAATGTTGGGCATATCGGCAAAAAGAAAAGAAAGTAGAGTAATATATGTATTTTTCATTAAATCAATATGTTTTTTTCTTTTTTACATACGCTTTCTTAGGCTGGATAGCAGATGTTGTTATTGCAGCGTTTAAGCATGGGAAGTTTGTAAATAAAGGATTTTTAAATGCTCCTTTGTCTATTCATTATGGGTTTGGCATGGTGATAATTATACAAGATATAAAGGATTTGACGTCCCACCCAATGTTTCAGTATATCACCTGTCTGTTTTTAGCATTTTTTATGGAATATACGTCAGGCGCGCTTCTAAAATGGATTGCAGGCAAGCGTTTTTGGGATTATTCCAATCATAAATTTAATTTATCTGGTCATACATGTCTGCTTAGTATTGTTGCAACAGGTTCAGCAGCAGCAATTACTTTTTGGTTGTTTCACCCTTTTTTATGTGTCTTATATAGTCTTATACCCCAAAATATTATGCAGGTAATATTAATTGTTCTTTTACTTTTATTTGCGATTGATGTCCTTGTTACAATAGCTACTGTAAGAAAATGGCACCGCGTTCATGTTGTTTATAAAAATGTGGCAAAAGGATTGACGGACGCAAAAAAAAGTATCGGCAAAAAAACATTTGAGATGGTATCAAGACGTATTTATAAAGCATTTCCAGAGATGGAACATCAAGAAAAAAGTGAAAAAGTGGGGTTTGGCAAAGCAAAGGACAGAGTATTTGCAAATGGTTTATGTTTTGATAAATTGGTGTGGGTATTTTTTGTAAGTGCATTTTTAGGAGATTTAATTGAGACCGTTTTTATGTTGATTACCACAAAAACATTGATGAGCCGAAGTAGTCTTATTTATGGTACATTTAGTATTGTCTGGGGACTTGGCGGTGCATTGGCATCTGCTTTATTATATCCAATTAGAAAGAAAAATCCTGTTCTTATATTTTCTGCTGGTTTTTTACTTGGTGGAGTATATGAGTATACTTGCAGTGTATTTACAGAGGTCGTATTTGGTACTGTGTTTTGGGATTACAGTCATATGAAATACAATATCAATGGAAGAGTAAATTTGTTGTTTTGTGTATTTTGGGGCGTTGCTTCTATTTTATGGATAAAATTAATTTATCCTATTATGAGCAATAGCGTAGAGAAGTTTCCTGTTGTTGCAGGTAAAGTTGTGACATGGGCTTTTATTATCTGTATGGCACTTGATATACTTGTTTCAGGTGTGGCAATTGGAAGGTACACCTCAAGAAAAAATGAAAAAGAGGCAGCAAATTATGTGGAACAGCTTTGTGATGAACTATATAAAGATGATTTGATAGAAAAAGTGTATCCGAATATGAAATTTAAGTAGAGGAAAAGACGGGGTTGTTGTATTAAGAAAATCAAGTACAAGATATTGTCAATTATAATATATATTAAACAATATCTTGTATATTTAGTCTTAATATGACAACCCCGTTTTTTTGACCTCGTTAAGGAAGTCCCCCACTTCAATGCCACAGAGGCATAAGTTGTTGGTGAGAACTTGCGCTACAATAGCAGCTAGATGGTTTGAGCAAGTACGCAACGAATTGCGAATATCCGCTTTGACTAAAGGGAAATACATTTTAAAAAAGTTAAAAATTATATGATTTAGTTATGAATTTTTAACATGATTAATCATTGTTTGCACTTCATCACAAACATTTAATGGAATTAATTTTATATTTGGATGATTTTTGGGATATATTATAAAAAGTTCATGGGCAAAACCTTGACCTATATCGTCAATTCCATCAAAATCTAATTCGACTTCTTTAAATTTATCGAATCCTTCACATAATCGCCTAGCTTGCGACCGTGCGACAGGATACATATCAAATATATTTTTTAATGGGATTCTTGTTTTAATAAAGCCTTCATTTGGATTAGAAAACATATCAAATACCTCCCTTAATGTTCTTTTGCATTATTATAATCAAATGATTGAACCAAACTTATTTGTTGTCCATGACGAAATATTATATGGTTATTTTTTAATTCTCGAATATAGCGATAAACTGTATTTTGAGATATATCAAATGTTTCACATGTTTTTTTAACTGCATTATTTGGTTTTTCTTTTATTTTCTCTAAAAATTTTAAATTAATCATAATATAATTATAATGATTTGTAAAGATAATTTGAATTACAATTAATTATATTCCCTAATTTACTTTCTAATTTTAATTTATAAGAAATCTTGTTTTTATAAAAAAGGTAAATGTTATAAATATAATATATAATAATTGTGCAAAAGTAACAAAAAAATTGGTTTATGCAGGATTAAAAAATTTGTTTCAAAGGAAAAATATCTTAAATAAAATATAGATTGTATTAATTTAAGAACAATAAATGGTTAGTATTGACGAAATATAAAAAAAAAGAGTAAAATATAAAAAAATGGTATTTTATTTGTGAACAAATAAAATAAATAACTTGTTGCAATTTTTATTTTACTTGGTTGCAAATAATAGCTTACAAGGAGGTAGGACTTTATGAAATTATTAAAAAAGGCTGGTGCTGTATTATTAGCATTAGCAATGATTGCGGTTATGATTCCGCAGTTGGGAAGTAAGGTGGTGAAAGCGGCAGGACCTTCACAGACAGATGTGTGGACTGCTACGGCTAATGGAACAAATACAGTAGGAGTGATTGCACCAAATGTTGGTTCTAGCTTTAAATTTACTAATACTAAAAAAATAACAGACCCTGACGACAATTCAACATATACTAAAGCACTTAAAACAGGTAGTTCTTCATATTTTGACATTGTTGTTCCAGAAGGGAAATTTGTTAAAGTAACAGTTGTTGCAGTTAGCAATAATGCAAGTTCTGGTGCTATTCAATTAGGTGACAATGTAAGTGATGTTATTGAACCTTATAATATTGATGGTGCTGTTGCAAAGAAGATTACTATGACTGGCTATTTATCAGCAGGTACGACAACATTAAAACATTCAGTAAATCAGATTCTTATTCTTAAGATAATTGCAGAAGTATATGATAATGAATCAGATGTTCCACCAGACCCTGAGGTGAGTAAAGTAAAGGTCTCAGGAACAGTTACATCTTCTGTTTCATTATCAGAGGGAAAGATTTCTTTTGGTTTAGAAGAAACAGATTTAACTCTTAAAGAAGGTACAACAGATCAGTATACATATGAATTTGCAGAAATTAAAGGTGATGGAGCAGAATATGCAGTTAAAATTGTTGCGCCTGAAGTAACAAAGAGCTTAAAGAATATTGATTCAACATCTTTTGGAACAAATGGAAAAGTTCAAGTTGAGGGTGCAGAGGATAAAGTAGCTGATTTTACATTAAAATTTATTGATTTAGATGGATTGAGTTGGGATTTTACTAATGCATCTAAAAATTGGCAGGTTATAACTTATGAGAACAATCCAAGTAATCCATCTTCAGGTATTTACAAAGGTTTATTAATTGATGCAACAATTAATAAAGCAAAATTTAATGTTCAAAGTGGTCGTGTGCAGATAAATGAGGGAACAAAAGTAAAGATTCCAGTATCAGGCTGGGGAACAGTTACATGTACATTTTCAGGAAAACCTACAAATGTTACAACACTTGGAGATACAGTTGGTGATGGTAAAGCATCAACAATGACATATAACTATCAAAGTGCTGAATATGTAGAATTAAGTATTGGTTCTGGTAATAGTGGTTTATATCTTACAAAGATTGAGGTTGTTCCAGATACTACTCCAGCAGTGAAAACACTTGGTGCCTCTGTTCGTCAAGAAACAGAAGCATGGGGCAATGGCATTCGTTTTGGTGGTCAATTAGACCTTACAAAGGTTGATACGACAACTTGCACAAGTGGTACATTGATAGGTTTGGCAGCTACAGTTGGTAATGGCAATGAGATGACATTAGAGAACGTAGGAACAACATGTATTGATGTAAAACGTACAACATTTATTAATGAAACAGATTCAACATTAGATTATGCGGCTGCACTTATTAACATTCCAGACACTGCTTTAGATACATCAATCGTTGCAAGACCATATGTTATAGTGAATGAAATACCATATTATGGTGAACAAATAGAAACAACTTATAATAGTGCAACAAAAATTGTAAATGAACAATAATTTTATTAAATTCTATTGTCATAAATAAAAAAAGGAAGTTATCATATATGATAACTTCCTTTTTTATTGTTGTTTTAACAATTAATAAAACCACCTGCTATGCAGGTGAGTTCC
>CAJUKN010000020.1 GCA_910587485.1 uncultured Lachnospira sp.
ATTAATGCTTTGTTTTTCACAACCTATTAGCAAAATTAAATTAAAAATTAAAATTATACATAATATCTTTTTATACATATTTTTTCTCTCCTAAATTTTAAAAAGTATAATATATTTTTATATACGTATAAATTTAATATTTAGTTTTATACATTTTAATTTTTTATATTTTATTTAATATTATATACATCTATTTTACCACTTCATTATTCTCAACATTCAACTTAAATACTTTTGCTCCTGCCAGAAAGGCATTTGCTCTTGCTGAATAAACCATATAAAGGTCATTTAACGCATTTCCTCCAGTAATTACATTTTCATAATGGGTACTTCCACCTTCATTATAATAATCATACTCTTTTACCAACTTAGTAGAAATTGGCGTTCCCATAACAATCTCTTTTTCTTCTCCTGACTGAAACGTTAAATGATTAACTTGCTCTTGATAATCATCAGCAATATCTATAAATCGAAACCCTTCTGCTCGTAAGCAATACGACAAAAGTTTATCTCTATTTGATTTTATATCAAATATTTTAAAATTCATCGAATTAAATATATACTCCCTATCTGCTTCATTTTTAATTAACAATTTCACAAGCAAAAATACCCGCTCATTACCAAATCTATCAACCATTAATGTCCCATCTTCATTTAAAATATGGCTATTTTCAAATGTTGTATAATATTTATATATATTATCCACATTATCACTACTCATCATCTCTAAACAATTGAATATATTATCTGTTATAAAAGTATCTTTAACACATGCTGTAAAAACTGTCGTTTTACTAGAATCTACTAATGCACTTTCCCCTAACTCAACCTTATCAACCTCATTAACAATACTATTATATTTATTATTATTATCGTCTTCATTAATATGAACCTTGTTTGTAGTTGCAGCTTCTGTTGATATAACAGATGTTGTTTCTGGTTCTGTGTTAATATCATTAATGCTTTGTTTTTCACAACCTATTAGCAAAATTAAATTAAAAATTAAAATTATACATAATATCTTTTTATACATATTTTTTCTCTCCTAAATTTTAAAAAGTATAATATATTTTTATATACGTATAAATTTAATATTTAGTTTTATACATTTTAATTTTTTATATTTTATTTAATATTATATACATCTATTTTACCACTTCATTATTCTCAACATTCAACTTAAATACTTTTGCTCCTGCCAGAAAGGCATTTGCTCTTGCTGAATAAACCATATAAAGGTCATTTAACGCATTTCCTCCAGTAATTACATTTTCATAATGGGTACTTCCACCTTCATTATAATAATCATACTCTTTTACCAACTTAGTAGAAATTGGCGTTCCCATAACAATCTCTTTTTCCTCTCCTGGTTGAAGGGTTAAATGATTAACTTGTGTTTGATAATCATCACCAATATCTATAAATCGAAATCCTTCTGCTCGTCTGCAATATGATAAAAAGTTATTCTCATTTGATTTGATATCATATATTTCAAATCCCATTGAATTAAATATAAATTCTTTATCTGCTTCATTTTTAATTGACAATTTCACAAGTAAAAATACTCGCTCATTACCAAATCGATCAACTGTTACTGTCCCATCTTCATTTAAAATATGACTATTTTCAAATGTTGTGTAAAAATTATATATATTATTTACATTATCACTACTCATTATCTCTGAACAATTGAATATATTATCTGTTATAAAAGTATCTTTAACACATGCTGTAAAAACTGTCGTTTTACTAGAATCTACTAATGCACTTTCCCCTAACTCAACCTTATCAACCTCATTAACAATACTATTATATTTATTATTATTATCGTCTTCATTAATATGAACCTTGTTTGTAGTTGCAGCTTCTGTTGATATAACAGATGTTGTTTCTGGTTCTGTGTTAATATCATTAATGCTTTGTTTTTCACAACCTATTAGCAAAATTAAATTAAAAATTAAAATTGTACATAATATTCTTTTATACATATTTCCTCCAAATAATGAAAGGCTATAATTACCTTATAAAGCAACTATAGCCATTACTCTTTAAAATATAATCATCTTAGTCATAACAATTAACATTATCTGGACTCCACCAGCCTTCATAATAAGCAACATCATATACATTTAATGAAGCTCTAAAATAAGCATAATCTTTTCCATTTGATTTAACTGTATTACTATGATATCTTGTGGTTCCTTCATAATAATTATAAGCATTACTACACTTTATACTTCCATTTTTAGCATAACCATTACAACCATATATTGTTGCACTATAACCATAATCTGTACCGTCACAATAGGTACATTTCATATAAGAAGCACTACCATCTTCTTTATCTCTAACTTCTGTTTCACTAGATGAACCATAATCAAAACTAAAATCATATGGTTTATCGCCACTATTATTCGCCATTGCAACATTTACTGCGGCTGAACTTATACTAACTGCTGCCATTGTTATTAAGACACCTGTAATAACTTTGCTTACAAGATTTTTCTTCATTATAATAAACCTCCTATAGTAAATTTTTTAATATACTTTAAGTGGTATTTTTTAATTCTCCTCCTTCCCTTTTACTTATCATCACTACCACCATGATAATCAAAATTATATCAATATACAAATAAATAATATTAATTAATATATATTTTTTTTAAAAATATTAACTTATACAATATACATATATTTAAAAAAAATTAATACATTTTTTATTTCAAATAAATCATATCATATTATTATATATATGTAAATATAATAATTATTTTTTTATATATTTTAATATCTAAATATATTTATTTCCTTTATATTGTCAAATATTTTCTTAACTATATATGTAATTTTATATTTTTCAATAAATTTTTAGACAACAAAAAATGACACAAATTTTTACTTGTCAATAATTTGCGCCATTCCCTATATTAATACTAATCTATATTTTTATGTTACCATATGTACCTCAACATTTTGCCTTTTTCCCACCAATACTGCTATAATAACTAACACAATATTCATTGTAATATACATGATACATACAAAATCAATCGTTAGATAATTACTGATACCTGCTGCATCAATATTAGCAAGATTGTTCCAGCTTATTGGCAAAAGCCATATAAGTGTCAGATTGAGGTCTGCTAATGATATAAGTAAAACAAAAAATGAAACAATCACCACATCTATCACATTTGTATTGGTAATAACATTAACCTCATAGCTGTGATAGCAGCTATGAGGTTATGAATAAGTAGCATAACAAATTCCAGATATCCGCTTTGACCTATACTATAAGTTATAACTTACACTTCATATTTCTAAAATTATGAAAGAATCTGATAATACTACTTTCTCTTATTTTCCTCCTGTTTCTTCCTCCTTTGCGCCCTTTTTTCTTCTTTAATTTTTATATCTTCAATGCTCTTTTCAATATAAATCTTTCTCTCCTCTTCATTAAGTACTGTGAAATCCTCATAAATTGCAGGCAATCTGTATAATGGTGCATCACAAATTTTGCAACTCTTATATAAATGCGTTGAATAACTCTCTCTTTTACATTGTGCACAATAATAAACTTTAATCATATTTTTTTCTCCTTTGCTGTTTATTTGAAATTATTTTGTTTTCAACTATTTTTCTTAATATGTCAGTCTTTTATTACTGTTTTTCTTCTCTATCATACCCCTTTCTAACCATCTAAATTAAGATAAAAAATTATCTTGTATCTTTTTGTATATATACACCAATTTTCAACATAAAAATATTATAATATTTTAATTATAACATCGGTCATTATATGAAAAATATTAAAAAATTATTATAACCTATAAAAATGCTTTGGATTTTCTTATTTTTATATTGTTGTTTTATTAAAGATATAAAAAAAATTAGTGATATATCTTAACAAATATGGGAACAAATTATATATTATTGTTGTCCATTCTCAATGGCAATTTAACTCTTCCTATGTAATTTGATGTCAAAATAAAGGTGCCTTTTTCCCTTGCACAAAATACTTGCCCATATTGAGAATTGCCTCTATGTCCTTTAACCCATTCTCCATCAATATTGACCTCAAACTGAAGATTTCCACGTATTTCAAAGCCTTGAATCGTTACCTTTTTCTTTTGTTCATCAATAATACAAGGTCCTTCATAAACTTTTTCTTCTCCAGACATTTGCGATAAATACATTTGTAATAACGTTGAAATCTCATATGCAAGATATGGCTTGCCTAGTGGCTCTGTTTTTGCATTTTCACAAAACGCATCAGATAGCTGTGCCATTTTATCATTGGCAATTCTTAATGTTTCTACTGCTTCATCAACTAATTTACTCATAGTAATTCCTTCTTTCTTTCTAATAAAATGAATACTTTTGTTACTTTTTGTTGGATTTATACAAAATATTTTTTATTTTTGTACAATCTCATTTTATTTTTTATTTTTTTTCTTATTATAAACCTAATAGATAAAGATTTCCGTTAAAATATGTTGTTGCTTTTTGTTGTAAATTGTTGGTTTCTGTTATATAATGAACAATGAATGTTATACTTCACAAATCATTCTTATATCAAATCAAAATAAAAAAGGATAAAAGCTATGAGAAACTTATCAATTATAGTTGTTGAAGACGACACTGCTGCTTGTGACCGCTTTGTACAATGTGCAAACGAAATTGAAGAAGTATCTATTGTAAGTTTAACAAATAGTGCATCAAAAGCTATTGAAAATATACATGACTATCAACCTGACGTAATTATTTTAGATTTAGAATTACACTATGGCAGTGGAACAGGGTTAGATGTATTAATAGGCTTAAAACAAATGCATCTGCCCACAAAACCATATATCCTAATAACAACGAACAATTCCAGTCAAATTACTTTTGATTATGCACGAAGTCTTGGAGCTGACTTTATTATGTCAAAACATCAAGACCATTACTCTGAAACGAAAGTTTTAAATTTTATAGCTATGATGAAAAATTTGATATTTGCAAAACAAAATTCTACAAAAGAAAATACAAATACAGAAACGCCAAAGCAGAAAGAAAAACGAATGATACGTTGGATTACTTCTGAACTTGATGCAATAGGGATTAGTCCAAAAGCGGTTGGTTATAAATATTTAATTGATGCTATCTACATGTACAGTGAAGATAACATTTTATTTTTATGCAATAAAATTGGTGAAATCTATGGAAAAAGTGAATCGAGCGTTGAACGAGCCATGCAAAACGCTATTCATCGCGCTTGGAAAAAAGCAGATATTGAAGATTTGTTGAAACATTATACCGCTAAGGTCAGTTCTGAAAAGGGATGCCCAACAATAACAGAATTTATATGTTATTATGCCAATAAACTAAAATATGAATTTTAAAAGGAGGGAGGACCTTTTAAAATTCATATTTTCTATTTAACTCAATTTTTAAGTTGTAACCATTTCAAATATTAATCTAATAATAAAATCCCACATATATAATATCCTCCTTTGCATTTTCTAATGCAGATAATAAGGAAGATTGCTATATTTTTATATTTGTTCCTATGGTCTTTTTTTGTTAGTTTTTATTGAAATAATGCAAGAAATATTTTTTATATTATGTTCATATTTATATATTTTGTTTGACACAAAGTTATCAAATATTTTTTGAATAGAAATGGAGATTCATATGTTATCATCATATATAAAAATATGTTTTATTATATTTTGTAGTTTATTAATTTTTAAAAAAATATTAAAAAAATCATCTTTTAAATATTTGTTTTACGATATATTACTATCTATAAGTTTATCCTTTATCTTTTGTATAGTTCTACAATATTTCCCATTTATATATATGATTTTACTAATACTTACATTATTTACATATTGTCGATTGCTTTATAAAATATCTATAAAAGTCACATTGACAGCCATATGTATATCAATAGCTTTAAGCTATTCTGCTTTTTTAATATCAACAATTCTATTAGCACTTATACTTTATCCTATATATATTTTTACTGATAATTTTAATACAATACTAATTATTTGTCATATACTTGCAAGCATCATTCAAATCCTTGTATCTATTAGTGCCTTTAAAATCAAACGATTTAAAAGTGGTATGCCATTTTTAAGTCAGCGTGCCTGCAATGATACAGGATTGATAGTCAGCATATTTGTACTGATAATTACAACACTTTACTATTCTTTTTCAGAACCAAATACTTTATTTGTTATCCTTATGCTTGTCTCCATATTATTATGTATAACGATTGTTATCTGGTGGAGACATAATCTAAATAAAACCTATTGGGATGCGGTACATAAAAACCAGATTGCTGCACTGGAAACTGAAATTATCAATTTAAAACGAGATAATGATAATCTTTCAAAAATCATTCATAAAGATAATAAATTAATACCTGCTATGGTACTATCTGTCAAAGAATTATTAGAAATGAGTATTACACTGGACAATTCTCAATTAAAAGATATGTCTGAATTAAAAGCAAAAGCTACGAAATTGTTAGAAGAACTGGAAGATATTTCAAAAGAACGCAAAGGCATTATGATAGAGACTGAACATCATTTATATGAATTGCCAAAATCCAACCTTATGCGTCTTGATTCTCTTATTAGTTATCTCTACCAACGCTGTATTTTATTTCAAATTCAATTTCAGGCTTTATTTAATATTAATATCAATCAACTGATGGAATTTATTAATGAACGTGAATTGGATACAATCATTGCTGATTTAATTGAAAATGCAATCTATGCAACGAAAAATCAAGAAAATAAAAAAATATTATTTTGCATTGATTCAAAAGATAATGTATTTTTTATGAATATTTATGATACAGGCGTTCCTTTTAACACTGAAATTATACATAAATTAGGCAAGAATAAAGCCACCTCTCATTCTAATGATGGTGGCAGTGGAATTGGTCTTTACAACACGATATCCGTCTGTAAAAAATATAGTTTTAGCTTTATTATTGAGGAAGCACCCGGATTTGATAACTTCACTAAAAAAATTTCTATTACTTTTGATGATAAAAATCTATTTTTATACAATGGTATTAATATGGCAGCTTCCTAATTGGAGGTTGCCATTTTATCCATCAATTTTTAACTATATTGCTTTATCACTTTTAAAAACTTTTCACCATACATATCATACTTATTTTCACCAACGCCAACCACTTCCATCATTTCAGCCTTGTTTGATGGAAGTTTTGCACACATATCGGCTAACGTTTTATCGGAAAAAATGATATATGGTGGTACCCCTTTTGTTCTGGCAAGCTTTAATCGAAGTTTTCTTAAATCATCATATAAAATCTTCCTTTCTCCTTGTGGAACTTGAATGGATAATTCTTTTGACTTTTTATTATTTTGACTACCTTTTTGGGTATAGAATAAATAAGAATCATTTTTATTGTCATAAGCCAATAATGCATCTGTTCTATATTGGTCTTCATACTCTATATTTACAACATGGCTAGAAAGACAGTTGCTGCAATTCTCACATTTATATGGTGCTTGTTCTCCAAAATAATATAGTATATTGCGTCTAAGACAGTATTTTCCCTTTGCATAAAAAGCCATTTGCTTGAGACGCTCATGGTCTCGTTCTTTTAATCTTGCATCTTCTTGTGATGTCAAATCGGCTCGAACTTCTCGGTTATCAATAAGAAAACGATTAATCACAACATCTTGTGGTGAATAAAATAAGATACACTCTGCCGCCTCTCCATCTCTTCCAGCACGTCCTGCCTCCTGATAATAATTTTCCATACTTTGAGGCATATTATAATGCAAAACATATCGAACATTGGACTTATCAATCCCCATTCCAAACGCATTTGTTGCCACTACAATCTTTTTTTCATCATATATAAAATCATCTTGATTCTTTTTTCTTATCTCTCCATCTAATCCAGCATGATATTTTGTGACACTTATTCCTTGACTAACAAGAATATTATATACTTTTTCTACATTTTTTCTTGTTGAACAATAGATTATTCCACTTTCATCTTTATGTCTTTTGATATAATCTATCATTAACCAATCTTTTTTATTGCTTTGCACCACTTCAAAATATAAATTTTTTCTATCATATCCTGTCACGATATGTACAGGATTTTTTAATTTTAATATGTTCATAATATCCGACTGAACAACATCGGTTGCGGTTGCTGTAAACGCACTGACAACAGGTCTTTTAGGGAGTTGTTCCACCAAATCCAAAATACTTAGATAACTCGGTCGAAAATCTTGCCCCCACTGTGATATACAATGTGCTTCATCTACTGTAATCATTGAAATAGGGACATTCATTGCAAAATCAAGAAATCTTGGTGTAAGTAATCGCTCTGGTGCCGCATAGACAATCTTATATCTTCCATTTTTAGCATTTGCAAGTGCTTTAACAATCTGATTTTCCGTTAAGGAACTATTAATATAAGCCGCATGTACTCCTGCTTCATTCAACGCTCGAACTTGGTCTTTCATTAATGAAATCAATGGTGATACCACAATGGTAATACCAGACATCATTAAGGCTGGAACTTGATAACATATTGATTTTCCTGCCCCAGTAGGCATAATGCCAAAGGCATCCCTTCCACAAAGGATGCCTTCAATAAGTACTTCTTGTCCTGTTCTAAATGAGTGGTATCCATAATACTTTTTTAACACTTCATATTTATCCACAGTCAAAACCTCTAAAATTTTACTTTTTTATTGCTTATCAAATTCTATCGTATTGGAATTTCTCGTTAATTTTAACTTTTTTGGTTCAAGCTCATAGGTATAATCTTCACTTTGCTTTTGCCCTAAAATTTCCTTTGTAATGGTAATGGTATTGTCATTTGTTGTATATGTAATATTCATAGAAATTTCATTGCCTTTTTTCTCTACGCCTGTACCATCTTCATTGAACTCATATATTGTGCTGCCGCCATCAACAGAATTCCATTTGCCTGTAAGTGTTGCTTTTTCACCACAGCCTGTAATTATACAAACAGCCATTATAACAATAAAAATAGATAACACTGCTTTATATTTTTTCATATGACCCCTCATTATCTTTCGTCTAATGGAACATAATCTTTCCTTTCACATACATTACGATATGCAGGTCGAATTATCTTTCCACAGTTAATCAGCTCTTCTATTCTATGCGCACACCACCCTGAAATTCTTGCAATAGCAAAAATTGGGGTAAACAATTCGGTAGGTAATCCCAACATACTGTACACAAATCCACTATAAAAATCCACATTGGCACTTACACCCTTATATATCTTTCGCTCACTGGCAATAAGCTGAGCAGCAATTCTTTCCACATTTGCCATAAGCTGATACTCATCATGTTTTCCTTTTTCAATGGATAACTTTTCGACAAAACTCTTAAAGACTCTTGCTCTTGGGTCGGATAAAGAATAAACCGCATGTCCCATTCCATAAACCAAGCCTGTATTGTCAAATGCCTGTTTATGCAGCATTTTTTTCAAATACTCTCGAAGCTCGTCATCATCATTCCAGTTATGTACATTTTCTTTAATATTATCGAACATTTGAACAACTTTTAAATTGGCACCTCCATGTTTTGGTCCCTTTAATGAGCCAAGCGAAGACACCACTGCTGAATAGGTATCCGTTCCCGATGAAGTAACAACATGGGTAGTAAATGTTGAATTATTACCTCCTCCATGTTCTGCATGAAGTACTAATGCTATATCTAGTAATTGCGCCTCAAGCGGTGTATATTTACTGTCTGGTCTTAACAAATGCAAAATATTTTCTGCTGTGGAAAGCTTTGGTTCTGGTTCGTGTATAATAAAACTTCCACCTTTATGCGCATGTAAATATGCCTGATAACTATATACCACTAATAATGGAAACTCCGATATAAGCTGTAAGGATTGTCTTACCACATTTGGAATACTTACATCATCTGCTTTTGTATCATAAGAATACAGCATAAGAACGCTTCTTGCCAGCGCATTCATAATATCACAGCTTGGTTTTTTCATAATGACATCTCTTACAAAGTTACGTGGAATACATCGAAACTCACCTAATATCTGCGTAAAATGGTCAAGTTGTTCTTTATCTGGCATCTCGCCAAATAACAATAAATATGTAACTTCTTCAAAACCAAAACGCTTATCTTTAGCAATCCCTGTAATAATATCTTCAACATCAATTCCACGATAATACAACTTTCCGTCACATGGATGGGAAACGCCATTTTCATCGACTTCAGAAGCTTTTACTTCTGAAATCTCTGTAAGTCCTGTGAGTACTCCCTTACCATTTAAATCTCTCAGCCCTCGTTTTACTTCATACTTGTCATATAAACTTTTGTCAATATTGCTGTTTTGCTGACATTTTAATGCCAGTTTTTCCACCTCCGTAGTAACTTTTGAAAAGCTCTTCTTTTCTAACCCCATAAGCAATTTCTCCTTTCAATGTTGTGCTACTTGTTATATTTTTTATTTTAGTAAACAATAGACTAATAAACTATGTTTACAAAATATCTATCGTATTATGTATGTCTAACCTTAGAAACCGGATGATAGTCTATGCATCATCCGGTTTTTCCACACTTTGCAAAATAACGCTTATTAACCCTGCGCAAATTATTTTTATTTATCATTTAACGAAGCCTAGCTCCTTCGTATTTTGCATGTGCCATTATACATCTTCTAAGAGACATATATCTTGCATCAATATTTCCTTCTGGTACTTCTATATCAAGTGATACTGCTATTACATCTATAAGTTTATCATCAAGACTGTTTCTTAAATAGGACAAAACATTTAATTTTTCTTCATACGTTCTGGCATCAAGAAACATAAGAAGGCGTGAATCAACACCATCTGCATTGGATTCTTCCATATTAGATTGAATTTTTGAATATATTTGAATTTCTGATTGCTCAGAACTTCTTTCTATATCCTTTGATATACATTGATTATCAATATGTTGACTTTCCTGAAATTGTACTTCCTCAAAACAATATTGTTGTTTTGTATCAGGATATTGAACAGGGTCAACTTTTTCTATAAATATATCATAAGGCATTACATATACTGAATAATTACCATAAAGAGCTTGATATACGACCATTCTTTCGTTGTTTTCGGAATGGTATGCTATACATCTTATCTGATATAAATTTCCCTTGAAATGTTTGTAAAATCCTCCAATTACCAGTTTTCTCTCTTTCAATATACCCCTCCTCCAAATTTCTATTAATTTCCATAAGATGGAGAATCCCTGCTGTAACAATATGAGTCATCGTAACAATATACTTGCAATCTCTACGAACGGACTTGTAACTTCCCATATTCTTATTGCTTTCCATAGATTCATGGCTATTGATATAACTGTCATGGAGCCACATTACAAACTGACATAACTCTTCTGGTGTATTAAATGTTGATGCAATTTGGCTGTTAATGTAGACTTCTTCACTGTGTATATAATCTTTAAGCGCATATTTTAAATATTTTTCATACATGCAATGGTCTTTCATATTTCCGTCAAACTCACCATTATGCGGAAATGTAAAATAATCTGCAAGATAATGTGTCACTTCGCCAAGCTTACGACAATATGATGTTGATATCTTTTTAAAATCATCGGAATCCACCGTTAATTTTGATATAAATTCTGTAACCATCTCAAACGTTTCTTCTATATTATGCTTTGTTGTAACAAACGACGGCTTACAATCTGGAAGAATACTTCCCATCACAAAGGCTTTCTTATGGTCTGAAAGCAACTGATTATCAATATTTTTTATTAAATAAAGTGATAGTGAAACATGTGATTTCTTTCTCATACTTCTCCTTAATTCTAATTAAAAAAAATTTATTCTGCCTAAACAGTTTTAGTTATAACATACTAACTCTATTTTAACCTTTATCGAGAAAAATTACAACCAAAAAATTTTTGTTACATTTAAAATCTATCTTTCTTTTACTTTATTTTTATGATTTTTTATATTTTTTTAATAGTTTTATATGCTAAATCTATACAAACAACGAATTTATTTATAGCAATATCCATATTTTAGGATAAAATAACTTGACGACCTAAAATAAATAATTATACTTTAATGATATAAACTAAAAAAAAATATAAATTTGCGCTTGCACATAGGACACAATTTATTTAATTCACCAATTATAGAAAGGTATGGTTATTTTTATGGAATCCTTTATTATACCCAATCGAATGGCATACAACGCTCTTTCCTCTAAAGAAAAACAGGAGCTTACACAAAAAATTGCCCTTTGCACGGGAGCTAAATGGAAAAAGATGGAAACATTCTCCCTTTGGGGACAATCTTTAGAAACAGCCATTTATACCCTAAAAGGTAGCAATTTTGTCTTTATTCCCGGCGACACCGTGACTTTAGGCTGGAATGGTTTTTCGGATACAACACATCCCGATTTTCCCAAATTCAAAGCGGCTTTGGACGAGGATATTTTAGAATATTGGGGTGGTCAATTTCAAACAGAGGAGATTTTAAAACACCTTACAACCCCTCTGCGTCAAGCCATTATTCCACCTATGCTTGTTGAACAAGAACCGATTAACTTTACATGCAGTCAACCTGTCAACTTTGAGGAATTGACATTAAGCGAGCAATATCAGCAATCCATTGAAGACTGGAAAGCCAATCCCCGCAGCCACCAAATTACTTTTGATACCTTTCAACTAGGCAATCCTAAACTGCGTCTCACCAAAAAAAAGGAGGGTTCTATCTTCGCAGAAATCCTTGTTCCAGCTACTGTTGACGACCTTCAAAAACATTTAGAAACACAAGGCTTTACTTTGCCAAACGGCGACCAATGGGAATATTTATGCGGCGGAGGCTGTCAAACGCTTTTCGTATGGGGAGACACCCTAGAATTTTGTGATGAAGAATGGGAACAACCCAACTTTTTTGGTCTTACAATAGCCTTCGACCCTTATGCACTAGAAATTGTCAAAGACAGTATATGGCCGTATCGCGGTGGTGACGGCGGCGTCTTGGAATGTTATGGCGATTTAAATGTATTAAACGACCTTATTTGCTCCCCTCATTATATCGAGTGGGACATTTCAGACGAAAATCAACGTATGCAGCTACAAGAATGTTTGGAAGATGGTCTCAGTGAAGATGACTGCTACCGACGAATTGTAGTGCTTGATAGCCAATACTAAAGATTCAATTCCTTGCTATCTTTAAGCAGGTCTTTTACTTCTTCAATGGATATTCCTTCCTGTTTTGCATAATTTAACATATTCAAATACTGTTCTGTAATATAACGCTTAGGTTCATCTTTTGTAATACCAATAAAAATTTTTATTTTTTGCCAGTTCTTAGCAGCTGGCAATTCTTTTAACAATCGCTCTACAGGGATATCTGCAATAAAAATCTCCTTAGCACCAATCTGATACATAACATCTTCTACAGCCTTTTTTTCAACCTCTGTAAGCCCTTTTGGCACACATATAGCCATAGGCACTTTAAGAAGCAGCTTTTTTCCCCATGCTTTAATTAAAAGATGTCGAAACAATTGTACTGTTGCCACATAATCTGCAATCACACCTGTGCGCAGCGGAGAAATAATATGAATATTCTCTGCCTGATGTCCAACCATATGTCCCGCTTCATCTCCATAGGCTACTATTTTTTTACTTATGATATCAAATGCTAGAAACGATTTTTCTTTTAATACCATGCCTCTGCCTTGTATATAAATCACGATATCTGCTGGTTCAAAAAATTCCATCATACTCCCTCTCATCACTCCAAACTTTGAACCTCTCATCACTAAAGTGACGAGATTCCTGTTTCACAGACTTTGCAGCCGCCATCTTCACAGGCATAACCTCCCGTTGTTCCAACGGTAGATATATTTTTTTATGCTGATGCTATTATTTTTCTATATTTTCAAATATAGTTGCCACAAAATATAAAGGATTCCACAAATGTCCTCCCCATAATTTCTTTTTCAATCATTCCACCTATAATAATTTCAATTTATAAATCTATTATATTATCTGCTTATATCCATGTAAAGTAAAAATATAGGTTATGCTAAACGTATCTTATATTATTTTTATTGTAATTTTAAATTAAAAATGATACGCTTAAAAAAACAATTTTATGTTATACTAATTTTACTGAAAGGATTTTATTGATGAAGCCTATTGATTTACATGTACATTCCATTTATTCTGATGGAACATGCACACCATCACAATTAATTGATAAAGCAATGAGTATGGGACTTTCTGCAATGGCGATTACAGACCATGACACCATTGATGGTATTTCTGAAGCCCTAGAATATGCAAAAACGAAATCATTTGAATTAATTTCTGGTATTGAATTTAGTACTTTTTTTGATAAGAAAGAAATACACATTGTTGGTTTATTTATTGACCATACAAATGAAGCTTTTAATAACGAACTTATCACACAACGCAAAAGTCGTGAAGAAAAAAATATCAAAATGTGTAAAAAATTTGAGGAAATTGGCATTCCTATCTCTTATGATGAAATGTTAGAATGGTATGCTCACTCGGTTATCACAAGAGCGCATTTTGCGGACTACCTTCTCAAAAAAGGATATGTGCATGACCGAAACGAGGCTTTTAGCCGTTATATTGGCGATGGCAAGCCATGCTTTGTTGAGCGCAATAAAATGCTCCCTGAACGTGCTATAGAACTTATTAAAATGGCTGGTGGTGTTGCTATTCTTGCTCACCCTATATTATATCATCTGGGCAATGAACAAATGACAAAACTAATGAATTATCTGTGCCAATATGGAATTGATGGATTAGAGGCTATTTATTCTACATACTCTATGAGTGACCAAATTCAAATGCAAAATCTTGCAAGCCGCTATCATCTTTTAATTTCTGGCGGCTCAGATTACCATGGCGCAAACAAACCCCATATTGAACTTGGCATTGGAACTGGAAAGCTGTTTGTTCCTTATGAAATACTTGAAAAATTAAAAAAACAAAAAAATTCCATTCAATAAGTGATAACTATTTGTGAACAAAGAGTTGTTGCACTAAAAACCAAATCTATAAGATATTATTTAATATTATATTTTACAATATCTTATGACTAATTTGCTTAATGCAACAGCCCATTTTTTAAAAAGTTTAGTATTTAAATTTCTAGCTCAAAAACCATATAAACCTTATTCTTATAGGTGTGTTCACTTCACCTTTACTTATTTTAGTGATGGAACAATCTCATTTGGGTAAAGCACATTGTTATACCACGCTTATTGCAAGCCTCAATAACATTGTCATCTCTTATAGAACCACCCGGCTGCGCAATATATTTCACGCCGCTTTTATATGCTCTCTCAATATTATCTCCAAATGGGAAAAATGCATCCGAACCTAATGCAACCTCTGTATTACCATCAAGCCATTCTCTTTTTTCCTCTGTGGTAAATACTTCTGGCTTCTTGGTAAATACACGCTCCCATTGCCCATCTGCAAGAATATCCATATATTCCTCACCAATGTACAAATCAATGGCATTATCTCTATCTGCTCTTCCTATTCCCTCTTTAAATGGCAAATTTAAAACCTTTGGATTTTGACGCAAATACCAATTATCTGCCTTCTGTCCTGCAAGTCTTGTACAATGTATTCTTGACTGTTGACCTGCACCAATACCAATAGCCTGTCCATCTTTTGCATAACATACTGAATTAGACTGTGTATATTTCAATGTGATAAGCGCAATAATTAAATCTATTTTTGCTTGTTCTGGCAATTCCTTATTCTCTGTTACAATATGTTCAAGAAGTTCCTTATCAATTTTAAAATCATTTCTGCCCTGTTCAAATGTAACGCCATATACCTGTTTTTTCTCAATAGGCTCTGGTTTATATTCTGGATTTATTTGGATAATATTATAATTTCCTTTCTTTTTAGACTTTAAAATATCTAACGCATCCAAATCGTAACCCGGTGCTATAATACCATCTGAAACTTCATGCTGTATCAACTTGGCTGTTGTTATATCGCACACATCTGAAAGTGCTATAAAATCGCCAAAAGAGGACATTCTATCTGCGCCTCTTGCCCTTGCATATGCACATGCTAAAGGTGAAAGTTCACCAATCGCCTCATCTACCCAATATATTTTTTTCTCCACTTCTGAAAGTTCTTTTCCCACTGCTGCACCTGCTGGTGATACATGTTTAAAAGAGGTTGCTGCTGGATACCCTGTCGCCTGCTTTAATTCTTTTACAAGCTGATAACCGTTAAACGCATCCAAAAAATTAATATATCCCGGTTTTCCATTTAATACTTCTATTGGAAGCTCACTTCCATCTGCCATAAATATTTTTGATGGTTTTTGATTTGGGTTGCAGCCATATTTTAATTCAAATTCTTTCATTTTTATCTCCATTTCTTTTAATGATATTTGTCACTCACCCATAACTATTTATTTTTATTTATAATCACTGTCTCATAATTACCTGTAGCAATATCAATATATCGTACAAATAATGAGACTTTATTATCCATGTTTAAATTTTCCCAAATGGTCTCTGCAAATGTATGAATATCGCCTGATATAGCAACCGATACAGGTTCTCCCTCGAAACTTGGAAGAGGATTGCCATCGCCCATATAGGTATGAATATAATGTCCTTCACCATCTACTGGATTGCTATATGAAAATGTATATCGGTTACAAGCACAAGGATTGCCATGATTACTCTTTAATATAGACATTTTATAAGAATAATCACCATTGTCTATATTCATAATGCCTGAAATTCTAGGAGTATAATTAGGTGCATCAGGCTCAAATTCTCTTGTCTGTAATGCCTGTTCAAATGTATGCTCTTTATTCATTAACTCATAAATCGTATCCGTTTGGTCTCCATTAGTGACAATTGTCTTATTTCCTAAAACACGCACTGGCGCATAGATGATAAGACTTGGGTCTAAAAGTTTGGAAGGGTCAAAGGCTTGAGTTCGGATACCCTGTCCATCTTCAACAAATACTCTGTTTCTGCTGTTTTCACTTCTGCCCATAATAAAATAAGCACAGACAGCCTTTTTGCCATCTTCTGATTTTCCGATGACAATGCCTCTGCCGGGATATGTACACCCTGATAATTCTTCTGCAATTAATTTCATATTTCGCCTCATTTCTGCGCTGCTTTTATGCCAAGAACGAAAAGTTCTTACGAATTTGTGACAAGCAGCGCGCAAACACAAATCTCACAATTTTAATTTTCTATTTTTATTTTAAATGATAGCTATTTAACCACCACATTTATCAATGCCAAAAAATATATCCTTACTAATAATATAACAAATAAACTGAATTAATATTGCAAATCAATAATTTCCAAGCAATTTTATCGACACAGCTTCTTCCTCAATCCCCCTAAGTGCATTCATAACCGATGCATCATCTATATTGCCCTCAAAATCTACAAAAAATCGAAACTCCCATGTTCTTCCCTCAATCGGTCTGGACTCTATTTTATTCATATTCAATCCATTATATATAATATGGCTTAACAGATTATAAAGTGTTCCTGCTTTATTTGCCGTTTCAAATACAATGCTCATCTTTTGGGCGTCTTTTACAAATTTTCTGTTTTTTGTAACAATAACAAATCGTGTTGTATTATTGTCAAAATCATTAATTTTATTTTTTAACACTTCAAGTCCATAAACTTCTGCTGCTTCTTCACTTGCAATTGCAACATGTGTCAAGTCTTTTTCTTCTAGTATCTTTTTGGCACTCCCTGCTGTATTGGATTGACTAATCTGCTGCCAGTCTTTATGTTTCATAAGAAATCCCTCACACTGCATTAACCCCTGTGGGTGAGAATACACTGTTGTTACCTTATCCAAATCCGTTCCGGGAAGCCCTAAAAGTGCATGTTCTACTTTAACATAAGTCTCTGCTATAATATAATTATTATATTCTTGAAGAAGGTCATACACATCTGCAACAATACCCGCTGTAGAATTTTCAATAGGAAGAACTGCATAATCTGCCTTTTCTTCCTTTACGGCTTCCATTGCATCACGCCATGTCGCTACAGCAAAATGGTTCACTTCTCTGCCAAAAAATCGTTTCATTGCTATGTAACTGTAAGCACCTTCAACTCCTTGATACACAACGGTACAGTTTTCTTTATCTATCGCATCAATCGCCTCATAAGGCTCCCTTAATGTCTGCGTTGTTTCTTCTAACAATCGATACTGCATCTTTCTTGAATTTGCCATTATCTGTGAAAATAAATCATCAATGGCATGTATATTGGAAGGCTTTTGAACCATTGCTTGTATAGCCTCCAGTTTTGCTTTCTCCCGTTCTTCATCAAGCACCTTTTTGCCAGTCTTTATCTTATATTGTGCAACTTTCTCGCACAATTCCATTCTCTCCTCAAACAGTTCAATCAACTGTTTATCAATATTATCTATCTTGCTTCTTATTTCGCCTAAATCCAGCATAAATGCTCCTTTCACCAATATTCCTATAAAAATTTTCTTACTCAAGAATTTTCTCACAAAAACTATTCTACTATTTCAAGAAGTTTACCAGTAATATCCGCCATATTGGAAGAAACTTTCTTTGTATCATGTGAAATCTGTACATTTTCTTCAACAACACTTGAAATGCGCTCAATTTGAGTAACTGCATGTGATACAATATTGACATTTTCTCTGACCATATTAGCAATTTCTTGAATATCATGGTCTGTTTTTTCGATATTTTCTACAACAATACCAAAGGCTTCGGCTGTTTGGTCAGTAATTTTTCTTCCACTCTCCACCGCTTTGATTGAATTCATAATCAACTCATTGGTTTCTTTTGCTGCCTGCGCACTTCTAGCTGCCAGTTCTCCAACCTGTGTCGCTACAACTGCAAATCCTTTTCCCATATCGCCTGCTCTTGCTGCCTCAATCGAAGCATTTAAAGAAAGCATATTAGTCTGTTGTGCAATGGAATTAATCTCACCAATAATGGTTTCAATCGCCTTAGACATATCACTAATTTTTTGCATAGAATCCTTTAACAGTCCCATACGAGTCTGTGTTTGCAAAATCTCATCAGAAGTCTTTTCTGTCGCTATGGTAACATTGGAAGTAACATTAACACTGTTATTTAACTCTTGTGTCAACTGGTTCATTGTATGTTTTAAATCTTCTACTGCCTTTTCTTGTTCTTCTGTACCATTAAAAATATTAT
Source organism: uncultured Lachnospira sp. (assembly GCA_910587485.1). Lineage (GTDB taxonomy): Bacteria > Bacillota > Clostridia > Lachnospirales > Lachnospiraceae > Lachnospira. Next base: position 19,274 of record CAJUKN010000020.1, read on the forward strand.
CTGCATTAACTAAAGTTTCTCCAGATACTTGATTTAACTCCATACAAGCATCTTTTACATTTTGAATCAAATGCTGATTTTGCTCCATATCCTGATTTTGCTTTTCTATCAACTGTTCATTTTCTTTGATATTCTGACAAATCCCCTTAACCATTTTATTAATGCTATCTGACAGCATTTTAAATTCAGGATTTCCCTGCTCATTTACTGTAATTTCAAAATTTCCTGCTGCAATTTTACTCATCGAATCCGAAATACGATTGATACCTTGCACAATTTTACTGTCCACCATATGGTTAATCATTAATAGTAATATACCAAAAATAATCAACATACTTAATGATACTACAATCGTTTGATTAAAACGTCCTGCATAATATTCACTTGAAGGCATAAATGTTCCAATAATCTGACCCTCATATTCTTCTGCCATATAATACCCTTTGACACCATCAACAACTGCTTTTCCTTTTCCTGTAAACGTTGCTGGAAATCCCACATCAACAGCAGAAATGCCAATTAAACTTGAATTTCTATGTGCCAAAAGCTGTCCGCTGCTTGCATCAATGGCATAAACATATCCATTTTCGCCAAAGTCAACATCTCTTAAAACAACAGAAAGTTCTGTTCCAGCAAGTGTTTTCTCTAATACTTCCGGACGTACGCCTACCTGAACAAGACCTTTTGCATCGGTTCTTGCCACGCCAATATACTGCATAACAACACCCTCTGCTACATTGACTTGAGGCTCCTGTGCAATTTCAATAGAAGGGTCTTTTACAATCACCATAAAGGCATTGGACTGTTCACCGCTCTTCATATCAAACCCAATGTAGGACGGAATCGTACTGCTAGTAATAATTCCATTTTCATCAATAATATGTAATTCATTAACCATTAATCGGTCTTTAATTTTATTTAATCTATTCATATCACCAAAAAGAGAGGGGTCTGTGGCAAGCATATCCGCAAATGCTCTTGTCTTAGCAAGATTGTTTTGGCTAAGATTTTCGGTAAGCTGTTCAATATTTAATTTATTGTTTGCTAACTTTGCTTTGACCTCTTCTAATTTATTCTGACTAAGCGTTGCATTATTATTTTGACTAACAACGGTCTGCAATACAAAAATAGCTATAATTGTCAAAAAAAGTGCCACTAACATATAGCAAAAAAGTCGCTGGGTAAAAATTTTTTTCATAATAAATGCCTTATAAATACCTTCCTTTTTGTTATTGTATACTTGCAGTATTATACCTTCTATTTAAAAAACTTTCAAGTCTTTTGAAAATAGGATAGCATAAACAAAAAACTGCAAAAGGACATTGTCGTCCAATTACAGTTTTTATTCATATAATATCATATTTATTATATTCACATTGCGCTTTCTGAAATAACCAATGAGCATCTAAATGCATCCTAGATTGGTCTTTCAGGCACATTCCCTGTATTTTTATATATTTTATATGCATCGTTTACTTTTTTTAATGATGTCGTGCATATAATTGCAATAATTAAAAAGAAAACCCCTTGATATGTAAATATTTCGGTAATCATTAGTATAAGTACTCTTGTTATAACCTCAACAACTGCTATAATTAATGTAAAAAACCACTTTTTTTTCGCCAATAACAAAATTCCCATTGCAACATAATAAACAATCTCTATTACTGAAATCGTAATCAGCAATGTTGCTGCATTGCTAAACATCATAGCAAGTCTAAGCTCACGTGCATTTACAACTATCTGTGCAATCCCTACTACTGCACTTAGAAAACAACAGACTACCATTACTATGACCCAGCTTTTTGTGCTTTTTGCTGCAAATCTTTGATAAAAATCCTTTTCTAACATTTTGCCCCATGGCTGATTTTGCGCTGTCTGTTGTCCATAGCCATTTGCTGGATTCCCATAACCATTCATCTGTTGTCCTTGCTGCTGTCCATAGCCATTTGCTGGATTCCCATAACCATTCATTTGTTGTCCTTGCTGCTGTCCATAGCCATTTATTGGATTCCCATAACCATTCATCTGTTGTCCATAGCCATTTACTGGATTCCCATAGCTGTTCATTTGTTGTCCTTGCTGTTGTTCATAGCCACCCATCTGTGCATTGGAATTTATTTGACCTGCTGTTTGATTAAAATTCGCTTGATTATTATCGACAGTTTCTTGCAGTTTTTTTCCGCAATTACTACAAAAATCGCTTGTTACTTCATTTTCATACCCACAATAAGTACATTTCATAATTAATCCTCATTTCTTGTACTGCTTTAAGATTTTGCAAATTACATATCTTTATTTTCCTAAGTTATACTTTTTTATCTTATATCGTTACAATAAATTGCACTTTTGCATTTTATATAAATATTGCCAATTTGTCAATATTTTAAAATCTTTATTTTCACCCCTATATTGTAATTATTCTCCAAAAACTAGCATATCAACTATTTATTATTATAACCTTGTACCTTTCAAACCTTTAAGTCTTTTGACAATAGAATAGCATTTATCATTGCTTTTCAACACCATACGCATTATAATAAAAGTAGTTGAAGGCTGAAAGAAAGGCAGGTTATTACGATGAAAAAACCGATTAAAATTACGATTATAATTGTATTGATTTTAGCTGCTGTCAGTGGCGGAGTCTACTATTATTTCAGTTCCAAAACCCAATTAAATAACGATTATGCTGTAGGCAATACTGCTGGTAATCTAAATAATGGTGGTAAGTTTTGTGAATATGATGGAAAAATTTATTTTTCTAATCCTTATGACAGCGGTCATTTATATGTGATGAACTCAGACTGTACCAAAGCACAAGCTTTAAATGCAGACACGGTTTCATCTCTCAATGTATGTGGCAATTATATTTACTATGTACGCAATAATTTTACCAGAACAACTATTGCAACAGGAACGCGCGCACAGTTATTTGGCGTGTACCGCACAAATCTAAAAGGTGAGGAAGCGCAGATGTTGTATCAGACAAAATCGGGTATTGCCTCATTACATGGCAATTACTTATATTATCAACATTATACTGACGAGGAGGGAATGACTTTTTACAAGATAAAAATTGATGGAACAGAAGAAACAAAAATTTCCGATAAGATATATAATCCTGCCAGTATCTTAAATGGAAAGATGTATTTTACAGATACATACAACAACAACCAAATCAGCACGATGGATTTAGACACCAATTCTATCTCTGCATTTTATACAGCAGGCTCTTATATGGTTGATGCTGCCACAGATTACATTTATTATATTGATTTGGATAAAGAATATGCACTTGTAAGACTGAATACTTCAACAAAGACACTTGAACAGTTATTTTCATCTCCTGATGCAAAGGTTATTAATTATAACCGATATGGTTCTAAAATATTTTTCCAATTAGAAGGTGGAGAACAACCGGGACTATATCGCATCAATACAGATGGAACACAACTTGAATTTATAGCAGAAGGCAATATAGCTAGTATTTACTGTACATCACAATATACCTTTTTCCAATATTATGAGGATAAGATATCCTTGTACAGAGTACCTACCACAGGAGTGATTACTACTGTTGATGAGATACGAATTGAATAGTTATGTGTACAATTACTTTGTATTTTTATCAAGAACAAAACCGTATGCCAATAGACCTTCTTATTAGCATACGGTTTTATTTTATTATTATTTTATTATTCTTTTATTCTGTCTTATTCTATTCTAATTTTATTTCAGAAAAATCAATTTCAAAGTCTTTATATATACCTACTTTTACTTTATCATCAAACATATAATAAGTCATTTCATCACTTTCAAAATTATAGACCATAATTTGTTTTTTTCATAATCAACAATCCAATATTCTCGAACGCCTGCTGTATGCTTCAATAATTTTTTAAATCATACTTTTACTCTTTATTTCCACATAAACTAAATATCACTACTCCTACTATTGCAACAGCAATCCCTAACAGCTTCATCCATGAAAAATCGGATTTTTTGCTTCCAAATAAACCAAATAACTCAATAACATAAGCTACTGCAATTTGAGTTACAACAATTGTTATCTCTGCCTTTGCAACGCCTAATGAACTCATAGACTTGATTACTGTAAATGTAATAAAGGCACCTATCACACCACCCAACAGCGAAATTTTAGGATTTACACCCCAAATTCCCGCAATTTCTGGTTGACCGTCTATAATCCACATAATCACACAAGTGGCAAATGCTGTTATTTGTACAAATCCAGCAGCAACCCAAATGCTGCTGGATTTTGTAACATTTGTATTAAACACACCTTGAATACTCATCAAAGCACCTGATAACATGGCTATTAAAAAACCTATCACATCAATCCTCCCACATTTACTATATATTTCTTCATACTACGACAAACGGTCGCTTTTATATAGTATGTGCTTTTTTTTACCATGTAATTCAATAAATGCTCTTTTTTAACTTTATTGCTTTTGAGAAGTAAAATCGGCTGCAAATGTGTCAACTGCTGTTGTTATATCCTGTCCATCCCACACTTTATGAAGCATAATTTCATATCTTGAATAATAATATGTCTGTCCCATAAATTGTGCTTGACATCTGGAATCATTAAAAAGTTGATATACAACATCTTTATTATTGTTGTCTTTTGCATTTTTATCTTTAGAGACACTATTTTTTGCACATAAAAGACCTGTCTTATCAAACATTGTATCAGCATAATCATAGCTTAAGCAATGTGCCACAGCCTTTGCAACCTCAATGTCATCAGCATATGGACTTACAAAAACATCCATATTTTCAGACATTAATGAAGTGTCAAGGTCTTGTGCAAGCTTTGGCACTTTTATGATTTCATATGAAACAGAAGATGAATCAATCTCTTTTAAATGATTTACATCTGTAATCGTATATGCCATTGTACCTTCTGCAAATTTTGTTGACGTATCATCAATAACATTTGTGCCTCTTACAATACCAAACTGTTCTTTTTGCTTAAAATATTGTTCCATTGCTTTTTTAAGTATTTCTTTATTAACATTTAATGATGATACATCATCTCCCGTTTCACCGCCAATATCAATACTATCGCAAGAAAAACAATAGTTTATAAACATATTGGAAACGTCCCAATCAAAAATCTGCTTAATATTTGCATTTTTATCATCAATCTTATAATTAAGAGAATATTGATATAATTCATCAAATGTAGAAACTTTTGGTGCTACATCTTTGTTATATACCATAAAAGGAATATTAAAAGATAATGGATAACCATATAGGTCATTGTCAAATGTTGCTGCTTCTATTGCCGCTTTACTAAAATTTTTCTCATTATAATACGCTGCGTATGTGTTATTTTTTAACACAAGTCCCATCATATTTGCTTTTTCAAGCTGGTCTGCAGACATAATGTAGACATCTGGTGCGTCACTGCCATGAATACTACTATTATAAATATTCTCTAAATAATTTTCTGAGTCCATAAGCTGTGGTTTAATCTCAATTAAATTATTTGCTTGATTGACCTGCTTTGCAACATACTCTAAATAGGGGGTATATTTGTCATTTGTATACCACACTGTAACTGTTTTAAGCGTTTCTAGCTGTATACTCTTAGCCGTTTTATCTGTGGCTTCACCGCAGCCTGCTAAATGAACACATAAAGTACTTATTATTACTATTGCAATGATTTTTCTTGTCCAATTTATAGATTTTTTTTTCTTAAATGAACTCATCAAGAACCTTCCTAAGTTTTTCTATCATTTCATCAACATCACCTGTTGTTATAACAAGCGGCGGAACAAAACGTATCACATTTGTTCCTGCTGAAAATAATATTAATCCATTATCCAAACATTTTGCAATGACATCTTTAGGATTAACTGTAAGTTCTATACCTTGTATTAATCCCATTCCTCTGCGCTCTCGCACAATGTCATAGTCATTTACCACTTGATTCAAACGCTCTGTAAGGTACGCTCCAACGGTTTTGACATTTTCAATGACATTAAATTTATTAAACTGATTAAACACTTCAACGGCTGCTGCACATGCAAGAGGATTTCCTCCATATGTTGAGCCATGGTCGCCCGGCACAAATGCCTTTGCAACTTCTTCTTTTGCAAGAAATGCTCCTATTGGTATTCCACAGCCTAACGCCTTTGCACATGTAAGAATATCTGGCTCCACACCATACTGTTGATATGCAAACATAGACCCGCTTCTTCCCATACCACACTGTATTTCATCAAGAATTAATAAAATGCCTTTCTCTTCACAAATTTGTTTAATGCCTTCCATAAATTCCTTTGTGGCTGGATATATTCCACCTTCACCTTGAATAGTCTCAAAAATGATAGCACATGTCTTGTCGTTTACTAACTCTCTTACACTGTTTAGGTCATTAAATCGTGCAAATTTAACACCTGATAACATTGGTCCAAACGCTTCCTGATAATGATAATTGCCTGTTACTGCAAGCGCACCCATGCTTCTCCCATGAAAAGAATGTTCCATAGCAATCATTTCATGGTCTGTAGAATTGTTCTTTAAATAGGCATATTTCTTTGCAAGCTTAATTGCTCCTTCAATGGCTTCTGTACCACTGTTGGTAAAAAACACCCTATCCATACCCGAAGCGGCAGTAATTGCTTTTGCTGCACTAGCTGCTGGTTCATTGTAAAAATAATTCGATGTGTGAATCATTTTATCAATTTGATTTTTAAGTGCATTATTGTACTCTTTATTATTATACCCAAGTGCAAATACAGCAATTCCTGCACCAAAATCAAGATAGCGGTTGCCATTGGTATCATATAATCGTATACCATTTCCTTTTTCAACTACGATTGGATAACGATTATATGTATGAATCAATTTTTCTTCTGCTAATTGTATTACTTCTTCTGTTTGCATATACACCTCTTTTCTGCGCTGTTATTGCATAGAACAAGCTTGGAAACAGCACAAATCCAAACTTATCTTACTATTCATTGATTAGATACTATTCCTATAATACTAAATTTAGATATTAGTTGTAAAGAATCTTTCTGCATTATCACTTAAAATAGCTGTGCCAATACCCTTGTTGGTAAATATTTCAAGTAAAAGACAATGCGGAATACGTCCATCAAGTATATGCACTCTCGAAACACCATGTTCTATGGCATCAATACAATTATTTAATTTTGGAAGCATACCGCCTCCTATCGTTCCTCCTGATAAAAGTCCTCTTGCCTCTGATGTTGAAAGTTCTGAAATCAATGTTTCCTTATCATTGTAATCTCGATATACCCCTTCAATATCAGTCAAAAATGCCAGTTTTTCTGCATGAACTGCTCTTGCAATCGCACACGCGGCATCATCTGCATTAATATTATAAGAATGAAAATCATCATCATAACCTATAGGACATATAACTGGAAGAAAATCATCTTTCAATAAGGAATGGATAATTGTTGAATCCACTTCCTTGACTTCTCCAACATATCCAATATCTTCTCCATTAGAATACTTTTTCTCAACCTTTAGCATACCACCATCTTTTCCGCTTATACCACAAGCCTTAACACCCAATTCGCTGATAAGCGATACAAGACTTTTATTTACCTTATTGAGAACCATCTCTGCTATTTCCATTGTCGCCTCGTCCGTCACACGAAGTCCATTGACAAATCGAGGTTCCATACCTGATTTTTCAACCCATTTACTAATTTCTTTTCCACCGCCATGTACAATAATAGGCTTAAATCCAACAAGTTTTAACAAGACAACATCTTGAATCACCTTTCTTTTTAATGCCTCATCAACCATAGCACTTCCACCATATTTGACCACAATAATTTTTCGATTAAATTTCTGTATATATGGGAGGGCTTCCACTAAAATGGATGCCTTCTTTAATTCTTCATCTAAATTCATATTAATCCTCATTTCTGCGTTATTTCTTATTAAAACTTTGATACAAATAATCAATTTATTGATTAAGAACGATAATCTGCATTAATTTTTATATAATCAAATGTCAAGTCACAACCCCATGCCGTTGCTTTTTCATTTCCTGATTGTATATCCACAATGGCTGTAATTGGATTTTTTGATAAAATTTCCGTTGCTTTCTCTTCACTGTAATTGGCAGCTAAACCATTTTCAACAATCTTTATTTTTCCTGCCTCGCTCTCAAAGTAAATATCCACTTTTTCAGGGTCAAAATCGGCATCGGAATATCCCATAGCACACATCATTCTTCCCCAGTTGGCATCATGTCCAAATATGGCACATTTTGTAAGATTAGAAGTCACAACAGACTTTGCCAAGACTTTTGCCTGTTCCTTTGTCTTTGCGCCAATTACTTGAACCTCAAAAAGACAAGTGCAGCCCTCTCCATCTCCTGCTATCATTTTTGACAATTCTGTAAGAACATAGCAAAGTGCTTGATAATATAACTCATAATCTGCTTTGTTGTCTATGGTTATTGCTTGATTTTTAGCCATACCATTTGCCATCACAAGAACAGTATCATTGGTTGATGTATCACCATCAACCGATATCATATTAAATGAATCCTCAACAATCTCACTTGTCATTTTCTTTAATGCCGATTGTTCAATCACTGCATCTGAAGTAATAAAACATAACATTGTCGCCATATTAGGGTGTATCATACCAGCGCCTTTGCACATTCCGCCAACGGTAACTGTTTTTCCGCCAATCTCTACTGAAACTGCTACCTGTTTATGTCTTGTGTCGGTTGTCATAATTGCCTTAGCCGCATCAGTTGCTGCCTCTAGTGTGTCAGACAGTTCTGGTGCAAGTAATTCAATTCCATGAAGGATTTTATCCACTGGAAGCTGCATTCCTATCACTCCAGTTGAGCCTAACAAAACCGAATCTTCTGGTATAGAAAGTACTTTTGAAACCAATTCTGCCTCTGCCTTACATATCTTATCGCCTTCTTTTCCTGTACACGCATTGGCAATACCCGTATTCACTACAACAGCCTGCGAAAATGCACTGTTATTGACTATATTTTTATCCCATTTTACAGGTGCTGCAAAAACCTTATTTAATGTAAATGTTCCTGCTGTCACACAAGGCTTTTCAGAGTATATCATAGACATATCTTTTTTTGTATTATTTTTAATACCAACATGGACTGCCGCTGCCTTAAAACCTTTTGCGGCAGTAACACCGCCCTCTATTATTTTTATATTATTCATATATTTATCATGCTGTCAAAATATTTTTGACTGCTTTTCCTTTCTTATTTATTTTGTTATACAATATTTCACAATTACATATTTTATGGAAACAATGGTACTGTCAAAAGCCCCTCATTTTCTTTTAATCCAAACATCAAATTCATATTTTGTACTGCCTGCCCTGCTGCACCTTTCACAAGATTGTCAAGCGCACCCATCATAATCAGTCGATGTGTTCTTGACTCAATTCTAAAATTAATATCAACAAAATTACTGCCTTCTACCCATCTCGTCTCAGGACATACATCTTTATCTAAAACACGGATAAAATACTCATCTTGATAATAGGCATCATAGATTTGTTTTACCTCTTCATAAGCAACATCTTTCGCCAAATCTGCATAAGCTGTAACAAGAATACCTCTATTCATTGGGACTAAATGTGGTGTAAAGATTAACTTAATATCATCTTTAGCACAAGCATATCCTAACTGTTCTTCTATCTCTGGCGTATGTCTGTGTGTACCTACACCATATGCTTTCATATTCTCATTTACTTCACAGAACAAATTTTGCACTTTTGCGCTGCGCCCTGCTCCTGATGTACCACTCTTTGCATCAATAATAATTGAATATGGATTAATTATTCCTTCTTTTACCATAGGATATAAAGCTAATATAGAGGTTGTTGTATAACAGCCCGGATTAGCAATGATTCTTGTATCTTTATTAATTTGCTTTCTATTAATTTCACATAATCCATATACAGCTTCCTCAATATACTGTGGTGCTTTATGCTCAATTTTATACCAATCTTCATAAATATGCACATCTTTTAGTCGAAAATCTGCACTCAAATCAATAATTTTGACTTTATTTAATATCTCTTCATTGACAAGAGAAGCACATAACCCTTGAGGTGTCGCTGTAAATATCACATCTACCTGATTTGCAAGCAGTTCCATATTGTCATCCATACACTTTGCATCGACAAGCTGAAACATATTTCTATATATATCTGCATAATTTTCATCAATGTAGCTTCTTGAACCATACCAAACAATTTCTGCCTCTTTATGACCTAGCAAAATTCTTACAAGCTCATTGCCTGCATAGCCTGTCGCACCAATAATTCCAACCTTTATCATACTTCCTCATTTCTGTGCATTATTTTTTGCACCTTTCATTTTCTTTGTTCATTATTATAACAACTTTTTTTTCTATGTAAAGTACTAATTGCATAAAATTTTATTTTTATGCACTTTTATTGCATAAAAATTAAACAAATGTTTACAATCCGCCTTGCTGCTTACTCATAATTTCATAGCTGCTATCGCAGTTTTTCAGCAAAAATACAAGCTCCCACTAAAACAATCACGTTCCTACCCCCACTTATATCTTTGCTGCCTTAAAGTGGGGATTTTCTTGATGAGGTTAAATAAAATGAATATTTAATGAATAAATATACATTTTTAACTATTGATTTTTTTCTCTTATTGGATTATGATAAGTACAATAATGGACGACATGCTTCACAAGCCGTCCTTATGTTAATTCAAACGCTGCCAAACCAGCTTATTGAATGAAAAAATCAGGAGGACATTATTAATGAAAGAAAAAGTTATTTTAGCTTACTCTGGTGGTCTTGACACCACTGCAATTATTCCTTGGCTAAAGGAAAATTTTGATTATGAAGTTATCTGCGTATGTGCAGACTGTGGACAAGAGGAAGAATTAGATGGACTTGAGGAAAGAGCAATTTCATGCGGTGCTTCTAAGCTCTACATAGAAGACCTTACCGACGAATTTTGCGATGACTATATTGTACCTTGTGTACAAGCTCATGCTGTATATGAAAACAAATATCTTCTTGGCACATCTATGGCAAGACCTTTAATTGCAAAAAGACTTGTTGAGATTGCGCGCAAAGAAGGTGCTACTGCAATATGTCATGGTGCTACGGGCAAGGGAAATGACCAGATTCGTTTTGAGCTGACCATCAAGGCACTTGCACCAGATATCAAGATTATTGCTGCATGGAGAAATGAAAAATGGACTATGCAGTCTCGTGAAGATGAAATTGAATACTGCAAACAACATGGTATCCACCTTCCATTTTCAGCCGATACCAGCTATAGTCGTGACCGTAATATATGGCATATCAGCCATGAAGGATTGGAATTGGAAGACCCAGCCAATGAGCCAAATTATGAGCATTTGCTTGTACTTGGTACAACACCTGAAAAAGCACCCGATGAAGGCGAATATGTTACAATAACCTTTGAAAAAGGTGTTCCAAAAACTGTCAATGGAAAAGCTATGAAAGTTTCTGATATTATTCGTGAACTCAATCGTCTTGGCGGAAAGCACGGTATTGGTATTATTGATATCGTAGAAAATCGTGTTGTTGGTATGAAATCCCGCGGTGTTTATGAGACACCGGGCGGAACAATTCTCTATGAAGCACATCAACAACTTGAAGAGCTTGTTCTTGACCGAGATACTTCAACAATGAAGTTAGATATGGGCAATAAATTTGCTCAAATCGTTTATGAAGGAAAATGGGAGACACCTTTACGTGAAGCTGTCCAAGCATTTATTGAAACCACACAAGAAAAAGTTACAGGTGAAGTAAAGTTTAAGCTTTATAAAGGCAATATTATAAAAGCAGGTACAACTTCTCCTTATTCCCTTTATAATGAATCAATTGCTTCCTTTACAACAGGTGAACTTTATGACCATCACGATGCAGAAGGCTTTATTAATCTCTTTGGACTTTCATTAAAAGTACGTGCTTTAAAAGATGCAGAAAATAATAAATAATAAATATTTATTAAATCAATTACAACATAAAAAATAGTATATAAAGAATTAGCACATAAATAATCTGCCGCATTTGGTAATTTATTTTACCTTATGCGGCAGATTCATGTAGTTTATTATTGTATTAGACGTAAACAATTTTAATATAACGGATATTTGTCAGTAAGCGTCTTAACCATCTGTACTGCTTTTTCCTTATTTGCATCAACATCATCAACAAGAAGTGCAATTGCTTCTGCTACAGTGTCCATATCTGCTGTGTTAAATCCTCTTGTTGTAACGGCTGCTGTACCTAATCGAATACCACTTGTCACAAAAGGAGAAGCTGGGTCATTTGGAACCGTATTTTTATTACATGTAATATTCGCTGCATCGAGAAGCTTCTCAACTTCTTTTCCAGTAACACCTTTGCTTATCAGATTGACAAGCATAAGGTGATTGTCTGTACCACCTGAAACAATATCAAATCCTCTATTGATAAGTCCTTTACATAAGGCTTGTGCATTATCTACAACATTTTGTGCATACACTTTAAAGTCAGGCTCTAACGCTTCCTTTAAGCAAACTGCCTTTGCTGCAATAACGTGCATAAGCGGTCCGCCCTGTATGCCCGGAAATACCGATTTATTAAATTTGAATTTATCTGCATTTTCAGCCGATGAAAGAATCATACCACCTCTAGGTCCACGAAGTGTTTTATGTGTTGTTGTTGTAACTACATCTGCATATGGCATTGGGCTAGGATGTGTTCCACCTGCCACAAGACCTGCAATATGCGCCATATCAACCATAAGGTAAGCACCAACCTCATCACATATTTCTCTAAACTTCTTAAAATCAATCGTTCTTGCATAAGCACTTGCCCCTGCAATAATCATCTTTGGCTTACACTCTTTTGCAATGCGCAGTACCTCATCATAATCAATAAAACCTTCTGATGTAACACCATAAGGCACAATATTAAAATATTTACCAGAAATGTTTACTGGAGAACCATGTGAGAGATGTCCACCACAATCCAAACTCATACCCATAACGGTATCACCGGGTTCAACCATAGCAAAAAATGCGGCTAAGTTTGCCTGCGCTCCTGAATGTGGCTGAACATTTGCATACTCGCATCCAAAAAGCTGCTTTGCTCTGTCTATTGCAAGTGTTTCAACAACATCAACATATTCACAGCCGCCATAATATCTCTTTCCCGGATATCCTTCTGCATATTTATTGGTAAGTGGGCTTCCCATAGCTGCCATAACCGTTTTGCTTACAAGATTTTCAGATGCAATCAATTCAATATGACTTCTCTGTCTTTCAAGTTCATCATTCATAGCCTTTGCAAGCTCTGAATCATAGTTTAATACTTCATCAAACGAATACATGATAAATCCTCCATTTTAATTATTATTTAACATATGAATGCTATTTTATAACATTCTTTATTTGACATAAGATGTTATCTTATACAGTAAATACCCCTATTGCCTGTGATAAATCACTTGAATTATTATTGAGGTTTTCTGCTGCCAAATTCAATTTTTCAACCTGTTCAAGCTGTCTGTTGGCAGTCTCTGTGACTTCCTCTGACGCTGCTGCTGTTTGCTGAGAAACAGCCGATATATTTTGTATTGAATCCAGTGTCTGTGTTTTGGCATCGGATATAATATTAATACCTTTTGTAATTTCATTTAAACTGCTCAAAAGTTCATCAAACTGTGATTGTATCTGATTAAATACTTTTTTGGCTGTCTCTATCGAATGACCTTGAATCTCAACCACATCTTCTGCTCTTTTTGCAATAGCAACTGTATCATTTGTCTTATCATTAATATCTTCAACAATTTTACGAATTTGATTGACACATTCCACAGACTGGTCAGCAAGTTTTCTGATTTCATCAGCTACTACCGCAAACCCTCTGCCTGCCTCACCTGCTCTTGCTGCCTCAATAGAAGCATTCAATGAGAGAAGATTGGTCTGTTCTGCTATTTCATTAATTGCCATAATAATGCTGCCAATTGCCATAGAAGACTGTTTTAAGTTATTAATCTCCATAATAACATTACCAGTAATTTCAACGGTTCTTGATGCATTTCCTTTTAATTCATCAATAGACATCATGCCTTTATCAACAATTGAATTGGTATCATCTGCTATTCTTGCAATCTTGTCTGAATTTTTAGAAACACTGTTAATCTTATCAGACAAATTATCCATCTGACGGATACATTCTTCTGAATCTTCTGCCTGCTGAACAATACCATGTTCAATTTCCTGAATCGCTTTTGTAATATCTTTTGTTCCTTCCAATAATTGTTTTGCATTGTTAGAAACGGTATCAACAGATTCATCTACTTTGAATGATACGCCTTTTGTCTTTTCAATAAGTTCTTTGACATTGCCAATCATTCCATTTGTACTTTTTCCAAGCACTGCAAACTCATCGCTGCCTCTTATTGGAACTTCTGTTGTAAGGTCGCCTGAAGCTGCCTTCTCAAGACTTTTCATAATTCTCTTGATAGAACTTGTAATATTGGCAGACAAACCTCCCCCAATTAATATTGCAACAATAATTGCAACAATAACAACTGCTAAAGATACATATTGAATCATATGTGCCTGTGATAAAATGGTAGATTGTGGAATCAAAGCACATATCATAAATCCATCATCTGTTATACTGTAAACAAAAAGATTTTTACTACCATTAAAAGAAACTACTTTACTGCCCTCTTTTTGTTCTAAAGACATTGCCTCATCATAAAATTCCTGATTATATATGTATTGTTGTTCCTCTGACAATTCTAAATCACTGCTGTGCAAAATCTCGCCGCCATCAGGAGCAACAATTCCTATAAGACTATCTTTACCCAAATCTACATTGGAAAGTGTTTCTTTAAGGTAATCTGCCTGCATATCAACAAAAATATAACCAACGCTTCTTTGTGAATTTCCAAGAAGCTGCCTTCCATAACTTAATGAATATTTGCCAATACCTCTTGTATCCATATAACTTCTTGAAGTAAACCATGCTGTCCTTTTTGAATCAATTTCTTTTCCTTCGTCAGAAGCCTTTACATTTTCATATTCTCCTGTAACCTGCATTAAATTGGTGGTTGTAAAAATAGACTTGCCATAATTACTAATAACATGAATTGTCTTTATTGCAGAATTGCCCATAACCGTTGCATTCAAAGAATTAAATATACTATTATATCGGCTTTCTTCTGTAATAGGGTCCGCTGAAAAGGAACCTGAATAATAAGACTTTACATCGGAGCTGCTGGCAAATTCGCTGGCAGTAGACTTAATATTTGAAAACATTAATGTGTAGTAATCTGCTGTCTTCTTTACTGTTGATATAGAAGACTCTGTATAACTGTTTGTAATTGCACTGGTGGCTGTATTATAAGATATTGTCCCCAACAATATAATAAGCAAAACAGGTATAACAAATGCACCTATTAACTTTACCTTTATGGATAATCCTGACTTTAAATAATTTTTAATATCGATTGGATTATTCTTGTTAATTTTTTTTGTTTTTGCATTCTTAGAAGGTTTTTCTTTTTTCACTTTTTCAACACCTTCTTGTTTCAATTTCTTTTTTGATATCTTCTCTTTTTTAGGTACTTTTTCTTTTTTTGGCATCTTCTCCTTTTTAGGTACTTTCTCTTTTTTTAGACGCTTTTTTTTTGTATTCTTTGTACTACCACCTTCAACATTCGTGTTTTCTGATTCGTCTATCAACTCAACAAATTCTTCAACCCCATCTGATACAACTTTATTTTCAAAATCATCCATATAAGTATACCCCCTTATATCTTGTTATTTTATTTTGTTGATTTTCTCACACTAAATATTGATTGTGATAGACAACTCCCCTAACTGTTTATCATCAACAACATCTGGCGCATTGGTAAGAAGACAAGATGCATCCTTAATCTTTGGAAAAGCAATCACATCTCTTATGTTATCCCTTTTAGCCATAAGCATGACAAGACGGTCAAATCCATATGCAAGTCCTGCATGTGGCGGCACACCATACTTAAATGCATCAAGAAGAAATCCAAACTTTTCTTTTGCAACTTCCTGTGTTAATCCTAAAGCCTTAAACATTCTTGCTTGTATATCAGCCTGATGAATACGGACACTGCCTCCTCCTATCTCTGTTCCATTTAAAACAATATCATATGCCTTTGCTCGTACAGAGCCAGGGTCACTCTCCAACTTATCAATATCTTCTTCCATAGGCATTGTAAATGGGTGATGCATAGCAACAAATCGTTCTTCTTCATCTGACCATTCAAACTGTGGAAATTCTGTCACCCATAAAAATTTATAATCACTTTTGTCTAAAAGACCCATCTGTCCTGCAAGTTCTACTCGTAATGCTCCAAGCACATTCCATACAATTTTATTTTTATCTGCTGCAAAAAGAAGCAAATCCCCATTTTCACCATCAAGAGCAGCAATCAATTTTTTCATCTCATCATCGGTCATAAATTTTGCAAAAGAAGACTTAATTGTTCCATCTTGCTGAATCGCTATATAAGCAATTCCATTAGCACCATAACCTTTTGCAAAATCAGTCAATGCATCAATTTTTTTTCTTGGCATACTGCCTTGTCCTTTGGCATTAATGCCTCTTACTGAACCACCATTACTAATTGCATTTGTAAAAACGCCAAATCCACAATCCTTAACAAGTTCAGAAACATTTTTAAGTTCCATATCAAATCTTAAATCAGGCTTGTCTGAACCAAACCTGTCCATGGCTTCCTGCCATGTCATTCTTTGAATAGGCAATTCAATATCAACATCTAATACTTCTTTAAATAAATATGCTAAAAGTCGCTCATTTACATCAATCACTTCATCCACATCAACAAAGGATAATTCCATATCAATCTGCGTAAATTCTGGTTGTCTGTCTGCCCTTAAATCTTCATCTCGAAAACACCTTGCAATCTGTACATATCGGTCATATCCAGAACACATAAGCAGCTGCTTAAAAAGCTGAGGAGACTGTGGCAATGCGTAAAATTTACCCGGATGGATACGGCTTGGCACAAGATAATCTCTAGCCCCCTCTGGCGTACTTTTTGTAAGCATTGGAGTCTCAATCTCAAGGAATCCTTCATCGGCAAGAAATGCTCTTGTCAATGTTGCAACTTTACTTCTCATTATAATATTTGATTGAATATCAGGTCTTCTTAAATCAAGAAATCGATATTTTAATCTTAAATCTTCTTTTGTGTTACTATCCTTATCAATTGGAAATGGGGGTGTTTCTGATTCTGACAATATTCTTAAATCGGTAGCAATCACCTCTATATCGCCTGTTTGAAGATTTTTATTGATTGCACCTGAACGCTTTTGTATCTTGCCTGAAACCGCAATAACAAATTCATTCCTCAATGTGCATGCCTTGTCAAATCCTTCTTTACCTATAATATTTTCATCAAATATAATCTGTAAAATACCACTTCTATCTCTTAAATCTACAAAAATCAAAGCACCAAAATTACGTCTAGTCTGCACCCATCCCATAACAGTCACAGACTTATCTTCATCAGACAATGATACCTCTGTACATCTGTGTGTTCTCTTTAAGCCTACCATTGACTCAGCCATTTCCTAATTCCTCCATTTCATTGTTCTTACATTTAAGTATACCATAATTTTTTATAAGCGGCAAACTTTAAATAGTACAATTCTATTATATTTTTGTAATCGTTTTGTCATATATTACCTAGCGCAAAAAACATGCAGGTGTAAAATAGTGAAACATGTTATATTATTTATGCTATATTTATCATATTATAAATATCCAAATCATCCAAATTAATCTTACTATTGTTAATTAAATCCAATGCATATGGTTCATGGATAAACCGCTGAAATTGAATAAACACTTTCATATCAAGATTCTTAATTCCATCAATCATAATTTGAACAGCTGTCTCAATATCAAATGCCTTTCTGTAAGGTCGGTCTGATATCAATGCGGCAAATTCATCAGCTACTTTTATAATTCTTGCATCAAATGGGATATCTTCCCCTACAAGATTATCAGGATACCCACTTCCATCAAAACATTCATGGTGTCTCAATACATTTTCAAGCACATTGGAAGGAAATGCCTCTTTTTTTAAAAATTCATAACCAATCTTTGAGTGCATTCGCATATACTTAACTTCTTCAATCGACATTCCTTCTGCATTACGCCCATATAAATATTGTGACAATGACAATTTACCAATATCATGGAGCATCCCAGACAGTTTCACCTCATAGGCTTGTTTCTCGCTATATCCCATTCTTTTTGCAAGTTCATAGGAGATATTTCCTACAAGAATACCATGTGAAATGCCACTCTTAAAATCATTTACTATATTTTCAAAAAATTCACTATCCATTGTTTCCATTTAAATCAACACCATACTTTTTTATAAATTGCTCTTTGCGAGCTACCATCTCATCAATTCTATCTATATAATTAATTACATCTTTGACATTTTCAACTCGCTCAATTCGAGTGGCTTCTTCTAAAACTGCCTTACTGGAAGCACCTGCTCCCACTGCTATAATGGTCTGTTTCTCCTCCATAATCAATATATTGTATATACACTCATATGTTGGAATAGCATAGCCAACATTTTCTAAATTGCCTGCCATATTTTTTTGACGGTACATATAATATGGTTTTTGCCCCATCATTGCCGCATAATCTGCTGCCATACTCACCATTTCTTCACTATTTTCAATTTTAAAATCAATATACTTATCACGCCATATATTTAATGCTGCTGCCCTCTTTATCGCCAGTGAATGAACGGTTAAACTTTCAGGGTGAAGTTTATAGATACTCTTTAATGTCTGTTCTACCTCTTTTGTTTTCTCACCCGGAAGCCCAAGAATCATATCCATATTAATATTATCAAAACCTACTTTTCTTGCCATATCAAATGCTTCTGTCACTTGTGCAACCGAATGTCTGCGTCCAATAATGGCTAATGTTTTGTCATTCATCGTCTGTGGATTAATGGAAATCCTTTGAACACCATGCTTTTTTAGTACCTCAAGCTTTTCTAATGTAACACTGTCTGGTCTTCCTGCCTCAACTGTAAATTCTTTTATATGTTTCATATCAAAATGGTGTTCTAATTCCGATAACAGCCGTTCTAACTGAATAGGCTCAAGTGAAGTGGGTGTTCCTCCCCCAATATACACCGTATCAAGGCGCCTTTTAGACATTGCTTTTGCAACATAACGCATTTCTTTAATAAGAGCATCAATATAATGGTCTACCTTAGACTGAAATGCTGTAATGGAATATGATGTAAAGGAACAATAAAGACATGTTGTAGGACAAAATGGGATTCCTATATATAGACTATACCCATGTTTATAATCCAATTTATCAAGAATTGTTTTTTCGGTTAATGCCACTTGCAATGCCAATTTTGCCTTTTTTTCCAAAACACCATGCTTTATCACAAACGCATCAATAATACCCTGTTCGCTTCTTTGTTCCTCCAACATCATATATGCAATTTTACTAGGTCTTACACCTGTAAGATAGCCCCATGGAAGGACTTTTCCTGTCTGTTTTCTTAAGCTTTCATACAACCTTCTTTTAAATTGCTCATGGCACTCTTTTTTGCTTCCCACAATATGACTTGTATCTGCAAAAATAACCTCATCTTCCTCTTTTATAGTGCTATCTGACTTCTTTAATTCCACTTCACTTCTTGGATAAAATGATTTGACAAGCACATTGGCATCATCATAATAATCCAGATTATCTATATCAATATATATCATATTTAGCCTCCATGCTGCGACTAATTTTTAGGAGCAGCTAATGGCTCAAATTTTAGCAAGGCTGTACAACAGCCTTTTATGCACAGCAATCTTTTGCATAATAACTTGCAGGTTGAAAATTTTAATTTTCAATCTTATTCCTATTTCTATACTACTTTTTATATACGAATCAACTATCTTTTGCATTCAGAGATTGAACTATAGCACAATAATGATTATATAAGTCCTATCTATTATACCTTATGAAAGAAATGGATTATACTGTTTTTCATATGCAATAGAGGTACTCTCCCCATGTCCTGTAAAAACTTTTGTATTTTCAGGAAGTATTAAAAGCTTTGACTTTATACTTCTTACAAGTTCACTCATACTTCCTGTAGGAAAATCGGTTCTGCCAATGGATGCTGCAAATAAAGTATCTCCAGAAAACAGTATGTTTGCATCTTCTACATAATAACTCATTCCGCCTTTTGTATGACCCGGTGTGTGTATACAGCGTATTGTAATACCAGCAAGTTCTATAACTTCCTCGTCTGTCAACCACTTATCTGCAATCAAACTGATAGCATGTTCACCCATCATTGCACTTAAATTGATGCTTGGATTTTCAAGAACTTCTTTTTCACATTCGCCTGCATATATAGGTGCCTTTGTAGCTTTGCTAACTTTAACGGCGGCACCTATATGGTCATAATGTCCATGTGTAAGAAGTATTGCTGTCAATGTACAATTTTTTGCCGCAATCATCTCCATGATTTTATCTGCTTCATCAGCAGGGTCAATCAACACTGCCTTCTTATTATCTTTATTATACAAAAGATAACAATTCGTTCCAATTTCCCCAAGAATTTTATAATCGAAATCGATACTCACTGTTTTAACCCTTTCTTACTAAATCAAACACACATGTAAATATGGCACCATTCTTGTAAAAACAAAAATATCTTATCTATATCAATAACCATACCTTTTAACCAGTTGCTCTGGCAATATCCGTAACACCTGCAATATTTTTAAGTTTTTCTATAATTCTTGTTAATTCATCTCTTCCATGTATATCAAAACCAACACTAATTGTAGCAATATCTTTTTTATTTACACGACTATTTAACATTTTAACATCAATATTGGCCTCTGTAAAAATTCTCGAAATATCAACAATCAATCCTGTTCTGTTATGAGCAAATATATTAATCTCCGCACTGTATGTCTCAGATGGATTAACTCCTCCCTCCCATTCAGCTTCTATCAAACGTACACGTTCACTTTCTGGAAAATTAATAACATTTACACAATCTGTTCGATGTATTGTAACACCTCTACCTCTTGTAACAAAACCAACAATCTCATCGCCGGGTACAGGATTGCAACATCTTGAAAACCTTACAGCTATATCATGGATTCCTTTTACAACAATATTGCCTTTATTTTTTGAAGGAATATTTTTATTTTTCACCTCCGTTTTGACAATATCCTCAAGCACTTGTTTATCTGTAATATTTTCTTTATTTAACTTCTCGGTTTCTTCAACTAATTTATTGACAATTTGACCTTCTTTTAAACTTCCATGACCAATGGCCGCCATCATGGAATCCCAGTCTCTAAAACCATATTTTCGCAATGTCTTTTCGACAATTTCTGGCTTATTGATATCAGATAATACATATCCTTTTGACTTACAATAAGCAGCAATCAGCTCTTTGCCTTTTAAAATATTATCTTCTTTTAATTCTTGCTTAAACCACTGATTAATCTTATTCTTAGCCTGAGAACTTTTAACTTTATTTAGCCAGTCACGACTAGGTCCTTTACCATTTTGTGAGGTGATAATTTCAACACGGTCGCCATTTTTCAAACGATAATCAATAGGAACAAGCTGTCCATTTACTCTTGCTCCAATCATCTTATTGCCAACAGCACTATGAATACTATAAGCAAAGTCGACAGGACATGAACCGCTTGGAAGATTTTTCACATCACCCGAAGGGGTAAAACAATAAATATTATCTGAAAATAGGTCCAAATCATTTTTGATTGAAGACAAAAATTCTTTATTATCGGACATTTCTGTCTGCCACTCAAGCATCTGTCTTAGCCAGCTTAATTTTGCTTCCTCATTATCATTGCCGCCTTTTCCTTCTTTATATTTCCAATGTGCTGCAATACCATACTCAGCCGTTCTATGCATCTCGTATGTTCTTATCTGTATCTCAAAAGGCTGTCCATTTGAAGCAATTAATGTTGTGTGAAGTGATTGATACATATTGGGCTTTGGCATTGCAATATAATCTTTAAATCTACCCGGAATAGGCTTATACATTTCATGGATAACACCCAGCGCAGCATAACAGTCTTTTACTGTATCTACTTTAATCCGAACAGCAAAAATATCAAATATCTGGTCAAGTGTCTTATTTTGATTGACCATCTTTCTATATATTGAAAAGAAATGTTTTACCCGTCCATCAATTTCTGCGTCAATGCCTGCATTACTTATGTGCATGCCAACTTCTTTTATAATGCTTTTAATAAATGCTTCTCTTCCGGGACGATTGATATTAACTTGTGTTACTAAATCATTATACACATCAGGCATTATATATTTCATGGATAAGTCGTCAAGTTCTACTTTTATCTTAGAAATTCCAAGTCTATGTGCTATTGGTGCATAAATTTCCATTGTTTCTCTGGATTTTTCCACCTGCTTTGAAGGCGTTTGAAACTGCATCGTTCTCATATTATGAAGTCTGTCTGCTAACTTAATCATAATTACTCGAATATCTTTTGCCATAGCTAAAAACATTTTTCTTAAATTTTCAGCCTGAACTTCTATCTTATCATGTTGATAATTCAGTTGTGTCAACTTCGTAACACCATCTACAAGCAATGCGACCTCTGCCCCAAACTCTTTTGTTACATCTTCACTAGTCATCACTGTATCTTCTACAACATCGTGGAGAAGCCCTGCTATAATGGTTTCTTTATCAAGCTCTAACTGTGCAAGAATAATCGCCACACAAAGCGGATGGATAATATATGGTTCTCCAGACTTTCTTTTTTGTCCTTTATGAGCTTTATCTGCTATCATATATGCTTTTTCTATTGCAGACAAATCGGTAGATGGATGATATTTTTTAATTTCATTAATTAAATTTTCATATAATATTTGTGGTGAAGTGAATTTTTCAAGTTCTTTCTCTACCGATTTTGTCTTTATATCAAAAGCATTGTCTTGTATTATTTTTTCTGTCATACAACCCTCCTATACTGAAGCATATGTCCGTTCCATAAACTCTCTTGTCGCTACAGCATTTTCTGGTATTGTATTTTCTAATGTGCAATGAACATATGGTTTATGTTCCTTTATTTTTTTAAGAAGCAATGGATAATTTAATCCGCCTGTTCCTGCTGCAATAGATTTTAATTCACTGCCCTCAATAACATAATCTTTACAATGAACAACAGCAATTTCTTTTCCTAACAATGAAAATGCCTTCTCTATAATCTCATCTTGTTGTGGCAAATTTTCTACACATAATAAATTAACAGGGTCAAAAATAATCTGCAAATTAGGAGAATCAATCGCATCTAAAACTTTTCTTGCCCTCTCCACTGTACATACAATATGCTTCCAAACAGGTTCAATCGCTATAATCACGCCAAATTGTTCTGCATATTTTACAATTGGTTTCAGATTTTTTATAAATAGTTCTAACGCTTCTTCACTGTGATTGGCAGGTTCATACTTATATTCTTCATTAACTGCACCTGTCTCTGTCCCAACAACACCACAACCCAAAATGCTTGCAAATCGAATATGTGTCATATACTTTTCAACAATTTTTTTGTGCTGTTCGGGATTTGGATTGCAAAGATTCAAATAACAGCCCAAAACAGCTATATCCACTTTATTCTCTGCACACAATTCTTTCATATACATAGCAAGCCCTGGAGTCATTGTCTCTATCTCTGGCTTAAACTCCTTAATTGACTTGCTTAATGCAATGTGCATACAGTGAAATCCTTGTTTGCGAATATTTGGAATCAACTCCTCCAATGGTGCGTACTTAACATCATGCGCTCTTATACCAATTCTCATAACGCTCTCCTGCCTTTCATCATCTATATAATTTACTATTCCATGTTATTAAAAATGATTTTACTACGTTTCGCCCTATTCGTCAAACAAATACGTTATGATTCAACCTGCTTGTAAAATAATCTATTTTTCATATTAATAGGCAATATCATTATCTGAAATAGCTTTATAATACGTAATTAACGGTATAAAGCTTTGAGCAAATGTTTTTGTACTCTCTCCTGCACAGATAACGGCATCTTCTTCAATACGTTTTATCCCATTAGTAGAAGATGCTTTTACTTGTAATACAGTACTAAATGTTTTAAGTCCTGCCTTAAGATATTTGGTGTCACCTGTAAGTTCATATGCGATTGTGAGTGCTTCTAAAAGCAATGTATTATTTCCCAAGCGCTGAATACTTGGCAGCTCCTTGTAATAAAATAACCCACAATTTGTCATACCATTTTCAATTAAGTCATCCACTTCTCGAATTATCATCTGTTTGATATCCTCACGTGGAAAAACTCTGTAATATCTCATCACGCTGCCTATCGCAACAGATATCATAAAGCCCACTCGAATAGCTGTATTATCTGTATATGGAGCAAGCCAGCTTCCATATTCATCTTCCCACTTCTTAAAACTGTCAATAATCCACTCGGACTTTTTAAGCCACTTTTCATCGTATGTTTCCACATAAAGCGCAGTCAGCGTTCTAAGCGCCCAGCCTGTCTCTCTTGCATTAGCTTCACCGGGCGTTGCATACATTGGTGTATCAAGAAGTCTTAACACATTATCGCCTATCCCTATTGCTGTTTCTAAACCTCTCTCATCTCCTGTAAAATGATAATAATCTAACAATCCCTCACACCATTCATGCGAGCAAACCATCAAACCATTTTTACAATGCCCTGCTGTGTGTTCCCATTGACCACCAACATAAAGCGGATTATCACTGTAATGGCACACATCAATATCCATCCAGTGTGTGGCAGTTACTATCAAATAATCCAAAAATCTTCGGATGCCTGTTCTTGCATATATTAACGCACAGGCATGTGGAAAATCATATTCATTATTGCTCCATACTACTTTACCATTACCACGTCCCTGTGTTGTATAATTCGCATCCCATGTATCACCCCAGTTTAACATACCATAGCATCTCGCATGGGCATCACAGCTTGATATAAGTGCTATCTCTACATCATCATCTAGCTTATCTGGAAATACATCTATACATACATTGGCATTTTTAAATACATCTGATGAAATATAGGGTCTATCAGGCATTTGATAGATAAGACTTCTATTGTCCAATTCTAAAATGCTTTCACTGGCACTGTGAAAGTGCATTAAAAATTTCTGTTCTCTTGCCATACCCGGCTGCATAATAACATCATTGAACCCTTCTGGCACTAATAGAATTGCTATTCCAGCATCACATGATTTAATGGCTTTTGGATAATTTTGATGTGCCTGATATACTGTTATACATAATCCGCCATCACTATCCGTTCTATCTGCCATAAATGTACCATACAACACTTCTGCATAATGTTCATTTGCTTCCTTTACTAGCATTTGGTCACTAATAAAGCGATTAACCTCTTGTCCGTTTTTTCCAATATAAAAATCAGTCTTATAATTAGATATTCCTACCAATGTCCGCACTTCAGAAACAGGTGCTTTTTTCTCTAACATATCTAGTTCATGGATTCCTCTTGTATGAAAAATAGGACCTTCTTCCATTGAATTATCTAAGAGTTGGTCACCACAACCTGTTGAATCGGGCTTTTCTGCAAATTCCATAACCGACAAAAAATCATCTAAATTGGATTCTTTATCCGCCTTTGCGTAAAATACCAACGAAGCAATTTTTAATTCATCACTGCTTGTATTGATTATTTTATATGAAATTTCTATCCATTCTTTATCCTTAAATGCGGTTATTCTCACTTCAAAATCAATATATTTTCCTTCTGACGATATATTGCTTCCTTGTGCGGCAAGAATGGTGCATACTGCTCCTGTTTCTATAATACGCCATTGGTCTATTTTAATATCATATGTATGATGAAAACCATCTTTTAAATAAGGTCCTTCAAAATGACTTGATGTATATACTTTATTACCATCATCAACAGAATTTAGAATAGAACTGCTGTGATTTTTTACAGAAAATGCAATTTTTCCCGTGTTGACAACATATCCGTCCTCTGTATCTTTAACATCCATATCATCACTTTTTAAAGGAGAATGATAATTAAAATCACAAACAACTTTTGCTTTTTTATTTGCAGGAAGGTCTGCCATAAACCGAACAAAAATATAGCGTATTGAGCCATCTTGATGCCTTGATGTCACCTTCGCTTGTATTGGCACTGCCTTATCTTCTTGTATAATTGCCAGTCCATCAAGGCTATTTAACATTCCTTCTTTAACAGGAATTGCAATACTGCATGGTTCCTTTATTCTTGGATACCGATACAATTTATCAAAAAAAATATCTACCATAAGCAACCCTTTCTTACTATTTATACTTGTTTTTTTGCTATATTCATACTATCATACTATTTTTTTGTTATCTACTTTTTCCTTAATGTGCTAAAATGTTATTTACAGATATATTGTCACCTTTTGAATTTCGCTATATAATATAAAAAGTGGACAAACTTATTTGCTAAATTTGATTTGATAACTTATTATTCAACATGTTTAAAAACATGTTTTTATAAAATAAAAAGTTATAAACCATTTTTTATTAAAAGTAAAGACATAGAAATGGAGGATAACTATGAATTATGCTGAAATAAAATATTGTGATGTTGCCAATGGTCCGGGTGTAAGGACTTCTCTTTTTGTAAGTGGCTGTACACATCACTGCAAAGGCTGTTTTAATGAGATTGCTTGGGATTTTAACTACGGACAACCTTTCACACAAGAAACAATAAATACAATTATTGATTCATTAAAGCCAGATTATATAGCAGGTCTTACGCTTCTTGGTGGTGAACCGTTTGAACACTGCAATCAAATAGGACTTCTTCCCCTTGTAAAAAAGGTTAAAGAGCTTTATCCCCACAAGGATATTTGGTGTTTTACAGGATATTTATTTGATAAAGAAATTATTGAAAACATGTGCCAACAATGGAAGGAGACAAAAGAATTTCTCTCTTTTATTGATGTACTTGTTGACGGACGATTTGAACAAGAACTTGCCAATATGATGCTTCCCTTTAAAGGTTCTGAAAATCAACGAACGATTCTTGTTAAGGAATCGTTACAAGCAGGCAACATTTGTCTGTATCCATTTTAAAAAGAAACATAAAATTTTAGTTTTCTAATTATAAATGAAGAAAGGATTATTACAATTATGAAACAAGATGTAAAAATTAAAAAATTATCTTCACAGGCAATCATTCCAACATATGGCACCGAATTTTCAGCCGGCGCTGATTTATATGCGTGTATGGAAAATCCTATTACTATTCACCCAAACGAAACACAATTTATACATACAGGCATCGCATTAGAAATTCCTATTGACCTTGTTGGTCTTGTGTATGCCAGAAGTGGTATGGCATGTAAAAAAGGTGTTGCGCCTGCCAATAAAGTTGGTGTAATTGATTCAGACTACAGAGGCGAAATTATGGTTGCTTTATACAATCATTCAAATGAACCATTAGAAATAAGTCATGGTGACCGAATTGCACAACTCGTTTTAACTCCATATGTTACTGCTTCATTTATAGAAACAGATTCATTAGAAGATTCTAAACGAGGAAATGGAGGATTTGGCTCTACTGGAAGAAAATAAATTTTTTTATAGAAAGGTTCATTTGTATGATTTTAGAAAATATCCCTTTGCTTCACGAACTAAATACAACATCCATTGCACTTAGGTTATTGCTTGCTTTATTACTAGGTGGTTTTCTTGGCATTGAGCGAGAACAAAAACAACATCCTGCTGGATTTAGAACCTATATCGTTGTATGTCTTGGCTCTGCATTGGCAAGTATAACAAATATCTATTTAACTATTTCTATTGGCGGAAGTGATGCTGCAAGAATACCTGCTGGTGTTGTTAGTGGAGTTGGCTTTCTTGGTGCAGGAACAATCCTTGTAACACGCTCTAATCATATTAAAGGTCTTACTACTGCTGCTGGATTATGGTGTTGTGCATGTATTGGTGTTGCTGTTGGTTCTGGATTCTATTCAGGTGCTATTATTTGTTCCATTGTCATTGTATTTTCATTAAGAATGTTATCTATTGTAGATAAATCATTTATGAAATATAATAAATATTTATCATTATATGTTGAATATGAACAGCCTGATTTTATTCAAGGACTTTTTAATTATTGCAGAGTAAATGACTTTGAATTAAAAAATTTAGAACTTCTTAACTCAAGAAATACTGGAACAAAAGCAGCAACATTTACTATAAAAGTAAAAGAACCTTCTTTAAAGAAAAAAGTTGTTGAAAATTTATATGATATGGAAGGAGTTTTGTTGATTATATAACTTTTTATTATATAATATATTAGTGATAATAATTTTCTTTCCAAAAAATGCTAAAAATAGTGAGACTATTTTACAACAGCCTCACTATTTATTAATCTATAGTACTATTATTTTCCTAATGTTACACTCATACCTGCAAGATGTTTTAGTAATATTATCGCATCTTGTATATTTATATCTCCATCTGTATTGACATCACTTGCTGCAAGATTGATTTTTAATTCTTTTATGCCTGCAAGATGTTTCTTTAAAATAATACCATCTTGTACATTAATTGAACCATCTGCATTGATATCACCATATTTAATTTTCTCTATTAAATGTGTCAACTTTGTTCCACAATCCGGACAAACTGCTTCTTCAAGACCTTCTTCTGTAACTGTAGGTGCTTTTGTCACTTTATAATCACTATCTTTTACATTTGTATGTGTACATACAAGCTTATCAACTACACGTGTCAACTTTGTTCCACAATCTGGACAAACTGCTTCTTCAAGACCTTCTTCTGCAACTGTAGGTGCTTTTGTTACTTTATAATCACTATCTTTTACATTTGTATGAACACATGCAACATTAATACCTCCAGCAACTTCTGTAATATTTGTAATTTCTGGTGTTCCAAAATCTGCAGTAGCTGCAATTAAAACTTTAATATTAATTGGATTAAGATTTATCTTAGCCTCATTAAGTACATCAAATGTTATAATAACAACCTGACCTCCTGTAATTTTACCTATTGATGTAGCATCAAGATATCTAATACAACCTTCTGATATTTTCTCTGTATTAATTATAGGTTGTGACAACTTAAATTCACCTTCAACAACCTTTGTTGCTTTTAATGCAGTTGAATCCCATGTAATTTCAAACACTAAAGCCCCTATATTAATCTTACTTGGATTTTCAATATTCACTGCAACTTGTACACCTTTATCACCCTGTTTTGCCTCTACTGTATCAACTGATACTTTAAGTGAAGTTTGAATTGATGTATTTGGCAGTCTAATACCACCACTTACTTCTGTAATATCTGTAATCGCTGGCGCTAAATTATCCCCCTCTGGTGTTGATGATGCTGCTGATAAAACTTTAACCTCAATTGAATTAAGACCTTCCTTAGCCTCGTTAAGTACATCAAATGTCATAAGAATAGCTTGACCCTCTGCAGTTTTACCTATTGATGAAGCATCAGCATAACCAATAAATCCTTCTGATATCCTCTCTGTATTAATTGTTGGTGTTTCTGATAACATAAATTCACCCTTAACAGCCTTTGTTGCTTTTAATACAGTTGAATCCCATGTAATCTCAAACACTAAAGCCCCTATATTAATCTTACTTGGATTTTCAATATTCACTGCAACTTGTACACCTTTATCACCCTGTTTTGCCTCTACTGTATCAACTGATACTTTAAGTGAAGTTTGAATTGATGTATTTGGCAGTCTAATACCACCACTTACTTCTGTAATATCTGTAATCGCTGGCGCTAAATTATCCCCCTCTGGTGTTGATGATGCTGCTGATAAAACTTTAACCTCAATTGAATTAAGACCTTCCTTAGCTTCGTCAAGTACATCAAATGTCATAAGGATAACTTGACCCTCTGCAGTTTTACCTATTGCTGAAGCATCAGCATAACCAATAAATCCTTCTGATATCCTCTCTGTATTAATTACTGGTGTTTCTGATAACATAAATTCACCTTCAACAGCATTTATTGCTTTTAATGCAGTTGAATCCCATGTAATTTCAAACACTAAAGCCCCTATATTAATCTTACTTGGATTTTCAATATTCACTGCAA
>CAJUKN010000021.1 GCA_910587485.1 uncultured Lachnospira sp.
AGCATACTGTCTGTGTTAAAATCCTCTGCCATACTTCCTCCAATCTTTAGAATTTCTTTCTCTTTATGCTTTTAATCAACCCCTTTTCTTTAATACCTTGATTACTATCCTCATTTGAATGCTCTCCTTTCCCTCACCATCTACTTTTCTTATTATAGTCGCTATTTTTATGACTACTTTTTCAAACAGATAGTTGTATGTATGAAATAAACAAAACATTTATATGATTAAAAGAACGCTGCTTCCACCTTGGATGCAGCGGTTTTATCTTTTTTCAATAATGCTTTTTAACATACTTTTCAACCTTTGCCACATAAAACAACGGCATTTAGTTTATAATATGATAATCTCTTTATTTTGTCAATCCTTAATAAAATACCAAAAATCGCCTATTTTTTGTCAAACCCAGCATTTTCATCTTTCCAAATAATTTCTATATCGGATTCTTTATGTATAAAAATTTTATCAATTAATCTATCTGCTAATTCTTCATTTAAAGTCTTTTCTTCTATATATTTTATTAAATTTGTATCATAGTTTCCATTTTCGTTTTTCACAATCTGTAATATATGTTGACACATTTCAGATAATACATATTCTTCCAAAAATTTTACACGAACTTTTCTAATACAATCAGAACGTGTTGTAACATAGATGTAGGGACATCGAAAATAAGCGTTTATTCCTTTTTTCAACTGCAGCTTCTTTCCACAATTGCACAATAGCTTACCTGTCAATGGATGCTTTTTATGGATTTCATATGATTTTGTATTTTTTGTATTTTTTTGAACCTTCTCAAAAACTTGTTGTGTAATAATGGGTTTATGATGATTGTGATAAACTTTCCACTCACTTCTTGGTTTTAAATAGTTTTTTCCACCAACCTCTTTTTTATAATATTTTCCATAAACGATATTGCCTATATAAATCTCATTTTTTAATATATGACATATGGCAGAACTATGCCACTCAAAGACTTCTCTATTTATTTTTACTCCATTTGTCTCCATTTTAAATTGTTTTGGCGTTTTTATACTTTCCTTATTAAACTGTTTTGCTATCTGTACACAAGTATATCCACTCAATGCCATATCAAATATTCTTCTTACAACAATTGCCTCGTCTTCTTTAATAAAAAGCATATGTCTATCTTCTTTGCCCTTCTCATATCCAAATGGACTGTTTGCACTACTATATTTTCCTTTTTCCTTTCTGGCATGTAATGCAGTTTTTACTTTAACAGATAAATCTTTGCTATATAAATCATATAATAAAAATTTAAAGGGAATATCTATATTTCCTATACCGCCTTGAGTCTGTTCACTGTCATAATGGTCATTTACTGATATAAAACGTACCCCCACAAATGGAAATATCTGTTCTATATAAGAGCCAAGCTCAATATAATTTCTTGAAAAACGCGAAAAATCTTTTACAATAATACAATCAACTAGTTTCATGCGTACATATTCTAATAATTTTGCAGCACTTGGACGATTAAAATGAACTCCTGAATATCCATCATCAACAAATTCTAATAATTGATACTCTTTAAAATGTTTGCTCACATACTCTCTTAACATTGTTCTTTGATAATAAATACTGTTGCTCTCCTGCTGCAAATATGTATCTTCTTTGGAAAGCCTCATATAAAGGGCAATTACCATTTCTTATAAGCTACCTTTCTTATAGCATAAAAATCCCTATTTCTGCGCTGCTTGTTGCACAAGAACCTTATCTAATTACTTTCTTGAAACCAAAATGTAATTTCAACTCGTTTATCAGAAAAAATATCAATTTTTTTAATTAATGTATGTAATAATTCTTTATTCAATTTACTTGTTGTATCCCATTTTAACAACGAATCAAAAAGCATTTTTTGCTTTGTTAAAATAATATCATAATTTTTTTGCTGACTTTCTATTTCTGTAAGTTTTTCTGATAAAAATTCTAATTGTCGTCTATTTTCTTGTTGTACTTTTTTAAATATCTGCAAACCTATTTTACCACTTTGATATTTCAAATATTGTTCACTCTGTCTTATTTTATGATGTTCTATTTTCTTTTTTAAAACCTCACTATTTTTATATAATAGAACTTGTTTTAATTCAAATTGACTCTTTATATATTCTATCAGTTCTTGTTTTTTTATATTAGATAACAACCATTCTTTTTTTAATGATTCTTTTATAATTTCTTGCAATATCTCTAACGAAATATGATGACTGCAACATTTTCTGGCATCAATTCGAGTCACATTAGGACAATTATAGGTGTAACTTCTTATTTTTTTGCCATGATTAAAATTTTTAATCAATGTTGTTCTTTTTATCTTACAATGACAATCACCACAAAATAATATTCCATCAAAAATGTCTTCTTCCAATAAAATAGATAGAGTCTCTTTATTTTTATTATTGTAATATAGTGATTGTTTTTTTAAATAGTGAGCAATTTTAAAAAATTGCTCTTGACTAACGATTGCTTGATGGGTATTTTCTTTTATAAAAATCTCCATTTCTGCGCTGCTTTCTGTGCAAGAATCTTTCGATTCTAAACACCCTATATAGACAGGATTGGTAAAAATCGATTTTAGCGTCCATTTTGACCACTCTAACAGGACCTCCCCATCCCTGCAATATATATGTTTATATTTTCGATATTCTGTTGGTCGATGTATGTTGTTTTTATATAGCCATCTTATCAGTTCATTATAATGAACCCCTGCTTCATATTGATTAAACAATGCTCTTACAACATTTGCTGCATCTTTTTCAACTACTAAAACTCTTTTTCCATCACACTGACTAATATTATATCCATAAGGCGGATAACCACCTGTATAACTCCCATTTTTCTGTTGGCTTATGCGTGTACTTTTAACTTTTGCTGCTATATCTGCTGCATACATTTCATTGATAAGATTTTTTAAATTTACACAAAAATCTACTGTCTGCATATTATTTGAGTCAAATTTATCAGTTACTGAAATAAAGCGAACATCTAAAAATGGAAAGATTTTTTGTATAAAATTTCCTATTTCAATATAATTTCTTCCAAAACGAGAAAAGTCTTTTACAATGACACAATTTACTTTTCTTTGTCTAATATCCTCCATTAATTGCTTAAATCCATCTCGTTCAAAATGAACACCTGATTTTCCTAAATCAATATAACAATGATACAATTCAAATTCAGGTTTATCTTTTATATATAATTTTGCAATATCAAGCTGTGTTTCAATGGATTCATTTTTTTCATTATGATTGTCCACAGATAATCTTGCATAAATTCCAACATGATATATTTTTTTTTGTACAATTCTTTCTATTCTCTGTTTTTTAGAAACTCTAGCCATTCATCTCACCATTTATACCTATTGGCTATTGATATTTAGCCAAAATGACCTTATCAAACAATTCTTGATATCGAAACTCTATACACAATCGCTTATTTTCATATACAATGATACGTTCTATAAAATGGATTAAAACTTCTCTATTTATTTCTATCAATGCAGTTTCTGTTTTTAATTTTTCTAATTGCTCATTAGATGCTAAATTTTCACAAAACAACTCTTGTATTCTTCTTTCTTGCTGCTCAATCATCTTTTGAAAGCCTGTATATTTTTCTTTATAAATTTTTTTTAAATCTAAAAAATCTTCTTTTGACAGGATACCTTCTTTCCAATCTTGATATAAATGGTCTTTTAAATCAAAATATTTTTCTTGTTCCTTTTTTAACCGAGAGCGTTCTCTATCATAACTTACCATTTGTTGTGCATCTACTTTTAATTCTTTTATAGCATCAAATACATTTCTTTTGTCAACCATAATTAAAGCCTGTACCTTTAAACATTTATAAATAATGGCTTTTAATTGTTCTTCCTTCATGCTGTGCCGACTACATCCTTGTCCTTTATTATTTTTTTGACAAATAAAATATATCGTTTTTTTTCCATGATAGTGATTTACTCTTCGTGTCATTGTTTCCATACAATCGCCACAAAACAAAAGCCCTGAAAAAATATGCGAATTTTTCTGCCCTTGAATTGCTCTGCTATCTGTAGAAAGCAATTTTTGTACATTTTTAAAATCTTCCATACAAATGATTGGCTGATGTGTATTTTTAACACATATCCATTCATTCTTTGGCTTCATTATGCTTTTTTTTACTTTATAATTAATTTTTTCACTCTTTCCTTGTACTAAATTTCCTGTGTATACTTCATTGACAAGAATCCGTTTTACCGCCATAGCTGACCATTTTGTAATATTTTTTGTATAAAACCCTGTCTGAAAATTCTCTCCTTTTGATTTTTTATATTCCATAGGTGATAAAATCCCTTGTGCATTTAGCTTATCTGCTATTGCACCAAAACTATACCCCTCTAATTTCCATGCAAATATATTTTGAACAATCTTTGCAGCATATTCATCAATCACAAGTAAATTTTTATTCTCTTTATCTTTTTTATATCCATAAACAGCAAAGGCACCTATAAATTCGCCATTTTCACGTTTGACTTTTTGTTGACTTTTCACTTTCCATGAAATATCACGACAATATGAATCATTTACAAAATTTTTAACTGGAAGCACTACTGACGTTTCATTAAAATCTGCTGTCAACGTATCAAATGAATCATTAATTGCAATAAATCGGACATTTAACATAGGAAAGATTTTTTGTATAAACCGTCCTGTTTCAATATAATCTCTCCCAAATCTTGATAAATCTTTGACAATAATGCAATTTACTAAGCCTGCCTTGATATCATGTATCATTCGCTTAAATGCAGGTCTATCAAAATCCACGCCAGAGTGTCCGTCATCTATATATGTATCAAACAACTTCATATCCTTATTATTTCTAATAAAAGAATATGCAAGCTCTCTCTGAAAACAAATGCTATTGCTTTCTGTTCTATTATTCCTTTCTTGTTTATCTTTATTTTTTAATGTCATCTCATCTCGCGACAGTCGAAGATAAACCGCTACGGAGTATAATTTTTCAGTGTTCATTGAAACCTATCACTTTCTATAAATAACATCTTCTCAATGAATAGATGCCATCTTTACAATATAATCTTTCATTTTTTGTTCCATACTTTTTTTGCAGTCCATATATTTAAATTGTACAACATATTCGCCAACCTTTACGATATAAGGATTTCCAACTTGTTCTATATAATCTCTTATGCGTTCTTCAATTGGTTTCTTTTCATTAATTTCTATCTGCATTATATCTACAAGTTCTTTTCTGTCTATTTCCATAATATCGGCTATTTTCATCTCCTGTAATTTTTCGACAGTAAACATACAAATCACACTCCTTTCTTTCCTATTAAAAATATATGACTGCAAAGGATTGTACTATTACAATTGTTGCTATAAAACTCCATAACATTACTTGACATTATAATCACACACTCCCCCGTATCAATAATACCTATTAAAACGCCTTGTCCTCGTATATCCAATATTGGCTGATTCAAAAGAGCTGTTATACCTGCGCTGTCATAAGCAGATGTATCACTCATTGTTGTACTTACTACTTGCTCTCTTAATACTTCTGCATCCATCAAACCATACAATTTAGGAATTGTGCGGTATTCTAAACTTCCAATGTTCATATTTAATTCTACTGGCATCTTGCCATATACAATAGACCAATTTTCATCTACATTAACACGACATTGAATATCACTTGGCACACGAATATTTTGTGCAATATAATCCATATATTCTTCTGATGTAATAAACTCACTGCAATCCATACGTCTCCTGACCGCCGCAATCAGCTTATTGATTTATGTTCATTATATGCTCTAAACTTTTTAGTGTTTATAGACAACAAAAAAGAACAGGCTTGTTAAAGGGCTGCATATAATTTGTATATGTCCTTTTAACTTACCTGTTCTTTTATATGAATCATACTATAAATTCTTTATTATGGAACATTTCATTTTTAATTTTTTCGTGAGTAAACTCACTTGATTTATAAGCTTCTACACATAACAATAAATTAGCAACCGCTAAAGCTGTACCTTTTATTCCTTTATTTCTACTAATTCTCTCAATTTGTGTTGTAAAATTGCCAACGAAATGACCTGAGACAAACATAAAATAAAATTCATTAATACTATCATCAAAATTTTCCCACCATTTATTGGAATTAACTTTTTCATCTCTTACTTGATTTTCCCCAATATATCTTTCCATTTCATCGGCTTGTGAAATAGGAAGATTATATCCTTTCGAGTATGCTTTTGTATCTATAATAACACCATATTTACATTGCTCTTCATTTACATAAATTATACCATCTGGCTTACGACTTCCACCAAGATGCATTCCTTGATAATCGCATTCTTCAATTAATAACTCTAATATTTTCATTTCAAACAATCGATTTTGTTTACTGTCGTAAGCAATGTCTATAAGTGATAGATATTCATGTGATAATTTTGACATTTTAGTTCTTATTATTTCTTTTGTTTCTTCTAAATTTGATTTAGTAAGTGATATATCATCATGAATTGTATTTTCAGTTTCATTAAGATTCATAGACTTAAGATAGCTTAAAATATCTGAAATAGAACAACTTTTTTTACTTTCGGATATATATTTTAATACAAATGCACGACGTGTACGTAAATATTCTCTATCAGCACCTTTTACACACAACATTTCCCAACACACATTTTTGGCAATTCTTTTATGTTTACTTTTACCACTAGCTCTCCTTAATGCAGTAATTCCTTTTGCCGTAATCATATAAGCTTGACCTATTGTCTCTGAATATCCTTTCCCTGCTGTCATAATTGTAATTTTTTTAGGAATTTTTTCAACAAGACCAAGCTTTTCAAGCCAACTTGCTATCATTCTTGCATATTTATCAGAAGATCCCTCCCAATCTGCTTTCATAATTTTTCGCTCTCTTGATTCTGCATTCGCTAACGACCTGATAAATATTTTTTGTGGCATACTAGTAAATCCATCTTCTCCTATAAAACCTAACTGTTGTCCTATTTCAAATTTTGTAAGATGACTATCTTCTGTCTCTGAAAGCAAATTCAATATCCTTATAGCTGGTGGATAAGCTAAAATAGCATTTATAAGTATTTCTTTTTCTTTCTCAGATAAAATTTTATCATTTTCTCTTACACTTGTAAGCTCTAATCCTTGTTTTGTTATCTCAAAAGTATCATCAGAATAATCATACTTTAGATATTGTTTCAAGCAAATGATAATTTGGAGCATATTGTCGAGAATTATATGGAGGGTCTAAATATAAAATATCACCATCTAATTCTTCAATTAATTTATTTGCATCTTTATTATAACTTTTATTATTCTTTTTATTGTCTATAACATCAAATCATGTCATTTCCAAGTCTTTAAAAGTACGATTATCCCAATGCTTTAAATAAGCACCATATGTTCCTGTTATATTAGAAATAGAAGTCACTCCTTCAATAAGTCCTGCAAGAAGATAATAATACTCCAATTCTGTGAGTAATTTTTCTTTTTTCCACATTTCAATTGTAGTCCTAATAAAATCAATTCTTATAGCATTTTTATTTGATATATACATTCTTTCACAATTATCATGTGGAGTATAATTTTTTGCAATAAAATAATTATTATCATTATAGTTTAATATTTGTGTTTCTTCTAAAAATTTAAAAGGGTCATCTATTCCTATATGTTTTAATCTAATAAAAGATGGTTTATTATTATTTTCAATGGTTGCCTTTTGTATTACATACGAAAAATGTAATGTATCATTTGAATGTATTTCATATCTAGGTTTAAAATAACGAGCAACTGCTCCTGTACCCGAAAAAATATCACAAAATACATTTTCATTTCCTATTGTATTTTTTGATATAACCATATCAATATTTTTAAGTAATTTTACTTTACTTCCTATAAATCTCATAAGTCACCTCTTGCATCCCAAAACATCCTTACCTATAATTATATTATGAATATATTGAAAAGTCATTGTTAGTGAAGTCTTCTTTTAATTTACATTCAAGTAAAAAAAATTTTAATAATTAATATTGAACATATGAAAATATTAAAAATAAGACTATTATAAAATAGAAATCTTATATTAGATATAATAATTATATCCAATATAAGATTTCTTTCTGTAACAGCCTTATCTAAAAATAACACTTAATATTTTAGAAACTCCTCAATAGTTCCATTTTGTATAATCAATTTTTATTAGAAATCAATGGCACTACATATCCTCTCATCTGAATTAAAGGTGCGCCTTTTTTATTAATATAATCTCCTGTTATTGTCACCTTACCAATATTATCATCTTTTGGAATTTCATACATAATATCAAGCATATATTCCTCAATAATAGAACGCAATGCTCTTGCACCTGTCTTTTTTTCAAGTGCCTTTTGTGCGATTGCTTCCAATGCACTATTGTCAAATTCCAATTCAACCTCATCAATCTCAAGAAGTTTTTTATATTGCTTTAATATTGCATTTTTAGGCTTTTTGATAATATCAACAAGCATTTCCTTTGTAAGGCTTTCTAAAGAATATATAATTGGAAGTCTTCCAAGAAACTCTGGAATCATTCCATACTTTCTAAGGTCATCCACTGTAACTTGTTCTAATAAATTTGTTTCCTTATCATATTTATCTTTTAAATCGGCATTAAATCCGATTGAACTTTGCTTGTTGAGACGTTCCTTAATAATATCCTCCAAATCTGGAAAAGCACCGCCGCATATAAAAAGTATATTGCTTGTATTGATAGTAGCCAATGGAACCATCGCATTCTTGCTTGTCGCCCCTACTGGAACTTCAATATTGCTTCCTTCTAACAACTTTAACATCCCTTGCTGAACAGACTCTCCACTGACATCTCGGCTTCGAGTCTCTTTCTTTTTGGCAATCTTATCAATCTCATCAATAAATATAATGCCATGCTGTGCCTTCTCAACATCGTTGTCTGCTGCTGCAAGAAGCTTTGATACAACACTCTCAATATCGTCACCGATATACCCCGCTTCTGTCAGTGAAGTTGCATCTGCAATAGCCAACGGCACAGACAGCAATTTAGCCAATGTCTTTACAAGATATGTCTTGCCGCTTCCTGTCGGTCCAATCATTAACATATTCGATTTTTCAATCTCAATATCTTTTGGATTGGTAGCTATTCTCTTATAATGATTATAGACGCCAACTGCCATAATTTTTTTCGCTTTTTCTTGTCCAACTACATATTGGTCAAGCATCTCTTTAATCTGATGTGGAGCTGGAATTTTCTTTAAGTCAATTGGCTCATAATTGGTCTCTTTTTTCTTCTTTTTCAACTTTTGTTTATTTGCAATACCATCTGGTATGTCTTGAAAATTAAATGTCCCAAAACCACCTAAATTTTTCATCATATCATCATAGTTAATACCACTATTATTGATTGAATCCATCGTTTTTTGCATACAATCTGAACATATATATATATTATTGGGCATCGATATCATTTTCCCTGCCCTACTCTCTGTTCTTCTACATATATAACATACTTTTTCATACTCATCAGTGTTGTTGGACTTTTTATCCATGTTGTCCTTTTCTTTTGATGAATCATCAATTTCTCTAAAATCGTTCATATATATAATCCTCCATTCTTGCGCCTTTCCAAACTAGACACAAGTATAAACAAATGCCTATACGCACTAGTATACATATTGGCAATCATTTTAGCAAGAAAAATCCCCCGCAAACAGGGGGATTTTTCTATAAATAATATAAATTTTTTATAACTTTTTAATTACTTTTTTTATCTAACGTTATGTCTGCTGTTTTTAATACATACTCATTGCCTTCAATATGATAATATTCTATTTTTACAGTTTCACCCGCCTTATAATATTGGAGTGTTGAGAATAAAGAAGATGATGTCGTAATACTTTGGTCATCAAAACTTACAATAATATCATATACACCAAGTCCTGCCTTGTCTGCTGCTGAATTTTCTTCAACAGCTCGTATCATTGTGCCTTGTGGATATCCATACATTTCGGCTACAGAACTTGTCACATCAAGTAAATTCACACCAAGATAGCCCATTTCACTTTCACTGACTTTTGTTCTTGTCTCACGATTCATAAGAGAATCAATCAAATCTCTTACATTTGAAATAGGGATTGCATATGCCATGCCTTGCACCCCATCTGCACTCGTCTTAGCAAAATTAATGCCGACTACTTTGCCAGAGGCATCCAGCAATGCACCGCCGCTATTGCCAGAGTTAATTGCCGCATCCGTCATAATTAAATTGTCAAATGTAACATTGTCTACAGTAATAGAACGATTTAATGCACTGATAATGCCAGATGTAACAGACTGTCCTTTTCCTAGTGCATTACCTATCGCTACAACTTCCTGCCCTAATACAACACTGTCTGAATCGCCTAATTCCGCTATCGCTATTTGATTTATTGTACTGCTTTTTATTGAACTTAACGGAACAGTCACAACAGCCACATCTTTATTTGATTTTGAACCTTTTACTGTACATTCCACACTCTCATTATCAATAAATGTACAAGTCAAATTATTAACATTTTCTACTACATGGGCATTGGTCAACACCAATAATTCAGAATCATTTTTGCCTACAATAATTCCTGTTCCGCTTGTCTGTGCCTGATAATTTTGCCCAAAACCGCCAAATAAGGAACCGCCGCCGCTTACCTGTGTCGTTCCTGACAACGCTACCATTGCAGGCATTGCAGCACTCGCAACTTTTTTGACATTCAACTCTTCTGAAGACGAAATCTTAATATTATCAAAACTATCTGAACCTTCTAATACTGCTCCAGAAGATACTAATGGAAGCTGTATACCTGAATTGCTGTTGACAGGCTTTATCTTATTAGCTGTATAATATACTCCATACATTGTGCCGCCTGCAATAACACCAAACATCACTGCTGAAAGCGCTACGGCAGCTATTTTCTTACCAATTCCACTCTTATTTTTTACTTTTTTAGCATTAAAATTATTGTTCATATTATTGGCTTTGCCATTCATAGGATTCTTGTTGTTTATATTATTATTCGGATTGTTGTATGGATTATAACCAGAATTATTATTATTGCCTGCATAACGATTATTTGCAGAATTATTATTGCCATAACCCATATTGTTATTGCCATAATTCATATTATTGTTGCCATAACTCATATTTCCATTATAATTTGCATTATTGCCATATCCATTGTTATAATTGTTAGTACTTGCTGCATTATTATAACCTGTAGCATTATTATTGCTATAATTATTATAAGGACTATTTATATTATTATTTTCCTCCATACCGCTTATGTTATTGTTTATATCTGAATTTACAGTATTAATTGTATTGTCCATATTATTATAAATGCTATTATCGCTATGGACATTATTGCTGTTATCTGTATTCATATGAACATCCTCATTTTGTTCTATGTTTGTAATACCATTATTAATGATATCACCTTGTGTCATTCTATAATTTCCATTTTCTTCCATTTTATTGTTGCTTTCT
The DNA here is from genome assembly GCA_910587485.1 of uncultured Lachnospira sp. Lineage (GTDB taxonomy): Bacteria > Bacillota > Clostridia > Lachnospirales > Lachnospiraceae > Lachnospira. The sequence continues at coordinate 11,572 of CAJUKN010000021.1, forward strand.
ACAACACTATTTTCAGTACTATTATTTTGTATAGTACTATTTTCTACATTATTGTTTTGCTCATTCTTATTTTCCATTGTTCCATTTTCCACAGAATTGCTTTCCACATTGTTCTTTTCAACTGTTCCATTTTCCATATTGTTATTTTCGTTATCGTACATGATAATTCTCCTTTCTATTCCTGCATAATTCAATTCATTTATAAGTTATTTGATGTTCACATAAAAAATGAACACATCTCATTGCTTGTATGTTTGTATACTAACAATGAAATGTGTTCATATTGTGTTTTTATTGTTAAAAAAGATTGAACCAAAAAATTCAAAAAATCAATTATTGTCCTACAAGTTCCATTACTGCCTTCTTCAAAGCTTCTTCCTTTGCACTTGCATCCTCAAGACTTGAGCCTTTCACCCCTATATAAAATTTGATTTTTGGTTCTGTTCCTGAAGGTCTTGCACAGCACCACGCATTGTCAGAAAGAGCATAATACAATACATTTGAGTTTGGAAGCCCTGTGCTTTTCTTTTCATTGGTTGCCATAATAATGCACTCATCTTTTTTGTAGTCCCTAGCTTCAAGAACATCCCAATCTCCCAATTTTGATGGTGTATTATTTCTAAGATTATCCATCATCTCGGCAATCTTTGCAGCACCTTCCGCGCCTTTCATTGTAATGGCAACTTGACTTTCTTTATAATAACCATATTTTTCATAAATCTGAATCATCTGGTCCCAAAGAGTAAGATTTTTGGTCTTATAATAAGCAGCAGCTTCACAAAGTGCCATCACTGCAACAATCGCATCTTTATCTCTGGCATGTGTACCAACAAGACAACCATAACTTTCCTCAAAACCAAATTCATAAACATAGCTATTTTGCTGTTCAAACAATTTAATCTGTTCACCAATAAACTTAAATCCTGTAAGAACTTCTATCAGTTTTACATTGTACTCAGCAGCAATTGCATCTGCCATATTGGTTGATACAATCGTCTTAATAAACGCTCCATTATCGTGAAGCAATCCTTTTTCCTTACGCTGTGAAAGGATATATTCTGCAATAAGCATACCAGACATATTGCCTGTAAATGATTTGTATTCTCCTGTTTTTGAATCCTTTGCATAGATGCCAAGTCGGTCTGCATCAGGGTCTGTTGCAAGGACAATATCTGCATCTTTTTCCTTAGCAAGCTTTAAAGCATATGTAAATGCTTTTGGGTCTTCTGGGTTTGGATAATCCAATGTTGTAAAATCTGGGTCTGGCTTTTCTTGTTCTGGAACAACAAATACATGCTTAAATCCTAATTCTTTAAGGATTCTTCTAACAGGAACATTACCTGTACCGTTAAATGGTGTGTATACAATCTTTATATCATCTGCAACTTGCTTTATAATATCACCATTGATACTCATTTTCTTAAGTGCTTCAATATAGTTGTCATCCATATCAAATCCAATTGTATTATACAAACCACATGCTCTTGCCTCATCAATATCCATTGTCTTGCACGCATTAAAATCGGTAACTGCCTTTACTTCTCCAATAATTGAAGAATCATATGGTGCTGTTACCTGTGCGCCATCTTCCCAATATACCTTATATCCATTATACTCTGGTGGATTATGGCTTGCTGTAACAACAATACCCGCCGTACAGTGTAGCTCTCTTAAAGCAAAGGACAATTCTGGTGTAGGTCTCAGTGTTGGAAATACATATGCTTTAATTCCATTTGCTGCTAGACATAATGCTGCTTCGTCCGCAAATTCTGGAGACATTCTTCTGGAATCATAAGCAATTGCTACACCTTTATCGGCAACTCCCTGTTTTATAATAAAATTAGCAAGACCTTGTGTTGCTTTTCTTACGGTGTAAATATTCATTCGATTCGTTCCATTGCCAATTACACCTCGAAGACCACCTGTGCCAAACTCTAACTCCTTATAAAATCTGTCTTGAATCTCATCTTCATTGCCTGCAATCGATTTTAACTCCGCTCTTGTAGCTTCATCAAAATACTCATTATCACACCATTCCTTGTAAGTTTCCATGTAACCCATGTTTTTTACCTCTTTCTTAATTTATTTTCACAATCATGCAGAAACATATAAGTATTGCTGATAGACATCTTTATATCAAACAACACATTGATATGTTACATACATATCTTTATGAATACAAGAATAAATAACAAATGTCTACTTCATAAAACATTATTTGACTTTTAATCGTCCTCTAAAGCCTGTATAAATTTAGAAGATACTGCTTCAAGTGCTTCCTCCTCATCAACCCCTTCACATATAAGCTTAATTTCTTCACCACATTTTACACCAGACGCCAATATTGATATTACACTTTTCGCATTAGCGGTCTTTCCAACACCATATTCAAAATTAATAGAAGAATCATATTTTACAGCCTCTTCACTCATTGCTCCTGCCGGACGCAAATGTATGCCTAGCACACTATTTACAATAATATTCTTACTAACCATGACTATCTATCCTCCTATTCTAAAAACTCAATCTTTATAGACTTAATTTACTGTTGTCGCTGTGGTTGTTGTGGTTGTTGTCTCATTCTCATCCTTTTCTACCAATATCTTTATTTGATAAGAACCTGACACTCTATACCCTTCTGGAAGTATAAAATTTATATTTACTGTATGCACGCCTTCTGTCAATAATGTCATATCTACACTTGCAACAATATCTTGTGATGTAATCAATTCTAATGAATTGTAATCAGACACAACGCTGACAAAAAGTTCTGTTCTATCTTGAACACTTACCTTATAACCATCTTGCATATTATTAAATTGAATATCTTTTACATTAATAGAAATATCTTTGCTATTTTCTGCTGTGACTAACGCTGTTACTTCAATAATACTGCTTCCTTGAAAAGAAATTGCTGAATCAACAAAATTTGATAAATTAATTGTAAATATCTTATTGGCAAAACAGCCATTAATATTAAGCTCACTGGCAGGTATAACAATCTCTTGTATTTGATTGACTGCTTGTGCTTCTCCTAAAATAGTCACATCCTCCAAACTAAGCTCTAGTCCCTTAAATACGTACCCTTGTCTTACTTCGCCAATTGTACCTAAACACTTTACTTTAACGGTTTTTTTTAAACTTACTTTTACTTTATATTCAACTTCTGTTCTTGATAAAACTAAGGCATCGTTTTCAATTACATTGTCATCTGAATCAAGAAGTACAATATTTGCTGTGCCATTATAATCGGCATTAAGACCATTCAAATCACATTGTGCGCCAACTGAATTGATGGACTCAACAAGTGAGGATGGTCCTGTAACACGAATTGTATTGGGATAACAATTCAATTCTGTCATAATATACCCATCATTTACCACACCAACTTCCATTGGCTTAATATCAAATTCCTTTGTTACTCGATTTTCTATATCCAACTTCACTGCTGTCGTTCTAGGCGTCACTTCAATATTGTCAATTTCTCTTCCATCTTTTACAACTTTTACTTGAATATCAACATAGCTGGCAAATGCAGATATCTTGCTTAAATCTGCTGTAGCTATGATATTGCTGGATTTTATATCTGTTATAATACTTTTAGGTCCACTGATATAAACCGATATTTTACTTCCTTCAACGACTTCATACGTATAATTGTTCGCAGTCAAACTACCTGTATTAATCAATTCAACATTGACATTACTAATCGTTACACCAGTTGTAGGGTCATATATGTTTACGATAATTGCCCACAATACAATTGCGCACAACACTGAAAGAATCTTAAGAGACAAATTATTAAAAAGCTTTTCCTTCATTGTTTGACTCTTCCCCTCCATAATCTGAACGACTTTGCATCAATTGTTTTCTTTCTAATATACTCTAATTTATTGCGTAATGAACTTGCATCAATATTTCGTATTAACTCTCCTCCTACAGCAACAGAAACAGCTCCTGTCTCTTCTGATACTATAATTGTTATACAATCCGACACTTCACTAATTCCAACACCTGCTCGATGTCTTGTACCTAATTCTTTACTTAAATTAATATTGTCTGATAACGGCAAATAACAAGTTGCTGATAATATTCTATCCCCTCTTATAATGACCGCTCCATCATGTAATGGTGTATTATGTTCAAATATATTGATAAGAAGCTGACTTGTCACATAACCATCCACATCAATTCCTGTTCGGATATACTCTTCTAACATGATATCTTGCTCAATAACCATCAATGCTCCTGTCTTAACTGCCCCCATCTCATAGGAAGCACGAACCAATGCATCTAGGGTCTTTTCTGAAAAACGTTCTCCCTTATCTTTATTATCGCCAAAACTAAACAATCCACCAAATACAATTTTTTTCCTGCCAAGCTGTTCTAAAGCTCTTCGCAATTCTGGCTGGAATATAATAACAAGTGCTATAATCCCCACACTAATAGTCTTGCCTGCAATCCACAAAATTGTTCTCAGATTAAGAATATAGGCTATGATAGCAAAAACAATAACAACGATAATACCTTTAAGAAGCGCCCATGCTTTTGTATTCTTAATCCACACCAAAACATTATATAAAAGAAAAGCAATAATGATTATCTCTATAACATCAGTCCATGTCAATTTTGGAAGGTACAATTTTGATAAATAATTTTTTGCAAAATTACTAAAAGTAGATGTCATTGTACCACTCCTTTCTAAACCAATCTCAAATCATTATAACAAAATCAACCACTTACTTTACTATTTATCATACTATGTAATCATCATCGTCATCATTCGTCACATCACTATACGAATCTGTCGTTTTACTTGACTTCTTCGTTTTTCTTGCATTAATCTGTTTCACTTTTACATCTGTATTAGCAATTGTAATTTTAGGCACTGCCTTGACATAATAATAATACTCGTCATCTTCATATTGCACAAATTCTGTTCGTTTAAAATCTACGTTAAACAGTAACATTTTACATATATAACCAACTATCACACCTAATACTGCACCAAGAACGGTAACAAGGATATTAATTTTTGCATCAAACGCTAAAATACCAATTATCAAAAATAAAAGCTCTACAACGGTACCTGCTATAATGGCATAAAGCCATGAATTATTAATAGAAAGTCTTTTTATACAATTTACAACTATAATTGTAACCGAAAATGCAGCCACCATAACAATGACACTTTTATTACTCATAAAGCTTTCTGCAATATAGGATATCTGTTGTACACTATCTGAAGCTGATGCATTTGTAATCGCTGCTTCATATTGACTTGCAGTCTCAATTATATTAAAAATAACAACACCAAATGCAACAGGAACTATTGTAACCATTCCAAAACCCAATGCCGCAACAACTGGAATAGCAGCTGGAATTTTTATCCAACATAACAAAACTGTGGCAATCAATAAGTATCCATATTTTGAAGAAAATCGAAAGAACATCAAATACATTACCAGAATAACACACAATGCAACAATAGTAAACTCTATGGATATAGCATATAAATGCAATATCATAAAAATTGTTAATATTAATATTGTAAACCAACTTGGTAAAAATGCACAGACAATTGAAAGAATAATAGCAATTAATGGACTCTTTATTTTTGCCATATATCCTATATTAGAATTGAGCATTAAAAAGGATACCAATGCAATAAAAAATCTTATAGCTGGTACAATAATTTTATCAAATCTGCTGTATATTCTCCTGATATTTTCCTTTAATTCTAATAAAAATTCCATATCATTCTCCATTTCTAATGTTAAAAGTTTGTTTAGCAAACTTGTGAGTTAAGAATTTCTCTTTTTATTTTGATTATTATAAAAACGTTCTAACTTATTTAATCTTGAAAAATATTTTTTTAATCCTGCTCTTGACTTGTTATATTGATAGGCGTTGACAATCCCTCCTATGATAGAAAACACAATTAAAAATAGAATATAATAAATGCCTACCTTTTTTGCTATCAATGTATAATCCATTGTGTTGACTTCAGAGACAATTTTTTCCATATTACATAGTGCAAAAAAAATGACTATAACTGCAAATGCAAATGTTGAAGCAATAATGCTTTTAAGAACGCCCAATGTTACAAAATCCCCTTTATAATATCTTGACATCTTTAACATTCGTTTTCCTTCATTCTTCTCATAAATTGCCATTTTAGTCATCATTTTGACTTTATTTTCATTTAACATATAAATCCTTTCACCATTATTTTTTATGCCACAACTTTGTTATGGGTGAACATCATTGTGGCTATTTTACCATATATTTCCTTAATTGTATATTACAATTTGAGAATGTCCACCATTTGGAGCAACGACAATACGAACTTTCCTATCATCAACCATAAATGTTTTGTCTGTATTTGCAGTAAGATAATTATTCCAAACTTGATTATAACCTGAAGGAACTAAGTTCACTAATACATTTTGCACCTGAGAGTCAAAATTATCGCCTCTTTTTTTAATATAAATGATTGTCACATTAGGTTGTGTTACAATCTCTCCATAATAAGTGTCATTTTCCTGATAAATATATACATTGGACATAACTTGAGAAAATCCTTGTGCATCAAGCTTATCTCCTATTGTATTACTGCTGTCTCCGCCGCTTGATGTGTTATTGTCAGAACCATTACCATTGTTTTGTGTAGTATTATCATCTGGAATGTTCTTATCACCATCAAAATCTTCACCTGAATCATCTTCATCAGATGGTGTATCTTGAGGCTGATTGTCATTTTCTTCATTATCATTTTGATATTGCAAATCCCCCTGTTGATTATCTGGATTTTGCATCCAATCATCACCAATATTGCCCCCATAATTATTTGTCCATGAATCACCATACTTGTCCGATACAAAAGATTCTGCAACATACACACCAAATCCATTTTGAGAACCTGATGAAGCATTTTGTATACCTTCTATTGCAACGGAATCTGAAACCGTGCCTACTGTAGCCGTAACTACACTTAGACCAACTCCTTTAACTGTAATAATTCCTTGTGAATCAACATCAATAATATCTGGATTGCTGGATGTCCATACAACAGACCGCTCTGTATCTGCTGGGGTTACAATAGCAATTGCTTTAAATATCGTCCCTACTGCCACCGCACAGTCATCAAGCTGTATCTCAACAGTCGATGCCACTCTTCCCCCTTCTGTTCCGTCTGTTTCAATATGAGATGTCTTTATTCCAGAATCCGTCAAATGAACATCCACTTGATTTGTATCCGAATTTTTGCTGACATTAATAGCATATGCCACACTTGCCACAATCAGAACAACAATTACTGCACAAGAAACGATTATAGGTATTAACTTATTTTTCATATCTAGCCTCCATACTGCGACTGATTTTTAGGAGCAGCTAATGGCTCAAGTTTTGGCGCAGCACAAAACTTGCAGATTAAAAATTATAATTTTCAATCTTTTTCCTTTTCTATAACAATTTATTTTACAACTAAAAAGTGCGCCCTCCTTTTCGGCAGGCGCATACTTTAACATCTTCTTATCTATTGAAGTATCTCTTCACTGCCCTGTTACTATTTATTCAGACTATTAATAGTCTCTGTAACCTCACCAAGAGCCTTCTTAATATTAATACTGGTTGCCGCCATGCCTTGTGCAAGTTTTTGTACTTCTTCAGCAACAACACTAAAACCGCGTCCTGCTTCACCAGCACGTGCCGCTTCAATACTGGCATTAAGCGCAAGAATTTTTTGACGATTACTGTAAGCCTCAATCTGTTTTGTATTATCATTAGCAACAACAATCTGGTCGGCTGCCTTACTAATTCCCTCTCTAAGTCCGCTAAGCATATTTTTATTAATCGTTGTCGCATAACTTGCTCTTACAAACATATTAATAACATCACCCAAAAGATTTGCAGAAGCCTCAATCTCATCTCTGGATTTCACATTAACTTTGCGAAGTGCATCTATGTAATCATCTTCATTAACATTTAAAGACCTTGCTACTGCTCTAAATTTCTCTTCATCAGGATTTTCTGGAAGAACCTGACCTCCAATAATACTGCCTAATGCTGTTCCATCATCAAGTGTAATTGGAATACCAAAGTCAACTAATCCTGCATGACATGAATATACCCCTTTTCCTTCACGGTCACACTTTTCACATCTTCTGCGTCCCTCTTCACTGCCCCTTGTATACCTTATACAAAAATCTGTAAAATTGTAGCACTCACTAATATAATTTCCATCATGCCCTACTGCCACTGTTGCCAATCCTGTACATTTTGCCCAATTTCTCATTATTTCTTCAAATTTATTCATGTCACAGAAATCTTGAATCTTCATAGCACTACCCCTTCCTACGTTATACACTTTCTAACGATAAAGCTGTTGTTATTGTACCATTAACCTTGCTTCATGTCAATTAAAATAAGGATACGGTAAATACTGCCAATGTACCATCCACACTACTTTCTACAAGATTTACAATAAACTGATAACCCCATCTGCTTTTTTATTATCTTTGTTTAGTATAAGTAATTATCCACTTAAATCAATCCAATTGCCCTCACTATAAACACTTCTATAAAAATGCTCAAAATAGAAAACAATGTTGTCCATACAACAAGCTGACCTGCTAATTGTCCATCACTTCCCATCTCTTCTGCCATAATTGCGCTTGCCACTGCAACGGGTGTTCCAAAAAGTGCTATAAACGAAGCAAACACACCCTCATTAAAATAGACAACACCCAACTTATGCAGCACCACTGCACTGCCAACGCCAATAAGCGGAGCCAATAAATTTCTCCCCATCACGCCTATGGCAATCTGTTTTCGATAGCCTTGTATTTTCTTAAAATCAAACTGTCCGCCAAGAACCAATAAAGCTAGTGGAGAAGCCACTCTTGCAATATAATTAATAACGGTTTCCAAAAATGTAAAATGATTTACTGTTGGAATAAATGTATAAATAAAACGATTTCCATAGGGTTTTATCAAAAGTACAATCACTCCTAATAAAACACCAATTATCAAAGGATTTTTAACAATCTTAATAAAAATATTGTTTATATCGGATTTACTTAATCTTTTATTATTTTCTCGAAAGATAGAAAGTGAAACAACAGCAAGTATATTATATATAGGAATAGAAAATGCCGATAACACTGCTGCTGACAATACACCGCTCTCTCCTGCAATTAATTCTGCCAAGGAGACCCCAATCAATGCAAAATTAGAACGAAAAATGCACTGCATAATAACACCTTTTTGTTTTGAATCAGGTATTATTTTTGTTGTCAAAAATCCCAATAGCACCAATATTCCAATAACACCCATCATAAAAATAACAGTTATCCAATGAATATCGGATATACTTTCTACTTCCACCACATTTTTAAATAACAACACAGGAAGAAAAACATAAAACACACTTTTATTTGCTATTTTTAAAAATTCATTGGTAAAAATTCCTGTTTTTTTCAAAAAATAACCCAATACCATTAAAATCATAATAGGAAAAATAGCATTTACTGTAAATATAAATATTGATAACATGATAAATCACGATAAACCTTTCCTAGAAAATATGATTAATAATTCCATCAGCAACGGCTCTTGCTATAGCAGAAAGCTTTTCTTCATCACATAAAAAATTTCTATAATCACTCTCACTGCTAAGAAATGCAGTTTCTATAAGAACAGATGGAAGTCCTATTTTTGTAGCTTCATATGTAATTGTATAATAATCTGCACTAGAACCATCTGCATATTTGCTGTTATCTGTGCAATTTCGTCTTAACAGACCTTCATTTTTATGAGCCTCCCAATCCGTCGTAATAGAAATTCCTATTGTTTGCAATCGGGCAAGTATTGATTTTGCAAGATGTTCACTGCTTTGATATACACTTTTCACTTTTGCACGAGGCGCATTATAATGACTTTGTGTTACAATAGCAAGACATCCCTTATGATTGATATCTTTACTGCTGCTGTTATTATGTATGGATACCAGATAATCTGCATAAACATTCTTTGCAAATTTTACCCGTTCCTTAAGCTCAATATCCTTATCTTCTTCTCTTGTCATAACCACTTTAATTCCGTCATGCTCTTTTAGATATTCTCTTACCTTTAATGATATTTTTAAATTAATATCTTTTTCTGACACATTAACACCATCATAGACAAATTGACAGCCATTTTTATCACCTCCATGTCCCGGATCAAGACACACAATGATATCTTTTTTATTCACATTTTGTTTTTCCTCATTATCTAATGACTTCCATGCTTTTAAATCGAATAAAATAACCAATACAATCAATAAAAACAAACCATAAATTATAAATTTTCTCAACAAACACTCCATACTTTAATTTGTCTTTTATAATAATCATATGCTGTTTTATATGAATTTATAGATAATACTAGTAATTGCAAAAAGGACATATGAATAAAAAATTTTAAAAACACCAAATACTGCCATCTTTTAAACCAACACAAGATAGTACAATATTTGGTGTCATTATTTCATATTTTTACTTTATCATATAAACTGCTTTTTACTTACTGCGAATTTCTTTTACAAGATTAACGGCTTCTTTAGTCATTTCTTTAATCTTATCAAATTCACCTGCTTTAATCATATCGCCTTTTACCATCCAACTGCCGCCACAGCAAAATATCTTATCACATGCCAGATATTCTTTGATATTTTTAGCACTAATACCGCCTGTTGGCATAATTTTTACTGTTGTATACGCAGCACACATAGCCTTAATCATTGCAAGTCCACCTGCTGCCTCAGCAGGGAAAAACTTTACTCTAGTCAAACCACGTTTTACAGCCTGAGCCAACTCAGAAGGCGTTACAATACCCGGACAAACCTCAATATTTTTAGAGATACAATAATCTACAATTTCTGGGTCAAATCCCGGACTAACAATAATAGAAGCACCTGCTGCTACTGCTCTGTCAACCTGTTCTGTTGTAAGAACTGTTCCTGCTGCAATCAACATATCTGGATATGCTTTATGAATCTGCTTAATAGATTCTTCTGCTGCCTCTGTTCTAAATGTAACCTCTGCACATGGAAGACCACCTTCAACTAATGCTTTTGCTAATGGAAGGGCATCCTTTACATCATTTAATACAACTACAGGAATAACACCTAACTCCTCAAACTTATCTGCTACAGTACTCATATTTTTTGCTGTTTGAAATAAGGACAAATCTTGTCTAACAGCTTCTCCTTTCTTATTTTTAACACTTTTATGGCTTTTGTATTTCCTCAAAAGACCGTGTTATTATCCAATGTCAATTCATCTCATAACTAAAGTCACGAGCGTTCTTGACACATCTCATAAAAAATAATGCAAAATAATATAAATTGCATATTTTCTATCCTTCATACTATACTCTTGAACTGTTATTTGTCAAGTATAGGATTGTTTTATAACGCCAGCTTTTCTTGTAAAATACTGTGCAAAATTTCTAAAAGTGCCTGTGGCATAAATGGTTTTACAAGATAGTCTTCTGCACTTAACTTATTTGCTTTATCAATTGTATCAATATTTTTATCGGATGTTAAAAATACAATAGGAACATTGGATATCTTTCGGATTTCATCATAAACTTCAAAACCATCCATATCTGGCATCTGAATATCTAGCAAAATCAAATCCATAGATGTAATCTGTAATGTTTTTAATGCTTTTTTTCCTGAAACCTCCTTGTACACCTTATAACCCGGCTCGTCCTTTAAAATATTTTCAATTAGTGTCAAATTTTTTGTTTCATCATCCACAACTAATATTTTTCTTACAATGGCATCTTGCTGCCTCATCTCATAATTGGTATCTTTATCAATCATATCTAACATAATATCGGCAATTTCTGGGTCAAATTGTATATTCTTGCCATTTTCAATTTCCAAACGTACTTTTTCTTGAGACATCACCTGCCTGTAACTTCGATTGGACGTCATTGCATCATAAGCATCAGCCACTCCAATAATTCTTGCAATTTCTGGAATATTTTTTCCAGCAAGCCCATTTGGATAACCATTGCCATCAAATCGTTCATGATGCCATCTTGCTCCTTGCGCAATCATTGTATTTTCTTTAATATCTCTTAAAATATAATAGCCAACCATCGGGTGCAGCTTAATATAAGCAAATTCTTCATCATTAAGACGAGAGGGTTTATTAATAATTGCATCGGGAATATGTATTTTCCCAACATCATGCAAAAGAGCTGCATAATAAATATTTTTTAATTCCTCATCACTTTTCCCCATGCGTCTTGCTATCTCAACAGCATATTTGGCAACTCTCTGCGAATGTCCATTTGTGTATCTATCCTTTGCATCGATTGTATGCGTAAGTGTTCGCATAATCGTCATATTTAATTTTTCTACATTTTGTCTGCTGATTTCTTCGTTTTTCATATGCAGTCCAATTTTTTTGAATGCAAATGTACAAAAAGCTGCAATTAATCCAAAAATAACAGCACAAACAATAAGATTTTGTATTAATATTCCTCGTATATCATGAAACAATTTTGTATTGCTGACAATCATAGACACATACCAATCGTCCATTACATTCGCTGTAAAAACGGTACAAGTTTCACCATTTATTTTGGTATCAAAAGTTTGTCCCTTTGCCTGATAAATTCCATCTAATAAGAAATTCATTGTATCGTCCTGCAAATAATTTTTCCCTTTTTCCTCCTCATCTGAATGAGCGACGACCAAGCCTTCTTTATCAATCACAAAACCATAACCCATATTATTTAAATTAATATCTTGTGTGATAATTTGTACTTCATCCAACACAATATCAAGAGAAATCACACTCTCATTATCATACAATAACTGACTAACCGAAATCATAATGGTATTGGTTTGGGCATCCAGATAAGGTGATACAATAACTGGCTTTCCTGCTCCATTCACCGCTGTTGTATACCACTCTCTTTCTTGTGGAACATAATCTTCATCAGGCACCCAGCCAATACCATCTAAATATTCGCCTTGAATCAAGCCATATATTCCTGTAAAATTTTCATCAATATCTTCTTTATATCGTTCGGACTCCTCTAATAAAAAGGCTTCTATTTCTTGTGTAGAATCTCCCTGCTGCATCTTATACTCTAATGTGATTGCTGTTATCTGTAAAACGTCCATTCCTTTGGTTAGATAGCTGTTTAATTTTATTTTTTCTTCCTCTAATGTACTCTCTCCTACAGCAATCATATTTGAAACTGCATTTGAATAGAATGTAACAAAATTATAAATTACCATTACAATTAATACAATCAATGTAAAAAATAATGTAATAATATATTGTTTTTTTTCTCGACGTTTCATGCGCAAGGTTTCCTCTCTAAAATACTCATTATAAAAACCTTTTTTAGAAAAATTTTATAACTTTATTAAATTATAACATAAAACGCCTTAAATGATAACTATATTTTCACAATCTATTTGATTATAATGGGTAATCTTGTTCCCATTCTACACAATAATTCATTACTAATACTATCAAAATGCTCTGCAACATTTGGTGCAGATATATCAATCGTATCAAATCCAATTAAAGTTGCCACATTTCCAACCGAAACGTCCTCTATTTCTGTGATATCTACTGCCAATTGGTCCATACAAATCCTTCCAACAATAGGTGCATATTGTCCACGAATAAGAACGCCACCTTTTTGACATGACAACTCTCTTGGAACCCCATCTCCATAACCGATAGACACTATCGCAATCAAACTGTCACGCTTTGCTTGAAAACTCCTGCCATAACTGACCGTATCTTGTTTGGAAACAGACCGTATCAGTACTACTCTTGCCTTTAGAGAAAGAACGGGATGCAAATCAAGTTTTACTCTTGTATTCTTATCAGATTTGCTTAAAACACCATAAAGCGCAATGCCAATCCTTACATAATCGCATGCAAGCTGTGGATAGTTTAAAAGTCCATAACTGCTTTGAATATGCACTTTTGGTATCTGTACGCCTCGTTCTTTAAGTTTATCAATCAAATAATAAAAGTTGTCAATCTGATTTTCGCTAAATTCCACATCTTCTGGTAATAGGCTATCCGCACAACATAGATGCGTATATATACCACACACTTTAATATATTTCATAGAAAAAATCATTTTTACTTCATTTATATTCTCAAAAGACACCCCCAATCGATTCATTCCTGTATCTATCTTTATATGCGCTTTTACTGTAATTCCCTGTCTATTTAATGCTTTTGCATATTTCATATCAATTAACGTCTGCATTAAATCATATTTTTTCAACTCTTTTGCTCTGTTTGGATTGGTGTATCCCAAAATTAAAATTTCACCTGAAATTCCATATGTTCTTAACTGAATACCCTCGTCGATGGTAGCAACTGCAAACGCTTTGACCCCCATTTGATTAAGACTAGTAGCAATTTGAAAAGCTCCATGACCATACGCCTGTGTTTTTACAACCGCCATCAACGTACTTTTTTCAGGCATCACTTTTTGCAAAGCGTTCACATTGTATGCTAAATTATCTAAATTCAATTCTATCCATGCTCGCTCTGTCTCAAAACACCATTTTTTTTTAATACTTTTCCTACTTGCTGTAAAATTATTGATAACAACAGTTGCAATCATTGAAAACAATATGGATAAAAGACAGACCACCAAATAATTAACAAGACTGTTTTCAACAATGATATCACCCAAAAATTTTGACAAAAAATGTACAATGACAATCATCATTGGGTGAATGATATAAATAATTAATGCTGCCATACGAATCAATGTAAAACGTTTTTTCTTCCAATACAATAATAATTGAAATAGAAAAAACATACAAACCGGCAAAAAAACATACATGCTGTCGTGACGTTGTACTTCAAATGTATGCAATGTCATTGCCTCAACAAACATTAGTACAAAGGTAACTACAAATGCAATTCCATTTATTTGAAAAGAGCTTTTAAAATTTGTATCTGCAATCATGCCGCCAAGAACAAAAAATATTGGTGCAAAGAAAATTCCATTTCTTGTATAATCCGATAGTTGAAAAATAAGCGTATAAAATTGTTTTAATACACCTACTTGTTCGGCAATTCCAAAATAACTATCTCCAAACATGCCAATAATATACAAAATAACACAGACAATAAGAGCTTTTGAATATCCCCATCTCTTTACCATATACCAAGCAATAGCGGCTCCAATAATCGATGCAGGAAGATACCATAAATGATAGAATGTTCCATCAAAAACAATATCTTTTATAATATTGGGCAGCAGATTATCCATTGAAAAATAACCTTTATAGATATTGATTGGAATATAAATAAGAATGGCAATACCATAAATAATTGCTGTCTTTTTAATAAACACTTTTAATTTTTCATGGTTGCAGCTATACCTTGAGATTAAAAAAAATCCCGATGTCATAAAGAAAAATGGAACTGCAACACGCGCTATAATACGTGTCAATATAAAATCTGCTGTCTCATTAAAAGACAGCAAAGGTGATGTGTGTATTGCAACAATCAACAAAGCTGCAATCAATCTAAAACAATCAATTCCTGAATAATTCCCACTCTTTTTCATTGGCTCTCCTCCAAACTGTTACTATTATTCCGTCCACATTGTTGCCTGAAATTTGATAGGGCATCTTAGGCAAGTTGATTGTTTTAGTTTTATTGATATCAACTGGAACATAATAAATGTGAATTTCGGTTTCGCTTCCCTGCTTATATATATACATGTTCTTATTATCAAACTGCTTTATAAATTCTATATATTCCTCAAAAGCTATCTGTTTTTGTGTAATAATTTTAGAATGAGGATACCCCACATATCGGAAATGCCAAGGCTCATGGGAAATTCCAGTAATTCCCTGTTTTTCTTTGATATAGCGCAAAATAAATCCAAAATCAGGGGCAGTTTCTCTAAACTGTTGACAAATCCCCTCATATGGGAAATCTGGACAGATAAAGTCAATATCTTCTTTGTTTAATGCCAAATCAATTGCCAAACCTGTTTGATGTTCACTCTCATTGGGCAACGCAACAAATTTTTTTGTAAATTCCTCTCCATTATCCCGCAAAGAATCCCTATATATCATTGTCTGCTCTTCCAAAGAACGATATCCACTTACAGGAACAATTTTGTTACCCGAACCAATTTTATTTAATGTCTGTTGTAGCATATCAACTGCTTCAGACTTCATAAGAATATCTGGAAATTTTTTATCAACAGCTATCAATCCTTCTACCTTTGGATTTTTTAATGAATAATTTTTATTTACTAACAATAAATTGCCATGATAAATCCATTCTTTTTCTAATAGTATTTTCTCTGTATAAGAATGGTCTGTGACGCTTGACAACCATTGTTTATCATAAGGATAGTTTGCAGAACAATTCATTGATTGTTTATCATTACTCATATAAACCAATTAATTTGTCTAAAATATCACTAAAAGACAAGCCTGCTCCTTTCATCATATTAGGATAACGACTATGTGTTGTAAATCCCGGAATCGTATTCACTTCATTAAATACAATCTCATTTTGCTTTGTAAGAAACATATCCACTCTTGCAAATCCTGAACAATTCAAAGCTTTATAGATAACTTTAGCGGTCTCTTGTATGCGTTTTTCTGTATCTTTATCAATTCTTGCAGGCATATGAATTTTAGATGATTGTAAGGTGTATTTTTCAGTAAAATCAAAGAACCCACCAGACAATTCAATTTCATCAACTCGCCCTACAATCAACTCCTCTTTTCCTAATATAGCACACCCTACTTCAAAGCCATCAATGGCTTCCTCAACAATAACTTCATCATCATATTGAAAAGCAACTTCAACTGCCTTTTCAAGCTGTAATTTTTCATTTACTTTTGTTATGCCAAAAGAAGAACCTGAGCGAATTGGCTTAACAAACATCGGATACGTTAAATTTTTATCAATCTTTAACAGAGCTTCTTCTTTTTCCCATTGTTTAAAAGCAATCCCTTTTGGAACAGCAATTCCCATTGCCTGCACTAATATATGCGCCCTGTCCTTGTCCATACATAAAGCAGAACTAAGTGTATCACAACCAATAACTGGTATACCTGCCAATTCAAACAATCCTTGTAATGTTCCGTCCTCTCCATTTTTTCCATGCAAAATTGGAAAAGCTAAATCAATTTTAATCATCTCACAATGTTCATTAGAAAACTGTATTAAGGATTTATCCAAACGACTTTGTGATACCACTATCGGAAAAATATGTTCAACATCATTAATCCATGTGTTATCTTCAATATGACTATACGCTCCTGTATAGTGATACCACTCTCCTTCTCTTGTAATACCAACAGGAATAACCTCATACTTTTCTTTATCTATATTTTTTAAAACAGAATATGCCGACTGTAAAGATACTTCATATTCTGTTGAATTTCCGCCAAAAAGAACAGCAATCCTCTTTTTCATTTTCATTCCTCATTTCTATTTTTCTTCAATATAGATATCTTCTGGTAATTGATATGCAATCTCACATTTATTGCTATACAATTTCTCACTTTCCGTATATTGAGAATATTTATCCTTTTTTAAACGACATATGGTCGCTGACTGATAAACTTTATTATTCTTTCTAAAATAAGAGAGATTTTTATTATAAATTTCATACTCAAAATCTTCTGGTTTTTTAGAAAAAATAGTACCATACATAAACTCATCATCAAAATCAATTTTAATTTGAAATGTATTATCCGTTGTATTTTTAACTTTTAAATCAAGCCACCCTTCACTTATTGTCGCATCAATTCCTGCCGGCAAATCAGGCGTTGTTGATGGAAAGGATACTGTTGAGTGACAGTGCCTTTCCGTAATGGTCATTGGTGTATGAAGAAACAACCAAAACAGCATATTGCTTAACTGACATAAACCGCCTCCATAATCGCCAACAATTTTGCCCTCAACAATATTCAATCCATCTTTATAAGGTATCTTTTTATCTGCTGATTTAACAAGCCGCCAAAATGAAAAGGTTTCCTTTGGTTTAATAATAATATGACTGATTGTTTTGGAAGCTAACTTTAAATTGTGTACTTTATTTAATTGAAATTTCATATCAAATCCACTATTTTGATTTAATAACAATGAAGTTGTATCACAAACTTTATATGGTAAGAACTTCTTAGACATTTCCTTTGCGTATTTATTTCGGTCAAAGTGCATTTTTAAATAAAAAAATGTTTTTCTTTGCCATTTTCTTATAGGAAGCAAAAAGGGAAATGCTTGCGTTAAACGTTTTCTGGACATATACTTTTCTCCCTTCATTTGACAATAAAAAATATTCTTGTTATTAACACAATCATTGTAGCAACAACAAGAATATTTTTTCTATAATTACTTATAAAATTTTAAATTATTTTTCTATCAAATTTCTTACGATTTTCTTACAAAGTACTATTTGGGCAGTGTTACCTCAAATTCTATCCTTTCATTTTCGCTCTTAGCAAAAATTGTTCCATGATGCAGCTCCACTATTTTCTTTGAAATGGCAAGTCCTAAGCCGGCTCCTCCATTATCTGTACTTCTTGCTGAATCTAAACGGTAGAACTGTTCAAATATCTGCTCTAGTTTTTGTCTAGGAATCGTATAACCATGATTAATAAACTTAATTATCAATCTTCCATCACTCTCAAAAGATATAATGGTTATAGTGGAATTGTCAAAACTGTAAAAATACGCATTTCTTAAAAGATTATCAAATACTCTCTGAATTTTATCGGCATCACATGTCAACATCATATCATTTTTTATATCCAGTGTACAGCTTAAATTTTTCTCTTTCAGTATTGGATTAAATTCATATACCAGTTGTTCTAATAGTCGTGTCAAATTAATTCTACTATACTGTAATGTTATATTAGATAAATTAAATCGCGCAATTTCAAAAAATTCATTAATTAAATCTTCCAATCGCTCTGCTTTATTTAATGTGATACCTAAATATTTTTTCCGAAGCTCTGGTGATATCTGTTCTTCATCATATAATAAATTTAGATATCCAATAACCGATGCAAGTGGTGTTTTTAAATCATGGGCAAGATATACAATCAAATCATTTTTATTTTGTTCTGCTAATTGTATGTCTATCTTTTGCTTTTCTATGGCATGTTTAATTGTATTCATCTTTTTTTCTATCACCAACATTTCAGGTGATAAAGAAATATCTTCGACATTTTCTTTTACTAACAAATCAATGCTGCTATTAATCTCCATAAAATAATTTATAAAACTATTGATATAAATACGAAATATTACAAAAAATACAAAAATCATAGCTATTACAAAGATTAATTCTTGATAATTACGAATCGTTCTATCATAAAAATAAACAGCATTATTATAATTTAAGTTAAAAATCTTCTGAAAAATTTTAACCATCCAATTCGCAAAATTTCCTTTTAAAAGTAACGCATATAATAAATAGACTGATAAAACAGAAATTAATATCATAAAAATCGTTTGCAGCATTATTTTTGATTTAAACTGACGAAAATAATCCTTATTATCCATTTTTTTATTTTTCAATTGTATATCCAACTCCCCATACCGTTTTAATAAATTTTGGTTTTTTGGCAGGCTCTCCAAGTTTTTCTCTTAAACGCCCTATATGCGCCATCACTGTGTTATTATTATTAAAATATTTTTCTCCCCATACTGCCTCAAACAATTCTTCCGAAGAGACAACATTTCCTTGACGCTCACATAAATACCAAAGAATCGAAAATTCAATGGGTGTTAATTGCACTTCTTTTCCAAATAGATAACATTTATGATTTTTATTATTAATTAACAACCCCCTAATATCATATTCAACGATTTTATTGGATTCTTTCTCAACACTTTTATTGTATCGTGTATATCTTCGCAACTGTGTCTTTACTCTTGCTAATACTTCCAATGGATTAAAAGGCTTTGTTATGTAATCATCTGCTCCAAGTGTAAGCCCCATTATTTTATCTCCATCTTCTATCTTTGCAGTAAGCATAATAACAGGATAATAATACTTTTCTCTTATTTTTTGACAAATGTGAAATCCATCAATATCTGGAATCATAATATCCAACAACGCCAAATCAAGAGAGGTATTTTCAATACATTTTAAAGCATCGGTTCCATTATAAAATTTATATACATTATATCCATCATTTTTAAGATATACTTCAATTAAATCAGCAATCTCTTTTTCATCATCTACAACTAAAATATTTTCGTTCATTTTAATCCTCATTTCTGCGCTATTTTTTTACACAAAACCTTTAAATTTTAAGTTAAAAATCTTAAAAGATTTTTAGTAACTTTATGTCAAGCAAATCCCCAACCACCACTTATGTCTCTGCGGCATTGAAGTGGGGGACTTTCTTGATGAGGTTAAATAAAATTTAACTTGTGAAACAATTTATTCTTCACACTATTACTCTACATATTTTACAATATATTCTAATATTTCGTCAGATAATGGGCTTTTTTGAGGCATAATAATAAAATCATTTGTTAAATTATATTTATCTGCTAATTGTTTTGGTACAAATGCCATATCTGCTGCCTGTAGCATGGATATATCAAATTCACTATCGCCCGCAGCTAAAATCTTTTTTCCTTCTATATAATGTCTCAATCTT
The DNA here is from genome assembly GCA_910587485.1 of uncultured Lachnospira sp. GTDB lineage: Bacteria > Bacillota > Clostridia > Lachnospirales > Lachnospiraceae > Lachnospira. The sequence continues at coordinate 32,282 of CAJUKN010000021.1, forward strand.
TTTATAGATTCCCCTTTTCTAAGTGTTTTTGGAACGACATAAATTTTATTATTGTTATTCAATACATCAACAAACTGTAAATCAACATGTTTTTTTAATGTGCAGATAACCGCTTCAGGTTCAATACATTTTGTAAATACGAACAACTTGCGAATAAAACGCAGTTCAAATATTCTCCGCCTATCATGCTCAAGCAGTTCCAATGCCTTTTGTAATTCTGCATAGGCGCTTTGAACGGATACTAAAGATTGCTGATACCAATGCTTATTTTCTTTTCCCTTTTCCAGCATAACTCCACCATTACACACAAGAGCATATGGAAGAATGCCTAACCCCAAGTCAATGCGGTTATATTGTTCAACCGTCCTTGTTGTTACTGGAACAAGCAGCATTTTTTTCGCTACTTGTTTCAGTAAACAATAGGTCTTTTTGGTCACATATGAAACTTCTCTTCCTTGATACAACTCAATATTTACTTTATCAATCCCAATATCATGCTTATAGGAAAAAATAATCGTATTATCTAAATCTGTAAAAAAAATTTCATTTTTTAATGGTTTCATTTTTAATACTTTTTTTAATTGAATGGTTTTTAATTTAATTTACCGCTGCCTGTAGCAAGCTTTCTCAACATATCCACTGGAATCATAGTCACTGATAAAAGAACAACTGCTATCCAGCCTTGAATACCAAAAGGAACACAGCTAAACATATTGCCAATCCATGTAAATACATCAAGAGGAACTAACCCTGCATTAACAATAACTGCTTGTACTAAAATAATTATAAAAAATACTTTTAAAAATCCTGTATTTTCATTTAACCTTGAAAAAATTGCAAATCCATCATCACGTACATTAAATCCATTGAACAATGCACTTACAATAAATAATACAAAATAACCTGTCAAATGCTGTGCTTCGTTGTCAAACAAGTTTTTAAAGAATGGCAATTTTAAATAAACAAAACTTACAACAGTTAACCATAAGCCCATCACTAAAATTTGTATCATCATAGGCTTACTGACAATACTTTCATCTCTTCTTCTAGGCTTTTCTTTCATATATTTTTCTAATGCTGGTTCATTTCCAAGCATAATTGCGCCTAGACCATCCATTACCAGATTGACAAACAACAAGTGCGTAACCTTTAAAGGTTCTTCTACGCCAAAGAATGGTGCAATGGCGCTTACAATTACCGCTGTAACATTAATAACTAACTGGAATTTACAGAATTTTAAAATATTGTGGTAAATTGTTCTTCCATATAAAATAGCATCTTTTATTGATTTAAAATTATCATCAAGAATAACAATCTCCCCTGCTTCTTTTGCTGCCTCTGTTCCACTTCCCATAGCAAAGCCCACATCTGCTCTCTTTAATGCTGGAGAATCATTGACACCATCTCCTGTCATACCAACAACTAAATTCATCTCCTGACAAAGACGAACCATTCTTGACTTATCTGTTGGCAATGCTCTTGCAATCACTCGAATTTGTGGAATAATCTTCTTTACCTCATCATCGGACATTTCATTTAACTGTGCTGATGACAATGCCTTATCATTATTATCTTTAAGTAAACCCGCATCCTTTGCTATCGCTATTGCGGTTTCAAGTCGGTCACCTGTAATCATAACAACTTGAATACCCGCTTCTTGAACCTCTCTGATTGCCTCTTTTGCCTCTGGTCTAACATCATCACGAATACCCACAAAACCAATAATAACAATATCATCATTAATTGCATTTTCAACGAGGCTCTTTTCAGAATATCCAAACGCTAAAACACGCATAGCTTTTGATGCAAGCTCATCAATTTTTCTGTCTAATACCGCTTTGTCTAATGTTTTAACCTCGCCATTTTCATCTAAATACTTTGTCGCTTTCGCTAATAATCGTTCTGGTGCGCCTTTATAAAATACCTTTCCAAGATTATCAATACGTGCTTGACTAAATTTATTGGATGAATTAAAGCTCTGCTGTGCAGTTACAACATATTCTTTATTCGCTCCAAGTGTTTGAAATGTAGATTCCCCTATAAATTTCATCAACGCTTGGTCGGTTGCATTACCACCAATCACTTTATGGGAAGCATCAAACATTGACTGTGTGTTTTTACCAATTGCTAAATCAACTAAACCTTTTACTTTGCTATGTTTGCTTAAATCAGGTATATTGATTGAATTTCCATCTGCTAAAAAGAAATCAACTACTTCTAATTTACCTTTTGTAATCGTTCCTGTTTTATCACTAAATAATATATTTAGCGAACCAGCAGTTTCAATTCCTTCTGCTTTACGAACCAATACATTATGACTTAACATCTTACTTGTATTTTGCATTAAAACCAGTGAAATCATCAATGGAAGTCCCTCTGGCACGGCACATACAATAATAACAATGGCAAGTGAAACGGCTTGAATAATATCCTTTATTACCTCTTCAAAACCGATAGAAAAATATGGTGCAATTCCTCCTGCTCTTATTATAAAGTATATAAAATATAACACAGCAATTACAATAGCGCCAATATATCCAAATGTAGAAATTTGTTTTGCCAATTTTGCAAGTTTTACTTTTAATGGAGAATCTGGCTCATTTTCTTGCATCTCTTCTGCCATCTTGCCCATCATCGTCTTTAAGCCAACTTTTCTTACATCTAATATACCTTCTCCATCAAATACAACGGCTCCACGAAACAATGAATGTTTGTCAACAAAGGTATCACCTGTAATATTTTCTGCCAACTGAAAACTCTCGTCCGCCTGTGTTTTTTTACATTCTTCTGCCTCACCATTCAATGCTGAATTATCGACTCTCAATGAACCTTCTACTAAAATACCATCTGCTGGAATCTTATCGCCAGATTGTAATAAAACCTTATCACCAACAACGACATCATCAACATCAATAACCGTAACAACACCATTTCGATACACTTTACATTTATCTTTTTCGGTGCTATCCTTTAATTCACGATACTTTGTATCGCTTGCAACACCTGTCTTTGCTGATACAAATGCCACAATAATAATGGCTATAATGGTGCCTAATGGTTCATAAATTTCCGCATATCCAAAGAAAAACATTACAATCATTAAAGCTGCAATCGCCAACAATATTTTTATCATTGGGTCGCTAAATGTCTCTTTAAATTCCTCCCAAAACGTAGTAGGTTCGGAATCCGGAATCATATTGGACCCATATTGTTGTCTGGATTTTTCGACCTCTTTGTCTGTCAGTCCGTTAAATTTCATAAATTGTCTCCTTCACATTATTAAATTAAGGGAGAAACAAGTATTTTTGCTCTCCCTTGAATACCTAATCAAAAAATACTATTGATATCTACGAACGAGTTCTCCTATACTAGTATCATTGGTACCTTGTCCCATTGCATTAAACTTCCACTCACTATTATATCTGTAAATTTCACCAAAAATCATAGCAGTCATACCAGAATAATTGTCTGTGAGATTATATTTACACATTTCATTATGATTACGTACATCAACCAGTCGAATAAACGCGTTTTGGATCATACCAAAATGCTGTTTTCTTTGAACTGCCTGATAGATATTCACTACAATCACAATTTTATCATATTCAGCAGGGATATTTATCAGATCAATCATAATCTGTTCATCATCTCCCTCTCCACCACCTGTAAGATTATCTCCCATATGTTGTACAGTTTTTGAATAATTTACCAAATTGCCAAAATAGATAATATCTTCTTTTGAACATAAATACCCATTCTTTAGTAAAATAGCAGAAGCATCACAGTCAATTGCTTTCGCTTTGCGAGAAAAAAAGCCTTTAGATTGTTTCACTTCGTCCCAACCTAATCCCACAATTACTTTTGAAAGCCCTATATTATCTTTCGATAAATTAACTTTTTGCCCTTTTTGCAAACTTATAGACATCTTTTAAGCCTCTACTTTCTTCCCGGTGTCCATCGGATTCCCCAATTAAAAGCACTGTCCAATTCAGGATGTCCCGGATAAAACTGTACAATTTTTTCCACACTAAAAGTTTCATCATTAACATTTTCTAATAATGCAAGACCACACATTTTATTGGTTGAATTGTATGTATCCATCTTGACAATCAAATCTTCCTGTCCGGGATACTTTATTGTTACAGTTGCATCTGCTTGCTGCCAGTTTGCAACGCCTTCATAGATAAATGTATAAATAAGAACTCTCTTAATATTTGCAATTTGATTTCCGTTAATTCTAAGATTCTCTCCTGCTACAGCATTACCTGTTCTGTCATCACCATCAAGGGCAATATAAGGAGGCTGTGTCAATGAACCAAAAGCATTGCCAAGTGCCTGAACAGCACCTAAACGTCCATCTTTTAATTCAAACAAACACCCTAAATCAAGGTCAATTCCCTGTCCGCTGAATAAATTAGACAAAAAACCTTTTTTGTTTGGTTTTGCATTCCAGTTTAAATTAACATGTATTTCGCCCAATCCAGCATTGGTATTTTTTTTAAGACTTACCTTTTGACCTTTCTGTAAATTAATTGCCATAATAAATTTCCTACGCCTTTCTTATGCTGTTTCAATTCCATAATGTCCACACAATGCAGCTAAGCCGCCTTGAAAACCGCTGCCAATTGCGTTAAACTTCCACTCTCCATTATTGCGATACAATTCTCCTACAACAACGGCTGTCTCAATAGAGAAATCTTCACCCAAATCATATCGAATCAACTCTGTATTATTGGAGTTATCTACAATACGAATAAAAGCATTAGAAACCTGTCCAAAATTTTGACGTCTCTTTTCTGCCTCATAAATTGTAACTGTAAATGCAATTTTTTCAATATTGGCAGGTACTTTTTCCAAATCAATCATAATCTCTTCGTCATCACCGTCGCCGCCGCCAGTTAAATTATCTCCCATATGCTGTACAGATTCTGTTGAATGAACCAAATTGCCATAAAAGATAAACTCCTTTTCTGTTGGACACACACCATTTGCACCACACATAAATGCTGCTGCATCTAAGTCGAAATCTGCACCAGAATCAAACGCATTAATATCCCAGCCAAGACCTACCATTACGCTCTTTAATCCAGGATTTCCTTTTGTTAAATCTACTTTTTGTCCCTTTGTTAAATTAATTGGCATTATCTTTTCCTCCTAATAAAATATTTATTTAAAGATGTGTTCATCAAAGAACCTTGTATAATACTTTTGCTGTATTATTAAAACAGGCACTAAACTAATGCTTATTTTTTACCTGGCATACAATACATTTTATTAAATTCGTTCTTAATACTTTCCAATCGAGCCTTATCTTCAATTCGCTGCTTTTTGGCATTTTCCTGAATCATTCTTGTCTCATCAATTCCAGATACAATTGTATGCCATGTCTTTTCCAATGTATCCACTTTTACAGAACTTCCTGATGCCAGTTTAGCCACCATCTTTGACTGTTCCACTGTATTTTTTGCATTCTTAATTAACAATTCATTGGTTTTCTCATCAAGTGCTGCCATCGATTCTGCTTGAATGCGCTGACGCTTTAACATAATAGCTTGTGCCAATGCCTGTTTAAATACAGGAAGTGTAATAATAAATGCAGAATTAATCTTTCTGATAAGATTCATATTACTAAACGCCATCGTCTTAATCATTGGAATGGACTGGATTGCAACACTCTCTGCTGTGCGTAAATCCTGTGTTCGCTGCTCAAGCATCATTAATGCCTGATTCAGATTTGTCAATTCAAACTGAATCGAATTGTCTCCTGAAGCCTGCATATCAGCCTGCCTTTGGGCAATATAATCCTCTAATTCTCTTATTCCTTGTTCGCCTGCTAATATGTACTTAACAAGCTCATGATAATAATTTACATTCGCCTCAAACATTGAATCAAGTTTTCTATTGGATTGTTTTATCTCTGTTTCATACTGTTTTAATTGAACATAAATTTTATCAACTTCATCACCCATTGTATGATATTTTTTCAATATTTTATCAAGCTGTTTTCTTAAATTGCCAAACAGCTTGCCAAAAAGACTTGGATTTTCTTTTATCTCATCAATGTCAAACTTTTCCATAATCTTGGACAATGTATTTAACATCTCACTAGACTCATCAATTTGTGTCATACTCATACTATTTAAAACAACATCAGAAGCCTTTGAAATTTCTTCCGCAACTTCTGCTCCAAAATAGACAATTGTATCTAAATTATTGATTTCTATAGTACTGACAAGAGCATCGACTTCTGGTGAATTGACTAATGCTTCATTCATCTGTTCTCTGTCTGCCACAATATCATATTGTTCAACAACTTCTACTTCTTTGGTTTCTTCAACCGGAGCAGTGATAGGTTCCACTTTGTTTAAATTCAATCCCATTCTTTGTCCTCCATTCTCGTTTAACCTATTTATTATGTGTTTCTTTTAAAAATAATATCACGCCAAGATTTTGGACGTGTATTTAACGAAAGCGTTGCAAAATTAGGAATCTGCATATCATATATATAATCCCCTATTTGGTGTTCTTCCATTAATTGTTTATTAAAATAGTTCTCAATATTTTGATATCCTGTTGGAACAAAAGACAAAATATCAAATCCAATTAAATTTAAAAACGCAATCAATATGGAATCTTCAAGAGAACTTACTTTTTCTCCTGTGTTAATATAAATTATCTTAGGATTCTTTTTTGTAAAATCAAACTTTTGAATCAAGCGTATAATGTCTTTTGGCAAATTTAACGCCGTTGCAACAATTGTATACTCTGTTCCATTTTGAAATGTTCCCTTTATTAATGCTTGATTGATAAGAATCTGTAACTTTTCAAGCATATGCTCCTGCATTTCTTCTCTTAAAAAACGATATTGATAATCTGCATGATTTTTAATTTTATTTTTTTGAAGCTTTCCATTTTTAAAAAATTCTGTCGTATGCTCCTTTAATGGATTATAAGCTGTTGATTCTATAAATGGAACATTTTGAATCACATAAGCATCCTGTGTCATCAATTCTTTTACAGATATCCAATAGGGTACAATATCACTATTCTTAACGCCAGAAACTTTTGCACAAATAACAGGAATATTGACAATATTATCGGTCACGCCAAAATTAGGTCGATACTTTACTTCCTCATTCCACAATATTTTTATTTCTTCATACATTGTCTGCAAATTGACAGCATTTGCTTTTTGATACTGTTGATTTCTGTACAGTCCTGAATCTTGATACATAATGGTATCTAATTCTCTCTCTGCATGATATGCAACTGTACCCAGTTTTATATCTGCATTTTCTTTTGGAAACTTTGTTACATTCATTGACGTTTCATAATTAACTTCATATAACAATTTATCATAAATCGTACTCTTTATATTCAAATTAGGATTAAGAATAAGCACATCAATTGGCAGTCTTGCCAACATCTTTAAAAATAAAGCTTCTGTTTCACTTTTACAACCACCCATCAAAATAAAACAACTTACTTGTGGCATCTTCCAGCTAGAAAATAATTCTGTTTGATACCTTTTAAGCCAACAAAGCATATATACTGCTTTATTTGTCATTTTATTGATATTCATTTGGGGATTTTTTGCCTCTTCTAATAGAACATCTAAAAATGCTTTTACCATTAATCGCTGAAGTTCCATGTTAAATGAATATTGAATATTAACAACTAAGTCCGATAACATCTGGTCTAATTTCGTATACGTTCTGCGGCGAATGGATGCAATTTCTTCATTTGATGGTACAGGAATCGTCTCATCAACAATTACAATTCTTCTCTTATTATTTTTTAACTCTAATTGTAATTGATACAATTCATTCATATATGTAATTTTATCCGCAACGCCATTCATTATACAAAAACAATTATAAAAAAAGGCAGGATTCTTACCTCGAACTGCAATATTTTGTTTAATATCTTCTAAAATCTCCCCCGTAATCCAAGCATTGGTGCAATTTACATAACTAGGCTTTTCCCCATAAAGTCTTGCATTGTTAAAATCATCTTGTATCTGTTGTCGAATCCATTTTAAATTAAAATCCGTTGGAAAAGGTTTTGCATTATCTATTTTTAATTCGTATGAAAATGACGAGTTCGCGTCCAATTTTAAATATGCACTATCTCCCTGATATTGTAAAAGTACAATATCACACCCTGCATGACAAAGTACTGAAATCAAGAGCAGTTCATAATTACTGATGGAACCTTCATATAATATCTTTGGGACTTTTTCTTGTCCAAGCAAATTCACAATGCGCTCAAATTTATAATAAAGCCAACACATAAATTTAATATACGCATTTTTCAGCATATTTTCATTTTTTCCTGCTTTTTGCAAATCTTCTAATGTATTATATATGGATACTGCTACATTATTTCTTTGATAATCATTCATTCTTGGCAGCCATTTTTTTAAACTTACAGAAATAAATTCCATATTCATATAAAAATTCATCCCCATAATCTCGCTATAGTAAGATAAATTCTTTTCATCAGGATTTGGAATTTTTCCTTCAATGATAACGCCTGCTAATCGGGCAGATTCATAATATTTCTTTACAAAATCGCCTATTTCCTGTGTATAGGCATTAATTCTGTAAAAATAGACGCCTTTATTTTCTCTATTGCTCAATTCCACAAAGTAATCATCTAATTGATGGATTTTTTGATGTTTAAACATAGATACCTTTTCACCTTCAATACCGACTCATCTTATTCTTATTCATAACATACCCAAGACTTGCGCCTATAATACCTCCAATAATATGTGTTAAATTGGACACATTATCATGGGCAAATAAACCATTATATACTTGTCCTCCAATATATACCACTGCCACTAATATAAATGTCATTGGAATACTTCCATCTTTAATACTTGTAAAAGAAGACAATAAAATAAGTGCAAAAACAACACCGCTTGCTCCTAACAATCGAATATGCGGAAACAATATAATATTTACAATGCCTGTGACAAGTGCTGTTGATAAAATGACTACTATCATATTAGAAGAACCATATTTTTCTTCAAGCAATGGACCTACAACCAATATCAACATAATATTTCCTATAAAATGCTGCCAATTCGCATGTCCAAACACATGACCAATCAATCTTAAATAGGTCAAAGGATTTAATAACGACGAACGATACACACTAAATAAAGTATATGTTGAAGATCCTTTTGTTATATATCCTAATAAAAGCGATAAAAAACAAATAAGTGTAAACCCTAAAATAACTGGGGAATTAAACGATATCTTTAGTTGTTTTTTTTTATTCATAATGAATCTCCCATTCTTGCTCAACTTGTGTATTTTAAAAACAGCTTATCACAAGTATAATTTTATTTGTACTTTTGAATTGTATCACTTTTGTTTATATTTTACAAGGGTTCTAGTGAAACGAAATATTTAAACATATCGATGTATAAACGTTCGTTTATATCTTACAAGACTTCTAGTGAAATCCTTGTATAAATATATTAATACAATCATATGGCACAGCCAAATTAAGATTTTGACCTGAATTAATACCTGCACTGCTTATGCCAATCACTTCACCATACATATTTAATAATGCGCCACCAGAACTCCCATGTGAAATAGGCGCTGTAAATTGTATTACATCTACATTGTCCATTACTCGAAAGCCTGAAATAATCCCGTCGGATACTGAATTAAACAAGCCAAGCGGACTGCCTATCGCAACAACTCTCTGCCCTCTTACCAGCTTATTACGACCTTTATATATTGGTAATGGGGACAATGTTTTTGCTATTCGTATTACCGCTAAATCCATCACTGAATTATATTTAATTACCTCATTGGTTCGATATACTTCCTCATCATTTTCAATACGTACACAATAATACCATCCTTTATTTACTACATGATGATTTGTTAAAATATAACCATCTTTTCCTATCATAATACCTGAGCCTATTCCTAACACATCACCCAATTGATTGTGAACCTCAATCATCACAATCGAGGAGGCAAGCAATGCTAACTCCTCAAAGGATTTCTCTATTCTGCCCTTTGCTGCATTTGTCGGATTTGATGAAACACGCACTGGAACTGAATTTGATTGAACCGTTTGATTTGTAATACGAACTAGATTTGTATTATTGTTTGATGTTGCATTGTGAGCTATATTCGTATTAGAAACTGGATTTGCATTGCGTGTTTGTCTTTTGCGCTCTGGTATATGTACAACTATTTTTTCATGTTTTTCTTTGTCATTTATAACTTTATTATTTATAATTTTGTTGTCTGCTGTTTTGTTTTCTACTTCTTCTCTACCTGCTATTTCTTGATTTACAGTATTCTTATTATTTTTATCTGTATTTTTATCATAACTATTCTTTCCATTTTCACAATATTTAAACTCAGGTAAACTCCATTCTACAAAATTTCCTAATACATTTTGTTTTGACAATTTTTTTAACTCATCACAAATATTGATATCTTCTTTATTTTGCAGCAACAATACATCTGCACCAACGAGGGTTAATAAATAATAAAACAAATACTCTTGTACTTTCAATACATTTTCTGCAATGACCTTAATACATGCCTGCTCATTCCATTTCATATGCCAATTATAAAAAATAAAATCCGTCCACCAAACCATCTTAATAACAAAGTTCTTTTGAATGGACTCACTCATTCCTTTTTTTAACAGAGCATACTTATCACATATTTGGGCAACTGCTCTTCCTAATATTAGAGCAAATTGTTCATTATGTTCTGTACTGTGTATAACCATCTTCTTTTTATCACTTGCTATCCAGTTCTCATAACATTGAATATAATAGCTGCTCTCATTATCCTGTAAATAAAGGGGTAGTTTTGTTATTCTTCTATACAATAATTTGTTTGAAATCATTTCTTTTGTCAACATATTATCAACACAAATCACATCATTTTTTAAAGCTTCATTTCCACCAAGCAATCGGACAAAATACACATCTCTATACCCACTGTTATATCCACCTTTAACTCTTGCAAATGTGGTTACTGAATGAATATCCATAACATTATGTCTATAATTTATCTGCATTTTCGCCTCCACATTTAATTATATTTACATGTATCTATTTTATATTTTCCTATTCCAAAGTACTCTACGTTAAGACTGCTGATAGTTTTTCAGCAAACAAAACTCCTATTCGACTAAATTTTATCATAGAACAAACTTTTTTTCTATGTTTCTTTTCATTTTTATGTTATAATCACTCTTATACTTAAATTTTAGAAAGGAAAACACTTTATGAAAGATTCTGCGCTTTATTACAGTGTGGGCGCCCTTTTATACTGCCCTGCAAACAATGAATCAATATCCGATTCCATTATCCTTAATAAATTTGTAAAACCATTTTCATTAGCACTTTGCTTGGAAGATACTATTCCTGACAATTTGGTACTTGAAGCTGAGCAAATATGTTATCATAGTCTTTTAAAAATATGGAAAGCGAAAGAAAAACAAGAATTTTATCTTCCAAAAATATTTATTCGAATACGCAATCCAGAACAAATGCTGCGATTATATCACCATTTTGGAGAATTAATGTCTTTAATTTGTGGTTTTATTGTGCCTAAATTTGCTCTCGATAATGTAGATGCTTATATCAATAATTTATGTGAAATCAATTCAACCTCTAAGCAACCTATTTATATGATGCCTATCTATGAGAGTTCTTCTATAATTGATTTAAGAACTAGATACGATATTTTATATACGCTAAAAGATAAGATGGATGCCATTGAAAAATGGATTCTTAATATTCGTGTTGGTGGCAATGATTTATGTCATGTTTTTGGCTACAGAAGACATGCAGATGAATCAATACATCAAATCAAACCTATTGCAAGTATTTTTTCTGATATTAATACAGTCTATGGTCGTGATTATGTGATTTCTGGTGCAGTTTGGGAATATTTTGATGGTGCTTATTGGGAAGAAGGGCTAAGAGAAGAAATTAAACAGGACAAGTTATGTGGATTTATCGGAAAGACCGTTATTCATCCAAAACAAATCGCTGTAGTAAATTCAGAATATGCTGTGCATATTACTGATTATCAATCTGCAAAAGCGATATTAAATTGGGATAACTCCTCTAAAACATTGGTTTCATCAGACCCTCAAAAAGTACGTATGAATGAATACAAAACCCATGCAAATTGGGCAAAAAAAATAATGCTGATGGCTAAGCATTATGGAATTATTATAAATGATTCATTTAAAATTTGATTTCAAAAACTTCTAATTTATTTTGAAAAATATGTTTAATAATGCTATTTTTTATAAAATAAAAAGACTGGAAAAATAAACTATTCCACTAAATATGAATATCTATTTAATATTCACATTTTATGCGAAAATTTTATTTCACAACAGCCCTTTTATATTACAATTTTATCAATGTTTATTTATTATATTAAAATTATTTTTTTAAAATTTTTTAACTCATTAACTTTTATCATTTTGCTAACAAACAAATTAACTTTCATATTGGAATCTTTCAACCAAATCTTTAAGCATATCTGCCTGACTTGACAATTCCTCTGAGGCAGCCGCACTCTCCTGTGAAGTAGCGGAATTGGACTCTACTACCTCTGCAATCTGGTTAATACCTTCCGTAATCTGTGCTGCCGCTACGGCCTGATTATCTGAAGCCTGTGCAATCTCTGCCATAGACTTATTTACTATCTTTGCATTATCCACAACAGCAAGCAATGATTGTGCTGTAGAATTAGTAAGTTGTATTCCTTCTTCCACTGCCACAATTGCATTTTGAATTAAATTTTTTGTATTTTTTGCTGCATCTGCACTTTGTTCTGCAAGTATGCCAACTTGTGTGGCAACAACTGCAAACCCTTTTCCGTTTTCTCCTGCTCTTGCTGCCTCAATAGAAGCGTTCAATGCAAGAAGTGAGGTCTGGTCTGCAATTTCTTCAATACTCTTAATAATTTCAGCAATCTTATCTGAAGACTTTCTGATTTTATTCATAGCCTCTATGTTCTTTTTCATATGCTCATTGCTCTCAATAATCTGAGTATTCATATTTGCAACAATCGTGCTTGTTTTTTCTGCATTTTTTGCATTGACAGCTATTTTTTCTGAAATCTCTGTGATTGTTGCTGTCAGTTCTTCAACTGCACTTGCTTGGTCTGTAGCGCCTTCTGCAAGAACCTGTGAGGCTTCTGATAAATCCATTGCTCCATTTTGTACACTCTCTGCATTGCTGTTAATATCTCTCATCGTAGCACTTAATGACTTAATAATTCCTCTAAAAGATTGACTAATCTCAGCAAAATCACCTTTAAAGTTATCATCAACCGTAATTAAAAAATTTCCATTGGACAATTCTGACAAATTGCTATCAATATCTGAAATAATTATTTTTAAATCTTGAATCGTGCTTGCAAGACTATTCATTAAAGTTGCTGTCTCATCGTTCTCCTCTGGCACTGGTGCTTCTGAATGAAGGTCTCCTTCTGCTAATAGTTTTAAGCGCTCTACCACTACCATAATTGGCTTTATAACATTTTTTCCAAGACGAATACCACTTCTAACACCAAATAATGTAAAAGCTATTACAAAAAGCACTGTAATAACCATCGACAAATAGAACATACCTAAAAATTCATTTCTTACAGCCGCAACGCCAATACTCCACCCATTTATATCTGGAAGTGGGGAATACGCAACCACCTTTGTTGCTCCGCCATATGAATATGTACCTACTCCTGCTTCTCCAGCAATCATCTTCTTACAAATCGCACTATACTTTTTTAACTTTGGATTTGTATCACCAAGTGCTACACTATCTTCTACCCCAACAAGTGATGAATCAATATCTGCAATCGTTATTCCATTGGCATCCAGCATAAATGCAGTACCACCTTTTCCTACCTTAATTGAACGCATAATATCATTTAAAGATTCACCATTTGGAATATAGACAACTACACCTGACACTGTTGTACCCGGCATTCCATCTTTCCATATAGGAGCCGATACTGCATAAGATACTGCTTTTGTAACATTACTATATGCAGGTGTGGAAACATATGTATTCCCTTTCATTGCCTCCTTAAAATAATCTCTATCTGAAAAATTTTCTCCTGAAACAATGTCAACCCCCTTATCATTCAAAAGAAATCCACCTTCAAACTCATGTTCTTTAATCTTTTGATTTAAAAGAGCCATTTTTTCTGCTGCTGTTTTTTCAGCATCAGAAAGACGTGCAATACTTCCTGTTTCATAGGCAATTGCCTTATATTTTTCAAGTGCTGCTGTCACATAATCAGCTGCTACATCAGAAGTATCATTAATTGTTTCTGAAACTGCACTCACTGACGAAACCCAGCTTAATGCCGCTGTAATCATACCCAAAATAATGCAGCTAAGCATAACAGTCTGTGCAAATCGCTTGGAAATCTTTTTTTCAATACTTACAAACGCACCATTATTTTTACTCGTTCCTGATTTTTTAAATAGACTTTTGCTTTTTTCTTTTTGCATATAAATCCTCATTTCTGCGTCGCCCTAACAATAAAATATCCTAAATTTATTTTTGTGTTCCTAATGGTTTTAAAACCATTTTGGAATGTATATTTATATTAATGTAAGGTTTTATTAACAACATTTTAATTTATCTTTTCTTTTATAAAAAATTCATGCTAAAATGACGCACATTGCAACTTCAACTGCAAATAGAATGATATACAAAAAGTCAACCGAAACAACTCAGTCAGCACAACTGCTACCTTATTACACAGCACAGCAATTATATGCCACTATGACACACATAACATTAGATAAAAAAACTGCAATCACTATAAATATATAACACAAAGCCCTATTATTTATTCATTTGATGTCACCTCCAATATTTTATTTTCTCTGATTATATTTCATATTTATTTTATGATATTCATTGGGAACCCAAAGTTAAATTAGGACTATATAAACCCTTGTGTTTTATTATTTTAAATATAAAGATAATAGATGCCATACTTTGTACATTCTTATGTCAACAAAAGATATATATCTGGGCAACACATTGATATATATCTTTTGTAATTATATCAAATTTAATAGATTTTTTCTACCTTTTTCATTTATTATTTTTTTATTTTATATGTTTTTTATAATTTTATTGAAAATGTTATCGCTTACAAATAAAAAATCTCCATGCCATAAACAAAATAATGGCATGGAGATTCTTTCACTACTTAAATCTATATTTTATTGTTTATTCAGCTTACTCTTGTATACTTATATGCTCCTTTATACCATGTTTTATAAATTTTATATTCATTATTCTCATTATAAACAAGAGTTTGGATTGTATCATCTTTAAACAAATCAATTCGCTTCTCCATCTGTGGTGTTGTAAACGTAACTAAAATCATTTCTTGCCCATCACACTCAACTAATTCTGTTTCAAATTTTGATGTTGATATGTTCTCAAAACTTTCTAACTTTAATCCTTTTGATTTCTCAAATTGCTCTGTATACCAACTACAAATTGTATTATACAACTGTTGTTTTTGATTTTCAGTAAACGTGAGATTTTCATTTTCCAAAACAAATGCTGATTTATCAACTTCACCTTCTATCCCCGAATATTTAGGTTCATCTAGCCATGCATCAAACATTTTTTTATTTTGATTTTTTGCTTGACTGGTGCTTGCAATTACACCATTAGTGCCGCCAACAAGCAATAATACAAATACAACACTGACTATTCCTACTATTTTTATTCTTCTTTTAGTCATATTGCTCACCTACTTTCACCAAAACTTATTGATTACTATTTACTGGATTATATTTAATCCAACTACTTAAATTCCCCCACTCATCACATGAATAATAAATTTCTACATATCCTACATAATCTTCCAAAAATGTAAAACAATATAAATAATAAACTTCACAATATGTTGCACTTCCATAATCTGAACAATCTACTGCATGAAATTCATCTGTTCCTGATTGAGTTGCATATGCTTGTTCAGGTTTATAAATCATAATTATAAATAACATCGCAACTATAATTGTTAATCCAAAAATAATCTTGTTTTTCATTCAATTTCCTCCTTACAAAAATAATAGCCTCTCGGATTCTCCAACCCTTATTTTCTGCGGCTTTCAAACCCAGTT
>CAJUKN010000022.1 GCA_910587485.1 uncultured Lachnospira sp.
TGTTTCCAAAGTTTTGTATTCTGTAACCGCTTTCCTTGTCATCTCAATAGCGTTCGTCCACAGGTACATATATAATTCCTTTTTGTTTGTAAAATAGTGAAAAAGCAACGCTTTTGAAATGCCGCTCTCGTCTGCAATTTCCGACATTGGGGCTTTTTTGTAGCTGTTTTCGGAAAACACTTTGTAAGCAGCACTTATGATACGCCGCTGTTTTTCTAATGGAAGTTTGAAAAACTTATCATTCATATATATTCTCCTTATTGACCGCAACGGTTAATGCAAGTATATTATATATCTGTTGACCGTTTTTGAGAAGACTATTCTTAAAATTATAAAAAATAGCGACAGAGCTTTTACCCTCTGTAGCCATGTTGTCCATGCGTATATAATTTCCTTGTTCACAATCTCTCTCGCACAAGCCCGTATGTGATTACCCCTTTATACCCATTCGAGTTGATTTTCAGCCTTTAGTTGTTCTGTAATACCCTGTGCCTGCTTCATGCCCTCTATAAGCCTTTCAAAGCGTTCCTGCGCCTGTTTATCAATGTTGGCAAGGTAAGCATTGAGCCTGCCGCTTGTGAGAAGATTGGTGTATGTAACCTTTTGGTACTGCTTCAGATAGTCCATATGCTGCTGTCCCCAAATGCCTATCGTCTGTTCTTCCTCATCTGGTAATCATAAATCTGTGATTAAATACCCGTTTTCTTCGTGATATGTACCACATAACTGTTCAAATAAGGATTTTGCCATTTTAATTCCTCCAAATAAGATATTCACTCCACATTGTTGTGCCTGTTGTCTTAAACAAAATTTTGAGTTTTCTCCTTATCTGGTTTCATCCATTATGAAAAAAAGCAAAAAAACATTTTCAAAGGATTTCTGTTTATTGTCATAATGCTGTTGATAGGTATAGGAGGAATGTATGTAGCAGGATGACTTTATTATGGTGAATTTTCGTATCTTGCACCAATGATAATAGTTCTTATTCCACCTTATGTTGCTATATTAAATATTTTTATACTTCCACTAACAACGACAATAGCAGAGGACGGAGTATATTTAGGATATGGAGTAAATAGTTTCACTTCAAAATGGGAGGCTATTTTTATCTCCGCATTTTTCTATGCCTTGCAACATAGTTTTATTCCTACGATATTTGATATGAAATTTATAACCTATCGGTTTTTCTCTTTTTTCCCTTTAACAATATGGATATGTTTCCAATATTATAGAGGCGTTTCTATTTCTTATATTATGACAGGTCACTGGATTTTAAATATAGCAACAACAATACAAATTGTAATAACTTCCTTTAATTCAGAAATTTATACTATGTTGATAAAATAGTAGGTAAAAATATTATGTGATAATTAGAATTTATATTATGCGGCTGTCTACGGAAATAAAATGAGGTTACAAATATGAGTAGACACAGAATTAGTCACTTTTTTTACTGTCTAAAATGTAAATAAGAAAATTTGATTGACCAAAGGATTTAAAAATAACAGTATTGTGCAAAGGCAAAAGATTATTGTAACAAGACTTATATTTAAACACAAAGAATAACAATGGCTTCAATCATGAGGTGATTTATAAAGTTGCAAATTCAAGGCTGGGCTGATGCAGAAAAAGTGGTATAAATGTGGTAAATTTCATAATTAGCAAAGATTTATTAGTAAGCAGAATAAAGGATAAAGCGCGTTTGTTTAATCGTTTATTCTTTATCCTATTTTTAAGTAAGATTGGAATATAAATTGTAGAACCGTATACAAGACCCATACATATAGGGCAATATTTTAAAAAATTTATTAGATTATGACCGATAGTAGCTGAAGTTGTAGGAGGCTTTAATAGATGTTACTTTAATAGATAAATATGTATTGCGCATTTTGGAAAAGAATGGGTGGTATTCAAATCGTCAATTTGAGTATGTAAATAAATGGATTGAAGAAATTGAGATAATGGGATATCCCTGTTTTGATTATGCTAGAGCAATTCTTTGTGAATTGGGAGGGTTAGTTTTTAGAGAATATGCACCAATGACATATCAAAATATGGTGGCATTACAAGAGAAACATCTACAACAAATACCTAAGATGAAAATGGGTGCAGAAATAAAAAGCAAATGTGAAGCCGCATATAAAATTTTACAAGACCTTAATATGGTTTCTGAAGCAAAAAATTACAATGGAGCAACTTTTGCATTTAATGCGTTGGATGCGGCATTAGATAATGACATTGTAATGGATATTGAAATTGCAAAAAAAATTATTGATGAAAAAATATTTCCTATTGGTTCCATTGAACCAGATGGAATTATGTATGTTACACCTAGACAAATAATTTATGTATTGTTTAATGATAATATTTTTTGTTCTGAAGCTTGTATAGAACAGGCTATTAATTGCCTATTTTTAAAAACATTGTCTCCAAAGTTCATTTATCATTGTTAATTTAATGTTAGAAGCATTGAATGGGAGGTATATTAAATATATAAAAAGTATCAATATTATTAAAAAATAAAACTAAAATTAAATTAATTTGCTTTTTTATTTTTAAATGAATAAAGTTGAGCCTAAATTGAAATAATAATAGAGAATTATAATTATTTTAGGAGGTGCCACATGGCTAAGAATTCAACTAATTCAACAAACTCAACAAATTCAACAAATTCAAGTAATTATTCAACAAACTCAACAAATTCAACAAATGCAAGCAACTATTCAAAAAATTCAACAAACTCAAAAAATTCAACTAATTCAACAAACTCAACAAATTCAAGCAAAAATTGTGGAAAAAACAGCTCAAAAAATTCATACTAAAATAAAAAATAAATTGAAAAACATTTTAGCAGTTTCTTTATAGTAAGACATATTAATATGGTGCTATAGTTGTTTTTCTTAAAAAATGTATGGGGTGGTTCTGTAAATATATACAGAACCACTTAATTATTTTAATTTTTTGTTTCTATTTTGATAAATTAATTAATTGACACAAAATCAATAGGGTTATAATATAGTATTGTTATGAAAAATTGTTCATTATCTGAAAGTAATGAGATTGTGACTGTATTTTTTCAAATTGTCTGTTTGGAGGAATGATGAATACATTTGAGTTAATAGCTCCTTGTCATTTTGGTTTGGAGTCTGTGTTAAAAAGGGAAATATATGATTTAGGTTACGAAATTCTATCTGTTGAAGATGGAAAAGTAACGTTTGAAGGCGATGCAGAAGCTATTTGTAGAGCCAATATAGGATTGCGAACAGCACAAAGAATTTTATTAAAAATAGGTGAATTTAAGGCAGTGACTTTTACTGAATTATTTGATAAGACAAAAGATTTAGCATGGGAAAATTTTATACCAGTAGAAGGTAAATTTTGGGTGACAAAGGCAAATTCAATTAATAGTAAATTATTTAGCAGTTCTGACATACAATCTATAATAAAGAAAGCCATTGTTGAAAGGTTAAAGAGTAAGTATAATGTCAATTGGTTTACAGAAGAAGGGTGTGCATATCCTTTAAGAGTTACGATAATAAAAGATATGGTTACAATAGCATTAGATACAACAGGTGAATCTTTACATAAACGTGGATATAGGCGTATGGCTGGCAAGGCACCTATTTCAGAATGTCTGGCGGCTGCTCTTATTATGCTGACGCCTTGGAAAAAAGATAGGATATTAGTAGATCCATTTTGTGGAAGCGGTACTTTTCCAATAGAAGCTGCTATGATAGCAGCAAATATTGCACCTGGCATGAATAGAACGTTTATTGCTCAAAAATGGGATAATATAATAAAATATAGGTTATGGCGTGAGGCGGTTGAAGAAGCCACCGATTTAATTGATTTGAGTATAGAAACCGATATTCAAGGTTATGATATTGATGAAGATGTATTAAAAACAGCAAGAATCAATGCAGAAAATGAAGGAGTTTCTAAATTGATACATTTTCAAAGCAGAGACGTATCACAACTTCGGCATTCTAAAAAATATGGATTTATAATAACAAACCCCCCATATGGTGAAAGAATGGAAGAAAAAGAAGCTTTACCTAGTATATATGGTTCATTGGGGCAGCAATTTGCCAAACTTGATAGTTGGTCAGCATATGTAATAACTTCTTATCAAGATATTGAGAAATATATGGGAAGAAAAGCAGATAAGAATCGAAAGATATACAATGGAATGTTAAAAACATATTTTTATTCATTTTTGGGTAAAAAACCGCCAAAAAGAAAGGATAAAGATTGAAAACAAAAAGTATATATCTTGGGTTTATATTATTTTTATTTGCTATAGTGCTTTATTTATTAGCAGTCGTTTCGCAAGATAAAGGAATTGCACTAGGAAATGTTGTGATGGACGAAACCAATATTCCAGATGAGTGGAATACTATTATTGCCAATGAGACAAATAGCAATACAATCAAATTAATGATTGATGGTGTTGAAACCAATATTGATAATCATATCTATATGGATAATGATATGAATATTATGTTGCCTGTCAAAAAATTTAGCAGTATTTTTAAATGTGCAATTAATTTAGTTAATGAGGAGAAAATAGAATTTCAACGTGGAAACAATATTGTTGAGGTATATAGGGATAATTCTGTTATAGTTGTCAATGGGGATTCCTTAACATTAGAAGCAGGCTTAAAAATAGTTGGCAATCAATATTTTGTTAATACAAAAGTATTAGAAATAGGGTTTAATTATGATTATAGATGGGATTCAAAAGAAAATGTTTTAATGCTTAGTGACACAACGAAAGATGAAAGTATTATCCCAACAAAATATTCTTATAGAGAAGTTGGAAGGCTGCCAGATATTAAAAACCAAGGTGTTTTTGGAACTTGTTGGGCATTCGCTTCACTTACTGCTGTAGAGAGTAGTTTAATGCCAATGGAAAAGTTTGATTTTTCAGAGGATAATATGGTATTAAATAATGGATATTTTAGTTCACAAAATGATGGAGGTGACTATACCAGAGCAATAGCTTATTTAACTTCTTGGAAAGGACCTGTTTTGGAAGAGGACGACATATATGGTGATGGAGAGATTAATTATAATGCCAAGACAATGAAACATGTGCAAGAAGTTCAAATCATTGATAGTAAAAATATTGAAGCGATTAAAAAAGCTGTATTTTTATATGGAGGTGTGGAATCTTCCCTTTATACCAGTATGAATCAAGCTGGAGAAAGTTCTATGTTTTATAATCCAGATACGGCTTCTTACTGTTATATTGGTGTAAATCGACCAAACCATGATGTTGTAATTGTTGGTTGGGACGATAAATACCCAAAAAGTAATTTTAATGTTGAATTGGAAGCAGATGGAGCTTTTATCTGTATGAATAGCTGGGGGACAGAATTTGGCGATGATGGCTTATTTTATGTTTCTTATTATGACTCTAATATAGGAATACACAATGCAGTTTATACAAGAGTTGAAGATGTAGATAATTATGACAATATTTATCAAAGTGACTTGTGCGGCTGGATTGGGCAGTTGGGATATGATGAAGATACAGCTTATTTTGCAAATGTTTATACAGCAAAAGAAGATGAGATGATAGAAGCAGTAGGATTTTATGCAACTGGCAAAAATACATCGTATGAAATATATTATTTAGATGAATTTGAAGGTATAGAATCATTTGCTAAAAGGCGATATATTCAATCAGGAACACTTGCCAATAAGGGATTTTATACGATTGATTTAGAAGATGAATTTCAAGTAAAATCAGGAAAAAAGTTTGCAGTTATAGTAAAATTGACTACTCCTGATTCCGTACACCCTGTTGCGATTGAATACAAAGCTGGAACGTCAACAAGTTCTGTTATCCTTGATGATGGAGAAGGTTATATCAGTCTTTTTGGAAAGTCTTGGGAACATGTAGAGGAGTCAAAATCCTGCAATTTATGTTTAAAAGTATATTCAACCAATATAGCAAAAGAAGGTTAAAAAAATTGCTGCTTGCCACAAACTCGTAAGAATTTCTGTTCTTTATATAAAAGCAGCATGGAAATAAGAGTAAATATGGAAATGAGGAACCGATGAAAATTATTTTAGCATCCAATAATAAAAATAAGATAAGAGAAGTAAAGGCGATTCTTGAGGATTTAGATGTAGATATCATATCAATGAAAGAGTCAGGAGTTGATATGGATATAGAGGAAACTGGCAGTACATTTGAAGAAAATGCACTTATTAAGGCACGAGAAGTAATGAAGCTTACAAAATGTATTACGATGGCAGATGATTCTGGATTAGAAATTGACTATCTTAATAAAGAACCCGGCATTTATTCAGCTCGATTTATGGGACATGATACGCCTTATGATGTAAAAAACAAGGCTTTAATTGATAGACTGCAAGGGGTTGAAGGTCAAGATAGAAGCGCACGGTTTGTTGCCGCTATAGCCGTTGTTTTTCCAGATGGAAAAGAGATTGTAACAAGAGGGACTATGGAAGGAACGATAGCTTATGAGCCATGTGGCACGAATGGTTTTGGATATGACCCCATATTATTTTTACCAGAATATAATAAGTGTTCTGCAGAGTTGTCAAGTGAGGAAAAAAACAGGATTAGCCATCGAGGAAAAGCATTAAGAATGATGAAAGAGAAACTACTTACTGTTAAGGAAAAATAAATGTTATTAAAAGAAATGGCAGAACAAGCTTTTGGCAAAAAGGATGAAGAATGTGTTGCGCGCTTTTTAAGGGAAAAAGAGTTTAAGGGATGTGATGGTAATGCAACACAATGGCAGCTTTTTCAAGACAAATATAAACAATGGAAAAAGGAATTTCTATTGTGGGATAGCAATACATTTATTGATGGTATTAATGGCTGGAATTTTCATATAACTGTTTGCAGAATGAATTTGCCAAAACAAGAAGTAAATTGGACAGAATATTTATATTATATGGCAGTATTAGTTATTATGAATAATTGGGATATAAACGATTGGAATATATTAAGAGAACATGGAGATAATAATCTGGATAGATTTCAGTGGGATTTTTATATGGCTTCCTATGTGGAATTAACAAAAGAAAAATGGCTTGATGAGTTAAAGAATTATCGTGAGCAGTCATGGAACAAATACAAAAACTACAAAAAAACTCATAAAGAGTATACCAAATATGATGAGAGCATGAAAAAGAATTATCCTCAGTATGATGCCATTTTGGAGTATCTTGTGCAAAATACAAAAGAGTGTGATGTGGTACGAATAAACAATGGTGATGATAATATTATTTGGTATTTTGCAAACGATGTAGACAGCTTTTATGTAACATATATATCCGATTGTATGTAATAAAAAGTAAAAATAATAGAAATTTAGAGGTTTAAATAATGCAGAGGATAATGGTGGTAAGTGATACGCATGGTCGCCTTGAAAATTTGGCGGAGGCGCTTAGTAAAGAAGGTAAACTTGATATGTTGATTCATTTAGGAGATTTTGAGGGGGACGATGAAGTTATCTGTGAGATGGCAAATTGTAAGGTGTTGATGGTACCCGGAAATAATGATTTTTTTTCGAGATTAAATAGAGAAATCGAGACTCAAATTGGAAAATATCATGTTTTACTTACACATGGACATTATTATTACGTTTCCCTCGACCTTAAAACGTTGCATGATGAAGGTATTGCAAGGGGATTTGATATTGTTATGTTTGGACATACACACAGACCTGTTATTAATATAGAAGATTCAATTACAATGATTAATCCGGGAAGTTTATCTTATCCAAGACAGCAAAATAAAAAATGTACATATATTATGATGGAGATAGATGATAAAGATAATATAAATTTTATATTAAAAGAAATAAGATAAAAAAGGTCGTAAGTTTCTTTGACAAGAATATAGTTTAATAATTGCAGTGTTTTGAAAAACATTAAAAAAAATTTAAAATTTTTAAAAATAAGTGTTGACATTTATCTTTTCATGTAATATAATCATACTTGCGTTGCGGTACTGGAAAGAATTTCAAGAGGCGATTTGACGTATGTACATTGAATATCGGGGTGTGGCTCAGCTTGGCTAGAGCGCTTGATTTGGGATCAAGAGGTCGCAGGTTCGAATCCTGTCACCCCGATTATATTTTCCATATGCGGGTGTAGTTCAATGGTAGAACACTAGCCTTCCAAGCTAGATACGTGGGTTCGATTCCCATCACCCGCTCTTATGTGTCCGTAGCTCAGCAGGATAGAGCAACAGCCTTCTAAGCTGTGGGTCGAGGGTTCGAATCCCCCCGGGCACATTGCGTTTAGTAATAGGTATAAGCTGTGTCTATATTTTACGTAGCATGGTGGGTATAGCGCAGTTGGTTAGCGCGTCAGATTGTGGCTCTGAAGGTCCAGGGTTCGAATCCCTGTATCCACCTTTGTATTATTGGGCTATCGCCAAGCGGTAAGGCACAGGGTTTTGATCCCTGCATTGCGCTGGTTCGAATCCAGCTAGCCCAGTTAAGGTTTAAGCTAATAATTGGACAAGTAACAGATATTAGATGTAAACCTAAAAATATATATATTAGTGAGGGCTCATAGCTCAGTCGGTAGAGCACTAGACTTTTAATCTAGGTGTCCCGGGTTCGAACCCCGGTGGGCTCACTTATAAAATTTCGGAAATCAGATAAGTGCTGATTTCCATTTTTTATGTGCAGGAAGCATAAGGAAATTTGACAAGTAGAAAGATAGATTAAAATTTTTGTTGTCAAAATGTAAATTATAAAATATAATCAAAATATCTATTTATATTATTTTAAGCAAAGGCGCTTTCTATATAAAGGAAGGTCTTTGCTTTTTTTTATGCAAAATGGAGTTTTTTGATGAGGCAAATTAGGGAGTTATAGAGCAATCTTATGGTTGCTTTTTTAGGGAGGAAAGATATGTTAAATGAAAGGGAATGGAATACTATTAATAATATTTTGTTAGAGTTATATATGATTGATGATGTTCAAGTTTTGTTTCAAAAAATAATGAAGATTATCCGAATGCTTATACCATATAGTCAAGGATTTTCTGCATTGGTAGGGAAAGACCAAAAGTTAAAATTGGATAGTATATATTGTATTAATATGGATAAGAATACAAAAAACAGTTATATTGAAAAATATTATGATGAGGATTATTTAAAATATTTGTTTGAATTTGCTGAAGATACAGTAGTTTATAGAGATACAGATATACTGGAAGACAATGTTAGAAAAGAAACCATATTTTACAAAAAATTTCTTAAACCGTTAGATATTCCATATGGTTGTGGAATTTTGATGATTAAGAATGGGACTGTTATTGGAATCATTAATCTGTTTAGAAAGGAAGCCTTAAAGGATTTTTCAGATAAAGATATATATATCTTAAATATTTTAAAGAAACATTTATTAAATATAGTTAGCAAAATATTAGAATCTCAACAGCATAAAACAGTAGAGCAATATTATATAGAGGCAAGACAAGAATATGAACTTACCAATCGAGAACAGGAAATATTAGAACTTTTATGTAACGGTTATTCTAATAGTGAGATATGTGAGCAGTTGACAATAAGTGTATCGACTGTTAAGAAACATATTTATAACATATATGAAAAAACAAGTGTTAATAGTAGAACGCAGTTGATAAATAAAATTTATTCTCACGAGCAATGAGTCAAGTGTTATATTAAAATGAATGTTTAATTATGTTACATATTAATAAGTATTATTCAAAGAGGATATTCACAATCCGCTGTGCTATTTGCTTATAACTTCATAGCTATTGTTGCAGTTTTGCAGTGGGAGCTTGTACTCTCACTGCAACAAGGAAGTCCCTACTTATGTCTTTGTAGCATTGAAGTGAGGGACTTTCTTGATGAGGTTAAAAAATATTTAATAGTTTTGCTTTTACATATTTATTTTATAAAGAAATAGAACGAAAGTAGTAGAAATGGAAGTATATAGAACGAAAGGCTACCATAAAATTATCATTTTGGTCTATTGTTAGAAAAATTGATATTTGATAAAGTTTATCCAACGAAAAACAAAGACAGTTTATATGAATACTTTGAGAATTGGAGGTAAGCTATGGAAAAAATTTGGAGCAAGATATTAAAGGCTGGTGAAAAATGGTCTGGCAATATTGGCAGAGGTAAATATATACATTTTAAGGCGTTAGGTGATAATGCAAATGTTTCAATGTTGATGTATAACATGATAGATACATCAGAACGATACAATATGCCTGATACAACAAAGGCACAATATACATATCATCTCACAAAAGGAAATGTATTAATGAGTGATAATGGCAGAGTTTTGGCAAGTATTGTAGAGGACAGCACAGGTTGGAATGATACGATTTCAGGATATTCAACAAGAGAATTTACAGATAAACAATATGGAAAGACAACATATCAGGATTTGAGAAATAATTGGTATCAATGTGGGGAAGAAAATTTTAAGATGGAGTTGATAAGAAACAATATGACAGCAAGAGACCTTGTTCCTTGTGTAAATCTTTTTTCAAAAGTCTATGTCAAAGAAGATGGAAGTATGAACTATGATTTAAATCATTGTAAGTCTGGTGCAACGGTAACGCTTCGGACAGAAATGGATATTATTCTTATTCTTTCAAATACGCCAAATCCATTGAATCCTGTAACAGAATTTCCAGATGTTTCAGTCGTTGTAGAAGTTTACAATGCGCCATCAGTTGACTTGATGGACGAATGTGTCCATTATAGGGCTGAAAACTATAGAGCGTTTGAGAATACATGGGATTATTATAATTTGATGGGCTTATAGGAGGAAAAGACAATGAATGGATTTATAAGAAAAGAAAGTACTTTAAATATGGACGATGCTATTTATGATGAAGTTCTTGAAGCTGGAAAAGGTTGGATGCATGAATTGAAAAAAGGGCAATGTTTTAGGATTCTTGATATAGAAGGAAATCAAGCAGTAGATACCACCTTTTATGACCTTCATAATCCACAAGACCATTTTGGAGCAATTCAGACGATTGTAGCACAAAAAAATATTTATCTTACAACAGGTTCGATTCTTCGAGCAGAATCCGGCGAACCCTTGCTTGAAATTACAGCAGACCTTACAGGACGACATGATACTTTAGGCGGAGCTTGTTCATCGCAGAGCAACACCGTTCGTTATGCCAGAGAAAAAATAGATATGCACAATTGTAGAGATAGTTTTATGTTGCAGCTTGCAAACCATGATGCAGAAATTGAGAAAAGAGATTTAGTACCAAACATCAATTTTTTTATGAATGTTCCATTGACGCCAGAAGGAGGCTATAAGTTTGATGATGGCGTATCTGCACCAGGTAAATATGTTGAAATGAGGGCATTAAAAGACGTTATGATTTTAATTAGTAATTGTCCTCAGCTTAATAACCCATGTAATGCTTATAATCCGACACCTGTTCGATTATTAATTTGGGATTAATGTAAGTTCTATTCTTCTGTTATTTATATAAAATTAATAAATAATTGAATTAGAAAAGTAAAATATTATAAAAAATACAGTCTATGAAAGTCGATTGTGAAATTGCTACAAAGGGGTGGCAGGTCATTAAAGGAGCTTTCATGGACTTTTTTTATATTTTTATGATTGTAATGTACAAATAATTTGTTGAAGGAGAGGTCAATAAATTGTTTTTTGTAACAAGTATATGTTTATATTATATGTTGCTTGACATAACCTTGTTTTTATTGAAAAAAGATTGATGAAATGCCATCAGATTTGCAGTATAGGTTTGACATAAGTTTGTTTTCATTATCTTGAATATTTGTATTGATAACATTGATTGAAAAGCGGCATAGAAAAGAGGTTTGATATGTTTAATAAAGTGTTAATAGCTAATAGAGGCGCAATAGCTGTCAGAATTGAGAGAACATTAAAGAAAATGGGCATAGGAAGTGTAGCTGTATATTCAAAGGCAGATAGAGATAGTCTTCATGTAAAAAATGCAGATGAAACAGTGTTTTTGGGAGAAGGGAATGTTAAAGATACATACCTTGATGGAACAAAGATTATTGAGGCAGCTTTAAAGATGAAAGTACAAGCCATTCATCCGGGTTATGGGTTTCTTAGTGAAAATACAGAATTTGCTTTAGAATGTGAAAAAAATGGGATTTGTTTTATTGGACCACCATCCAAACAAATTAAATTATTTGGATTGAAACATTCCGCTAGAGAGTTAGCAAAGAAAGCAGGTGTTCCATTATTGTCAGGAACAGGGTTGTTAAGCGGAGTTGATGAAGCTATTAATCAGGCTCGTCAGATTGGTTATCCAGTAATGATTAAGAGTACAGCAGGCGGTGGTGGCATAGGTATTCGTATTTGTCAAAATGAAGAAGAATTAATCCATTCATATGACGATGTTTGTCATCTTGCTGAAAGTAATTTTAATGATGCAGGGGTATTTATTGAAAAATATATTGCCAAAGCACGGCATATAGAAGTTCAAATTTTTGGAAATAAAGAAGGGGAGATTGCTATATTAGGAGAACGAGACTGTTCTGTACAAAGGCGTAATCAGAAAGTAGTAGAGGAAGCACCTGCGCCTAATTTTCCAGAATATGTGAGGGTTCAGATGCATACAGCGGCAAGAAATCTTGCAAAGGCAGCTTCTTATAGAAATGCGGGAACTGTTGAGTTTCTTTATGATGAGGCAGATAAGCAGTTTTATTTTCTTGAAGTCAACACAAGACTTCAGGTAGAACATGGGGTAACAGAAGAGATTATAGGCGTTGATTTGGTGGAATGGATGATAAAGGAGGCAGCAGGAGAATTACATAATATTGATAAATTATTTCAACCTGTTGGACATTCGATTGAAGTACGTGTATATGCAGAAGATTGTCTTAATCAGTTTAGACCAAGCAGCGGAAAGGTTGATGACGTATATTTTTCAGAAGAGGCGAGAGTGGAAACATGGATAAAACCTAAAATTGAAGTATCTGCATTATATGACCCAATGCTTGCTAAGTTGATTGTTCATGCTGATACAAGAGAAGAAGCTGTTAAAAAGATGACAGATGTATTGGAAGAATCACGTATATATGGAATTACAAGTAATATGCAGTATTTAAAGGCATTTATCCATACACCAGAATATAAAGAAGGCAAGTTATTTACAAAAATGCTTGATGATTTCTTTCCAGAGGAAAAAGCATTAGAAGTTGTCGATGGAGGTGTACTTTCAACGGTACAAGATTATCCTGGCATGATGGGATATTGGACAGTGGGCGTTCCACCATGTGGAGCGATGGATAATTACAGTTTTCGTATAGGCAATCAGTTGCTTGGAAACAAACCTGATGCGGCAGGTATTGAAATGACATTACGTGGAGGAAGTTATAAATTTCGCACAGCCACAAGTTTTGTTCTAACAGGAGCTGATATGGAGGCAACACTAGATAATAAACCTATTTTGCGATATCAGATAATTCAAGCAATGCCCAAGCAAATTTTAAAATTAAAAACATGCAAATCTGGTATGAGGTCATATCTTTTAGTTGCAGGCGGTATTGAAGTTGCAAAGGTAATAGGAAGTTCATCTACATTTGTTGATGGTAAATTTGGCGGTCATAATGGCAGGGCATTAAGAACAGGCGATGTATTGAGATTGACGGATAATTGCCAAGTTGATGCTGACTGTTCATTTAGTGAAGAATTTGCTCCGCAAATTACAAATGATTGGGTAATTGGAGTTATTCCAGGACCTCAGCCAACAAGTGAATATTTAAAATCAGAATACTTGGATACATTGGTTTCATCAGAATACGAGGTTAATTTTAATAGTGCAAGAACAGGTATACGTCTCAATGGTCCTATTCCTCAATGGGTTCGAGAAGATGGCGGCGAGGCTGGACTTCATCCTTCTAATATCCATGACAATGCGTATGCTGTTGGTACATTAGACCTCACAGGAGACCAGTCTATTCTGTTAGGACCTGATGGACCAAGTTTAGGTGGATTTGTATGTCCTGTGACAACAGCAAAAGCGGAATTGTGGAAGTTAGGACAACTTCATCCGGGTGATAAAGTGCATTTTAAATTATTGACCTTAGAGCAGGCAGAAACTCTTAGAAAGGCTCAAACACAAAATATTATTTCTGGAAATGTTAAGGTTGAATTACCTGAAAGTATGGATATAGATGCATCTTATGCTATTTTAGCAACAGGACAGGCTGATGGGACTGATTATATTATTCGTTTAGATGGAGAAGAAAATATTTTAATGGAATTTGGAGCTATGGAACTTAATATTGAACTGCGATTTCGTGTTCATATATTAATGAATGAAATTGAAAAAAGAAATCTTCCTATTATTGATATGACGCCCGGTATTCGCTCACTACAAGTTCATTTTGATGTTGAAAAAATAAAGGCACCAGAAATGGCAAAAAAGGTTCAAGAAATTAATTGTAATCTTCCAAAATTAGATGATATTACAGTTCCATCAAGAATTATTAAATTGCCTCTTTCATGGGACGACCCTCAAACACAGTTGGCTGCAAAGCGTTATCAGCAGACTGTAAGACCAGATGCGCCATGGTGTCCAAGTAATCCTGAATTTATTAGAAGAATAAATGGTCTTGATTCGATTGAAGATGTAAAAAATATTGTGTTTGAAGCTGATTATCTGGTGCTTGGTTTAGGTGATGTCTATTTGGGAGCGCCTGTAGCGACGCCTGTTGACCCTAGACATAGAATGGTGACAACAAAGTATAATCCAGCAAGACCTTGGACGCCAGAAAATGCAGTTGGTATAGGAGGAGCCTATCTTTGTGTATATGGAATGGAAGGTCCCGGAGGATATCAGTTTGTTGGACGAACTATACAAATGTGGAATCCATTACAGGAAACCGATGTATTTTTAAAAGGAAAGCCTTGGCTGTTGAATTTTTTTGACCAATTAAAATTTTATCCTTGTACAGCAGAAGAAATCCTTAAATTTAGGGAGGATTTCCTTCGTGGAGAATTTCATATAGAAATTGAGGAGACCTCTTTCCATCTGGGTGACTACAAAAAATCTCTTGATAGTATCCATGAAAGTGCTACAAAATTTAAAGAGCATCAAGAAGCTTCATTTGAGGCGGAAAGACAAAGATGGAGGGAACAGGGACTAGACCATTTTGTATCAGAAAACGATAGCACACAAGTACAAGAAGAAGTGCAATTACCAGATGGTTGTGAATCTTGTAATGCTACCATTCCCGGAAGTGTATGGAAGATTCTTGTAAATGAAGGTGATGTTGTGACAAAAGGACAGGAAGTGGCAGTGCTTGAAAGTATGAAAATGGAATTTCCAGTTGAAGCATCAGTTAGTGGAATTGTAAAAAAGGTGTATATTAAGATAAGTGAACAAGTAAATGCAGGACAAATGGTTATAGCAGTTGAGCCAAAGGAGGCGTAAAAATGTTTTTTCCAGAAAAATTGACATGTACATGGCTTAAACAGGCATATAAAAATGGTCTGACGCCAGAGGAATTAATGAATGAAATTATCAAAAGAGTGGAAATATATAAGGATTATCATATTTGGATTGTAAACCCTACAGTGGAGACCATGAAGCAATATTTTGAAAAACTGCCCGCTGATAGAGAAAGCCTACCATTGTGGGGTATCCCTTTTGCCGTTAAGGATAATATCGATATTGCCAATATGCCAACAACAGCAGCTTGTCCTGATTATAGTTATATTCCTGAAAAAAACGCATTTGTTGTAGAACAGTTGATTCAAGCAGGGGCAATACCGATTGGAAAAACGAATCTTGACCAGTTTGCAACAGGGCTAGTTGGGACAAGAAGTCCTTATGGAGAAGTTTATAATGCGTATCAGCCAGAGTTGATAAGCGGCGGTTCAAGTTCAGGGTCAGCAGTCAGCGTAGCACTTGGTATGGCAGCATTTTCATTGGGAACAGATACAGCAGGTTCAGGGAGAGTTCCAGCTATGTTAAATACACTGGTGGGCTTAAAGCCAGCTATAGGTTCTTGGTCAACTTCTGGTGTAGTTCCAGCTTGTGCAAGTTTGGATTGTGTCACTGTATTTGCCAATAACATAGAAGAGGCAGAATTGATTGATACCTATGCAAAAGGCTATGACAAACAGTGTGCTTGGTCAAGGATTTTTGAAGAAAAAGGAAAAATGCTACCCCAAAAAGTCTATCTTCCTATAGGTGAGCCAACATTTTATGGTAATTTTGCAAAGCAGTATCAAGCAAAATGGAATAAGGCAGTTCACCGAATAAAAAAGCTTGGTATAAAAGTTGAATATATCCATTATCAAATGTTTGAAAAAGCAGCATTGATATTATATGAAGGCGCATATGTTGCAGAGCGTTGGCAAGACTTAAAAGATTTTGTTGAAAGTCACCCAAAAAAAATCTTTCCAGTAACAGAAAAAATACTTCGTTCTGGAGGAGAAAAAAAGCAAACAGCATCAAAACTTTTTGGAGATTTGCATGAATTGCAAGTGTATAGACAAAAAACCAAAGAATTATTAAAGGATAGTGTAATGATTATGCCTACAGCAGGAGGAACATTTACAAGAGAGCAAGTTCGCGAAAATCCAATTGATACAAACAATCAAATGGGACTATATACAAATCATTGTAACTTGTTAGACCTTATGGCTGTTGCAATTCCTGAAAATAGCACAGATTACAATTATCCGTTTGGAATTACAGTATTTGGACTTAGTGATAATAAAAATCTTGTATTAAGTTTTGCAGAAAAATTTTTATCTTCAGAGATGATGTCGATTGCAGTTTGCGGTTTACATAAAAAAGGAAGAGCGTTGGAATATCAGTTGATAGAGTTGGAGGCAGAATTTGAAATGCACACCCATACATCAAAAGACTACAAATTATATGAATTAAATACATCGCCTATTAAGCCCGGAATGATAAGAAGTAATCATGGTGAGACAAAAGCAATCGAGGTTGATGTATATACTATTCCTAAAATAAATTTTGGGAAATTTATGGAGAGTGTGTCACAGCCTCTGAATATAGGTGATATTAAATTAGAAGATGGGCGAATCGTTAAAGGATTTTTATGTGAAAATGCAGGTTTGCTTGGTGCTAAGGATATCACTCAATCAGGAAAATTTTAAAAGCGTAAGAATAGCGCAGAAAAGAGGATAAATATGGAATTTTCAAAAGTTGAAATTATTGTTTCTGTATCAAAAGCAAGTGAGCTTGTAACAAGTCTTGGAAAGAAAAGTTTGCACCAAAAATTGAGCAAACTTGGCGTTAATGGAATTACGGTGTCAAATGTATTAGGTTGTGGTGTTCAAAACGGGGCATATGAATATGAGATAGATTTTAGTGATGACAAGCCCTTACAGTTATTGCCCAAAAGCATGATTATGTTTGTATGTAAAAAGGAATCTGTAGATGAATTATTGTCTATTGTCAGTGAAGAACTATATACAGGACATATTGGTGATGGGAAAATATTTGTCTCGGATGTAACAAATATTATACGAGTGAGGACAGGAGAGCAGGGAATGGACGCGCTGCAAAAGACAGAATTGTAAAATAATAGAGTGTTTATGCGCAAAAGCAGCGCGGAAATGAGGATTATTATGCAAAAGAAAATAAGTTTATTTAGTGCTATCTCAACAGGTGTTGGAATGATTATTGCAACAAGTTGTTTTATTCCATTAGCCACGGGTGCTAGCACAGTTGGAATTTCCTTTATATTTGCAATCGTGGGTGTTTGTCTAGTAAATATGATGGCAGCAGCATCAGTGGCAGAGTTAAATGCGTTAATGCCCAATTTAACTGGTGGACTTGCACAATATATGTTGGCGGGAGTTGGTCCGATGATTACCATTGTAACAATGATAGGTGGATATGTTATCAGCAATATATTTGCAGCACCCGCAGAAGGCGCGATGTTTGCTAATGTAATGTGTGAATTTACAGGTGGAAATATTCCACCAGCAGTATACAGTGTTGCATTGACAATTGTCTTGGTGTTAATTAATTTAAGAGGTATTAATATGTCTGCCATTGTTCAGACAGTTGTTGCTACATTTATGGTAGTTTCATTATTTATACTTGGATTTATCGGAATGTTTGGGCTAGGGATAGGACAGGTTGTTGAACAAGAGGCTGTATTGTCAACAGATATTTCAGATATTATGCCTTTGACAGTTACAGCATTTTGGTTGTTTATAGGTTCAGAATTTATTGTGCCAATTGGTAAAGATATGAAAAATCCAAAGAGAAATGTACCTTTAAGTATGTTCTTAAGTCTTGCTATCATGTGTGTTATACAGGTTATGATGGTTATTGGATTTAAAAATTATACGGTATGGGAGGAAGTTGGCGCAGCAGATTCACCACATATTTTATATGCAGTCAATATGTTGGGAAATATAGGGCGATATTGGATAATTATTGTTGCAATATTAGCTGCAGTAAGTACACAAAATTCAATTATTTGTTGTGTCTCTGAAATTTGCTGTGGAATGGCTAAAATCAATCTTTTACCAGCTTTATTCCAAAAGAAAAATAAGAAAGGCGCACCATATATTGTATTACTGTTAATGGGGATTTGCACAATAGTAATTGAGGCAACAGGAATTTCATCTGGAAATGAAGTAGCGTTTTTAATTTTGTGTTCATCATTATTTTGGATGTTGGCTTATATTGTCTATCATATAAATGTAATGGTATTAAGAAAAAAAATGAAAAATGCTCCTAGGAGTTTCAAAGTACCATTGTTTCCATTATTTCAAGTTATTGGTATAGTTGTAACGATATATATGATGTGTAATATTTCAACAAATGTAACAGAACGTAATCAAATATTTTTGATTTCTTTTATTTTTATGATTGCAATGATTGTTTATGCGTTTTTTTGGTGTAAAAAAAGACTACAGATGCCATTGCTTAGAAATGTAAGCATACCTAAAATAATGGCTATGGAATCACCAATGTATCATGTTGTACAGCAAGAAATAAAAGAAAAAAATTCAATAAATAATAAGTGACAAGATATATTTTTTAATATATAATGTGAAATAGAATAATTACTTAAGAAATAAATCGTGCAGATGCATAAAAGATATAGATGCATAAAAAGTGTAGGAAATCAAAGTGATAATAAAATAGCAAAAGCAGAAAGGGAAAATGATGAAAGAAGGAAATTATTTTAAACAGGCATTGTCTTCCTTTTCAGCGGATGTAGCATATGCAGATGCAATAAGACATTTGTATGATAAGGGAATGAATGCTGCCCATATAAAAGAACATTTGTCTTATCCTGTTTCCATAGATATTATTGAGAAAGTAATACAGGATTATGAGACAAAAAAGAATACAAAAACAGATGATATATTTGTGGAAGATGTAGATAAGTATGGAAGAAAAAGTTTTCGATTGGTAAAAAAGGAGAAGGAGTATGGAACATAATCATGTAGCAATAATAGAAATGGACGAGAATATTTCAATAAATTTTTATGTGGAGCATAAAGAGATTTTGGCTATTGGTGAAAAGATGAATGAAATTAATGAAGATGCTTATATGAATGGCTACAACTGGGAGGCGTTTTTTAATTATTATCTTGCAAAAAATGCGCCTGATGTACTTGAGGGTATGGGGTCAGACCCAGAAGCGGGCATGTATTCAGCATATTATAAACGAACACCAGAGAACAAATTAAAGGCAGAAAAATTTATGGAAATGATTTGTTCTCTAGTTGATAATGAGGAAGAACTGTATCGAATTGTCAAAGAGGAAGGCGATGAAATTGAGTGGGATTAATTTATCACAGCATGTAATCATTCTTCCATTAAACCATATATAATACTATTTGTAAGCTGATTACAAATAGATGTATCAAAAAACGAACTTAAAATATTGGATATTTTTTTCTTTGCGTAATTGACATCTTGTTTATGAATAATGGTTAAGGGCAACAGTAAAAGAAAGATATGGTCATCTATATTGTTTTCTGTATACTTGAATAAATCTGCAAGTGGAAAAATAAAAATATTGTATTCTCCCCCTGTGCATCCAATTTGATTATTATTAATATAATATACAATGTCACAGGGGTGAAATTCAATTTTTAAAATTTGAGTAGATGTAAGATTGTAAGTCAATGTTTTTGGGTTATCAATATAACCGTCTGATTCTTCTAAAATCCCATCATAATATCCTGTAAAATAGTCCCACCATTCAATATCACCAAGTGAATTTTTTTCAATAATTTCACTTAGTGACATATCTGTTTCTTCATCTAAAGCAGTAGGAAAGGATAAAGCGATAAAGCCTATCCAAAATTTTTTATTGGAAAAATTAAAGTCCTCTAAATTAATATTCATATGAATCTCCGTTTTTGTGTTGCCTTTTTGTATAAAAAATTTTAGGGCTTTTAGTCTTTTTGTCTCAAATAATACACAAAGACAAAGTCTTAATTCAATCTTTTTAGTTTATAAAATGTTTTATTTTTTATAAAACCATCTTTTAAAATATAAATATTTGTAAAAGAATATTAAATAAAAACATTTAAAAAGTATAACCGTTTTATTATTTTCCATAAACAATTTTTAAAAAGTTTTCACAAGATAAAAGTGCTTCTGATAATAGATGTTGTGTTGATAATCCAACGAAAGCTGCTGCCGCTTTTGCTTGACAATTAATTGATTTTTGAGGATTAAATTCAATATCCGAAAAACTATCATAACAAAGTAATTGTTGGGTAAGTTCTTTATTTTGAGATAAGGCATTGATATACAACCAGTTGTAAAAGAAATCTTTTGGTTCAAGCGGATAGTCATTATTTTGATACTGAAATCGGATTAAATTTCCACTTGTTTTTAATCGCTCATCTTTTTTTGCTTCTTTTGATGTTTTATCAAATAAATCAATATAGGGACCGCCATTTTCAAAAACTTTACTGCCTTGAAAGGCACATTCTACAGAAAAAGTTTTTGTATTATTGGTTAAGGTTAAGTTAAAAGCACTTAGTGAAATTCCAAGATTCATAGTGCTTTTTGATGAAATTTCCAAAGGTTTTCTATCAGGGTAACTGTTTAAATAGGCTTCATGTAAACTTTTTATACATTTTTGTTTTTGTGATAAGGAAAAGCCAGAATAAAATTGAAAATCAATATTAATAGCTTCATAAAATGGGGGCTTTATTATTGCATGATAAATAGGTCGATTTGCCATGATTATCTCCTTTTTTTCTTGTGATATCGTTTGCTGTGTAAATAAATATTAACAATAGCGATAGTAATTACTATCAATATCAATAGAGCAGATATTACATATATCACAATTTTTAATGAGTCTGTGGAAGTATTGTTACTTGATGTTGTAGATTCTGTCTTGTTTGTTGTTAAATCTGTTGTAGACTCTGTGGGATTTGTTGCTGCAAGACTTTCTTTTGTGGCATTTTCAATCGCTTTTAAATCGGATTGATATAATGTGTAATTGTCAGTATAGGTGTATCCACATTGTGAGCATGTATAGGTTGTATATCCATATTGTTCATCAGTGCTTTCAGTAATAGTTTTAGTATATTGAGGATTTTCGCACATATCTGGAAGCAGTATGGTATTATAGTCATTGTGTTCATCTCTTGTAAAATTGGCAGTACAGCCACCCCAATCATAAGACCAATTTAAGACTTCGCCAACATATTCTGCGCAGTAAGCTCTTCGGTCTTCATTATCTTCAAAAAAAGATATGATACCTTCTATATGATTGTTTGTGATATAAGATGTGTATTGTGTGCCAGCAGGATACAGCGCAAACATACCAACAAGACCACCATTATGAACATAACCATAATCCGATACAAAACCATTTACTTTTACATTGCAGTTATCAAGCCCAATATAACCAGTGGCATAGGCTCCACCTAAAAATTGCTCATTTTTTTCTGTTTTGTTAGTATCAATACATATAAGTGTCATATCGGCATTTGTCTGGTCAATGGCGCCATTTCCAAAACCTGCAATACCACCAACCCCAAACATTTTCGCAGTTGTTTTAAGACTTAAGGTGCCAGAAATTGTACAATCTTTAATGGAACTTTTATCCATATATCCCGCAATACCGCCAATAAAACAAGGTGTGTTACAAGTAATATCTGCGCGAATATTAACAAGATTTAGATTAGATACAACAGCTTCTTCTTCAAGAATATCGAAAAAACCACAAAATACAGTATCATAAGTTTTCATATTGCCATCATAAGAAGTTCTTGTCACACTTCCAGTCTGTTTAATTGTAACGTTTAGTATAGAATGTCCATTTCCATCAAAAGTACCTGTAAAAGTTAGAGGAATCCAATTCTTGCCAGATAAATCTAAATCATTCATAAGAATGTAATCGCCAGAAGGGTTGTCTTTTATTTTCAATAGTTCTTCATAGGAAGTGATAGGGGTTGAATTTTGTGCATATGCTGCAAAATGATTTTTGTTTAGCATAAATATAAAAATGATATTGCATATTAAAAAAGCGGATAGGATTAAATAGGAATGTTTTTTAAATATACGATTAAATTTAAAACTCATTTTAAGTAGTAGTCCTTTCTTACATATTTTGTTAGTTCCTTTATTTGGCTATTTCGTATATAATTAAGCAAAGATGTGAACATGAGTGTAATTATAGACATTTTATTTTTATATTTCAAGTCAAAGAGGTATTTGTCTTAATAAATTTGGTAAAGTTTAAATTGAAATAACATTTAAATTTTTATTTCTTTATGTTAAGGTAAAAGTGTGATATAATTATGATTCTGTGAAGATAAATGTGATTTAAAGTGTTGAAAATTATATGGTTTAGTGATGTACTCTATGTTCAAATAAAAGAAGGGAGTTTATTGTAAATGATGAAAAGAAAAGTCATATCTGTTATTCTTTTAATAGTACTAGTAGTGAGCGGATTATTGACAAGAGGAACGGTTTGGCAGGCATATGCAGCAAATCGTATATTAAAGGAAGGAAGTATAGGAATGGATGTCTCATCACATCAATATGTTGATTGGGATACCATTAAAAAAGATAATTACATAAAATTTGCAATATTAAGATGTGGTTATGGTGATGATGATGTGAAACAAGACGATTCACAGTTTCAAAGAAATATCTCCGAATGTAAAAGATTAAATATACCATTTGGAGTATATTTATATTCTTATGCAGTTAATGAAAGGGAAGCCCTAAGCGAAGCCAATCATATTAAGCGCATGATTGGTGATTCAAAACCAGAAATGGGCGTGTATCTTGATGTGGAAGATACAGCCTATTACCTAAGACATGGTCTTGATGTATATACAGATGAAGGAAGAAGAAGGCTTACAGATTTGGTAAAAATTGTGTTAAATAATCTGTCTGATACAGGGTGGCGTACAGGGATATATTCAAGTTATAATTATTATGTGAATATATTATATGCAGATGAATTATCTGCTTATAGATGGATAGCAAACTGGCCTGATTTGGACAACCCAAGTAAAGTTTTAGAGGCAGAAAATAAAGTAAGACAAATGAATGGTGTGTTATGGCAATATCGCAGCGATGGCAGAGTACATGGTGTGTTAAATGCAAATCATCAACCCGGCAATGTGGATTTAGACCAACTTCTTGTAGATTGGGTATTAGAAGATAATGAATCAGGAGGTTCCAATTCACAAGAGTGTGTGCCGGGTGCATTAGGTGATGTAAATAATGATGGTTTTATCAATATTCGTGATGTTGTTGTATTAAAAAGATATCTTGCAGGATATAGTGATGTACATATTAATATTAAAGCTGCCAATGTGAATAGAGATTATGATAATGAACAAAAAGATTTGATTTCCATCGCTGATGCGGTTATTATATTAAGACATTTAGCTGGTTTTGATACAATAAAGTTAGGCGAGGTTCTTCCAGAATGATAAAATGGGACAAGCAGTTTTAACAAATAGATTATTTTAAGGTTTGCAAAGCAAACTTTTTGTGTAAATTTATGTTGTTTTTATGATATAATAACCACAGCATAGCTGTGGCTATTATATTTTGTACAATAAACTTTTTTGTGAAGTTATATAGAATTTACAATATAATAATCATAGCAAGGTAGGTATTTTAGAAAGGTATGGTTATTTGATTTGAAAAGTGAATTTGAAAAGGTTGCTATGCGCGTTTCAGCAGTCAGCATTATAAGTAATATTGTACTTACAGTGTTTAAATTATTGGCGGGCGTTATAGCACATTCAGGAGCAATGATTAGTGATGCTGTTCATTCAGCTTCTGATGTATTTAGTACATTTGTGGTGATAATAGGAATTAAGTTATCCAGTAAGGAATCCGATAAAGAACATCCTTATGGACATGAACGCATGGAATGTGTAGCAGCTATTTTTCTTTCAACTATTCTTTGTATAACAGGTTTAGGGATTGGTGGTACAGCACTTAAAAATATTATTACACACAATTATAGCAATTTGGCAATGCCCGGTATATTGGCGTTGATAGCAGCCGTTGTATCTATTGCTACAAAGGAGGGAATGTATTGGTATACAAGAATCAATGCTAAAAAAATTGATTCTAGTGCGCTTTTAGCCGATGCGTGGCATCATCGTTCCGATGCGTTATCATCAGTAGGTGCCTTAGTAGGCATTATTGGTGCAAGAATGGGCTTTTTAATTTTAGATTCCATATCAAGCCTTGTTATTTGCTTTTTTATAGAAAAAGCAGCATTTGATATATTTAAGGATGCCATTGATAAAATGGTGGATAAAGCCTGTGATGATGTTGTTGAGCATGATTTAAGAGAATGTGCATTGCAGCAAAAGGGCGTGCTTGGTGTGGATATGTTAAAAACTAGAACATTCGGCAATAAAATCTATGTGGATATTGAGATTTGTGCAGATGGTTCACGAACATTGTCAGAAGCTCATTCAATTGCTGAAAATGTGCATGATTCAATAGAACGTAAATTTCCAAAAGTAAAACATATTATGGTGCATGTAAATCCAATGTAAGAACTAGAATTATAAGTCTTAGAATAGGAAAGATTTATATATTTAACCTCATCAGAAAAGAATTAGACTTGACTTTAAAAAAATCCAGCAAAATGGTAATAAGGTTATAAGCTAATAATGAAATGGATTGTAAATATTTGCTTGACTAAAGATAGAACCATTATCTAATGGAAGCAAAGTATAAGAGGTTCTATGTCAATTAAAAAATCAAATATAGGGCTGTTGCAAAAAGATTTAAAAATCTTTGCAACAGCTTCTTAATATAAAATAGGTCTTTTAAAATAAAATTATATCTCAAAGGAACATTTATTAGGCAATATTTTTTCAAATGCTTTAATAATGGTTGCTTTTCCAGTTTCAAAATCAATATCAAAACAAGGGTCATTTAAACATATCATTTTATATTTTTGTTTTGTTATTGCTTGATATATGGCATCATTATTTTTTCCAGCATCAAAATATTTTAAAAATTTATGAACATTAGAAGCAACAAAATTACCACTTAATTTTTGCCATTCTCGAATTAAATATTGATGTACATCGTCTTTGTGTCGAAAACGATGGCTGCAAGTGTCATCTAATGTTTTGTATTCTTTTTCCCATATCATTTCTAATGTTGATTTGCAAAGCGGAGAAGGTCCATGTATCGTGTAAAAACCTGTAAATAGAGGAAATACCAATTCAAGCATATTGTATATAAAATACATTGGTGGATATCCTAGTTTAAAATATTTGCTTGGTTGTTTTTTCATATTGCTTCGTTTATCAAAATGTTTACATAACACTAAAGAATGATTAAGAAATATATGCGACATAGTAGGATTTCTGGGATTGGCGACAACAGGCTGAAGTGCAAGCATGTCACGAGGCAGACCATCGACAAAAAAATCATGTGGTTTTGTTATATTGGTAAGAAAAAAATCGTCGTTAAAATATATAAAATTTTCAGATAATCCATCAATTCTATGAAAATTTAGTTCAATACAGCTTGAATTGAATGTAGGCAAATATTGTTCTGGAATATAATCAGAATGTTTGACAATATGCAGTTTGGCAGCTTTAGTATTTAACCATGATGGCAGATGTCCACATGTCACAAAATGAACAGTTCTTACATAGGGAGCAAATTTTTCAATTCCACGAAATAAATATTGTAGGTTTTCCCAGTCTCTATAGCGTTGAATCGTATTGTCAATTGAAGTTTTTGTATCTTCGTTGGTATTTATGTTTTTAGGGCGTTCATACAAAGCTTTTATTTGCTGCCATGTTGGGTCATTGCCATC
This sequence comes from uncultured Lachnospira sp., assembly GCA_910587485.1. Taxonomy (GTDB): domain Bacteria; phylum Bacillota; class Clostridia; order Lachnospirales; family Lachnospiraceae; genus Lachnospira. The sequence goes on from CAJUKN010000022.1 coordinate 26,312, forward strand.
AACCCAAGCTATTACGATGTCTATTGGATATTTCATTATTGTAATCCTTTCATATTTGATACGTGTTATTCTTATGTATTGTATTAAAAAATATTTATGGATTTTAGTAAATTAATGATGTATTTGTACATACTTATAAATAACTTTTTAAATTTGAAAAAAGTTAAATTAATTTTATGATAAGTAGCTTTTACAAAAATGTCAAGCATAGCAAATAGATATTTTTAAGTATACTTATTTTTTACTGTTATCTGTCTTCTATTGAATACCTTTTTGAAGAAAATGTTTGGTACAGCATAAAATACATAATTTTAAATTATTTTGCATATACAACAAATTCAAAATGTTTAAAAAATATAGTAAAAAAAGATTTATATTTTATATTGTAATTATAATAAAATTATATATGTGAATAAAAATAAAAATATAATTTAATATTATTTATTTGTATATTAAAAAACAAAATAAGTATTTAAAAAGAGTTGCAATTGTAAGATTTATGCCATATAATAAATGTAATGAATTTTGTTGTTTTGTGTATTTTTACTATGAATAAGCTGTAGCGCAGAAGTACTTTAGAATTTAATTAAGGAAGGTTAGAATGGATAATTTGAATTTTATTTTCTTTGAGGAATTTAAACATCTTGATAAGTTATGTGGGGAACTTTATGATGTAGAAAAAGATGGTGTTACCAGTTATATTAATGATATGAAAAGTGCTGTGCAATATAATTGTAGACAGATTCCAAATTGGAGAGAAGATTTGGAACAATTGATTCGATTGCGTCATATTAGAAATAATTTGGCACATGCGCCCGGTGCATTTGATGAAGAATGTTGTACGCAAAAGGATATCAACTGGGTTCAAGATTTTTATGAACGTATTTTACATCAATTAGACCCTATGGCTATATTATATCAAAAGACCAAAGAGCAAGGACAAACAGTAGAAAATCAAAAAATTAATGCAAAAAATCAATCATTCAATCAGATTAATAATGATATAAATAAAATATCACCATTTGATGATAAGTCATGTAATGAGACAAATGAAAAAAATAAAATATCACTGTTAAAAATGTGTTTAATTAGTGCCGTTATAATGGCAGTTATAATGATTTTAGAATTGCTGATACGATTAATATTTGTATAGTAGTTCATTATAATGGAAATATTATTTAACCTCGTCAAGGAAGTCTCACATTTCAATGCCACAGAGGTATAAATGGGGGTGGAGACTTGCTTGTTTCAGTGAGAGTATAAGCACCCACTGAAAAGCTGTGATAGCAGCTATAAGGTTATGAGCAAGTAGCATAGCGGATTGCGAATATTCGCTTTGACTCTCGTCAAAGAAGTCCCCTGCTTTAGAAGCGGGGCTTCTTGCTATGAAAGATAAAAAATAATAATATTTTATAATACTTTATCAAATATAATCAGTCTTTAAAATATTTTCATAAATTTTTCGGTCATTGTCTTTAAAAACATTAAAAATAATTCGCTCTATACAATTATTATATGTTGCTAAAAAATGAGTGACTGATTTCCAAGCAATTTCAGCAGCTTTATCATTTGGAAAATGAAATTCTCCTGTTGAAATACAACAAAAAGCAACAGATTGGATATGATTTTCCATACAACATTTTAGGATATTATCATAACAGTTTTGTAAATCCCCACAAAGTGCATCATTTAGTTTATTAAAACAAATGGGACCAACTGTATGAATTACATAGTTGCAAGGAAGATTATAACCTTTTGTTAAAGTGGCAGTTCCTGTGGGTTCTTTGTATATTTTCCCATATTGAGCTTTTCTTTGATTCATAATGTGGCTACATTCTGCTCGAAGCTGCATACCTGCTGCACTGTGAATCGCGTTGTCAATACATTGGTGACATGGCACAAAACACCCTAACATCTGTGAATTTGCAGCATTTACTATGGCATCTACTTTTAGTCTTGTAATATCTCCCTGCCAAAGTGATATTTTTTCCGCAAAAGGAGATTTACTGTTGAATTGTTCTTTTATAGTTGGAATGTCTGATAAAGTTACAATACCCTTTGTTGCAAGTTCTTCTTGCAAGTAGTCGTCCTGTAAATGGAGCAATTCATCAGAAATAGTTTTTGGCATACGAATATTCATAAGAGAGCGAATCAGCTTTTCCTTTTCAGGTAAAAATTTTTCAAGTTGTTTATATTGGGGATTTTCTTCTTTTAATTTATCTAAAAAAATATCAGCTGTATTGGTTTTATTCATTTTATATATGCCTTTCTTTTTTATTCTTATAAGTGATAAGTCAAGTATTATACTAAAGTTACTCTTTAGCTGATGTGTATATGAGTGCATATCAAAAAAGTAAATATTTTGTAGCTTTGCCATGTATCAAGTTTGATACATCACTGTTTAGAATATTGTTTATTTGGAATATTGTTTATTTGGAATATTGGTTTCGTCCATTACAACATTGTCTAATACAAAGCTTGATTTAGACTATTGATTTGTTGGTGCAAGTCTGATATTGTCTTTGACATATCACCACCAATACCAAGTGCGTTGTTTCCTAAGTTTTCTGGAACTACTGTTTCATTTAAATTTAGTCGAATAAGTGATAAATTATTATTTTCATACACCATTTTTTCAAAAGGAAATCGAATGATAGTTGGTGTATTAAATCCAACACCAAGTTCTAATAATACGCCTTTTTTCTCTCTCATTTTATTTAAAAAATCAACATAAGAAGAAGCCATTTTATACCAATTTTCATCTTCTACAAAATATTCATCACAGCGCAGATGCATAGTCATATTACCGCCACAAATGGGACATTTTGGCACCATATAAGAAGGAATCCTACAGTTGTGTCTTTCGTTATCCATTTGATAAAATAATTCTTTAGCATCATAAATTTTTGGGTGACATCCTTTTTCACATTGTATGGCACCATAATCGCCTTGTGTTGCAAAAATGCGTTCTGCTTGAAAATCTGATTTATAAAATTGATGGTCAACATTCGTGGTTAAAACAAAATATTCTTTTTCTTTTATGATTTCATAAAGTTGCTTATATAGAGGTAAAGCAGGCGGCAGAAAGCGATTTATTATGCTATGTTTTGACCAGTATCCCCATTTTTCTTCCTGTGTAGGAAATGGATAAAAACCAGAAGTATACATATCTTTCATATATATGATACCATACTTTTCTGTAAAGTCACTAAAATTATCTGTAAATCGTTTACCGCTATAGGTAAGACCAGCCGCAGTGGAAATTCCTGCACCTGCACCAATTAGTATCCATTCAGCTTCTTGCAATAATTTTGCTGCTTGTTTTATTTGTTCTTTATAAGGGATATTTTGGAAAATATAATTGTTGGCAGGAATGGTATTTAAAATAGTTGCCCAATCTAATTTTGATTTTTGGAGTTGTTTCATTGTCTATACCAAGCCTCAAATATATAAGTTCATTTGCTTATTACAGGCTTTTCCTTTCTTTTTTGGTGATTTATATTTTTAGATATTCCCATGAAGTTATCATTAGATATAACCAATATTATTACATCTAATGATAATACTATAACTTCTTTTTGATGTAATGTAAATAGTTACATCAAAAAATATAAAAAATTTCAAGGTATTTGAAATTATCACTAAAATACCTTGAAATTTAACCTAAAAATTACTTATCACGTTCTTTAATACATTGTTCTATCACATTTTGTACATCATCTAAACAAACACCACACACGGTTCCAGCTCCCGTTTTTTCTTGTACTTCTTCTAAAGTATTTGCGCCTGAATCAACTGCTTCTTTAATCATGCCATTAGTGACACCAAGACAACTACATACTACTTCATCAAGTTCCATATAGTACACCTTCCTTTCAAGCATAGTGTGTACCAATTAAAAGAAAATATACAAAACATGTTAAAAATTTTAAAGAGTTGATACTTTTGAATGAGTAGGGTCTTCAAAAATTTTGAAATGTGGGGGATAAAAAGTAAAAAAAACAAAACATATAAATAATACACTTATAAGAAAACAAAGTAGCAAAGTATAAGGCTGCAATTTGCAAGATAAGGTGAATTTATAAGCAGCAAAAAAAGCAATAATAATACTTAGCACAAAGATAAATATATCGAAAACTAAAGTATTTTTACCTAAAATAAAGGTATAAGCGTAGAAAAAGATTGGAATTAGTAATGTACCTATTAAAATTCCAAAGCACAATGAAGAAGTAATACAGGGATAATCGTTTTTCAAATTTAAAATCATTATAAAAGAATAGAGTAACATTGGAAAAAATATCAGTTTCATATGTTCCCATACCGATTCATTGATTGGGGTAAAAAGACCTACTATAAAATTTTTATTTGTCCAATCATATAAGAAATGGAAAAGTGTTCCTGTTATTATAACAAAAATAATTCCAATAATTGTATAACATTTTAATCGTTTCATTTTAATCCTCATTTCTGTGCTACTTTTTGTGTAAGAACATAAAGGGTTTTTTAGTAATTTTTAACTTTGGGTCAAGCAATATGCAGACACAAATAACAAATTAAATTTTATTTAACCTCATCAAGCAAGTCCCCTCACTTCAATACTACAAAGGCATAAGTGGTGAGTGGAAGCTTGCGTTGCGATAGCAGCTATAAGGTTATGAGCAAGTAGCGTAGTGGATTACGAATATCCGCTTTGACCTTGTAAAACAATTTATTTTTTACGCTAAATTTACCTCTAAGGTAGTTTATGTAATTATATTAATAATATGTAGTTTATAATCCATAAAGTTAGAAATAAATAGAATAATAAAATAAAAAATAATAATTTAAGAAAATTAATATTGTGAAAATATTTACTGTTATGGTAATTTATGATACATTTATTATGTTAAAGAATTAATATTAAAGATGTTTTAATACTTAGTATAAGTATTACTTTAGTGATATTTGTATTTTGATATATTATTGATATTTATAATATACTATAAACTGTAAAAATTTATTATAGAAGGGGGAATTGTGATATATTGCAGAAGTTTACAGTTTGGGAAGAAGAAATGATATTAGGATACTAGGAGGTGATTTTGTGCAACAATATAAATTGACATTTAAGTTAGAAAAAAATTGGCTGCCTAAGGAATTAGACCGACTTATTGTCAGTTTCTTAAAAGCGTCTACACAGGCGTATTCTCAAAATTTTTATGAAAGGCTGTATGATAAAAGTCAATCAATCATAAAAAGTTTTACATATTCTTATTTTCTTCCGGGTGCAAAATTTAATAAAGATAGAATAGAGTTGCAAGGCAATGAATTTTCAATGTTTTTTTCAGATGCAGATTGGGAGGAACTTTTCTATTTTTTTAATTCATTTCAATTATTGAAATATAAAAAATATCCAATGAATGATAATTCTATGGAATTGGTATCTATTTATATGCAAAAGTTGAATGAAATTAAGGAAAATGAAATTATTATTAAAATGCAAAGTCCATTGCTTGTTAGAAATCATAATTCTAAAGACAATTCAGATATTTATTATACATGTGAAATGGAAGGATTTGCTGAGGCACTCAAAGAGAATGTATCTATTTTCTTCAGTAAAATGGGTGTTGATATAAAAACAGATGATTTTTTAATTGAGACAATTAAAGGAAAGAAGGTAGTTGTTCCTGTATTTGGAAGAAATACAGATGCATCGATTGGAATATTTAAGTTGACAGGCTCTTGCCAATTACTCAATATTTTATATTTGGCAGGCTTGGGTGTAAGACGTTCCGAGGGACACGGTAAATTTGAAGTAATTGGTTAGGAGGTGAGAAGGTGAGAAGAATAGAAATATCCACTGGTGATTTTCTAAAAAATGCAGGTATTGTTGGACTAAAGTATTTGCTTGACAATTCAGAGGCAGATGAGGGGATTGTTTATGGAATTACTGATGATGAGCAAGGTTTGTGGATTGACAGTGAATATATTGAAAATGCTGATTGGACACAACTATATTTTAATGCGTTTGTAAAGAAGTATGGTTCATCGACCGCTTATCAGGCAGTATTAGACAAAATAGACAATATCTTAGAAAAATTGGAAAATGAAAATTGGGATATAAGTTGTAAAGAAAATTTAAAGTTCATTAAAGAAGAGTTGAAGTTTATTAATGAGAAACTGCTGTCAAATAGTTATAAGTCTGGGTTTGAAAATATCAGACAGGATATAGAAAATCCAGATGTATATGAACTGTTGAAAAGTAGTAAGCTAAAAGAAAATATGGAAAAAGAAGATCTGCACAAACGATTGCAAGATTTAAAAAATTTCTTAAAGCAGCCTTTGTGTAAAGAAACTTTTTCAATGAAAAGTATTATTTATAATTATATTAATCGTTTTTGGGATAATAAAAGTTTTCTATTAATTGCAAATGCTTCTAAAGATATGAAAAAAATATTTGATGCAGATTTTTCTGAACCATTAAAATTGTATGTTAAAAAAGAAGATAAAAAATCAAAAGATATGTGTATTGATTGTAATAGACAAATAGACTCAAAAGATAGAGTGTCTATTGCATTTATGAAAGAACAAGCAGATGATTTGAATAGAAAACGCTCCGCCTTTTGGAATTGTAAAGTTGATGCATATTTGTGTCCTATCTGTGCGTTTATTTATTCATTAGTACCTTTAGGATTTACGTTAGTAGGAAAGACATTTGTTTTTGTAAATATGAATCAGAATGTTACACAATTATTAACTGTAAATCCTTCATCAGGTAAATTGGTTTATACTGCCCAGCAAGAAGAAAATGAAAAATATTCTTCATGGGTAGCAAGAACGATTGATTTATTATTACAAGAAAAGAGCAAAGAACTAGGAAATATACAGGTTGTGACACGAGGAATAGGAGAAAATGAACGATATACATTTGATATAATGCCTAGGGATATACTTATATTATTTAATGATAAAGATGTTAGAGATGATTTGGATAAGTTAAGTAAATCTCCTTATGTAAAAGTTGGAAAAGATTTTTGGAATATACATGAAAATGTTATTCTAAATATTTTAAGGTATCATAATCAGTATAAAATAATTAATCAGTTGCTTAAGATAGCAATAGAAAATGAAGCAATTTTATTTAAGGCAAGAGTGATATATGATATTCAGTTAAAAATAAATTTATTACAAAAAAATAAAAAAAATGGAGGTGAACTAATGAATCGTTACATAATAAGAGAAAAAGGATATGAGCTAAGAAGTGTTTTATTAAAGGCAAAAGGAAGCAATGATGATGCCTGCATTCGAGGCACTATATATCAATTGTTAAATGCTTTATCCGTAGGCAATGTAGAGCATTTTATGGAAGTAATTATGCGAATTTACTGTTCTACAAAACTTCAAGTTCCAAATACATTTATTGAATTTTTAAAAGATAGAGATACATTTGTAGAATATGGATATGCTTTCTTGTTAGGATTACAAGGAAGTCATTACGAAAAAAAGGAGGAAAAGATAGATGAGTAGAGAAGGTTTAACATTCACAATGATTTTTCTTGCGGAGAGCGCAAATTATGGAGAGGGAGTTGGCAATATTTCAACATTGAAGAAAATGTCCAGAGGAAATTATGAACAATATACATATATTTCAAGACAAGCAATGCGTTATAATATTATTCAACAGTTAGGCTGGGATAATACGCCAGTAGATGGCAAAAGCGGTGTTGTTCAATTTGACCCATCAGCAACTATTAAGGAATTTGCAGAGATTGATTTATTTGGTTATATGAAAACGACTTCTAAAAAAGATGGAAAGGACAAAGGCGGAGCATCAACAAGAAATGCTGTTGTAAGACTTAGTAATGCCATTGCTTTGGAACCTTATCAAAGTGACTTGGAATTTTTAACGAATATGGGATTGGCAAAAAGGCAGAATTTAGAAAATGGAATTGCTCAAAGTGAAATTCATCGCTCTTTTTATACTTATACCATTACTATTGACCTTGATAAAATTGGTATTGATGGAGAAATTTGCATATCACAGGAAGAAAAAGCACAACGAGTAAAAGATTTATTGGATACAATTCAATTTTTATATCGAGATATTAAAGGAAGACGAGAAAATTTAGCACCAGTGTTTGTTGTAGGTGGACGATATGCAAGAAAAAATCCGTTTTTTGAAAATCGTATTCTTTTAAATAAAGGAAAAGTTCAAATTGATACATTGACAGAAATTATAGAGAGCAGCAGTGATATAAAGGACAATACTTTTGTAGGGGCAGCAAGTGGAATTTTTGAAAATGATGCTGAATTGAAGCAAACATTACATTCAAAGACAATTGCGGAAGTATTTAGTCATTTAAAGAAAGAAGTGGATGAATATTATGGAGAGAGCAATTAGGGTTGAATGTTTCCAAAATTTAGTGAATTATAGAAAACCAAGTAGTTTTATTATTAAAGAGTCGTATCCTTTACCGCCATATTCAACTGTGTTGGGAATGATTCATGCAATATGTGGTTATTCCGAATTTCATTCAATGAAAATAAGCATTCAAGGGAAAAATACAGGTTCAGTATCAGAATTATATACAAGATATTCCTTTAATTTTGATACAAAGTATGATGTTACTCGTCATCAATTTTATTTTCAAAAAGAGGATAAATGTTATGGAGCATTTAAGGGAATTGCTCATGTAGAACTTATTTGTAATAATGAACTGATTTTGCATATTGTTCCTTCGGAAAGTGATTTTGATATGGTTTATCAGTCTTTGCAAAATCCTTTGGTTTATCCAGCGCTTGGCAGACATGAAGATATTTTAGATATTAAAAAGGTGGAGATTGTAGAACTGAAAGAAGCAGAAGATGCAACAACAAAAAATAATATTTATATTCCTGTTGATTCTGATATTGATATGGGAAATATGAGTTTTACAATTTATACTCTTACAAAAGAGTATGAAATAACATCACAAGGTTTTAGACGTTGGAAAGTAGATGGTGGAAAAGTGAAAGCATACTATTATCCACAAGGTGAAGCAATAAATAATGTGCTTGTTGATATATATGATGATATTGTTGTATTAGCATAATAGGCAAGTGAATATATTAATAGATACATTTTGGATTATATTTATAAAATATGAATATTACATAGGAGGAATAATAAATGGAATATTATGCAAAATCACCAACATTTGTTTTGAAAGAACAAAATAAAAAAGAAATATTAAAAAAGTTGGAAAGTGTCATTGATGTATTTTATGATGAATTGGAAGAACAAGATGGTTGTATATTGCAAGATTATAAGGAAAAATTATTAAAAAAAAATATTAAAGTTGAACATAAAACCTTAATAGAACATTTACAAGATATAGTGAAATGTGCTTACAATTTTTTTGAATTATATGGAGAATATTTTAGTGAAAAAGAAAAAAAATTGATTATAGATGCATGTAAGTTACATGACATTGGAAAAGCAAATTATATTTTTCAAACAAAAGTAAATCCAAAATTGAAAAAAGAAAAGACACCTCAAATTCCACATGGGTTTTTAAGTGCTATTATTTTATCAAAAAAAGCGTTTTTGCAAGATAATCCTCAATATAATTCTGAAGATTTCAACATTTTACTTACAGCAATTTATTATCATCATAACCGTAAAGATATCTATAAAGCAGATGAAATAAAACATTATTGTGAACGATTTTATATTGATAATATAAAACAATATTTGAAAGATGATAATGTAGGCATACATATTAGCAATAGAAATTTTTTATTATTTTCAGACCAGAAAAGTAGAGGAACTGTAGCTGTAAATGAAGATGTATGGTGCAAATATATGCTTATTAAAGGAATGTTAAATAAATTTGATTGGACAGTTAGTGCAGGATATGAAAATGCAGAAATTGCCACAGATATGATTGAAAAAAAATTGTGTCATAATATAGAAATAAAATGGGTAGGAAATTTTAAACCAGCTCAACAATTTATGATTGAAAATAAAGATAATAATGTGATTATCATTGCTCCTACTGGGAGTGGCAAAACAGAAGCCGCACTTATGTGGATTAATGGGGAAAAAGGATTTTATACACTTCCATTAAAAGTTTCTTCTAATGCGATTTATAAAAGAATTAAAGAGGAGTATCAATATCAAGATGTGGCACTTCTTCATTCAGATAGTATGAATAGTTATCTTAAGGAATCAGAAGAAGGTTTAGAGAATGGTTATAAAAATTATGAACAGGCAAAATTATTTTCTTATCCTCTAACAGTGTGTACAGTAGACCAATTATTTAAATTTGTTTATAAAGCATTAGGAACAGAGATTTTTGCGGCAACTTTAAAATATTCTAAGATTGTTATTGATGAAATTCAATCATATTCTCCTCGAATTGTTGCTGCATTAATATTTGGTTTGTCAGAAATTAAACGTATGGGTGGAAAATTTGCAATTATAACAGCAACATTCCCTCCTGTATTAAAATATTTTATGAAGAAAAGCGGACTATTAGAAACAAGGGATTATGTTTGGCATGATTTTTCAGATAATGAATTAGTAAAAAGACATAGACTTCAAGTTATAGAGGGTGATTTTGATATTGATGAAATAGTACAAACAGCAAATGAAAAAAAGGTTCTTATTATCTGTAATACCGTATCAAAAGCACAACATATATATCAAGAAATGAATAAGGAAGAAATAAAGGCAGGATTACTTCATTCACGATTTATTAGAAAGCATAGAAATATTTTAGAAAAAAATATTATGGATTTTTCTAATGATGAAACAGCAACAGGAATTTGGATAACAACACAAATTGTTGAGGCAAGTTTAGATATTGATTTTGATATTCTATATACAGAAATGTGTACAGCAGATAGTTTACTTCAAAGAATGGGACGATGTAATAGAAAAGGAAAAAAGGATACATTGTATCCTAATATTATTATTTATCATAATTGTTCTGGACGTGGGACAGTGTATGATAAAGATATTTATGACCGTTCAATAAGTTTATTAAAGAGAAAAGATGGACAATTATTTTCTGAAGTGGATAAAGTAAGTTATATCAATGATGTGTATGATATAGAACAAATACAAGATACAAAGTATTTTAGTCAAATTGAAAAGAATATACAACATTTTAGAGAGCTTAAACCAACAGATTATGATGATAAAGAAGCACAAAAAGATTTTAGAGATATTAAGAGCATTACAGTGATTCCTGATACAATTTATAATCAAAATTATGAAATTATACAAAGTATTAAGGAATTGATGGAAATATCACATGTTGGTAAAAGTATCCGAAAATTATTAAAAATGAAGATTGCAGATATGACATTAAGTTTAAATAGTATTTATCGTATTCCTGATGGTATAGATAAAGATACGATTGGATTTTTTGATATTCATCGAACAAGGCTAAAATATGATTTTGATGGAAATAGAGGATGTGGACTATTGTTAGATAAGGTAGAAGATGAAGATTATTTCGTATAGAATAAGTGATTAAAAGAATTTTTTATTATTGCTTTGTGGGTTTGCTAAATCGAACAGATAGGTGTAAATATGGAAAAACGGATTACAGGAGTAATGATTTATTATTACTTTATTTGTAAAAGAAAATTATGGTATTTTATACATGAAATTAATATGGAAAGTGAAAATGAGAATGTTATGCTTGGAAAATTATTAGATGAGAATAGTTATAAAAGAGATGACAAGCATATTAATATTGACAATGTTATTAGTATTGATTTTATAAGAGAGCAGAAAGAACTACATGAAATCAAGAAAAGTCGAGCAATCGAAGAAGCCGGAATATGGCAAGTAAAATATTATCTATATTATTTAAAACAACGAGGAGTAACAGAGGTAAAAGCAAAAATTGATTATCCCTTATTAAAAAAAAATCTTGTTGTTGAATTGCAAGATGATGATGAAAAACAATTACAAGAAATAATACAAGAAATTCTTATTTTAAAGAAACAAGAACAAATACCTAAATTTGATACAAAAAAGATATGTGCAAAGTGTGCATACCATGATTTGTGTTTTGTGTGACAATAAGAAAAAGTACTTAAATTAGAAACATAGGAGGAAATATGGGACAAAGCTTTTATGTATATAATAATGGGGACTTAAGAAGAAAAGATAATACATTACAGTTTACATCTTTTGAGGGTGAAAAGAGAGATATTCCCATAGAACGAATAGATGATATTTATGTAATGTCTGAAATGACATTTAATACATCTTTTATAAGCTATATATCACAATATGGCATACCTATTCATTTTTTTAATTATTACAATTTTTATACAGGCAGTTTTTATCCAAAAGAAAAATTACTTGCTGGTCAATTGTTAGTAAAACAGGTAACATATTATTCAGATTATAAAAAACGAATTGTGATTGCTCGAAAGTTTATTGAAGCGGCAGCAGATAATATTTATAGAAATTTACGATATTATAATGGGCGGGGAAAAGATGTTTCCAATTATATGTTAGAAGTAGATAGTTTAAGAAAGAAAATACCAAGTACAGAATCTATTGAGGAATTAATGGGAATAGAGGGAAACATTAGGAAACATTATTATAAGGCATGGAATGTTATTGTAAACCAAGAGATTCATTTTGAAAAACGAGTGATGCATCCGCCAGATAATATGATAAATTCATTAATTTCATTTGTTAATTCATTGATTTATTCAAAAGTCTTAAGTGAAGTGTATCATACACAAATCAATCCAACTGTAAGTTATTTGCATGAACCGGGTGTGCGTAGATACTCCTTATGTTTAGATATTGCAGAAGTTTTTAAGCCACTTATAGGAGATAGGTTGATTTTTTCTTTATTAAATCGAAAACAAATTACAGAAGATAGCTTTACAAAAGAATTAAATTTTTTACATTTGAAAAAGGAAAGTTCAAGATTAATTGCACGAGAATTAGAAGAACGATTAAAAAAGACAATTATGCACAAAGAACTTGAAAGACAAGTGAGTTATCAGTATTTGATACGACTTGAAGTTTATAAGTTAATTAAACATTTAATTGGTGAAAAAGAATATGAAGGGTTTAAAATATGGTGGTAAAATATGTATGTTGTATTGGTGTATGATATAAGTCAAAATAATAATGGGCAGAAGCGTTGGTCACATGTTTTTAAAATTTGTAAAAAATATTTATCACATATTCAAAATTCTGTTTTTGAGGGAGAAATTTCTAAAGTTCAACTTGTAAAATTACAACAAGATTTAAAACCATATATTGATAAAAAAGAAGATTCTGTAATTATTTTTAAAAGTCGTCAAGAAAGATGGTTAGATAAAGAAATGTGGGGCAAAGAAGATGACAAAACTAGTTTTTTTTTATAATATTGTCGATAGTTGATAAGGTTAAAAATAGGGGAGGTTGACAATATAATTTAGTATTGGATTTTGTAGGTGTGTGTGATATTATTAGGATAAAGTGATTGTTTAAATATGATTATAAGGAAGGAGGTCGACAAAATAGGTAGTGTTTTAAGCGAGTTAATAGGGTGTTTTGTGGAGTTGGTTTTAATAGTGACATAGTGGAATGTAAATTAAGCTGCCTTAGCAATAAATATCAAATTAGCATCCGGTTTTAATAGTGACATAGTGGAATGTAAATGAAAACTATCTTGCACACTGTCTGTATCTCCATCGTTTTAATAGTGACATAGTGGAATGTAAATTTCTGACATTATTTTATCTTTTCGCATTTTAGTACTGTTTTAATAGTGACATAGTGGAATGTAAATTTCTTTATCTTTCTTTCTTTTTATTATAACACAAAAGTTTTAATAGTGACATAGTGGAATGTAAATTGCTTTCAATGATACCGAACAATGCTTGCGTGGACGTTTTAATAGTGACATAGTGGAATGTAAATTATAAAACAATAAAAAGCCTGCGGAAACCGCAAGCCGTTTTAATAGTGACATAGTGGAATGTAAATCGCATACAATTCTTGATATTTTGTCATAATCCTTTGGGTTTTAATAGTGACATAGTGGAATGTAAATCATATATAGCACAATCCATATTCGTGCCGTTCCGAGGTTTTAATAGTGACATAGTGGAATGTAAATCTTGTAACCGTTCGCCACATCTGCAAGTCCACAAAGTTTTAATAGTGACATAGTGGAATGTAAATGATTTGCATTCATTAAGCTTATGCAAAGCATTAAGTGTTTTAATAGTGACATAGTGGAATGTAAATTGCCTAGCGGCGAGCGTTTAAAGGGTCAAGGGTGAAGTTTTAATAGTGACATAGTGGAATGTAAATCTTGTTGCAACGCTTAACAAACGTAATAAAGAAATTGTTTTAATAGTGACATAGTGGAATGTAAATGTGAGATGAAAGTATTGGTCTTGAATTTCCAGATATTCGTTTTAATAGTGACATAGTGGAATGTAAATTTCATTGCAAGTTGGGAATGGTTCAGGCAATGTATGTTTTAATAGTGACATAGTGGAATGTAAATCTTATTATTTCCACAACGCTGAAATTTCCCTTATAGTTTTAATAGTGACATAGTGGAATGTAAATTTGGGCATTTGCACGTATCCAAGCCCTAAAACTTTCGTTTTAATAGTGACATAGTGGAATGTAAATGATGTTACCCTTATTCTTGTTCGTATTCTTGAGAAAGTTTTAATAGATACATAGTGGAATTATAAATTAAAGTTATATAATATTATCCATATTTTTTATTTTTAATATAAATAAATATAAAATATTATTCAAAAATAGTATAACTTTCAGGATTCTATAATTTGATAAAAACTTTAAAATTCTAAACATTACGCAAATACTGAAATTGTAAAAAATCAAATCATTCTTTTAAATTTTCTGAAAATTTTAGCACTCACCTCTTGACAGTGCTAACAATACATGATATAACATCAAATGAAAGCGAATAATACATTGAAATTAACATATCTTATATATGTTCCTATAAAATGTAAACGCTTTCAAAATGAGTTTTTATCAAAAGAACAAGAGGGAGGCAAGGTTATGAATATTAACAAATTTACACAAAAGTCGATTGAAGCAGTAAACCAGTGTGAAAAGATTGCTTATGAATATGGTAATCAAGAGATTGACCAAGAGCATTTTCTTTATAGTTTAATGACAATTGAAGATAGTCTTATAGCCAACCTTATAGAAAAGTTGGAAATAAGCAAAGATACATTTATTAAAAATATTGAGACGCTTTTATCTCAAAAAAATAAAGTATCTGGAAATATAAAATTATATATTAGCAATGACTTGAATAAAGTTCTTATCAATGCTGAAGATGAGGCAAAGAGAATGCAGGATGCCTATGTTTCGGTAGAACATTTGATGTTAGCGATGATTGAGGCACCTAATAAGGCAATGAAGCAATTATTTAAGACATATGGGATTACAAGAGATAAGTTTTTATCTGTTCTTGCAACAGTAAGAGGAAATCAAACAGTTACAAGTGATAATCCAGAAGCTACGTATGATACATTGAGAAAATATGGACAAGATTTGGTTGACAAGGCAAAAGATGGAAAGTTAGACCCTGTTATTGGAAGGGATAATGAGATTAGAAATGTTGTGCGTATTCTTTCACGTAAAACTAAAAATAATCCAGTTCTTATAGGCGAGCCGGGCGTTGGTAAGACGGCTGTTGTAGAAGGGCTTGCGCAGCGAATTGTTCGCGGTGATGTGCCAGAAGGATTAAAGGATAAGAAAATATTTGCACTGGATATGGGGGCGCTTGTTGCTGGCGCAAAGTATAGAGGCGAATTTGAGGAGCGATTAAAGGCTGTTCTTGATGAAGTCAAAAAAAGCGATGGGCAGATTATTTTGTTTATTGACGAAATCCATACCATTGTTGGAGCTGGAAAGACAGAGGGCGCGATGGATGCAGGCAATATGTTAAAACCTATGCTTGCAAGAGGAGAACTTCATTGTATAGGAGCTACAACACTTGATGAGCATAGACAGTATATTGAAAAAGACCCTGCTTTAGAGCGAAGATTTCAGCCAGTTTTGGTTGATGAGCCAACCGTTGAAGATACCATATCAATTCTTAGAGGATTAAAGGATAGATATGAGGTTTTTCATGGTGTTAAGATTATGGATAGCGCGCTAGTGTCTGCTGCCTCTTTATCAGACCGATATATCAGTGAACGATATCTTCCAGATAAGGCAATTGACCTTGTTGATGAAGCTTGTGCAATGATTAAGACAGAACTTGATTCTATGCCTGCTGAACTGGATGAGATGCAGCGAAAGATTATGCAGATGGAGATTGAGGAGGCTGCCTTAAAAAAAGAAACCGATAATCTGAGCCGTGAGCGTCTGGAATTGTTGGAAAAAGAACTTTCAGAATTAAAGGAATCTTTTAAACAGCAAAAAGCAAAGTGGGATAATGAAAAGTCAAGCGTTGATTCGATTAGCAAGTTAAAAGAAGAATTGGAACAACTAAACAATGAGATTGCAAAAGCTAAAAGAGATTATAATTTAGAGAAGGCAGCAGAACTGCAATATGGTAAACTGCCAGCATTGCAAAAAAGGCTGAATGAAGCGGAAAATACGATTAAAAATAAAAGTCTGGATTTAGTCCATGAGAGTGTGACAGAAGAAGAAATTGCTAAAATTATTTCAAGATGGACAGGAATACCAGTTGCGAAACTTAGTGAAACAGAAAGACAAAAAACACTTCATCTTGAGGACGAACTGCACAAGAGAGTCGTCGGGCAAGAAGAAGGGGTGACAAAGGTTACAGAGGCAATTATAAGGTCAAAAGCAGGAATTAAAGACCCAAGTAAGCCAATTGGTTCATTTATGTTTTTAGGACCAACAGGCGTTGGAAAGACCGAACTTGCCAAAGCGTTAGCACAAAGCCTTTTTGATGATGAAAGTAATATAGTAAGGCTTGATATGTCCGAATATATGGAAAAGTACAGTGTTTCAAGATTGATAGGAGCGCCTCCGGGATATGTTGGATATGATGAGGGTGGTCAGCTTACAGAAGCTGTTAGAAGAAAACCGTATTCTGTTGTATTGTTTGACGAAGTAGAAAAAGCACACCCTGATGTATTTAATGTGTTGTTGCAAGTCCTTGATGATGGAAGGATTACAGATTCACAAGGAAGAACCGTTGATTTTAAAAATACCATTATTATTATGACAAGCAACATTGGTTCTTTGCATTTGTTAGAGGGCATAGGAGAAGATGGAACGATTACTAGTGAAGCAGAAAATATGGTTATGAATGATTTAAAAGCACATTTTAGACCAGAATTTTTAAATAGACTTGATGAGGTCATTTTATTTAAGCCACTTACAAAGGATAATATTGGTAATATTATTAATCTTTTAGTAAATGATGTAAATAAACGTTTAGCAAACAAAGAATTAGCTATAGAGTTGACAGACAATGCAAAAGAATACATCGTTGAACATGGATTTGACCCATCTTATGGCGCAAGACCATTAAAGAGATTTGTGCAAAAAACAGTTGAAACACTTGCTGCCAAGCTTATTCTTTCAGGAGATATCAGTACAGGCATTATATTAATTGATGTGATTGACAATCAATTGGCTGCAAAAGAAAAGCAATCAATAAAAGAATAAATGATTTATATAAATTGATTGGTATTGCTGTTATATTGATAGTCAATAGCCGAAAGTTTATCAACAATATATTTTTCTTCTATCATAAAAGCCTTGCAGAATTCTGTGAGGCTTTTATAGTTGTCCCGAAGCTGCATATTCGTAAAAGAAAGCAGTATAATAGGGTCTTTAGGTAATGGTGTCATAGTCGTTTGAACTCCTTTAATTTTTATAAATGATGAATATACATTCTGGACATTGTTTGTTCTCCATCGCCTTGAACCATACAAAAAAATTGCCAGTTGTATCGCTCATAAAATGATGCGTGGTCAGTAACAAGATATAGAGTATCAATACCTTTCTTTTTCATATCTTCACAGACAAAATTTAGCATTTTTCCTGCAATACCTTGACCACGATATTTTTCTTCAACATATACAGCACAAATGTTGGGTGTTAAATCTTTTCTGTTGTGAAAATCATTTTCAATAACACCTAATCCTGCAATAATATGGTTATGGTCTAATACAATATACCATTGTGGAATAATGGTATTATGTTGCTTTATACATTCCTGTATACTTTCTTTGTAAGCTTCTAATGGAATTTTCCATTTTAAATGAAACCAATTTGCTGCTGCATCTGCTAATTGTGGATTATTTGCTATCTTTTTGATTTCAAAAGCACACATGTCTTTTTACCTCATTTATTTAAAAAAACATTTAATAATAAACAATAATGCCATAAATGAAATGAATTGTAAAGTGAAAATGAATGTAATATAATAAGCATAATCAACATAAATTTCGATTTATAATTTATTTTATAACACTTTTTTTAGAATTGCATATTTTGTTAAAGTGTTTTAACATAAAAGTTAATATAAAGATTTGTAGGGAAAATAAATTGATTTGCAAGTTTAATAAGATTTAGCGAACATTAGATTGTTTATACAGAAATGAGGTAAAATATATGTCAGTTCAAGATTATATGAGTGCATTGAAACTTGGAAAAAAAGAGTACAGCGCATGTGTCAACAGGGGGTCTTATCGATATTTGCCAGTTCTTGAGAATCTTGTTCCAGAAGATGGGATTGATTATGAAGTCAATTTAGGAATTGACCAGATACCATTAAGGTTGGTCGTGGGAACTTGTAATGCAGCCCGCACTAATGCGTTTGCTGCCAATTTTATGCCATTGTTGGATTATGGCACAGAATTTTCTGCTAAATGGGCAAGTTTAAGTGACAGTCAACTAAATGATGGAATCATAAACCCAATAAAAGTTTATGAGTATATGAATAAATTTTATGTGTTAGAAGGAAATAAACGAGTAAGTGTATTAAAATATTTTAAGGCAGTCACAGTAAATGCTGAAGTTATCCGAATGGTTCCTAAAAAAAGTGACAAGGAAGAAATAAAAATATATTATGAATTTATGGATTTTTATAAATGCACACACTTAAATGATATTTATTTTAGCAAAGTGGGTAATTTTCCATCTCTTATGAAGTTAGTAGGAATTGAGGCAGACAAAGAAATGGACGAAGACTCCAGAAGGGATTTGGCGTCTTGTTATCTTCTTTTTAGCAATGCGTACTATGCAAGAGGTGGAGGGCGTTTTGACTTTCCAGTGGGTGATGCTTTTTTAAGATTTATTCATATTTTTGGATATGAAACTGCAAAATCTATGTCTTCAATAGAAATGACGGATAATGTGCGTAAATCTTGGGCAGAATTTGAATTGTTATCCGATGATGAAGAAATTGATTGGATGATGAATCCAAATAACGACCATAAGAAAAATATACTTAGTTATTTACTGCCTTGGCCAACAGCAAACAGCAAAAAACTTCGAGTAGGATTTATATATGAAAATACGCCGCAGGATTCAGAGTGGTGTTATGCGCATGAGTTGGGCAGACAATATATTGAGGAAACATTTGGAGAGCAGATAGAAACATTAAATATTGATAATGTGGTTCCTGAAAAGGATGATGAAGATGCTATTAACACTATGATAGACAGTGGAATGGATTTAATTTTTGTCACTTCTCCTTCTATGATAATAGCAAGTGTAAAGATGGCGATTGCACATCCAGAAATAAAAATATTGAATTGTTCTTTAAATATGTCACATAAATATATTCGGACATATTATGCAAGAATGTATGAGGCAAAGTTTCTTACAGGAGTGATGGCGGGAGCATTATCCAATCAGGATAAAATTGGTTATGTTGCGCAATATCCAGTATATGGTTCAATTGCAAATATTAACGCATTTGCGCTAGGTGCAAAGTTTGTCAATCCAAGAGCAAAAATTTACCTGCAGTGGTCTTCGCAAAAAAATGTTAATGTAGAAGAAGAATTTAAAAAGAAGAATATTCGATACATTTCTGACCAAGATATGATTACACCTCAATGTTCAGCAAGAAAATTTGGGCTTTATAACAACGAGGGTGTCGGAAATAGACAACATATTGCTATGCCTGTGTGGCATTGGGGCGTTTTTTATGAGAAATTGATTCAAAGTATCATAAGCGGTTCATGGAAACTTGATGAAAGTTCAGATTCAACAAAAGCATTAAATTATTGGTGGGGAATGTCTGCGGGTGTAATTGACCTGATATGTTCGGATAAAATTCCAGTAGAAACGCAAAGAATAGTAGCTCTTTTTAAAAATATGATAGTAGAAGGAAAATTTAAACCTTTTGCAGATGAATTATATGACCAAAATAGAAAGCTTCGCAATAAGAAAGGATGTGCATTAAGCCCTGATGATATTATAACAATGGATTGGTTGTTAGATAATGTAGTTGGAGTGATACCAGACCTTGATGATTTGGAGGAAAGTGCTAGGGCAATTGTGATGAATCAAGGGGTTATGCAGGAGTAAAGTATAATGAAAATACTTGTTTTAGCAGATATTGAATCAAAATATTTGTGGGATTATTTTGAAAAAGAAAAATTGGAAGGAATTGATTTGATTGTGTCCTGTGGTGATTTAAAACCACAGTACCTTTCATTTTTGGCATCTTTTACCAAAGCACCAATTTTATATGTTTGTGGAAACCATGATGATTGTTATGAAAGCACACCACCAGAAGGTTGTATATGTATTGAAGATAAAATTTATAAATTTAATGGAATAAGAATTATGGGATTAGGTGGTTCAATTCGTTATAATAAAGGAAAGAATCAATTTACACAACAACAAATGAAAAATCGCTTAAAAAGAATGTGGCTTAAAATTAAGTGGAATAAAGGAATTGATATTCTTGTTACACATGCTCCAGCAAGAGGATTAAATGATGGAGATGATTATGTGCATAAAGGATTTGAAGCATTTATAGATATTCTTGATATGTACAAGCCTAAATATTTTTTTCATGGACATGTTCATAAAAATTATAATTATCGGTTTGTAAGAGAAAGTCAATATAAAGATACAATTGTAGTCAATGCTTATGAGCGACATGTGGTTGAGGTTCAGTTGTAGTGGTTAAAAACGCCAATGGATATGAAGTAAAATTCATTCCGTTGGCGTTTTTTATTGTTGTTTTAACAATTAATAAAACCACCTGCTATGCAGGTGAGTTCC
>CAJUKN010000023.1 GCA_910587485.1 uncultured Lachnospira sp.
AACTGGGTTTGAAAGCCGCAGAAAATAAGGGTTGGAGAATCCGAGAGGCTATATTGATTAAACAAGGAGGAATGTCTATTTCTAAAGCACAATAATCCATATAGGCAATTTCCCCTTTTCTGCTGCCATTTAAAATTAACAATGAACCATGTGTATTTAGATGTAGTACACCATCTTCTAACATAGGAAAAATTTGATTCTGTTCTTCATAGAAAGCCTCTTCCTTATCTTCTATATTATTATCGTTTTCTATATCACTTACTTCATCCAATTTTCCATTAAATTTTTCTTCTTTTTTCTCTAAAAATGTGTTATCATCGCTCTGTTCATCTTCAAAAAATTCATCTCCTAAAGACTCCTCTTCCAAATATTTTTTTTCAGAAAATGCTAAACATTCCTTATAATATTGTAAATAATTATCATCATATATACTTGGTTTTGATAAATTTTTATAACATCCTTTATATTCTTTTTCTTCAAGACTAAGCGGTCTTATTCCATAAAAAGGGTCAGGACCACCATTGCCAACCTTTGTTATAAAAAATATATATTCTTCTGGAAGCTCTACTTGATATTTGTTTTCAAATTCCCTCACCCACTCAAGGCTTACCGTTTCATTCAGATGATACTTATGCGTACTTGCCCCAAAAATCTCATAATTTTTATCCTTATCAGCCACTTTTTTTATAAGATTTTTTATATATTCTGCATGTTCATCAGACAAATATTTATAATTTTTATTCATAAAAAACTCCTATTCCAAAATGTAGTGTAGAAATTATACAATAGAAAAAATTACTAAAGCAACTGCAACTGCTATTTCAATTTTCGCATCAAACCTTATTTATGATACTTTGGCACAAACAAGCAACAAACTTGTTAGCTGCCCCATCTTATCTGTAAATAACTTTTCTCATACCAGAACCACAAAATTCATGCGGGATTCTTTTAAATCCCCTTTCTTCATAAAAAGCCTCTTTCCCTTTTTCTGCAATAAGTTGTATGCTGCAACGCCCGCCAATAGGTGTTTTTTTTTCAACAAAATTCATTAGCATATCCATTATTTTACTGCCAATCCCCTGTTTTTGGTAGTTTGGCTCTACCACAAGGTCAACAATCATTCCATACATTCCATCACCTACTAATCTGCCCATACCAACCGTTTGTTTATTATCTATAGCAATTACTGTATATAAACTATTATTAATAGCCTCCTGTGCTTGCTCTTTAGAAAAATTTATCCATCCAACACTTTCTCTCAGTTTCAAATAATCTTCACAGTCAAGCGCATTTTCTTTATATTCCATATAAATCCTCATTTCTAAGCAAAACATTCATTTTTTACCGATACCCATAAATAATATATGTTCCATTTTCTTCATCATATGGAATGGAATATTTTTCTAAGATTTGTATAAATTCCTGCTTAGCTTCATGGAATATTTTTTGTTCAACCAGTCTTCCGCCTTTTGATTCATAATAACTAGGACGTACCTTTACCCACTCAATCACTTTATAATTGTAATCCTCAAAACTTTCCCTGTCATAATCTCCTGTATAAGGTACATCTTCTGAAAACTTAAAGTATTCGCCTGTCTCTTCCTCAAAAAGGGTCTTGTAAATATAGGGTGGCTTAAATGGCATTTCATATTCCATCGCCTCACGAAATTCACGCCATTTTGTATTATTCATGCAGCTTGTCAATCCACGACGCTGCACAATCTCAATTATCATTTCCCGCAAACTTTTCTTATTTTTATATTTACCATGTTCAATCTCATTAACAAAATGTTGAACCCATTGTACAAACTGTTCATTTATTACTTTTGAACTATGACAATCAATCGTTGCATCTTCTTTTTTCAAATAACAATTATGATAATAACCGCCTTCCCACCACCAAATATGCAGACACAATTCATTTTTATACTGAATATAAAGCCCATCTGCTCCAAATGGATAATCACTTACGACACCATTGCCAAAATCAATCGTTGCAAGCAAAAATGCTTTCTTTTCTGCACTTGTCACTTTTTACCTCCATGCCACAACTAATTTTCAATCTTTTTTATCTGTTTATTTTACAATAGCATAATCAAGCGGATATTTGCAATCTGCTTCGTTATTTGCTTATAACCTTATTATCACTTCTCTAATAAGGTTAAAAAATCACTCCATATATTTTAAATAACACTCCATTTGTTTTATTATCATTGGATTAGCACTATTTTGATATTTTGGAATTAATGTTTGATATGCCTGTACAATTTTTTCACTTTTTATACCTCTCAATGTAAAAAGCGTTTCCAATAATACGATTTCACTATCAATATTATTTAAAATATCAATAAGTACATCTATAAAATCTTCCACATCCTCTGCCTCGCCAATAACATACATGGCAACTCTTCTTATATGTTCTGAATGTTCTTTATTTTTTACAAATTCAAATAAATCACCTGCAGATAAACATTTAGTACTTCCTATAAAAATGAGTGCTGTTTCTTTCAATCTATCTTCAAAATTGCCATAATCACCATAAATAAAACGAAGCAGCTTATCATAATACTTATCTTTATCTTCACTCCTCCATATATTCATACATGTTTCTATGGCTGCTTTGATTTTTTCGCTGTCGCCTTCTAAAAATGTATCAAATACCTGCAGTCCTTGCTTATAATCAAAATCAAACAGAAGTTTTAGCCTGCATGCATCATTGACACCATCAAAATTTGAAATAAATTGAATCGTCTCTTTAAATTGAATGGTCTCTTTATCAATATAAGAAAATTTAACAAAACTTGATATAATTTTATTTTTTGTTTCCAAATCTGCATTGGTATACTTTGCCATCAATTCTTTTTCATCTCCAAGCATATGCCAGCCATAGCCTCTGATATCATATCCTGCAAGAATAGCCTCAAAGAAGCCTTGATACCATTCTAAAAAAGTCATATTAACTAAAACAGGAGGATAACCTACATCAAGTTCCCAGTCAATATAAACCATCTCTCCTGCTCTCCTGCCATCGACTACCAATAAGCCATCATATGTACAGCCCTGATTATTAATATTTAATGTACCATTTTCTAACCTATTATAAATTTGTTCCTGTTTTTTATGGAAAGCTTCTTCATCATCTTCTTGCTCCTCATATCGTTTCTTATTTTCAAAAAGAGTGATATGTTCATTATAAAATTGTAAATAATCTTCATTATATATACTTGGTTTTGATAAATGATTATAATGCCTTACATAATCCTCATCCAAACTTAGAGGGTCTATTCCATAATAAGGACCTACACCGCCATTTCCTATTTTTGTTATAAAAAACACATACTCTTGCGGAAGTTTGACTTGATATTTCTTTTCAAACGCCCTCACCCATTCCAAACTTACGGTTTCATTAAGTTCATACTGATGCACCTTTGACCCAAAAATCTCATAATTGGGGTCTTTATCTGCCACTTTTTTAATAAGATTTTTTATATAGTTAGCATGTTCATCAGATAAATATTCATAATTTTTATTCATTACATTACCTCCATTGCTTTTTGTACAACAATTATTTTAACATATTCTTCCTAAGGCTTATTATATATTCAAATTAACAAACAAGCAATATTATTGGCTCTACTAAAATAATAAATAAAAACACGTTTACTTTAAATTCTTTTTATCAATTGCCTGATTCTTGACCTTCCAAGATGGATAAAATGAAACAAGATGATATCATGCTGTGCCTGCTTCCTGATAATGCTGATGATATTTCTTTAGATGCCTTTTGATTTTTTTGCTATTTTTACATTAATACAAGACAATACAAACATTCCTGCGGCATTAATAGACAATAATAAAATGGCTGCCACCAGTCCTGCCCCGTCAGCTACAATTCCTACTATCTGTGGCGTTACAATGCCGCCAAGCGCTGCCATAGCAAGAAACATAGACATTCCTGTATCATCACCTTTTACTACCAAACCGACACTAGATACACTGGTCGGATAAATTCCCGCAAAGAAAAATCCAAGTCCTATAATGGCAATAGTAATCACAACAAGATTACTTGTTGCTACTAACAAAGCAAAGAAAATGGCAGTTGCAATACAATATACCATAATCAGTTTATTTTTATCAATTTTTTGCGATAATTTTGCTGTTAAAAGTCTTCCTAACATAACCATTATCCATGTTATAGATACTAAATTCGTCGCATATGTATCACTCATTATTCCCATACTTTTAAAGTATGTTACAAACCAACCATTTACACAATTTTCCAAACCCAGATACAAAAATAACAGCAATCCCATTATATAAAATACCACACTTTTATAAAAAGGCTTTTGTTGTTTATCTTCTCTATTTTCTTTTGATTGTATGACTGTCTTTTTGGGTCTTGCATTGTTTAGATTCATACTTGCATAGCCAACACAAGACAAGGAGGTTCCAACAACGATAATATATACAATAACTCTCCACCCAAATCCTAGACTGATAAATGCTGATGTCAAAAATGGTGAAACAAATGCACCTACGGCAAAGGACATATGTAAAAAATTTAATGCTGCTGGTTTTCCGTCTGAATTATCATTTACCACAGCATTATTAATAATACTGACAGAGCCTCTGCCAATTCCCATTAATATAAATAAAATATACATTATCATAACGGATGGCAATAATGAGATAGCAAACCATGTTATGGGAATAAGCGCAGATAACAGAACAATCGTCGCCTTTCGTCCCAATTTTGCCGCCATTAATGGATTGACAAAACTTGCCAACAGATTTCCAACTGCAAAGGTTGAAAGCAACCCACCAGCTAGTCCATAGCTTAAGCCTGCTTCCTGTATAATATAAGGCAGAACTGCTCCTACTGCCAAAACCATTGCGCCATTTACAAAAAATGCAAAATAACATGGTAAAAATAATTTAAATTTCGTGTTGATACTACTATTCATTGTAATCCTCCATTTGATACTTTTACTCCATCTGCAATTTTTTTCTTATAATTCTTCTAACAGATGTATCAATACGGCTTTCACTGATTTGTCCATCATAAACAGCATTGATAACACCTTGTGCTGCGCTAAAAAAATCGCCCGGCATCAATATCAAATCAACGCCTGCCAAAACTGCCAAAACTGCTGCTGTATCAGAAGCATAATTATTAAAAATAGCCCCCATATTCATCGCATCGGTTATGACTAATCCATTATAATTTAAATCGCCTCTCAAAATCTCTGAAATCATCTTATAAGACAGCGTACAAGGCGTATTATCTCCAACAATATTTGGTACCGATATATGGGCAACCATAACAACATCTTTATTTCCATTTGCAAATGGAACAAGCTCTGCTTCCATTAATTCCTCATATGTTTTGTTTGTATAAGCAAAGCCTTCATGTGTATCGCCTTCAGTAGAGCCATGTCCGGGAAAATGTTTGAATGTACTTAATATATTTTGACTATTCAATCCATTAGAATAGGCAGCAGCATAGTCTGTGACAATAACAGCATCTGTTCCAAATGACCTATCGCCAATAACTGTATTTTTATCATTAGTAATCACGTCCGCAACAGGTGCAAAATCTAAATTAAATCCTAATTCATTCAAATATGCTCCAATTGTCTCTCCTGCCTGATATGCTTCTATAGCACTGCCAATATACTGCATAGCACCAACCTTTGGCACACCAAAGTTTGGATTATTTGCAATTCTTGCAACCCTTCCTCCTTCTTCATCAACACATAAAAACATAGGCATACCTTCTACTTCATAAGCATACTGTCTGGCATTTTGTAACATCTGTGTTGTCTGTTCACGATTGATAAGATTTTGTGCAAAATAAATGATTCCACCAACTGGATATTGTTCTAATTGTTCTCGAAAATAATTATTACAAGTCGTGACATTATTACCATTCGTCAACGCTTCTGGTGTAATAATAAACATCTGATAAACCTTTTCTTCTAAAGTCATTTTATTTAAAATCTTTTCAACTTTTACTTCTAGTGTATCCTCTTGCGCTGTTACCGTTTCACCTTGATTTGCTGTTGTTTCTTGTGTATTCGTTTCTTGACTTGTATTATTTTCATCATCTACATTGCTTTCATTATCTGTAATCATTTCAGTTTCACCATCTGTATTGTTTTCATTATTTGTACTTGTTTCTGTCTTTGTATTGTTTTGTGTTTTTGTATCCATTTCATTTAATGCTGTTGAATGACTTGTTCTATCGTTCTCTTTTTGTGATGGACTATGTTGTCTGTTTAATATCAATACAAAAGCAACTGTTACAATAACAAGTAATACTATTGTTATCATCAAAACATATGCTTTTTTATTTATTTTTGTAAAATTTATTTTCTTCATTTTACAAATATACCTCACTTTCTACCATTCAAACTATTTTAATTATTCTCTAATGAGATTGAACTATATAAAAAAATAAAGACAAAATTTCGATTTCTAACAGAAAAACGAAGTTTTGCCTTTGTTTCCTTATACTTGCTTTAAATGGAAAGCATTTACTAATTCATGTAAACGCTTAGACTGACTTGATAATTCTACACTTGTCATTGCACTATTTTGAGCAGAAGACGAATTTGATTGAACAACATTGCTAATTAAATCTACGTTTTCTGTAATCTGTTCTAATACTGCCTTCTGATTTTGTGAAGCACTGCTGATTTTATCCATAGAACTTAAAACATCTTTGGAACCTTTTACCACTGCCACAAGAGATTTTGCTGTATTATCTGTAATTTCCATACCATTTGCTACAGCTTTTTGAGAACTTTCTATCAAAGCAGTTGTTTGATTAACTGCTTCTGCGCTCTTTGTTGCCAATTTATGAATTTCATTTGCCACAACTGCAAATCCTTTTCCCGCCTCTCCTGCTCTTGCTGCTTCTATTGAGGCATTCAGAGAAAGTAAATTTGTCTGACTAGCAATATCTTCAATGGTTTTAACGATTTTCTCAATTTCATCCGATGAATAACGAATATCAGACATTGCATGAATTAGATTTTCCATTTCTCTATTACTTTCTTCAATATATTGACCTACTTCAGAAACTGTAATATTGGCAGATTGTGCATCGTTTGCATTTGCTGTCACATCATTTGATAAACTTTCTATCGAAACCGCTAACTGCTGAATTGCTGCTGCTTGTTCTTTAACACCATCAGAGAGTACCTGTGCGCTAGAGGACACATTTTCTGAACTAGCAGAAACGTCATCTGCTGAAAGGACAATTTGATGTAAAGTATCATTTAAAGACTGTGAAATTTTCTCAATAGACACTTGAATAGGTATAAAATCACCAATATAATTTTGTGTGATAGTGATATCCATATTATTATCTGCCATCTGAGAAAGCTGTTCCGAAATATCTTTTACATAATTACTGATAATAGCACTGATATGATTAAATGCTTGTGAAAGACGTCCTAATTCATCTTCTGATTCGATATCAATATGAATATTCAAATCGCCTGCTTCCAACTTTGCCACTTCATCTGTAATTAATTTAATAGGAGCTAAAGACCTTTCAATAATACGATTCACTGCAATTAACAATAAAAGTCCAAATACTATTACCAAAAAAGTCAATTTTCCTGTACCTTCTATAATAGGTCCATAAAACTCACTTTTATCAACCGTCAAATGTAGCGTCCATTGTGTTTTACCATTTACTGTTAATGGAATTGTAACGGAAATACCACCCTTTCCTGTTCCAAAATTTTTGCCTCCCTTAAGAACAGAGCGACTATTAATATGTTCTCCTTCAGACATCGAACGAATTGTATTGGCATCTTGTATCATTGTATGGTATCCAACATCTGAAGCCTTTTGACCTACTTTTGAACTGTCAGCAGAATCAACTAAAATTGTTCCATCTTCTGCAAGAGCAACCAGATGGGCAGAATCATAATCAGTACTAACAAGCAACTGTTCCTGCATATTGTTCAATCCTACATCGACACCAGCTACACCAAAAAATTCTCCCTGTGCATTCCAAACAGGCGCGATAATACTAATCATCATAATATTTTTTCCCATCAATTCATATACATAAGGGTCCATAATATATGGTGTGCCTGTTTGTTTAATTTGCATATAATATTCTTTTTCATAATTGTCAAAGGCATCTTCATGCTTTTCAAAAAGATAGCCTGTTTTTTGCTCATTTGGATATACAACTGCTTCATAAGCAATGTTTCTTCGATGAACACTATAAGGTTCTCCATTGGCATCTGCAATCACATTTTTTTCAAAATAAGCAAACGCTGTTGGAAATCCATCACCACCTTCTAACAGACCTACTAAAGCAGTATCAATCGCATCCCTTTGTTCTTTTGGGTCTAATGCAGAAATGTTGCGCAGAGACCCCGCAAATCCCACTGCTTTTCCATAAGCACTTTCAATATCATTTGTCATTAAAAAGTCATTTTCATAAGCAACGGCTGTTAATTTTTCTTTATTCACGCGAATTAATGATTGCGCTGCAAGAAAAGCCGACATCAAAATAGTCAGCAAAAAAATAACAGCAACCATAAGTGCCATTTTGGAAATAATCTTTTTGCTAAGGCTGTTGCTTTTGTCAAAATATAATATTTTCATTTTGTTTCCCTTGCGTAACATAAACTTTCTCCTACTTAATATCAATTTTTACAATTTATGCTATTATATTCTCAGTCCTCTAAGACGTCAATTTTATTGGTAAACGTGTCTACATACAAGTCAATATCTATCTTTGTTCTTGTCTTATAACAAAAATCAATCACATCAAGAGATGGTGCAAGACAAGGTGTATCATTTTCTACATAAATCGTTGGAACAATCTGTAAATAAAATAACACATTATTTTCATTTTTAATTTTATTTAACAATTCAATTTTATCTAATAAAATAGATATAGTTTTTTGCATTTGATTTTCAATTTCTATATCATAATCATCACATCGCCCAACAGACCAAAAAGAAAAATCATATTTGGTGCCATTTTTGCGCATATCACCTACTTTCCAACTTTCTTCAGGCTGTATGTCTAATATTTTTGTAACCGTATCTGGATTAAAATCCCCTACTATTTTAAAATAAGTATAACATTGATTTTCCATCTTTTTATGTAAATTTCCTTTTATGTAAACCTTAAGTTAAATACCCTGCCGTAAGCTGTGGAATATTTGACCCTCGCGGCAGTCGCCAAATACAGAGACAATCATGCCCGCTTGGCTCATTGCTTGCGGAAATAAAAGGGCTTTTGTCTTAACCTATCATTAAAACAAAAGCCCTTTTTATGCGGATGACAGGAATCGAACCTGCACGGTTGCCCACCAGAACCTAAATCTGGCGCGTCTGCCAGTTCCGCCACATCCGCGTACATATCTACAATATCATATCTTCCTTTAAATGTCAATTATAAAATTAAAATTTCCCACTTTCTATTCGGTCAATTAAGATATGACAGCGTTCTTTCCATGTATGTTTTTCAATACATATATCATATGCTCTGTCTGCAATCTCTTGAAGCCTATCCAAATCGGATAAAGCCTCCCTTACTATATCGCCCACATTTTCTATATCTTGCAATTCAAAGAAAAAAAGTTCAGATTTATCAATAAAACATTCTTTTAAATATTTGCTTGTATCGCTTAATACAACAGCTCCATTCAGCATTGAATTAAATATTCTGTCATGCGCCCCATTTTTAAACCATGGCATAACGTTAACCGATATTTTCGATTGACTTATTTTATCAAGACAAGTTTGAGAATCTACATTTCCTGCCGCAATAATATTTTCTGGATGCATACATTCTAACTGTTTCCAACCTGCACCATATGTGTGTACTTTAATGCCGCTGTCTGCAAGCTGCATAATCGTCTTTGCCCTATAATAAAAACGAACACTAAGGTCTACATACATAAGATTTGGCATAAGATTTTTTAACTCTGTTTGACTAAATGCAACATTTTCTTTAATCAACTTTTGTTCTACTAAATGTTCAATTAATTCATTAGGATTTTTTATACTTTCTTTTAGCAATTCTTTAAAAAACATTTTAGAATCATAATCCATTTGTGCAAGATAGGCATCAAAGCGTTCTATTGATGTATAATTTCCTGTAAAGATAACATCAATTGGTCTTTTACGGATAGGAATATATCGCCCAGCTTGATATACCTCCCTATGGATATTAATCCCTGTTCCTCCTAGTGGCAAAAAATAATAGTCATCATCGTGACATATGCTTTTATTCTTTGCAGAAAACGCACTACTGGCATTGACCTCAGGAAAAAACCGCTTCATATACTGGATATGATTTTTATCTATAGATATCTGAACATACCTTTCTGGTCGTAAACCAAGATATTTATGGTAATATAATGGGTGGTCTACCACCATATTGTAAACCGCTATATGATATTCATCCCATAAATTTTTTTTAGAAAATGTATTGCTATATAAGCCATCTTCTCCTGCAATCCCATTAAAATTAAATGTAAAGGCAATAATATTTGTAAAACGTTTATCCTTAAAAGACTGCTCTAAAAACGCTTGAAGCAAGGAAGTACTGTATTCACTTACCACCAAATCAAACCAGTATACATCGTACCCTCTTGCTTCAAATGTCTGAGCCATCTCTATGCTAAAATATTCTTGCGTTTCTACACCGCCTTTAAACATAATAACACATTTGCTCATTTGCTCTCTCCATAAGGTTGTTATATTGTGTATTTTTTTAATGACCTATTGTCCTATAATTTTATCACTCATAGTATCGAATTGCGGCAAATTGAGTTTTTCAACTTCGCCCTTGTCAACACTTGATGATATTTGTGCATCTATAGGCAGCTTTACTATTGTTTCTATTCCATATTGGGCTGCTATTTCCTCAATATTGCTATCACCAAACAATTGATGTCTCTTTTTGCAATCTGGACATTCAAAATAAGACATATTCTCAACAATACCAAGTACTGGAATATCCATCATCTTAGCCATTTTAACTGCTTTTGCCACAATCATTGAAACCAGTTCTTGTGGTGAAGTGACAATAACAATACCTGCAACTGGAAGTGATTGCAATACCGTAAGTGGTACATCTCCTGTTCCCGGCGGACAATCAACAAACATATAATCAATATCACCCCAAGACACATCTTCCCAAAACTGCTTGACAGCTCCTGCAATAATAGGACCTCTCCATATAACAGGGTCTGTTTCATTGTCCATAAGAAGATTCATTGATATAACCTTTATCCCTGTATCTGTCTTACATGGATACATTACTTTGCCTTCTTCATCACAACAAATTTCACCTTTTATTCCAAATGATTTTGGTATAGATGGTCCTGTAATATCGGCATCAATAATTGCTGCTTGCAATCCTTTCTTTGCAGCATTACATGCAAGCATAGAAGTTACAAGGGATTTTCCAACGCCACCCTTGCCGCTCATTACAGCGATAACCTTTTTCACACCGCCATAATTGGCAGACTTATCTTGTGGCTGTGTTCTCTCATCACAATTAGAACCACAACTACTACAATCATGGGTACAATCTTCACTCATTTTAAGCCTCATTTCTGCGCTTTTTATGCGCTAAAAAATTTCAATATTATTATGTTAGTATAACCTTTTTATATAGCGAAACACAACCATTTTTCAACGAATTTTATTAAATGTTTTACCTTTTAAAAATGAACAAGCCTAAACCGTTACAATTTTATCAATATATCTATAAAAATTATTGAATTTATGTTACAATAACCATATCAAAATCAATTAATTTTTTGTTGCGCAAAACTTGAGCTATTACTGCTCCAAAAAATCCGTTGTAGTATGGAGGATAAATATGAAACAATTTCAGATTGAATATTCAACTTTAGAGATGTTCACGAAAAAACTTACAACATTTAAGGATTGGTGTCATTCTAACAAAATCTCAAAAATGATGTTTCAGATTTACTCTGAAATATTAGAGCCAGCTCCAATCAATGCTATATGTACAGTAATTGAACAAATTTTTCCAGACACTCCATATATGGGTTGCTCCACTAGCGGCAATATTGTAAATTGTCAGCTTTCTTCACCTGTGACTGTCGTTTGCACTGTATTTGAATTGCCTCAATCACAATTTCAAATTTTTCAATATGACTTATCGAGGCAATCCGTAGACGATATTACAAAACAGATTGTTGAAGAAACAAAAGTCCATACTTGGGTAAAAGCTATTGAGATGTATTTTACGATTCCAGAAACGTCTACAACCCGTTTTTGTGATGGAATGAAAAATATTGCTCCTGATATTCAAATTTTTGGCGGTGTTTCTTGCAGTAATGATATCACAAGTGATGCTTCTTGTGTATTTTCAAAAATAGGCGGATTTTCTGATAAATCCATTATCATATTGTTTTATGGCGGTGAAGATTTCTATGTAGAATCCATCAAAGTAACAGGTTGGAAACCCCTAGGGCGAAAATTTCATGTTACCAAATCTGATGGAAGCATTTTGCAGGAACTTGATGGTATACCAGCTTATGACGTTTATAACAAATATTTGAATATCAAAAATGATGAAAATTTCTTTTATAATACGCTTGAATTTCCATTATTTTATGAACATAATAATACCACCATACTGAGAACCCCTGTGGCAAGCAATGCCGATGGTTCTATTACAATGTCGTCAGATATTGATGTTGGCTCTGTTGTGCGTATCTCTTATGGTGACCCTGCAACTATTATTGAAAATATAGAAGAGGATAGCAAAAAAATTTATACGTTTCAACCCGATTTATTACATATTTTTTCCTGCGCTGCAAGACGCACTTTTTGGACTTCTCAAGAACCAACTTATGAGATTACTCCATTTAAAGAAATCTCTCCTTCTGTGGGATTTTTCTCACATGGTGAATTTTTGCGTACAACAGGCGACTTAAATCAACACAATGTAACTCTTGTGATAGCTGCTATGCGAGAGGGTAAAAAAGACCCTTCTAGTATCATCCCTGTTCTGACAAATACACACAGACTATCAAAAGTGCCTTTGGTATCTCGTCTTGCTACATTTATAAGTGTAACTTCACTCGAGTTAGAAGAAATTAATAATAAATTAGAACAAGTAAACGACAAACTAAAAATAGCTTCTATTATTGATGGATTAACTGGTTTATACAACCGAAAAGAAATTCAGACACAAATTGAAAGAGAACTTACCAAAGTAAAACAGGAACGCTTTTCAGTTATTATGTTAGACATTGACAATTTTAAACAAGTAAATGATACGTATGGACATCAACAAGGCGATGCCGTTATTATTGCACTGGCAAAAATACTTCATAATGAACGTACTTTATTAAATAATCGTACTTTATTTTCTGAAAAATTTTCTGCTGGCAGATGGGGTGGAGAAGAATTTATGCTGCTTATGCGCGACACAGACTTTTCCTCTGCTGCCTTTGCAGCAGAGCTTATTCGCCAGTGCTTTGCAAATACAAACTTTCCTAAGATGCGCTCACAAACTGTTAGTATTGGTGTGACACAAGCCAAAGAAGATGACACGATTGATACACTGTGCAGTCGTGTTGATGATGCTTTATACCAAGCAAAAAAAAGTGGGAAAAATAGGGTTGTTGTTATATAGCAACTTAATAATAAATGTTTTATTACCATAAAATTTAAAATTTTCTATCATAATGATTGTGCATAATAATGAACTTCTTAAATACAAAGCTAAATATTTTTAAGAAAGGATAGGTTATATAATGAATAAAGATATTTTACAAAATGAATTATTTGAAGCCTTTGCAAATGCTTCTGATAACATTTATATTTATGTCTGTGACATGAAATCTTCTTTATCCAGATGGTCAAAAAATACGGTTGATTATTTTAATCTGGAAGCAGAATATATGACCGATACTGCCAACAAATGGATGGCAAAAATTCATCCTGATGACCGTTCTTTATATGTAAAAGATATTAGTGCTGTTTTTTCAGGGGAATCCAACCGCCATAGCTGCCAATATCGTGCCAAAAATAAATATGGCGATTATGTATGGCTAGAATGTAAAGGCAGTGTTATACCCGATGAAAATGGACAGCCTAGTGTTTTTGCTGGACTGATGACACGCTTAGACAATCAAAATAAATATGACCCTTTGACACATTTGCTTACCAGTTATGAATTACAAAACTATGACTTTTCTAATGGTAATGGTATTCTTATGCTTTTAGGTATTGATAATTTTCGCAAAATCAATAATACAAATGGTTATATTTATGGTAATAAAGTCTTAAGTATTTTTGCTGAATGTCTAGCAGAATTAGCCGATAAACAAGACAAAATTTATCGTTTGCAAGGCGACGAATTTATTGTTTTGTCCCCAAATGGCACAAATGACAAAATGAGAACGCTTTTTCAAAAAATCAATGACCGCTGTATTAATATGCGAGGCGTGAAAAGTTTTTCTGTCTCTGCAGGAATTGTGTCTTATCCACAAGATGGCAACGACTCCAACACACTTTTAAGCAATTTGGAACATTCACTCGAATTTGCAAAAGAACAAAACCATAACCGAATTATTGAATTTTCAGAAAAGATTTCACAACGCCATAATCGTATCAGTAATCTTCACGAAGCATTGACAAAAAGTATTCATAACAATTTTAAAGGATTTGAGTTATATTTTCAGCCAATCTTAGATGCCAAGTCTAAGCAAATTGTGGAATGTGAATCTCTTTTGCGTTTTAAAACACCAGAAATACAAGATGCCTCACCTTTTGAATTTATAAAACTGCTTGAAAATAGCGGAGAGATTCAAGAAGTTGGCACTTGGGTTATGGAGGAAGCTCTCCGCCATGCTGCTCACTGGCAAAAAGAATATGGCGGCATCAAAGTTAGCTTTAATGTTTCTTATGTTCAGCTTTTAGATGGTGATTTTGTTGATAAATTAATTGAAAAAACAAACGAATATCAAGTCAATCCCAATTTGATTATGGTAGAACTTACCGAGAGCTGCAACGCTGAAGATACCGATATGCTTTCCCATCATTTTGACCGATTAAGAACACTGGGTTATAAAATTGCTATGGATGATTTTGGCACCGAATATGCTTCTTTTGGTCTTTTACATGATGTGAATATGGACGTATTAAAAATTGACCAAAAATTTGTGCGAGGTCTTGTTCAAAATCGCAATATGACAGACATTGCTATTATTGAAAGTGTTGTTGATATGTGCAAACGCCTTTCTATTCAAACGATTGCAGAAGGTGTAGAAACCATAGAAATACAAGATATGATTCAAAAAATCGGTGTTTCTTATCTACAAGGATATTTATATTCAAAGCCTGTTCCTGCCGCAGAATTTGAAGATATGGTACGCCGAAAAGCATTTGAATAATTTTTCATTTTTTATATATTTTTACCCAAAACAACTTGAATATTGCATAATCTATATTTTGACTGCAAAAATAATATATTCCAGAAAATTCAAAGAAGTAGAAAAGTCCCCACTTCAATGCCACAAAGGCATAAGTGGGGATTTAAATTATCTTTACTGAACAATAAGTTCTGATACTTCGACCTTTTTTACATTTTTAGAAACCATATAGGCAAATATAAAAAAGCTCCCACTAATTATAAGAATAGGCAAAAGTATGGAAGTTACTGTAAAATTTACAATAACTGTTGACAAGCCAATAAATTTTAATATAAAACTCATTGCTGGTTTAACAATTACCACAGTGATACTCATTCCAATAAAACTGCCGAACAACGCCAGTATAAAAAATCGCAGAGCAAAATTAAATCGCAGTTTATTTACAGTGAATCCAAGTGCTTTAAAAATACCAATATCTCTTCGCTCTCGAATAAATGTTTTATTACAAACCATTATAACAACAATCAATGCAAAAACAATAGAAAAACTGTAAATAATAACTGTTATTACACTAACAATGGAATTATATTGAATTTCCATAGGACTTTGCGTTGTAGTGTAATCATCTATTTTCAGCAATTCACCATATTGAGTTTGAACTTCATCTATAATATCTGGAATTTTATCTTTATCTTGAACAATAAAACTTGCAGAAAAACCTCTTTGTGGCAGACCTAATCTTCCTGCTAAATCAAAATTAAAAGCCATACTTATTCCCACATCATTTGGCGTTTGATAAAATCCTGTTATCATACATTCTACTTCTTTATCATTATTAGAAAGAATCACCATATCACCAATTTCTAAATCCATCGATTCAGAGACAATTTGAGTAATAAGAATTTCATTGTCATATAATGGGAATCGCCCTTTTATCACCGCTAAAATTTGCTC
The DNA here is from genome assembly GCA_910587485.1 of uncultured Lachnospira sp. Lineage (GTDB taxonomy): Bacteria > Bacillota > Clostridia > Lachnospirales > Lachnospiraceae > Lachnospira. The sequence goes on from CAJUKN010000023.1 coordinate 16,362, forward strand.
TGGATATTTATATATATCACTAAAAATACTATCTCCATTTAAAGAAATATATTGATTCCTTTTTTGATTTTTATATTGAATGGCTGTATGTTTTTCTACAATTTTTTCAACCTCTGTCAATAAATCCTTATCTATATCTTTATTGTAATGAAATTCTATATCTGGTATCATAAGTCCCATTGAATTTAATGTATCACGTGAAGCTAAAAAAACACTAAATAAATTTACTAAAGTCATAAAAAATGTAAGCATAGCAACAATAAATAATACACCAAAATATCTTTTCTTTGCCAAAATAAGCTGTCGAAACGCAAGCCAAAAAGATAATGCTTTATCCAAAATAGGAGCATATATCCTACTGTCAAAATAAATATCTTCCATGCCGCCAATAATTGCTTTGACAGGCGAAATATGAATAACCTTTCTTGTCTTTAACAAAATAATCAGACAAAAGCACCCTATCAATGCTACTGTAAACAGTGTACTTTTTCCTATTGATAAGGATTGTTCTGGCAAAACTGCTGTCACTGCCATACATACTTTACCAATATAATTTTGAATAGGAATTGCCGCCATACTGCCAATAATCACTCCAAACAGCAAACTTACCATATATTGTATTAGAAAGATTCCTCTTATTTTTTTATTATTGAACCCTTGCGCTTTTAAAATTCCAAGTGTTGTATATTCAATATCAATTTCTGTTCCAATACTATGACTTACCACAATTAAAATAATTAAAAATAAAAATAACATAAAAGCAAAAACAATATCTAATATCATATCTGGTAAAAGCGTCGTATAATTTTTTGATTGGTCTATGCTGAGTCCTCCTTCTGCCATATCCGATATTTTTGTTTCAAGGTTAAGCTGTTTTTGAAATTTTGATGAAGAAAGTGTGTTTCCTTCTGCCTGATATATTGACATCATAGTAACTTCTTTTTGTATATTTGTCTGTGACAAACTACATAACTCTAACAATTTTTGAAAATCCGATTTTCCAATAAATACCTGCTTCCACCCTATTGTTGAAGAACCCGCCATTGGTTCCTGTACAAATCCTTTTATTACAAAATCTTTTGTAAATTCTGCTGCCACTTCAAGCGTTATTATATCTCCTAGTTTACATTCAAACTTTGATTTTAATCCAAGCGGAAGATATATTTCACCTTCCCCAATTACTGGTATATCCTCACAAAAATTTGTCAATTCTTTATTATATAATGCAATTCCATCTCTTAATTCTGTTAAAAAATAACTATTCCCCTCCTCGTGTTCATTACATACTACCTTACTAGTAACAATACTGTCATAATATTGTATATTCTTAACTAATGAACTATTTTCCACCGCACTGCGCAATTCATCTGTAAGCTTTTCTTTATCTATAAAAACTAGTACTTCACCATAATTCGTCATCTCAAATGCACGATTTAAACCATTTAAATAATTATCATGCACACTAATAATAGATGTGCAAATTGTAACGACAATTGCCATAAGTATAGCAACACTGATAAATGTTCCTTTCTTTTTTCTTATATTTGCCCTTAATAATATTAACATTTCCATTTATTTTGCCTCCTACCATTCCATTGAATGAAGCCATGCACTAACTTGTGTCTCACGACTTTTTTCTTCATCTGGACAAAATAATGGTAATGTCAACTCTCCGATAATTTTGCCATCTTCTAAATATAATATTCGATTTGCGCGAAGCGCAACATGGATGTCATGTGTCACCATTAAAATGCTTTGCCCCGTTTCATTAATGGATGTAAGCAAATTTAAAACCTCTATGGTATTATGACGATTGAGTGCGCCTGTAGGTTCATCAGCAAAAATCAATTTAGGATTATGCACCACTGCTCTTGCAATCGCACAACGTTGTTGTTCACCACCAGAAACCTGTGCTGGCAAATGATTTTTTATATGTTGAATCCCCATTTTTTCAAGTAATTCTTTGGCATATTTTCGCACGTTTTCTCCTGTAACAGCTTTGCTTAAATATCCCGAAACAACAATATTTTCAAATAATGTAAGAGTACTTACAAGATGAAGCTGCTGAAATATAAATCCAAAATCGTTGCTGCGAAGTGCTGATAATTCTTTTTCACGCATTGTCACAATATTTTTGCCATTATACAACACTTCTCCTGCTGTTGCTCTATCCATACCACTTAACGCATAGAGTAATGTGGATTTGCCAGAGCCTGAAGCCCCCATAATAACAGTAAAATCACCTTGATACAACTCCAAATCAATATGGGAAAGAATATGAATCTGACCACCGTTATGTGCAAAAGTTTTGCACAATCCTTTTGCTGATAAAATACTTTTTTTCATATTTATAATAATACTCCTTTCTTGGTCTGTAAATTTATGATAAGCATTCTGCCAAATAGTTACAATTTACTTTACCAAAAAAGTTATTAAGAACTCTTTAAGAAAATAGGAAAACTGATAATAACCTCTAACCCATCTATATAATTATGTAATAATATACTTCCTTGCATTTGTTCCGTTATATATTTTACAATATATAATCCCAAACCAGAGCCTTGCTCTTCTTTTACATTACTTCCCCGATAAAACTTTTCAAATATAAAAGGCATATCTTTGTCCGGGATTCCATGTCCATAATCACGAAAATGCAGTTCTATATAAGATGTATTTTCATTTGTTGTATTCTTATGTAAAACCAAACATTCCTTATTTGACATTGGCACATCTTGTAAAGAATGACTTTCAACTTTTACAATTGAAATATTTATTGCAGTTTTTGCATATTTTCTGGAATTATTGATGATATTTTCAATAATCTGTGTAAACCTTTTTTCATCAAGCAATACCATTGCCTTAAAATCTGGTTTTTTATATGTAATATCACCATTATCTGCCAAAAACTGCGCAATAATATGTTCTGTAAGAGATACCATTTCTTTTGGCTCTACGGAAATCTTTAATTTTTCTAAATCCGATATCGAATGTAAAAATAAATCATTTGTCAATGCTGTCACTTCATCACATTTTTTTATTAAAATGGCAAGATAGCGATATCTTTTTTCAATAGAAGTATCAAGATTTGCTTCTAATCCTTCCGCATATGCGCGAATGGAGGCAATAGGTGTCTTAATATCATGCGATAATGTAGCAATTACCGTTTTATTATTGTCAATCGCTTCCTTCTCACAAGCTCTCGCTTTTGTAATCTCCCTGCGCATACTATCAAATGCCCAAGTAAATTCGCCAAAATAATTGGAACGTTCATAATTTAACGGAATATCAAAATTCCCCTGCGCCACTTTTTCTGCAAATTTCTTCATTTTTTCAAAAGGACATAAAATAGCCTTATAGATATATCCAAACACTACAAAAAGAAATAAAATACTTATTCCACTCATTATAAGAAAACGTATATTACTATTATAAATAAGCTGTTCACTTTTGATATCCTCTTGTAACTTTGATATTTTTTCAGACATTAAATCATACTTTCCCAATTTTGCTAATTGTTCAATTTCGTTTAACTCAACAATTTGGCTTAAACGCTCATTCTTTAATTGGGTTTGATTATCAAAAGTACAAAAAATACAAGTAATACCCCCAATAAAAACACAAAATAAAATGGTTATTTTTAATAATCTTTTTTTCAATCTATCCTCCATTTTTAACTGCTTTCCAGATTTAGGCACAGCGGATATCACAGCTTTTCATTTTTCTAAAAATATTATTTTTATTTTAAAAAATTTATTATAAATTTGTATCAAGCATATATCCTACCTTATAAACGGTTTTTATAAATCGTGGTTTTGCCGGATTATCTTCAAGTTTTTCCCGCAGCCAACGAATATGAACAGCAAGCGTAGCTGTTTCAACACAAGAAAAAGCTCCCCATACCTCTGACAATAATGTTTCCTTTGACAGTGCAATATTTTTATGCTGACACATATATGCAAGTAAATCAAATTCTCTTAAAGAAAGTGTAACTGCTTTACCTTTTTTAGTAACACTCCTAGATGTAATATTAACTGTAACATGTCCAAATTGATGTATTTCTTCTTTTGATGAAAAACCATATGTTCTCCTTATAAGCGCATTAATTCGAGACAACAACTCTTTCATAGAGTATGGTTTTGGAAGATAATCATCACCACCAATATCAAAGCCTGTTATACGGTCTTGCTCGCTTGTTCTGGCACTCGCAAATATTACTGGAACAGTTGACACGCGTCTTAATTCTTTACATATTTCAAATCCTGTAGTATCTGGAAAATTAATGTCCAATAAAATTAAATCATATGTATGATTGGTTAATACATCAAAGGCTTCCTCACTACTTGCTGCAATGGTTACTTTATAATGATAGCTCTCAAGCATATCTGATATAATAAAGGATAAATCTTTATCATCATCAATTATTAATATTGATTTCTCCTGCATAATTCCTCTCACTTCTGTACAATTTTTATCTATCAATATTTTTTATATTTAACATTTTTATTAGAATAACATTTTTCAAAAAAAACAGCTATCAGAAAATAATTCTTTTAGCTGTTATCAATTCTTATTATTTAATTATTCATATTGTTTAACCACTTTTCTTTATTTTTGCATATTTCATTACCTTGTCGGCATCTGAAAGTCCACAAGTGCTTTGTTTAAATAATCGTTAAAAGGTTTCATGATTTGAAAAAGCTTTGTTGCCTTTTCAACAAATGCTTTTGCATCGTTTAATTCTTCATCCTTTAACGAATATTCCAGATACCAACTTTTAAATTTTAGATATTCTGCTTGAGGATGTTCTTTCTCATATCCTGCAGGGACATTCTTTAATACTGTTCCTTGTACAGTAAAATATTTTTCAAACTTTGGTTCATGGATAATCTTTTCCCATTCTTCACCATTCTGGACAATATAATCTCGTATCATTGTTGTTGCATCCTTAAACATATCTGCAAATAGACCACCACCTAAAAAAGACTGATTATCAGGTTTTATCATAAGATAATATCCAACAGGAACTGGCAGCTTTCCTTTAGAAGAAATATGAGTACGGAATGCAGGATTATATGGTGATTTGTCATGGCTGAAACGAGTATCCCTTACAATCTTAAACGTAAGGTCTTTTGGATTGTTATGTAAAATACTGCTGTCAAACTTTCCAATTTCTAACATCAAAGCCTGCAATAATCCTTCAAACTCAGCATTTGCTTTTTTGTAATCTTCCTTGTTCGCATGATACCATTCACGATTGTTATTCATGTTCAATGCTGATAAATAATCTATAATTAACTGTGTATTCATAATCTATCATCTCCTTTACGAATTTTTGATAATGGAAAGCTGTGTAGAATCTAAAAATTTCTGTATTAAATATTTCGTGCGTTTAGGAGATTGATAAGGCTTACAGAACGAAAAATCCTGTGATAAATTGTCAATATCTTCCATAGCATTTTTTACATCAAGCATAGTCTTAATAGAAATTTCCGTAGCTGATATATAATCTAGCTGTAACGGATTTATTCTATGACATTGTATTGCATAATTTACTCGGTCTTTACATTTACATCTGCCACTGCCATATTCTCCACAATACTGTCCAAGAAAGTCTGCCATTTTTTTGCGTATTCGGGAAAGTCGTTGACGATACGCTTCTGGAGTCATTTCCAAAATATCCCCCGCAATGCGACTATCAACCTTAAACATTGTTCCCAATATGAAAATACATCTACTTTCTGTATCAAGGCACTGCAACATCACATTAGTACAAGACATTTTCAGTTCTTCTGCCAGAATATCCTTTTCCACATTCTGCGTTAAATCTGGCACATCTTGTATTTTCCCATTTTCTATGTCCTTCCCATAATACTCAAAACTTAATGGATAGTGGGCAAACATATGCTTTTTGTAATTTTTCAGATGATTAACAGCAATGCTGAATACCCATGTTACAAATGAACTATCACCTCTAAAAGATGATAGATGTGTAATCATTTTCAATAGGATGTCCTGTGTGGCATCCTCTGCATCTGCAAATGTACCAAGCATTCGCAGGGATAAATTGAATACAATGTCTTGTACTCCTATGACAAGCGTTTCAAGAGCTTTTTTATCTCCTGCTGTGGCTTTGTCAACCAAAGCCTGTAATTCTTCATTCGTTTTTTTATTCATAGATTTTCACCTCCTACTTAATTAGACAACGCTCCTTTGTCTATGTGACAAAAAATAATTATTTTTTATAATAAAATAGCTTTCTTATAATCTCATTACTACTTTGTGGTATTTTTTTAATAGGCAAATCGAACTCCTTTTAAGAATCAAAAGACTTCTATGATGCGGTTAAAATATAAAAATTTCTACAAGATATAATACTACTTATCTAATATCAATATCTTGTAGAAAAACTGATTTTACAATATTCTATTTACACTTTATATTTAAATATATATTTATACATTTTTTTATATTTTACATTTATAATATTTCTTCTACGACTTTTGCTATGCCATCTTTATAATTATAATCTGTTATCCATTTTGCAGCTTTTTTTATAGAATCTTCTGCATTTTTCATTGCATAAGATTGCTCTGCCCATTGCAGCATTTGAATATCATTGTCACTATCGCCAAATGCCATCACTTCACTTGCGTTAATACCAAGAACAGCACATAAACTGCTTAATCCTTTACCTTTATTCACTCCAATTTTATTAATTTCCATATTAAATGGTATAGAGGAGGTAACCGAAAGATTTTTTTCTATAAATGTTGTTTTTATCTTATCATATTTATCTTTTGGAACATATATGGATGTCACTTTTTCAGCCGATTTATTGTTCAATGTTTCTGTAGGATTATCACAAAAAGTAATTTCTTTTTTCAGTTCTTTTAAAAATTCCTCATTTAAGTAATCACTTTTATATAAATCACTGCTGCTTTTCTTCATATAAGAATTTCCATTACAGTATACCTCTGTAACAATTCCAAACTGTTCCAAAAACTCATATACAAATTTCCAAGTGTCATAATCCATACAATCGGATGCCATTACATTACCTGTTATATCCATTGCTAATGCTCCATTAGAAGCAAGAATATAATCAACTACTTTTAATTGATGAATTACATTTTTAATATGACAACAAGTACGACCACTACAAATTGCTATTTTAATGCCTTTAGCAGAAGCATTTTTTATAGCATTTATATTTCTTTCTGAAATTGTTTTATGGTCTGAATCAAACAGAGTACCATCTAAATCCATAGCAATTAGCTTTACCATATTTATCACCTTATTTTAGTAAAATTATAATAATTTCATTATTTCCTGTCCTGCTTTTATATCGCCTACTTTTATATCAATTGAAGTATAATTATCTGTATTTGTAATAATGATAGGCGTTACTGTTCTATAGCCAGCACTTTTTATACCATCTAAATCTATTTTCATAAGCAGCTCATCTTTTTTAATCTTTTGCCCATTAGAAACTTTTACATCATAAAATTTACCAGCAAGCTGTACTGTATCAATTCCTACATGAATAAGCAACTCCACTCCACTATCTGACAATAAGCCCAGTGCATGTTTGGTATCATAAACCATTTCAACAATCCCATCAAATGGTGCATAAACCTTACCCTCTGATGGTTCAACAGCAACACCTTCACCAAGCATTTTTTCTGAAAACACACCATCTTCTATTTCTTCAAGAGGGATTACTTTTCCATTTATAGGTAAATATACTTCTGCACTTAAATTGTTCTTTTGATAAATTTTACTATCCATATCACGGACATTTGTATTATCTCTATTTACATCACTTATATTTGTATTAGTATCATCTACATTTATACCAATATTATTTGAATCCTCGTCAATAATTGGATTATCACTTTCTGGACTTTCAAGATAATCTTCTAAATTGGACTTAATAACGGTTACTTTTGGTCCATAAATCACTTGCACACCATCACCTTTTTGGACAATACCTGAAGCACCTGACTGCTTTAATTTATCCTTATCTACTAATTGATAATCAAAAACTGTGACACGTAGCCTTGTTGCACAACAATCGACATCGCTTATATTTTCTTTTCCACCAAGTCCTAACACAATCAATGCTGAAACAATATCATCTTGTGTTTTTGCTCCATTTGTTCCACTATTCTTTGATTTGTTGACATCTGCCCTCGTATAAAGCTTCGTTTCTTCTCCTTCATTTTCTCGTCCCGGTGTTTTTAAATTCAATTTTTTGATAAGGAATGAAAATAGGAAATAATAAACAATAAAATATCCAATTCCAACAACAACAATCCAAATCCAATTCGTCTTTTCCATACCGGGCAGAATGCCAAATAGAACAAGGTCTATAATACCTCCAGAGAATGTCATACCAACACCTACATTAAACACGTGCATAAGCATATAGGCTAAACCTGCAAATACACAGTGAATACCATATAATAATGGTGCAACAAACAGGAAAGTAAATTCAAGCGGTTCTGTAATACCTGTCAACATAGAAGTAAGCGCGGCTGACAAAAGCAACGTACCTACAACCTTTCTTTTTTCTGGCTTTGCACATTTATACATGGCAAGTGCTGCGCTGGGCAAACCAAATATCATCAAAGGAAACTTTCCAGACATAAAACGAGTTGCTGAAACGGCAAATTTACTGCAATTAGGGTCTGCAAGCTGCGCAAAGAAAATATTTTGCGCACCATTAATAACTTGTCCGCCTATTTCCATTGAACCGCCTACTGCTGTCTGCCAAAATGGCATATAAAATACATGATGAAGTCCAAACGGTATAAGAAGTCGCTCCATAAAACCGTAAAGCAGTGTTCCACCATAACCTGATATTACAACAAGTTCGCCCACTTTTGCAATACCTATACCAACAAAAGGCCAAATATAGTACATTAAAATACCAACAAATACAAATACAATAGAACTGATAATTGGCACAAATCTTGTCCCACCAAAAAAGGATAATACTTGTGGCAATTCAATTTTATAAAATCGGTTATGCAGTGCCGCCACACCAATTCCAACAATCATACCGCCAAAAACACCCATATTTAAACTTGTAATTCCCAATACATCACCATATGAGTTTGCAGCAAGAACACCACGTGCAACAAGATTTTCACAAGACTCTTGTACTGTTGCACCATCACCATATATCAATAACATTGTACTTAAAGCTGTGTGCATAATAATAAATGCAACGGCTGCTGCAAGTGCGGCAACAGCTTTTTCTTTTTTAGCCATACCTATAGCAACACCCATTGCAAACAATAATGGTAAATTTGCAAACACGGAATTGCCTGCAGCACTCATAACACTTAGTATTGCATTAAGAATTGTACCATGTCCCATAATTCCTGTAAGTTTATAGGTTTCAAGCATTGTTGTATTGGTAAAAGAACTGCCAATACCCAATAAAAGACCTGCTACAGGCAATAATGCAATAGGAAGCATAAATGAACGTCCCACACGCTGTAAAACGCCAAATACTTTATCTTTCATAATGACCTCCATTCAATTTACTTTTCCCTGCTTGTTACACTAGACACGGACTATTTCTATGTTCTTCCTGTGTCTATATGCAAAAAAATTCACAGATGAATTATTCATCTGTGAATTTTTTTACTGAACATAAGATAACTTATAAAATATATTATCTGTTATTGCTTATTATTTACAATTTTTAAGATTGTATGCACATGGTTATAAGCTTTTTGTTTGATAAAGTTTATTGTTGAAAATCATTTTTTTATAATAATTTATTTTAAAAATCATGTCTGCTGATGCTGTAATGAAACCTTTTTGCAATCAGAACATATTTCAATATAAAGCGAACCATCACCGCCATTTACTGTAAGAATATCCCATGGAAGCTGTGCTAAATATCGCATTGGCTTTTTACAATCTGGACAATTTATAATATTGCAATCTTCAATCCAACAATACTTTTCATTTTCTGCCACCCCATCATATGGAAATAGTGCATTTCCTGTTCCATCTAAATCATAGCTGCCAAATGCTACAGAATGTGCTTCTAAGACACAGCTTGGACAACATGTAACTGTAATTTTTCCATTTTTATCAAATGTCCAACCACCCAGTTCTGCATAAAAATCAGAATCAACATATAAATTTTTTCTCCACTCTCTTGGATTTTTTTCAATTCTAATAAAATTTCTAATGATTTATCATCTCCCTGCATTGCTAAACATTCCATTAAATGTGATGCTATCCGCACATCATTACAATTCATTAAAGCAGCAATTAGACTATCTCTTACATCTTCTGGGGCTTTATAATATATTGCACATGGATAATAAGCCTCTTTTTTTACTGCTGCACGCTGCAATTCTTCACAAATAATATTGTGATATGATAGACAATTCCAAAAATAAATAATTTCTGATTCTCTCATGCAATCCAATCCTTCAACATGTTCAATACAATATTTTTGCATTTCTTCAATTTCTTCTTTTCTAAGATTTAATGCTTGCTCTCTTTTTTTATCAGCCTTACACAGCCAACATAATCCCTTATATCCTATTAGTCGATTGCAGTTTGGACAATGATATTGTAACATAAGCAAAATAATTCATTTCTTTGTATATAATAAATGATTTAAAAACTTAATATGTTAAAAACAAAACTTTATCATTTGCTTTTAATAAAATTTAATCATTTTTATATATGCTTTTCTATATAATAAAAATTTTTTTCTTTTTAATATTGATATCTCTTTTTGTACTTTATAAACATTCCCAATGACAGTGCTAATGCCATCAATTCTGCCACAGGCGTTGCCAGCCAAATTCCATTTACACCCAAAAGAACTGGAAGCACTAACATCGCAATCATCATAAATACAAATGACCTCGAAAAGGCTAAAATAGCTGAAATAATCCCATTTGACAGTGCTGTAAACATTCCGCTGGTAAAAATATTAAAACCTATAAAAAATAGTGCTATTGTACAAATTCGATTACCAGTAACTGCAAGACTATACACTGGATTATCTGGATGTGCAAATATTGATACTAATGGTTTTGTAAGGAAAAAAGATGCCGCCACTGTTACTATAGAAATAACAGCAATTACTTTTATACTGATTATCACCAATTTTTTTAATTTTGGATAATTTTTTTCTCCATGATAAAAGCTAATCATAGGAGCCACTCCATAGGTATACCCTGTATATAAAGAGCTTGCAAACATTAACACATACATAATAATGGTGACTGCAGCAACGCCATTTTCTCCAACAAATGTAAGCATAGTCCAGTTAAACATCATGGTAACAATACCTGTAACCAGTGCTGTTGCCATCTCTGAACAGCCATTTGTCGCTGCACGAAAAAGAATTTTAAAACGAAAGACTGGCTTTGTAAAATGCAGTAAATTCTTTTTGTTGCTAAAAATAAATAATCCTACAATGGCTGTCACAGAATATCCCATACCTGTTGCAATTGCTGCACCTTTTATACCCATATTAAATTGGGCAATAAAAATATAGTCTAAAATTATATTAAACACGCCGCCTGCCACAGAACATATGAAAGAAAGTGTTGCTTTTTCACTCGCAATCATATAAAGAGTAAAATTATTCATCAATAAAATAGGAACGGTAAACAATAGATAATGGCTTAAATATTGTACACAATACATTTCCACATCTATGGACAAATTTATACTTGAAAAGATGGTATCCATTGCTATATATCCAACACTACACATAATTATCCCAACGACAACATTTACTAAAATCAGAAAAGTAAAATTTTGATTGCCTTCCTCTCTTTTTTGTTCCCCCATCTTTTTCATTATAACAGCACTTCCTCCAGTGGCAAGCATTGTAGAAATTGCTGTTACAAGCTGAATAATCGGAGCTGTTAAATTAATAGCAGACAACGCATTTGTACCAATTAAATTGGATACAAAGAAACCATCTACCATTGTATAAAACGACATAAAAACGCTCATTGCTATGGTAGGAATTGCAAATTTTAAAATATTTTTTAATGTTACAGGTTTTTCATATACATTTTGATTTTCCATATTACCTCCATTTCTTCGCTGCTTTTTATGCAAGAATCGTTATTTTTATTAAGCAGCATAAATCCTTTTTCTTCTTGCTTTTATTTTCTATATACAGTATCATAAACCGTACAGTAACAGTACAGTCAAGAAGAATATTAAATAAAATTTTATAAATTAAAAGGAAGATATATGAACAAAAAAGAAAAACTTTTAACAATTGGACAATTTGCAGCTATGCACGGAATCAATAAAAAAACATTGATGTGGTATGATGAAATTGGGCTATTTAAGCCTGTTGCCATTAATCCACAAAATGGATACCGCTGCTACAATTACCATCAAAGCCCTATTTTAGAAACAATTTTACTATTGCGTGAACTAGATGTTTCCATAGCTGAAATACAACATTTTATGAAAAATCGCTCTGCTTTTAACCTAAAATGTCTTTTAGATGAAAAAATAGCGGATTTAGACCGCAATATTATACATTTACAGGCAATTCAGAAAACATTATATAATCACCATCAAAATATGGTAACATTATTGACAATGGATTTGTCTGAGATAAGTATTGTTGAAAAAGAAGAATGTTATTTAATAACAATAGATATTGACAAAGATATTTCATTTGAAAAAGAAGTTGAAATGATTACTGCACAAACTGCAAAATACCAACTGGGACGCTTACACGATGCTTCTTATGGTTCTATGATTTCTGTGTCTAGCTTACTAAAAAATAAGTTTGATGATTATTGTAAATTATTTATTGAAATTCCTTCTCTTCCACAAAAAAATGGGCTGCATATACAGCCCTGTGGACAATATTTAAGAGCGTTTCATAAAGGTGACTGGAGTAAAATCCCCTTACGTTATGAAGCAATCTTTCATTATGCCAAAAAACATAACCTTATGCTTTCTGGTTTTTCTTATGAGAAAGGAATCAATGAAAATGTCATTGACAAGATAGAGGATTACATTATACAGATTGAAATTCCCATTCATTCTCCATCTGTGTAAAACCATATTTTTTATACAAAGGCTTTCCTGCCTCTGTTGCTTCTAGTGAAATTTGCTTAATTCCTCTTTCTTTTGCCTCTTTTACAAGCAAATCAAGCATTTTAAAAGCTATTCTTTTTCTCCTATAATCTGGATGCGTATACATATTCATTACATAAGCCTTTTTGCCACTTGCATTATGATAGGTTGGCATTACTTGATAAAAGCTAATGCCTCCTGTGCCAATTACTTTATCACCATCATATACAAGGTATGCTATATGTGTATCATTTGCCAAACTATTGATATAATATGTTCTTGAGCTAATTTCAACCTCAGACATATTGGTATCTTCTGTCAATTTATTGGCAGCTCTTAAAACTTCAATTCTGCTACTTACTAAAATTTCTAAATCGTCTATGGTTGCTTTTTTATAATAATAACAGCCAATTATTTTTTCCATACAGATAGATTTTGACATATTAACATAAGGTTCATAATTTGCAGTCACCTGATAACCCAAACTCCTATAAAGTCCCATTGCTGCTACTAAAGGTTCACCTGACTCTAAAATAAGTTTTTTATATCCCTGCTTGACTGCCTGTGTCTCTAAATTATTCATCAATTCTTTAGCAATACCAAAACCACGATATTGTTCTTTTACAAAAACTCTTTTCACTTCTGCAATATGATTTTCCTGATTTTTTTCTCTTGTATATTTCTTAAAAGAGGCACAACCTATAGGAATTTGCTTATCATAAGCTAACACTACATCATAAATATCATCTAATTGATTATATGGTATATATTCTGCCCTATTGTCCTGTCCACCTACTAATTGATTTAAAAATTGGTCTAATTCTTTACATAATATAATAAAATCTTCATTGTTCCCATCTGTGCTAACATATTTAATATTTTTTTCCATTTTTCCTCATTTCTGCATTGCTTTTTACACAAAGAACGAAAAATTCCTACCAATTGGTAACAAGCAATACTCAGACACAAATCTTGTAATTAATAATTGTAATTTATGACAATAGAATCATTGCAAATGCTGATTCCATTATTTTTAATCTTAGTCTCTACTTTTTTTCATCGTATGATAACGTGACATCCTCTCCCCTCTAAAGAGGTGGGAGCTTCCTTTCGCAAGATAGCAAACAGTCGATTCTCATTCCACTATTTGGATATATTTTGAATTTGTATGCTTTGTTTGCCATGATTTTCACCTCTTTTTTTGTCGGTCTTCTTCTCCCTGAGCTTCTATATTTCTTAATTACTTCAATCAGTACATTGTCTGTAGTAAGTAAGCAAAAACTTGGACTTCAAAAATATTCTTTCCAAAGGTTTTATCGTATCTAAGGAAATTCTTTCTTTAAAAGTCTGCTGCTTGCACTTTTGTATGCGTTTATGAATTTACTTATTTCATTTTTGGGATGTGCTTTGAACAAAATATGTACATGGTCTTTATCGTGATTCCATCCTTGCAATGTGATATTGTAATTTGGAGCAATATACTCAAATATCTCTTTAGCTCTATCCGAAATTTTATCATCAAATACTTTTCTTCGATATTTCACAACAAATATAAGATGATAGTACAGCAAAAATACCGAATGTGCATTACTGTCTAGTTTCATATATTTATCAGCCTTTCTTATTTTTCGACTGATTTTATTATATTTTTTAAATTTACTGTAAAGGTTTATTTCAAAAATTTAAAAATCCGCGAATACTTCCATCTGTTTTTTCAATTCTTCTACAATCTCTTGATTCGTATCCATACGTCCTGTAATATCTGCCATATCCTTAACCAAACTTTCAGTGCTGTCTGCAACTCCAATAATCTCAGTAGCACCATCATCAATCGCTTTTGTAATACTTTCAATAGAATCCGCTATCTCACTCATAGAATTTCTAAGGCGGTCTGTTTTGCGATTAAATGCATCTATCATTTCCTTTACATAATCCGCATCTTCTTTGTACTGTCTTCCAGAATGGACAAATTCCTTAAATTCCATCAAAATAGTTTTATTCAGATAGTCTGCCATATCCTGAGAATGCTTTGACAAATTATATACTGCATTGGTAACAACCTGATTGACCTCTTGAATACGCTCCGCAGTTTCACTGCAAGAACTTGCTAAGGATTTAATTTCCGATGCAACGACAGAAAATCCTTTTCCAGCCTTACCAGCCCGCATAGCTTCTACGGAAGCATTAAGAGCAATCAAATTGGTTGTTGATGAAATGGATACAATATCTTTTGTTAATTTATTTACCTGCTCTACACTCTTACTGTTTTCAATTGCATCTTCAAGTACCTCTAAGATATTGGCAACTTTTTTTTGAATTATTTGCGTATTTGTCTGTGCTGCTACTTCCATCTCATTTGCCCGTATCTTCATAGCAGAGGAATAATTCATAATAGAACTACATTCTTGTGCCATATCATGGACATCCTCTTTAATATCTGTAGCACTGCTGTTAATAATAACTGCATTACTTGCCACTTTCTGAATTGCCTTAGACAAGGAGCCTGTAAGAGAGGAAAGGTCTCTAACACTTTTTCCTGAAGTGCGCGTATGTTTTAACACCTCACCTGTCACCTCGTCAAGCTTCTGCGAACTTTCCTGAAGTGTATCGACTGTACCTTTGATTGGCGTTATCACATATTTTTTGATAATTCGGATGGCTGCAAGCACCAATACTAGACATGTTACAACAGAGGCAACAGCAATAATCAATGAGATAATATAGACAAACAAAAGCTTCTGCCTTGCACTAGCTGTCCTTGCACTTACATCTTCATACAATTCATTGGTATTGCTTTCTATAGCAGAACCAAAGCGGGCAACATCACCATTAGCATAAGCATAGGCATCCTGAGTCTTGCTGTCCGCACTTGCACATACAAGATAGACCAAAGCATGTTTAAAAGAATCATAATTTTCTAAAAGCTGTGCATAAATCGCTTTTCCATCTTCTGTGACATAATCTTTATATTCTTTTAAATATGCTTCTAACGTTTTTTCTTCTTCTTTAATCTGCCCCACAATGGTAATCATAGTATTATAATCCGTTGCAACAATATGGGACAGCGCCATCTTATGAATATTTGTAGTCGTGTGACGAATATTCTGCAAGGTTTCCAAACCTACCATATAATTATCTACAATGTTTGAAGCATTGAAATTTACATTATTGATACTAAAAACCGACAAGGCATTTGAAATCAATGCCACAACTCCTAGTAGAATAATCGGAAATATCAGACGTTGTTGTATGGAAAGTTTCTTTTTCATCTTATATTAACAAATCCTTTCAACATATATATATCTATCTTGCACAAACACCTTCTACCATCTCATCTAACTGTTCTTGTAAGTCCTGACCAGAAGGATTCCCTGCTGCCATACTTCCTGCAAATTTTGAAACAGGGTCCCAGAACTTTCCACCTACTCGCTGAAGCTGAGAAAATTCAGACTGTTCTAAAAGAGCGGCAATCTCTGGCGATTGGCTAATCTCTGTAGAATCCGCAACTATGATATTTGATGGACCCTGCCCACGCATTTTAAAACGCAATCGCTGATTTTCTTCATTCGTAATCCATTCGGCAAGTTTGGATGCCCATTCTAGGTGTTCAGAATAAGCATTTACACCAATCAATTTGCAGCCAGAAAAAGAAGCCATTTGTATTTGGTCACCATTACAACTATACGTTGGCAGTTTAGCAACTCCAGTATCTTCTCCCCAAATCTCCTTTATAGCAACACAATTCCATACACCGCTGACCCCTGCAATTACTGAACCATCTCTTACTCCATTAAGAAATTCTTGGTCTGTACGACTGGCAAATCCCGAATTTCCTGCAATTTCCAACATTGCTTGAGCGACATCAATACCTTGAATATCTCCATCTGTCTGATTCCATGTGCAATAATTAGTGATTCCATCATCATTTAGTCCAACTTGAAGCCCTGTATTTCCAAAGAACGAATATACATACCATGCCGAAGACCAATCCATGGTAAATAATTTGTTGTTTGCAGCCGCGGCTTCCAATATACCATCCAGTGTCTTCATCTGTTCTTCTGTAATATATTGCTTATTATAATATAAAAAATACCCATTATCTGCCGTCAATGGATATGCGTATAGCTGGTTATTTACTGTGGCTGCTTCTACTGTACTTGAAAGATTACGACTTCTAATCTCACCAGCATTCTCGATAGGGTCTAACGCTCCAGCAGCTGCCAGAGCATTTAACTGGTCGTCCGCAAAGGTAAATACATCTGCGCCATCCTCTAATCCGCCAATCAATACATCTTTACATTGAGATTCTCCTTGTACCTCAAATAAAATGTGAAAATCTGCCTGCCCTTGATATTTTGCCTGAAAATTTTGAATAATCTGATTCATCAGTTCTGCATCTTCCTCAGCTCCCCAGACAACCAACTCAACTTTTTGAGGTTGTGTATTTTCCAAGTCTGTTTTCTCTTCCAAACCACATCCCATAAATACGGTGATATATAGAAGGCTTAAAAGGAATCCACATATTCTTTTTCTCATATATATTACATCCTTTATGTTCCTATTTTTTTGTAGCTATTATACCATTGACATGGGTTATTTGCAATATAAGAGAATATTGGCTGTTATTAACTTGTGATAATGGTTCTCTATAAAAAATTCTTACTATTTTTTATATTTGATTTATATTTTCTATATCAACCATATTATTATCCATATTTTGTTCCATATATTCTTGTCGTAATTCACTCAAAGTTTTTCCTGTTTTTTTATGTACTGAAAATTCATAAGTTGCCACAGATGACCAACTAAAGATTTTTTTAAGCCATTGCTGAAGATACATGATATCATTTTCTATCTTTACTTGTCCATTTACTTGAAGTTCTGCTTCTTGTGTACGTCCTTTTGCCACAATAATATCACCCTTGTTAACAACACCCCATTCAATAAGAGCAGCAATTTCAGATGCAACTAATATAATGCGTTGTCTTGTATTAAACATACTAATATTATTCATCTGAACAAACTCATTTAATTGTCGTTTTGCAATTTCTGATATGTAAGTTCATACTGTTGTTCAAATTTATCTCTATGCTTTTCTACATAAAGAGAAAATACATTTTGAATAAGCTTATCTGTAGATTTGATAGTTGCACAACTAGCAGCATAACGAATTGCTTGAAATTCAAAAGATTCTTTACGTCCTATGATATCTGCTTTATCTCTTTTAATCTCAATAAGTACTATATCCCCATTATTATCAATAGCCGTTAGGTCACTCCTACCATTACTTACATTCCGCACCTGCTGCCCAACAATCAACATAGACTCCTCATCATCACAAAGCATATCCACATTTTTTCGTAAAATGTCTTCTATGTCTTTTTCTTTCATATGAAGGGCTGTAAACGTTGTAGCTTCAATTTTTGACGGTTGATTATTATTTAAAATATACATATCATTTTTCTAGTTTTCATGCTATTTTGTAAATGGAATATTCAATTTTCTTAGGATTTGTGTCAAAATGGATATTTGCAATTCTTGTATTTTGTTCGCTTTACTAATTATGTAATCTTCAATATTATTTATATGTTTTTAATCATTTTTTTACAAATTTCTAATTCTTTATAATATGGAGAATTTTTTCCAATATTTTGTAAAATAAATCTTTGATACTTATTTAATCTAAACTTTACTATAAATTTCTGTTTCAACGTTAATTTATTTAACATTTTCATAGATTTTACCCAAAGTATATCAAATGAAAAAAATAAAATTTGATTTTGCTTATAAACTATTTTTTTTAATAATTTTTCACAAAGAAAAGAACATTTACTATAAAATCCCCCTTCAAAATATAATTCAGCTAACATTTTATAACTTTCATAATTTGTATCTTGCACTACTTTGTTTTCAAAAAAATCTACACTTTCATGGAAATCATTTTCATAAAATGCTTTAGCATATAAATAATTTTCTAAAATAAGTTCTCTCGAAACAGGATTTTTTTCATCTTGAAGTGCTTGTTTAAAACAAAGTGTTGCATCTTTATATTTATGTTGATACAAATACACGTTTCCTTTATTTTGTAAAATATCAGTTGCATAATTAATAGGTGCATCTTCTATTGTTAAATACATACGATATAATTTATCTTGTAAATTTAAAGCTGCTTCAAACAAGCCTATTTCCATATAACAAATACTTAAGTTATTTGCAATCTCACAAGATAAAACATTATCTTCATAAACTTTACCATTAAAATCATTAAAATGTAAGTTTTCTAAATAAAAAAGAGCTTTTTGAATATTTCCAATAAAACATAAATTTAGACCAATACGATTTTGTACATTACGAAGTTTTTTTATATCCTGTATATCCTTATAATATTTCTCAACAAAATACAGTTTTTCAAGCGCTTCATAATATAATCCTGTCTTTTCTAATAGCCTTGAAAATTCATCTATTGCAAATACTTTCACTTTAATTTCTGTTGATTTATCACACAATTCTAACACTTTCAAAAATTTTTCTTTTGCCACATTAAATTCTTCCATATCTTCGTACAATATTGCTTCATTTACTAATATATAACTATATCGCACTTGATTATTTTCAAAAAAATGTTTACATAAGGTTTCTAACTTCAAAAGTTTATTATTACTTAAAAATCGAAATAATTTATGTAACTTGCCTTCAATACTAAAAATTTTTGCATTTAACTCTTCAGAAATAATTTGTCCAGACTCTATTGTCTTTTGTAAAATCCAAGATACTTGCTCAATAATTGTACAATCGCTGTCATTTAATAAATTTTCTATATAAAAATCCAAAGCATCCCATACATCCAAATCTAATTTAAAATTTTTTTTATAAAACAAATGAATAGATACTTTGGGTAAAATATAATCTGCATTACTAAAAATATACTGTTTGCTTAAATAATAATTCAATTTGTCCTCACGAATTATAAGCATTGCAAGTTTTTTATGTATTCCAATAGCTAACATACTTAAAATGCAAATTAACTTCTTATCCTCACTGTCAACTTGTAATGATGCATCCTGACTATCTATTTGTCCAACCGTAATCTGATTATAATAACACATACGCATCAGATAATAAACATTATACAAACTATATCCACCTAATTCTATCAAATGTTCTTTATCTGAATCCGATGATACAATTTGTGGAAACTCAAACATCAAATACTCAATATACTCTATCAAAAATTCTCTTGATATAGAAAAAACCAATGGAATCGAAAAAGACTCATATTTGTATGTAAAAATGATATAATGAACAAAACTACACCCTGCAAATAAATCTTTATTATTTAAATAATCTCCATCATTATTATACAAAAATACTAGAATGCGCTTTCCATAACATTTAAAATTTATATTATTATCAATAGTACAATCAATTTTTATTAAAATATCATAATCTGCATATACAGTATATGTATATTGTTCCATTATAATTTGTGCTGTTATTACATCTGGTACCTTAAGCACTACAAAGGATTGCTGTAATAAAATCTGATTTATTTTATAAAACAATCTAGACAATATATAATGTGAAAAACATCTTGAATATGTTATAGTACATACTTTTTTTTTAGTATTCCATCAACATTTCCCAAAAATTTATCCGATTTCAATTTCCAGATGCTTGCTTTTAAAGGAGGTAATTTAAACCATTCAATGACCTCCTCATAAAGAGAATCAAGCTTTTTTTCATCATTAATAATCATACTCTGTTGATTTCGCAAAATATATTCTAAATCATTATATGTTAATGGAGGTACTAAAATTGGAATATGCTTGAGTGTATTTGCCCATACTGCCCCTAATTCACATTGACACATATGACTATTATAAAAATTTGTGGTCAAAATAAATAGTACTAAGGATTCATCTGTCAATTCCAATTTAATGGCATCTAACCAATTCGTTCCCAATTTAATACCATATCCTTCAAAAGAAGAACAAAAAATATGATTACTGTTCACTCCAATTCCTTCTAAAAGTTGAATTACCTCTCCTACTATCTCTTTATCACTAGCAGCATGACTTATAAATATTTTTTTCATTATATTCTCCTATATTTATCCTTAAATACTCTTTTTTTCAATAATTGTAACTTTATTATTGATAAAACAAATTTCGCTATAATATTTTTGAATTATCCATTTCATTCTGCAATTTTTTAAACAAAACTTTACCCTATTCTTATCCAATATCATCCATATTCTAGCTATTATAAAACACAGAAAATCTAAACCTTACTCTTTTTAAAACCTGACCGCTTTTCTGTTGTTCCTCATACAGTCAGACACTTTAAGAAAACTGGATAAAAATTGCTTTTTCCTTATCATTAAATTTATCATAGAGCTTATCAAAATTCAATAAATACTTGTACATATTTTCCACTGATAATATCTGCATTTCTACATTTCTTTTTTCTGCTCCAACTCTGCAATATGTCCATTCAAATCCCCAATCTTATCATACATATTATAAATAATCTTTCTATGTAGCCAAACTATATCCATCTACCTGCATATTTTTCAATTATTCTTGTTATAAACTTAGCAAAAACCATTGAATATCAAATTATTTTTCCACATCTCTGTAAAATATAAGAGTAAAAATTTTAGAGTACAGGTGGTAAACTTATATTTTCTTTTCTATATTTATCACTTTCTGTGTCCATTCACGGTAAAACGCTTCATCATGTGACACTAATAATACTGTGCCTTCAAATTCTGTAAGTGCTGTTTTCAATGCTTCTTTCGCCAACAAATCAAGATGATTTGTTGGCTCGTCCATAATAAGGAAATTACATGGTCTCATCATCAGGAGGCACATTTTAACTTTTGCCTGTTCCCCTCCGCTCAAAGTTCCGATTTCCTGCATAGCGTGTTTGCTTGAGATAGCGCAGCCTGCAAGACGCTTTCTCACATCTTTTATCGCAAGCGATGGGTAAGCATCGGAAATAATCTGAATGGGTGTTTTTTCTATGTCCATCCATGCTAATTCCTGTTCAAAATACCCAATCCTTACCTGTTCTGAGAAACAAAAGCTCCCGCTTAATGAAGAAATTTGATTAATAAGTGTTTTAAGCAAAGTAGATTTACCAATACCATTAAATCCAGTCATAACAATTTTCTCTCCCCCTTTTATAGAAAAACTGATGTCCGACAAGACAGGGTAATGATAGCCAACATCCAAATGTTTTACCTTTAGATGTTCCGTTGTAGTCAGTGGGACAGCAGCAAAACGAAAATGTGGCTTGATTTCTTTCTGCTCCAAAGCCTGCATCTTATCCATTCGGTCAAGCTGTTTCTGTCTGCCACGAGCCATTTTTGACTTTCTCCCTGCAATATTTTTGCGGATAAATTCTTCCGTCTTTTTGATTGTTTTCTGCTGTGTGGCATACTGTCTGATATAATCCTCACGGAGCAATGTCTTTTTTCTCGTAAATTCTGAATAAGTACCAAAATATTTTGTGATTTTCTCGTTATCAATGTCACATATCCTTGTAGATATTTTCTCTAAAAAATCATAGTCATGCGAAACTACCAGAAAAGCGTTTTGCAGACTGGAGAGATATTCAGCAAGCCATGTAACGTGTTCCTTATCCAAAAAGTTTGTTGGCTCATCTAACAGTAAAATATCTGGCTTTTCAAGCAGCAATTTCGCCAGTATGACCTTTGCCCTCTGCCCACCGCTCATCTGCTTAATTGGTCTGTCCAAGCCTATTGCCGTTAAACCCAGACCTGTTGCTACCTGTTCTATCTTTGTGTCAATCAAATAAAATTCCTCACGCTCTAATTCTTCCTGATATCTTGCTGCCGTGCTTAACTTTGCCATATCCCCGTCCGCAGACTGGCAGTACAGCTCATTCATTCTGTTTTCCATCTCATACAACCCAGAAAATGCAGATTGCAGGAATGCTCTCATCGTTATACTTTTTTCAATTTGGGCGTATTGGTCAAGATATCCTATTTTTGTGTTCGGTTGCCATACTATCCTACCAGAGTCAGGGATAAGCTGTTCTGTGCAAATCCTTATGAACGTGCTTTTTCCTGCCCCATTGTGACCAACAATCCCAATATGTTCCCCTTTATTTAATGTGAAATGTGCATTTTTAAACAAAAAATTATCACCAAAAGAATGTGTTAATCCTATAACTTCTAATAAACTCATAATTATTGTCCTCTCTTTTTTATATCCAATTTTCCAAAATGGGCAAAAAAATAGCAGAAGTCAGATACTCTTGGTATCATGCC
>CAJUKN010000024.1:0-9488 GCA_910587485.1 uncultured Lachnospira sp.
AAACTGGGTTTGAAAGCCGCAGAAAATAAGGGTTGGAGAATCCGAGAGGCTATTACTAAAGAAAGGAGGATAATTACCATTTGATAAACAGTTATTTTATTAACTGAAATGAATTATTTTTTTTAGGAGGATTTACATATGAAAAATTGTGTAAGCAAAAATGAGAATATGCTGTCATTTATGAAGAAAAATGTTAGTGAAATGCAAAAGGTACAAAAAAACATTTATTTGTGTCAAATTAAAAGATTAGTATTTACAGTTGCCATATTGTTGTTTTCAGTATTGTTTATTAATGAGGCAAAAGCTGAGGAAGCTAAAGAATTTCCAAAAAAAGCACTTGATAGCATCAATGTTCAGTTAGATGCTGCTGATAAAGATAAATTAGGTGTATCTAGTGAAGCAGATGCCTCTCAAATGCAAGTAAGTGTTGAATATGGTGAGGTTTCAGAGAATGGTATACAAGAGATAAATGGAAGAGAAAAACCAACATATACAACTTACAAAGATATTACTTTTAATTTGAATGATGGTTATATTACCTTTAGAGTATCTGTATATTACTATTATGTGGATGGTGATTATGCTGAAATATATTATTATGCTATACAAAAAATTCATGAATTTTTAGTTTTAGCTGGTGATAAGGAGAAAGAAGGATACGTAACACAGCATGGTACATTTTCAAGAATAACAATACTTTATCAAGTAGTATTTTATACGGTTTCTGAGCAATCTTATATTGCAAAGATTGAATTAGATGTAGATTATTGGGGAGAGTTTAGTTGTAATCTTGATTTGTATGTAAAATAAGACTTATTTTCAATTAAATAAAAAATAGTGTAATTTGTTTTTAGCAAAAAATTGCATATTTTGATTTTATAATCTCACGAAATCATGGAGTATTGATTTCGTGAGATTATTTACTTTATAGGTGATAATGTATTGATTGGAATGATATCACATGTAAAGAAGTTAAGAGAATAAGTTGATATAAAGCTGGTTGTAACAAAAACAAAAGATGGCAATGAAGCAGTATGGAAAATGTGAATAAAGCTTTTACTTTTGGGAGATACTCATAAGTGTGAAAAAATCTTTAAAGGTGGTGAATATTATGAGTCAGCTTTCAGAAAAAGAATTATCTGCAATTAATGAATTGTTACATGGAGAGGAACTTTTGGTAAAGAAGTTTCAGATGCTTGCACAACATTCTGAAGACCAAGAAATTAAGAGTAAATTTGAAAATATTGCCGAGCAACATCAGTCTCATTTCAATATGCTTTACAGAGAACTTGGCTAAAAAGTGAAAACTTGTGTTTATATTCAGATTGTCAACAGCTTGTTAAACTTACCCACTGTGCAAGAATGGAGGATTTTATGGAAATTTATACAGATAAAGAAATATTAGGTGATGCGTTAACTTCATCAAAAACAGCCACAAATGATTACAATATGTATTCTAATGAATGTGTACACGATAATGTAAGAGATGTTATGTTAAATCTTTTAGAGAAAGAACATGATATTCAAAATGAAGTGTTTAATATGATGCATTCAAGAGGTTTATATCCAACACCTGAAGCGCAAAATCAAAAAATTCAAGAGGCAAAGGACAAGTATTCTTGTAGTTATAAAGCAACAATGTAATTTTTAGAATATTTTGTCTAATGATAAAATGCGACATTAATGACTATATTAATCCCCATAAAATATTTGAGCTTATTGGCTTATATATTTTATGGGGATTTTTATATCTATAGTAGATACACATCATCTTTGTTAAATATTGAAATATTGTGCGTATAATTCTATCCATTTTGGATAACAGAAAATTAGAAACTAACAGTTGTTATAACTTGAATTTTTTGCTATGATTTTAATATAGTTATTATAAAATATAGCAAGATAAAAAATTTACCCTTATCAGGCAAGATGGCTAAAAAAAGAGTTCAACTTGCCTGTAAAAAAATGCCATCAAGTGGCAATGCAAGGAGGTTAGAAGCACGCAGTCAAGCAGATTGGGAATATCTGCTTGATTAAGCTATTATTTATATTGAAAAGAGAATGATTATGTGGTTTTTAATGGCAGTTTTATCTGCTTTTTTTGCAGGACTTACATCTATTTTTGCTAAGTGTGGAATTAAAAAAACGGATTCTGATATTGCAACAGCAATTAGAACAATTATTGTTTTATTATCAGCATGGTGTATGGTATTTGTAGTTCATGCAACGAAAACAATTACAGAAATAGATTTGAAATCGTTTATTTTTTTAGTATTGTCAGGGTTTGCAACAGGAGCATCATGGATATGTTATTTTAAAGCATTGTCTATAGGTGATGTAAATAAAGTTGTACCAATTGACAAATCAAGTACAATTTTGACGGTATTGCTTGCAATTATTTTATTTCAAGAAACCAATCATTTAAAAATAAAGCTGTTGGGAACTTTTCTTCTTGCAGTTGGAATATTTTTAATGATAGAAAACAAACAAAGCAAGAAGATTAGTAAAAATAATAAATGGATTATTTACGCTGTGCTTTCTGCCATATTTGCTGCGTTTACGTCCGTTCTTGCAAAAATTGGAATTTCTAATGTAGAATCTAATTTAGGTACAGCAATTCGCACAATCGTTGTTCTTTTAATGTCTTGGAGTATTGTTTTTGCCAAAGGAAAGCATAAAAATTTAAAAGTAATTGATAAAAAAGAATTTATTTACATAGTATTGTCTGGGTTGGCTACAGGAGCGTCATGGTTGTGTTATTACTATGCTATTCAAAATGGAGTGGTCAGTGTTGTTGTGTCCATTGATAAATTAAGTATTTTAGTAACTGTAATATTTTCTTATATAGTATTTGGAGAAAAACTTTGTAAAAAATCATTTATAGGGCTTTGTTTTATGGTGACTGGAATTTTGATTATGGCTTTAGGAGTATAGGTTTTGCTTGTATTTGGTATGATATTTTAGTATAATAATGCGAAAATTATATAAATTTTATTAATTTATATATAAAAAGGCGTTATTAGAGGCTGTTGCAAAAAGGATTTCAAGTACTATATATAGTTTTATTTTATCGTTATAACTGCTACATATAGCATAAGTTTTCTATTTTGCAACAGTCCCGCAAGATTTGTGTCTGCGTACACTTGACACAAACTCGCTAATGTGCAAAAGACATGCGCAGAAATGAGGATTAATATGAAAGAAAGACCTATTTTAAAAAATAAGATTTTTTTGTACATAACAGAATTTTTTTCAGGAATGTCCGTAATGGCAGTAGAACTTGGTGCAAGTAGATTACTTGCGCCTTATTTTAGTTCTTCGCAGATAGTCTGGACAATTATTATTGGTACAATTATGATAGCAATGGCTTTAGGCAATATATTTGGCGGAAGGTCAGCCGATAAAAATCCGAATCCAGACAAGCTTTATGGAAGAATTATTATTGCTGCCATTTGGATTGCATTGATTCCAGTTGTTGGAAAATATATTATTATTGGCATTTCGGCAGTGCTTATCTTTACAGTCAACAGCAATTTTCTGGTCTGGGCGGCATTTGCAGCCTGTATGGTTATTTTTGTATTTCCATTATTTTTGCTTGGGACAGTAACACCTTCATTGGTAAAATATTCTGTAGACAGTCTTGAAGATAATGGCAAAACAGTTGGAAATTTAGGTGCATTTAATACCATTGGAAGTATTATAGGTACTTTTTTACCTACATTTGTAACAATACCAGCTTGGGGACTTCGATTACTTTTTTAGTTTTTGCAGCAATTTTGTTGATATTATCTTTTATTTATTTTTTATCGTCAAAGATAATGGCAAAAAAATTGATAGTAGGTGCTGTTTTATTTCTTATATGCTGTATTTTTGGACATTCCACAGCGTTTGCATTTTGGGAGAGTAATCTTGTATATGAAGGTGAGTCTATATATAATTATCTGCAAGTTAAAGAAAATGATAATGAGGTTATTCTTTCTACCAATGTTTTATTTGGCGTGCAGTCTATGTTTGTAAAGGATAACAGCTTGACAGGTATGTATTATGACTATGCGCTTGCATCTGCTTATATGGCAGATATTTATCATAAAAATAATATAGATGTTTTAATACTTGGCAATGGAACAGGCACATTTTCAACACAACTCAACCATCATTTTGATAATGTCACTATAGAAGGCGTTGAAATTGATGAGAAAATTACAAAATTGGCATATGAATATTTTGAACTTTCAGATAATGTGAATGTGACAACATATGATGGAAGGGCTTATTTACAGGCGATTGACAAAAAGTATGATATTATTATGGTTGATGCATATCAAGATATTACAATTCCTTTTCAAATGTCAACTATAGAATTTTTTACAATGGTAAAACAACACTTGAATGATGATGGGGTGATGGTTGTTAATATGAATATGCGTTCAACACAGGAGGGCAATATTAGTCAATATTTATCGGATACAATAGCTTATGTGTTTAGTGATGTATATACAGTGGATGTGTCTGGTTCTACAAATCGAGAATTATTTGCAGGCAATAAAGACTTGATGAATATATTTCATATGAATATAAATCTTGAAAAGAATACAGAACTTCAAGCGTTAATGAGTAGAGTGAACAGTCATTTAGAACCGTATCATTCTGGAAATTATATAATGACAGATGATAAGGCACCTGTAGAATTATTAGGTATGAAGGTGATTGATTCATTGATTGGAAATGAGGTTGAATATTATAAAAAAATATATGATACCGAAGGTATTAAAGGGCTGATAGAGGCGTTACAGTGAGAAGTATGAAGGAAAAGATTGAAAACTGAAATTTTCAATCACAAAATTTGTGTCAGAAATGAGAAAAAGTATGAAAATTAGACGAGCAAAAGAAAGTGATATGACAGGGATAAATCAGTTATTGCTGCAAGTATTGACAGTGCATCATAACCAAAGACCTGATTTATTTAAGGGAAATACAAAAAAGTATACAGATAAAGAGTTAAAAGCAATAATTGATGATGATATGAAACCAATATTTGTTGCAGTAGATAGAGATGGGGCAGTTTTGGGCTATGCTTTTTGTCAGTATATACAACATATTGATGATAATATACTTACAGATATTAAATCTATGTATATTGATGATTTGTGTGTTGATGAAAAGAGCAGAGGCACTCATATAGGAAAGTCACTGTATGAATATGTTGTTGATTATGCAAGAAAATCAGGATGCTATAATGTTACTTTAAATGTTTGGAGTTGTAACAAAAATGCAATGCAATTTTATAAGAAATGTGGTTTGGTGCCTCAAAAAATTGGAATGGAGAAGATATTGTAGAAAATGAATAGATATTGTCATATTTGGGAAATATATCTATAAAATATATTTCTTAAGGAAGTGACAATACATGGGAAACAACTATAGTAAATACAATAAGATTCCAAAATATAGGCAAAAGCATCCATATTATGAAAATAGAGAACTCTCATGGCTTAAATTTAATGAAAGAATATTAGATGAAGCCAGAAATGTAAAAGTTCCATTATGTGAGCGAATGTCGTTTGCCTCCATCTTTCAAAAAAATTTAGATGAATTTTATATGATAAGGGTAGGCTCTTTTTATGACCAATTAATATACTCTAAAAATAAAAAGGATAAAAAAGATAATAAAACAAATATGACGGTGAAACAACAATTACACCATATATTTAAAGAAACGCGACGACTTACAGAAAAGAAAGATAAAACATATGATAAAATAATAGAAGCATTAAAAGAACATCATATGGAAATTGTAGATATTAACAAAATAAAATATGAAGATATGATATATTTACAAAAATATTTTCAAGATTCCATATTGCCTGTCTTATCACCTCAAGTTGTTGGCAAAAAACAGTCTTTTCCTTTTTTAAATAATGAAGAAATATATGCAGTTGCTGCAATTTGTTCGGGAAAACATGAAAAAATAGCGTTTGTGCCATGTAGTAATGGCATATTAAAAAGATTGATTCCTGTATTGTCCGACCCTAATCGATATATACTTGTAGAAGATTTGATATTACATTTTATGCCAAAGATATTTATTAATTATCAAATTAAAAGCAGTTCATTAATAAGGATTATAAGAAATGCGGATATTGATGTAGATGAAGCATTAGATAATGAAGATGCAGATTATCGAAAGAGCATGGAAAAGCTTATTAAAAAAAGAAAAATGCTTCAACCGGTAAAATTAGAATGTTATAAAACAAGCGATGAATGGATTATCCAATTACTGCAAGAAAAATTGATGTTGAAAAAAAGACAGATTTTTTATTCACAGTCGCCTTTGGAATTTTCATTTATATTTGAAATAAGAGATAAGTTAAGAGGCAATAAGGAATTGTTTTATAATAGACACATTCCAAGAATTGCACGTGATTTTGCACCTGCAACTTCTATTATAAGTCAGATTGAGAAAGCAGACAGGCTTTTATGTTATCCATATGAAAGTATGAACCCATTTATTAAACTTTTGTCCGAAGCTGGAGAAGATGAAAATGTTATATCAATTAAGATGACCTTATATAGAGTAGCAAAAAATTCTCAAATAGTAGAGACATTGATTAATGCTGCTGAAAATGGAAAAGAAGTGGTTGTTTTGGTTGAACTTCGAGCAAGGTTTGACGAAGAAAATAATATTGGGTGGTCAAGGGTGCTAGAAGAAGCAGGCTGTAGAGTGATTTATGGCTTAGACCATACAAAGGTTCATTCTAAAATGTGTGTTATCACATATCAGGGAAAGAATAAGGTACGATATATTACACAGATAGGCACAGGTAATTACAATGAAAAAACAGCAAAGCTTTATACCGATTTGTCTTTGATGACTGCTGATAGAAATATAGGGATAGAGGCGGCTACTGTCTTTTCTAAGTTATGTATGGGAGAGTTTATTTATGATACCAAACATTTATTGGTCGCTCCTAGAAGTATGAAAGATAAAATCCTTGAATATATGAATCAGGAAATTGAGGCTGTTCATCAAGGAATGGCAGGATTTATAGGAATTAAGATAAATTCATTGACAGATAAGGAAATAATTGATAAATTAATTGAGTGTTCTAAAGAGGGCGTGCAAATTCAGCTTATTGTGCGGGGAATTTGTTGTCTGGTGCCAGATATCAAGGGATATACAGAAAATATATCTGTAATTAGTATTGTTGGAAGGTTTTTGGAACATTCAAGAATATATATATTTGGAACGGCACAAAGAGACCATATATTTATAGCATCTGCTGATTTTATGACACGAAATATGGAACGGCGTGTTGAAATTGCAGCACCACTTTATGATGAAGGGCTTAAGGAACGAGTACGCAATATGTTTCATATTATGCAGTGTGATACTGTGAAAGCAAGGCAGTTGACTAAAAGTGGAAAATATAGAAGAAGAGATACAAAGATGCTAAAAGTCATGGATTCACAGGAATACCTATGCAAAAACTGAATATATTATTCTAAATTGGCGATAAGCAAAGAAATGAGGAATGAATATGTTTATTGAGGTACTAAAGGCAATTTTATTTGGTATTGTTGAGGGTATTACAGAATGGCTGCCCATAAGCAGTACAGGACATATGATATTGGTAGACCAATTTGTTCATCTCAATGTATCTGATGAATTTTATAAGATGTTTGAGGTCGTTATTCAACTTGGTGCGATTATGGCTGTAGTTCTCTTATTTTGGAACAAACTGTGGCCGTTTTGTACGAAAAAGGTTAAAAATTCACCTCAAAAAAGCCTGTCTTTTAAAGAAGGTGCACTTGAAATGTGGATAAAGATAGTAATTGCTTGTGTACCAGCAGCTATTGTAGGGGTTTTGTTTGATGATAAAATTGATGAGTTGTTTTATCACCCTATCCCAGTAGCAATTGCATTGATTGTGGTAGGTGTCTTGTTTATCCTTGTAGAACGATATAAAAAAGATTCCCAACCAATTATGTGTAGTATTAGTGATTTGACATATAAAGCAGTAGTTATAATTGGATTATTTCAAGTGCTTGCTGCAGTCTTTCCGGGAACTTCGCGTTCAGGAGCAACGATTATTGGAGCATTATTAATTGGCGTATCCAGAGCAACAGCCGCAGAATTTACATTTTTTTTAGCGGTACCTGTTATGTTTGGGGCAAGTCTTTTGAAGGCTGTAAAATATGTAGCTGCGGGAGTTACAATTACAACTTCAGAGATAGCAATTCTTATAATAGGAACATTGATAGCATTTGTTGTATCAATTTTTGTAATAAAATTTCTTATGGAATATATTAAAAAACATGATTTTCAAGTTTTTGGCTGGTATAGGATTTTGCTTGGTATACTGGTTCTATTGATTCTTAGATAAAAAAGCAATAATAACTTAAGTAAATAAAGATTAATACATGGATTTAAAAAATGATAAGTTTATAAGACATATTAGCTGCCGCAGTGGATATTTTCATTCATGCGGCGTTTTTTATATACAGTAAACATATAAAAAGATGAATTGTTATTACAACATCCACTCATGTGACGAGTAAGAGAAGAAAATTTCTTTACTTAATGACAGTTGTTTGAAAAGCAAACAATTCATGCTATGATAAGAGGGGGAAAAATAATGTTAGCACAGATTTTAGCAATAACAATATTTTTAGTAATGTTTATTTTGGTTATTATTGATAAGTGGGAGCGTTACATAATTACTTTAATATGTGCAGCTATTACATTGATTTCTGTTTTTGGCATAGGGCTTCATAGTTTACAGGCAATTATAGATACATTAAATATAAAAAGTATATTTGAATTACAATTTTGGTATTCGGCAGGAAAATCCTCAGAAATTACAAGTGGTATCAACTGGTCAACCATTATATTTATTGCAGGCATGATGATTATGGTGGAAGGTATGGCGCATGTTGGCTTTTTCAGGTGGCTTTGTATGAGGATAGCTCGACTTGTCAAGTATCAGGTCGTACCTATTTTTATAACATTTATGATTTTATCCTCTTTTCTTGCCATGTTTATTGATAGTATTACTGTTATTCTTTTTTTGGCGGCTGTTACCATTGAATTATCACAATTGTTAAAGTTTAATCCCATTCCAATGATTTTATCAGAAGTGTTTTGTGCAAATCTTGGCGGTTCTGCAACAATGTGTGGAGACCCTCCCAATATTATTATTGGAACATCATTGGGCTACTCATTTGCAGATTTTGTGACCAATACTGGTTTGATTTCAGGTATTTGTCTTATTTTTGTGGTTTTATATTTTTATCTTGTATTTAGAAAAGAATTATCAAAAAATAAGGAACAACAGATAGATTTAGCAGCCCTTCCATCACCAGAATCGGCAATTAAGAGTAAAAAAGGATTTGTAATAAGTACTTGTATATTTATATTAGCTATAGTATTGTTAGTGACACATGCAATGACTGGTCTTTCAGTAGCATTCATTGGGGCATTTATAGCG
>CAJUKN010000024.1:9498-39417 GCA_910587485.1 uncultured Lachnospira sp.
ATACTTACATTAATTGTTGCAGGCAAATCAGCAATTATATTGTTAAAAAAGGTAGATTATAAAACATTATTATTTTTTGTAGGTTTATTTGTTGTCGTTGGAGGACTTGAAAGGACAGGTATCCTTACATTGATATCTAATATGATAGGAAAGATAAGCGGCGGCAATTTTTATATTATGTTAGCAATTATTATTTGGATATCAGCAGTTGCCAGTGCCTTTATTGATAATATACCATTTGCAGCAACAATGATTCCTGTTATTAACAATCTTGCTATTACACAAGGTATTCATTTATCGGTGTTGGCATGGACTTTGGCAATGGGGACAGATATTGGTGGAAGTGCAACACCTATTGGAGCATCAGCTAATGTTGTAGGGATTGCAACAGCTACAAAAAATGGACATATTATAAAATGGGGACGATATTGTAAAGTAATGGTTCCAGCAACAATGATTGTGTTGCTTTTAACTACAATTTTAGTGTATATTCGATATTTATAAAAGAATGGATGTTAGTCTTATACTGCGCTTTGAGGGTTAAGCTAAATAAGATTTAATTCGCAGGTTATGGAAAGACATGGTTATTTTTATGGAACAGTTTATTATATCAATTAGCCGAGAGTTTGGAAGTTTGGGACATGAGATAGCAGAGCATCTTACAAGAAGTGAAGCTATTTATATGATAAGAAAAAAAGGCTGGAGACGAAAGGAGTATCACAATACACACTGTGATTACAAACGAGGTGATTCCAGAAATTATGATTTGACAGTAAATAGCAACAAGCTCAATTTAGATGAGTGTATCAAGCTGTTAATTGATTATATTGATAAAAGATATAAAAAAATATATGAGCATATGAAAAATAAAATGGAATGACTTGGTTGATAAATATGACATTATGAGCAAGTAGTACAGCGGATTGTGAATATCCGCTTTGACAATAGAATGTTTTGGAGTAGAAAGAAGAATGAGTGAAAAATGGAATCATTTTAATGACAGAAAAAAACAATATGGTATTATAGCTATTATAGGAATTGTTTTTATGTTATCAATAACCCTAGTGTTTTTAATATATAGTGATAAAAAGGTTGTTGAGCCTGTAGGAAATGCTACAAAAACAACCAAT
Organism: uncultured Lachnospira sp.; assembly: GCA_910587485.1. GTDB lineage: Bacteria > Bacillota > Clostridia > Lachnospirales > Lachnospiraceae > Lachnospira. Next base: position 10,629 of record CAJUKN010000024.1, read on the forward strand.
AACACAACGACAGTGTCTACATCGACAGAAGAACCTACAACAACAATGGATTTTTCGGAATTTAAGGATATTAACAGTGAGGTTTTTGCTTATATTAATATACCGGGTACAAATATTGATTATCCTATTATTTATGATGAAGATGAGTATTATCTCAATCGCACCATAGAAGGGGAATATGACTATCATGGTACATTGTTTGTACAACATTATAATACCAATACATTCGAAGATAGAAATACACTTATCTATGGACATAATCTTATTGACAATACGATGTTTTCACAGCTTCATAAGTATGAAGATAAAGAATTTTTTGATGAGTATAATGAAATTAATATTTATATGGAAGGAAAAAATCTAAAGTATACAATATTTGCAGCATTTCAATTTACAGATGTCCATATTATGTATCAATATAAATTTGAGAATAATGAGCAGATGCAGGATTTTTTGTCCGATGCAAAGGATATAGGAACGCAAATGATTTGGGATGAATCGGTTGAGATAAAGGAAGATGATTGTATTATTACACTCTCTACATGTGCTAATGGAAATCAGCCTAAGAATAGATGGCTAGTGCTTGCAGTTTTAAATAAATAAAAAATGCTAATATAGAGAGTTAAGAGTCTTTGTGCAAAAAGCAGCGCAGAAATGGGGGATTGATATGGAAATATTTAAGGCTGTAGTATATTTACTTTTAGGATTTGTATTGCTAATTAAAGGTGCGGATTGTTTTGTAGATGGAAGTTCCTCAGTAGCAAAGAGATTACATGTTCCATCAATAGTAATTGGGTTGACTATCGTTGCTATGGGTACAAGTCTGCCAGAATGTGCGGTTAGTGTGACAGCTTCTATAAATAATAATAATACATTAGCTATCAGCAATGCTGTAGGTTCTAATATTTTTAATTTAATGGTGGTATGTGGGGCATGTGCTTTGTTTGCGCCATTAGCAGTTAATACAAAAGTGTTTAAAAAGGAATTTCCATTTTCTATTATATGTGCCATTCTTTTACTTGGATTAGGGTATCTGCAAATGGAACTTGGACATATAGACAGTATTATACTTGTGACTATATTTGTTGTATATCTTATATGGATGATTATATCTGCTAAAAAGGCTAGAACAGATATATCACAAGAGGAAGCGTATAAAGTGATTCCTGTATGGAAAACTATTCTTTATATTGTTGGCGGTGCAGTTGCAATTAAATATGGAGGCGATTTTGTTGTTGATGGAGCATCTGTTGTTGCAGGAAAATTGGGATTATCTCAAACATTGATTGGTTTGACAGTTGTTGCGCTTGGAACATCTCTTCCAGAATTGGTTACATCGATTGTTGCTGCCAAGAAAAATGAAGTGGATATGGCATTAGGAAATGTCATAGGTTCCAATATTTTTAATATTCTCTTTGTGCTTGGTATATCAGGAGTGATAAGCCCTGTTGCATTTATGATGGACAATATTATTGATATTGTTATTTTGATTATAATGAGTATATTTGTATGGGTATTTGGCTGGACCAAAAAAGAGATAAGCAGAATAGAAGGTATTATTATGTTATTGATGTATGTTGTTTATCTTGTGTATATATGTATTCGATAATATATTTTTGATTTATATAATAAAATAAATTGTGTTAGGAAATTTAATATTTTGTAAATATGGACTGTTGTAAAAAGTTATTTTAACATCAACTATAATTGTTATCTATTTAGAGAATTTTATATCTGATGTAAAATTTCTGCTTTACAACAGTTTTTTGCGTATTTTATAGGAAATTGCAATTTAAAAGAATTTTGCCAAATATGTTGTTTATAAAAAATTTATAGATTTCCCATAATATTACTAAACATTTTTAAAAAATTGTGATATGATAGTAAACAGTCTCTCAAAATAGAAACAAAAATTTAGAATGGAGTTGGATTGATATGCAAGACAAAACACAACAAATATTTAGGGATGCGCCAGTTCCTAAGGCAGTACTTACTAATGTCATTCCTTCTATTGTAAGTATGATAATGGTATTAGTATATAATTTGGCGGACACATTTTTTATAGGTCAAACAAAAAATGCTTATATGGTTGCGGCAGTTTCTGTGGCGACACCAGCATTCTTGTTATTTATGGCGGTGGGCATGTTATTTGGTATTGGCTCAACCAGTTTAATTAGCAGAATGTTGGGTGAAGGTAAAAAAGAAGAAGCAAAGCGTACTTCTTCCTTTAGTTTTTGGACAAGCTTGGTAGTTGGTGTTGTTTCAATGATTGTTATATGGATTTTTAACACCCCTATATGCAGAGCGATTGGAGCCAGTGATGATACAATTGAATATGCAGCGCAGTATTTGACAATTGTTGCTTTGGGCATACCATTTCTTATTATAAGTAATGCCTTTAGTAATATTATCCGAGCAGAAGGTCAGGCAACAAAAGCAATGATGGGCATGATTATTGGCAATTTGATTAATATTGTGCTAGACCCTATTATGATTTTAGCGTTTGGCTGGAATGTTGCTGGTGCTGCAATAGCTACAGTTCTTGGCAATGTTTTTTCAGCAGTATTTTACATTATGCATCTTGTCTCTAAAAAATCTATGTTATCGATTCGACTAAAAGATTATTCTGCAAAAAAGAAGATATTAATAGGTGTATTTTCCATTGGTATTCCCGCATCATTAAATAGTATCCTTATGAGTACTTCTAATATTATAATCAATAAATTTATGATGCAGCATGGAGATATGGCAGTGGCAGGGCTTGGTGTTGCTATGAAGGTCAATATGATTGCAGTTATGCTGCTTATTGGTGTAGGTACAGGTATTCAGCCATTGTTAGGATATTGCTTTGGAGCGGGAAACAAAAAGAGGTATCTTGCTGTACTAAAGTTTTCCATTGTATTTGGATTGATATTAAGTGCAATTATGACCGTGATTTGTTATTTTGGAGCGGCACCTCTAGTAACTGCATTTTTGGAAGATGAACAAGCCTTTCAATATGGATTTTCATTTTCAAGAATTTATATATTGTCTGGACCAATACTTGGTATTTTATTTATCTTTATGAATGCTATTCAATCAATGGGAGCTGCCATACCATCATTAATCTTGTCCGTAAGTCGTCAGGGAATTATTTATTTTCCAATTTTGATAACGATTAGTTTAATAAGCAATACACCACAAAATCTGGCTTTGACACAGCCATTGACAGATTATATAGCGGCGGCATTATCGATTGTTTTGTTTATTATCGCATATAAAAAGCGTTTTCAGGCAAGACAGGTTGTATAAAAATGTATCGTTTTTAAAAGGACTTCTATTTTTGTAAAATAAACTTGCAAAGAGTAGGAATGATTGTTTAGTATAGTTGCAAAGCGGTAGTAATTTTATAATAGAAATGGAGTGAGAGAATGGGTAGGATAATTAAAAACCTGAAGCCGTATTGGAAAACAATTGTTATTATTGTTCTATTGTTAATATTACAGGCTGTGTGTGACCTTGCACTTCCTCAGTACACATCGGATATTATTGATACAGGTATCCAAAATAGTGGGGTAAAGCACATCATTCCAGAAGCAATCGTAGCTTCGGAATATGAAAAGGCGCAATTGTTTATGACTACACAAGAAAAGGAACAATGGATTTCCTTATATCAACGAGATAACGATATTTATCGATGTAAGGAAAAAAGTGAAAAGAAACTAGACGAGTATGATTCTTTATTGGTATTGCCTTTATTGATTGTTGGTCAGATGGAAGAAGCAGATGCGGCACAGATGCAGCAAGTTTCCATGATGGGTGCTGTGCCTGATGAGGTTGTACAACAGGTAAGGGAAAATACGCAGAAAACAATTGATACAATGGGAGAATCTTTTGTACATGCTATGGGTGTTTCTTATGCTGTAAAGCAAGATACATTAGCAGGACTTGACATTCATTCCATTCAGACAAGATATTTGCTTATAGCGGGCGGCAAGATGGTTGTCATGGCGTTATTGATAGCTGTTACAACAGTTCTTGTAGGCTTGGCAGCCTCAAAAGTTGCGGCTGGTATAGGACGTGATATGCGTGTCAGTGTATACAAAAATGTTATGTCGTTTTCTAATGCTGAGATGGACAAGTTTTCAACGGCTTCTCTTATAACAAGAACGACAAACGATATTCAGCAAATTCAGATGGTAACCGTTCTTTCTTTAAGAATGGTTGCTTATGCTCCTATACTTGGAATTGGCGGAATTATTAAGGTGATGAATACCAATTCTGGAATGGAGTGGGTTATCGCGGTGGCAGTAGCTTCTATCATGTGTCTTGTTCTTTTACTGATGATGATAGCGATGCCAAAATTTAAGCAAATGCAAAAACTTGTCGATGCAGTAAATCTTGTATCCAGAGAAATACTTACTGGCTTGTCTGTTATCCGTGCCTTTGGGCGTGAAAAAAAGGAAGAAGAACGGTTTGATAATGCCAACAAAAATCTTACAAAGACTATGCTTTTTACCAACCGAGTAATGACCTTTATGATGCCTGCTATGACTTTAATTATGTATGGCATTAATGTATTAATTATATGGGTTGCAGCACATCGAATTGACGAAGGTGTTATGCAGGTTGGTTCAATGACAGCATTTATAACATATACAATGCAGATTGTTATGTCGTTTCTTATGTTGACAATGATGTCTATATTTATGCCAAGAGCGATTGTATCTGCAAACAGAATTGATGAAGTTTTAAATCAAAAATCATCCGTTATGGATAAAACAAATCCAAAGTCTATAAAAGACAAGAAGGGCGTTGTTGTATTTGACCATGTTCATTTTTGTTATCCAGGTGCAAAAACGGATGCAATTGAAGATATCAGTTTTGTTGCAGAACCAGGAAAAACAACTGCCATTATAGGTAGTACAGGCTGCGGCAAAACAACATTAGTTAATTTGATACCTCGTCTTTATGATGTGACAAAAGGTTCTATTACAATTGATGGCTATGATGTAAGAGACATCTCAATGCAAGATTTGCGGAGTGAAATCGGATATGTTCCTCAAAAAGGTGTTCTTTTTTCAGGTACGATTGCCAGTAATTTAAGATTTGGAAAAGATGATGCTACAGATAACGATATAAAGGAAGCGGCAAGTATAGCACAGGCAACAGATTTTATTGAGAGCAAAGAAGAACAATATGAAGCTCATATTGCACAGGGTGGTACAAATGTATCAGGCGGGCAAAAACAACGATTGGCTATTGCCAGAGCAATTGCAAAAAATCCAAGAATCTATATATTTGATGATAGTTTCTCGGCATTGGATTTAAAAACGGATGCCACGCTGCGCAAAGCTCTTTCAGAGAAAATGAAAGAAAGCACCATGATTATTGTGGCACAAAGAGTTAGTACCATTATTTATGCAGACCAGATTCTTGTTATGGATGATGGCAGAATTGTTGGCAAAGGAACACATCGTGAACTTATGAAAAATTGCGAGGTATATCAGCAGATTGCAAGGTCACAGATGTCTGAAAAAGAATTAGATATAGAGGGAGGTAAGGATAATGAGCAGTAAAGAAATAAAAACTCCTTCAAGAAGACATGGCGGCGGACCGGGGGCTATACCTGAAAAGGCTAAAGATTTTAAAGGCTCTATCGGAAAGCTAATCAAATATATAGGAAACTATAAAATTGCGATATTTGTAGTTATTATATTTGCAACAGTAGCGACAATTTTTAATGTTATAGGACCAAAGACATTAGGAAAAGCGACAACAGAGCTTTCTAATGGCTTGATGGCAAAAATATCTGGCACAGGCGGTATGAATTTTGATAAAATTGCCCAGATATTGCTTTTTGTTTTAGGTTTATATCTTGTCAGTGTATTATTTAGCTTTTTACAGGGCTGGATTATGACAGAAATTACACAGAAAGTATGTTATAAACTACGTAAGGAAATATCTGAGAAAATTAATCGTATGCCAATGAAGTATTTTGAGAGCAGAACATATGGAGAGGTTCTCTCAAGGATAACAAACGATATTGATACCTTAGGGCAAGGGTTAAATCAGAGTATTACAACGATTATTACATCCGTTGCTACCATGATAGGTGTTTTGATAATGATGTTAAGTATATCGTTTTGGATGACATTGATTGCTTTAGTTATTTTGCCAATTTCTGCATTTCTTGTATCCCTTGTTGTTAAGAAATCTCAAAAGTTTTTTAAGACACAGCAGGAATATCTTGGGCGCATTAATGGACAAATTGAAGAGACTTATGGCGGTCATCTTGTTGTAAAGTCGTTTAATAAAGAAGAGGATATGATTAAAAAATTTAATGAGACAAATGATATTTTGTATAAATCAGCTTGGAAGTCACAGTTTTTTTCTGGCATGATGCATCCTGTTATGATGTTTGTCGGAAATTTAGGCTATGCAAGCGTTGCGCTGGCAGGCGGTTTTATGGCGATTAATGGAACCATTACAATTGGTGATATTCAAGCATTTATTCAATATGTTAAAAATTTCACACAGCCAATTACACAAATTGCTCAAGTAATTAATCAGGTTCAATCTATGGCGGCGGCTTCGGAGCGTGTTTTTGAATTTCTCTCAGAGGAAGAAGAAGAGCAGATTGCTGCAAACCCAGTGAAAGTTGACAATATTAATGGCGCTGTGGAATTTAAAAATGTTCAGTTTGGCTATAAAAAAGACCAGATTATTATTCATAATTTTTCAGCAAAAGTAAAACCTGGACAAAAAATTGCTATTGTAGGACCAACAGGTGCTGGAAAGACAACGATGGTAAAATTGCTTATGCGATTTTATGATGTAAATGATGGCGCAATCTTATTAGATGGACATAATATTAAAGACTTTAATAGACGTGAACTGCGCGATGCATTTGGAATGGTTCTTCAAGACACATGGCTGTATAAAGATACCATTATGGAAAATATACGATATGGAAGACTGGATGCGACCGATGAAGAGGTTATTAGAGCTGCAAAAGCTGCTTATGCCAATCATTTTATTGAGACGCTTCCTGGCGGATATCAGATGGAACTCAATGAAGATGCAAGTAATGTAAGTCAAGGTCAAAAACAATTATTGACAATAGCAAGAGCAATTCTTGCCAATAATCCTGTTCTTATTCTTGATGAGGCAACTTCTTCTGTTGATACACGTACAGAACATCAAATCCAAAAAGCGATGGATAATTTGATGAAAGGAAGAACCAGTTTTATTATTGCCCACCGATTATCTACTATTAAAGATGCAGATTTAATACTCGTTATGAAAGACGGAGATATTATTGAGCAGGGCAATCATGAAGAATTACTAGAAAAACAAGGATTCTATGCTGATTTATATAACGCACAATGGAAATAATGAATTCTTTACAATAATAGGTATTTGTAATATAATATTATTAAAAAATAAGCTCTTTGCCAATAGGCCGAGAGCTTTTGTTGGTATAAGGAAATGGTAATGAAACTGGATAATAATACTTATATAAGGAAGGCTGCTGGTTCATATTGGATTGTAAGAACAGGTGATGCTATTTTAGAATATCAAAACCCTATTATACTAAATGAAACAGGAGCCAAGATGTATGAGCTTTTGGAAAAAGGATATTCCAAAGAAGATGTTGCAAATCATATGGTGAAAGAGTATGACATATCATATGAGGAAGCTTTAAACGATACAGAGTCATTTGTAAATATGCTGGTTAATAGCGGATTGAGGAAATAATGAGAGTATTAATTATAGGCGGAACCGGAACGGTTAGTACAGAGATTATTCAAAAGTTTAGTAAAGAAGGGGCTAGAGTATATACGCTTTCCAGACAAAAGAGTGAAAAAAAGGGCGGCTTTAGCAGGGTTTATGAATCGTATGGATTTGCATATGATAATGCTTATATAAAGGAAGTGTTTGAGAGTGTAAATCCTGATATTACTATTTTTACAGGGGCTTTTGATACCAGTTTTCATTGGGAAAATGGATATAGTGAGACGATAGAGTTTGGCAATGGATTATATAATTTTTTAAATGCGTTTTATGTTTTGGGGCATGGGCGTTTTATTTATCTGTCTTCCGATGATATTGAAGATATTACAGAGCAAAAGTTTCGTGAGCTTGCGCATGAAAAAAAAGACGATGATGACAATTATATAAAAAATTCACAGTTATTTAAAGCGTATGCTGTCAAAAAAGGTGAAAATATATGCGGTAATTTTAGAAATAGTACAATGAGTGATGTTATATCGCTTCGTGTTAATAATTTATGTCTGTTGCCTGCTAATCCTTCAGAAGTTATGGGAGACTGTGCAAAGATGCTGGTAGAAGGATATAAAAAAAATACCATAACAATTCGCCAGATGGGATATTCTCCTTTATATATAGCCGATATGGTTATGGCGTTATATAATGTCTCTTGCACAACGCATTTAGATGAAGGATTATTTGTGTTGCAGTCGGATAAGATCATATCAACGTCGGCTGTTGTAAAGATGGTGTGTGAGGCGTTAAACAAACAGTGCAAAACTATTGAAAATCCAAGAGTTACACAGGATGATTTTGCAATTGAAGCGGTAGACCTTTCAACCCAGTTGAAGGTAAGTATTTTTAAGAATCCTAAAGCTTGTGTTGATGAGACCATTAAGCTTTTTAAAGAAAAGCCAGAGCGATTTATTGCAGAGGAAGTAAAGCCAGATAGCTTTGTTAAAAGAATGTGGCAAAAGTTTAAACCACTTATTTTAGCGATTTTACCATTTATTGAAAATATCCTTTTATTTATACCATTTTTTATGATTAATAACCGAGTGACTGGGAGTGCATATTTTGCAAAACTAGACCCCTACCTGTTATTTGTTATTTTAGCTGCGTTGGTTTATGGTCAGCAACAGGCTGCATTTTCAGCAATATTATCCGTGGCGGGATATATGTTTAGACAGGCATATGGTCGTACTGGTTTTGATATTATGTTAGATTACAATACATATGTGTGGATTGCTCAGTTGATTATTGTGGGTATGAGCGTAGGTTATCTGCGGGATAAGATAAAATTAATTAAAGATGATAAATTAGATGAATCAGCATATTTAGGCAGTCGATTAAAAGATGTGGAAGATATTAATACAATTAATGTCAAGATAAAAGATGAACTTGAAACGCAGGTTATCAATCAAAGTGAAAGTTTAGGCAAGATTTTTGAGATTACATCAACATTAGACAGCGATGCTCCAGAAGAAGTTTACTTCCATGCGGCGGAAGTGGTGTCTCAGCTTATGGGATGCAAAGATGTGGCTATTTATAACGTATCAAACAGGTCTTTTGCACGATTGATGTCTATGACTTCAGATAATGCACGAAAGTTAGGAAACTCAATAGAATATACAAAATATGATGATATGTATGAGGAACTCAAGCAAGGCAGAGTATTTATGAATCGAAAGCTGTTGAGAGATTATCCTCTGATGGCAGTTGCTATTTCAGAAAATAATGAATTAAACTCTATCATTATGTTGTGGGATATGCCTCTTGAGAGAATGAATCTGTCACAATCCAACCGTTTAAAAGTTATCAGTTATATTATTCAAAATGCTGTTATTAAGGCGGATAGATATATTAATATGCTTGAGAGTGAGCGATATATTGAAGGAACAAGAGTACTTGAACCAAACGCGTTTAGAACACTTGTCAATGCGTTTGTAGCTGCAAGACAAAAGCATTTGGCGGACTGTTCTATTATTAGAGTAAGTGTTGACGATATGATGACTTTAAATGAAGCAGGAGAAAAAATGGCAAAACTTCTTAGAACAACTGATTATTTAGGAAGCTTAAATGACAGCCATTTATATATTTTGCTTGCGAATACCAATTCTACCGATGCAACATATGTGGCAAAGCGAATTAAAGATTTAGGTCTGCGTTATGAAATGATTACCAGAATATAATATATAGAGAGGGTAATGATGTTTTTTAATATTATTGATGTACTATTAATATTAGTAAGTTGTCCAATTATAGTAATAGCATTTTTTGGCTGTGGCATTCTTATGAAGAAATTGTTTTTTCATAAGGAAGTGGATTTGTCCGATGTTGTGTTTAGTAAAGACCGAATTGAGCAGTTAGAAAAAAGCAATGCTGATGAGGAGAGCAATTTTGTCTCAATACGTGAGGCTGTTGCTGTATCAGACTACCGCAATCAAAGACAGCTTATGATGAATATTTTAAAAAGAGATACGAAAAAAACACTGGGTTCGCTGTCTTATGCGTTAAACAGTGAAGATTCGGAGACGTCACACTATGCAGCTTCTGCACTTGGTGATGAGCTGGGTATGTTTCGTAATAAGGTTCATAAGCTTCATAAAATTGTAAGAGAGTACGGGGAAGCAGGAAAAGATGCCTGTGAGTTGATAGAGACTATTTACAGCACAGTTAAACAAGATGTATTTCCACCGACAGAATATAAGCAGTTGGTAGAAATTGTAGATGATACGTTAGATATTATGGAAGAAAAATATCAAGAATGTTTGCAGCCTGAATATTATGAGTGGGTTGTTGAATTATTGCTTGATATTTCAGAATATGACAAGGCATTTAAATGGTGTGGTCAAGCACGAAATCGATACAAGGAAGAACTGATAACATATAAATGTTATTTTCGGTATTATTATGGTATAGGGGACGGAGAAATGTTCTTAAGCACATTGGAGGAATTAAAGAAGGTTGATGTTACTATTGACAGTGATACTTTAGAGCTTTTTAGAACATTTAGTTAAAAATAGGCAGGTTTATCTGATGGGAGTAATCAATGCGTTTCAATCAATCTTAATATTATTTTTATATACATTTGTTGTAGTGATAATACCCAGTCTGATTTTGGGAAAAAGGTTTGCAAACAGAAGATTTGCTGAGCGTTTTATGATTTATTTGACTGTTGGTAATACATATATTATTAATATTGTATTTTTATTACAATTAATGAAAATATCCAATAAAACAACATTGATATTGGCTTCTTTTGGTGTGGAACTTATTATTTATATTATTATCAATCGAAAAAAAATAGGTACAGCAATTATCAATGTATTTAATGTTCTTGATAAGCATGTGAGAGGAACACTTGGAGCAAAAAGTTTAAAGACAATTATATGGTCTACTTTAAAGAAAATAGTTGTTACATATGCTCAAAAAATCTGGAAATTTATAAAAATATACAATGTTGAACTAATATTTGGTACACTTTTAATATTAATTATTAGTTATTTTTATGGAACAAACAGTTTAGTCAATTATGGCTATGGGGCATCTGATTTGCCAGTACATAATTATTGGATTAATGCAATGTCTGAAAATAAAGTATTTGTAGCGGGCGTATATCCGCATGGATTTCATTGTATTATCTATTATCTGCATGAAGTTTTTGGCATAGATACTTATATTTTATTAAGACTATTTACATTGACAAGTGTACTTTATATACATTTAGCATTGTTTGCTACGATTAAGAGTTTAACAAAATCAAGATATTCTTCTTATGCGGCGGTTATTATATATATTGTTGTTGATTATTTAAACACAGACTGTTATTTAAGGTATGTTGCTAATTTGCCGCAAGAATATGGCATGATATTTATTATGCCAACTATATATTTTCTAATTCAATTCTTTTTCTATGAAAAAGAAAATACCAAGAGTTTAAAATGGGATAAAGTAGACTATAACACAAAAAAGATTTGGAATAAAATAAGATATCAACTTCGATATAGAAATGTCTATGATATGTATGGCAGAGAAAGTTTATTTTTTGCAGCATTAAGCTTTTCATTGACCATTGCCATACACTTTTATGGAACATTTATTGCGGGATTGTTTTGTATAGCAATTGTTGCTGCATTTTTTGACCGATTTATCCGACCTAGATATATGTTAAAATTGATGACAGCATTTATAATAGGCGTACTTATTGCCATTCTTCCTATGGCAGTTTCCATTATTCAGGGAAATAAGATGCAAGGTTCTATAGGATGGGGATTAAATATTATTAATTCCAGTAAAAGCGATACAACAGAACAAAATAGTAATATAAACAATAGTTCAAATAATACATCGTCAAGTGATATACAGCAAAATACAGTACAAGACAATAATACAGGCACAACAAATATCAATGATGGGATAGAAAGTGCAAAACCATCAAAAAGTTTTGGAGAAAAATTAGTTGATTTATGTATCAATGCGTTTCAAGCTTTGGTTAGTGGTGTTGATTCTTATGTTATGAACAAGTATGCGTTGATATATGTAATAATGATGCTTGTAGGCAGTCTATTTATGATATTGTTTGGTATAGGGTTAAAATTGGTAAAACAATACATATATGGTTCAAGCTATATCACAGTAGTGATAGGAAATTTATTAATACATGTAATGTTTATATCCAAAGTATTTGGCTTGCCTGCATTGATGGACCAAAACCGCTGCAGAATTTATATGATGTATTGTATGACTGCTTTTGTGGGCATGTTTTTAGATATTGTGACAGGGATTATACATGATATTATAAAAGATTCGCGTATACATAATATTTTTTCTCTGGAAAGAGGAATTATTGTATGTGTTGTATTGATTATTATATTTGGTATTAGACCTCCCGTAAGAATTTCAGAGGGAATGATTCTTGAGAGAAATGGTGCAATTCAATGTTTATATAATATTATGAAGGAACATGAAGATGATACATGGACAGTTGTATCAGCAAATGATGAGTTTCGTATGATAGATGACAGAGGCTGGCATGTAGAAATTTATGAATTTTTAAAGAAACAAAAAAGAGTGAGTCGATATAATATTCCAACAAAGTATGTCTATTTTTTTGTAGAGAAAAAGCCAGTTGACTATATGAAAGAACATGAGAAAAGTGGAAGTATGGTATCAAGAGAAAGTGCAAGCGAGTATCTTCCAGATGCCGTATCTGGAATTAGCATTTATACGGCACAATTAAGGTTAATGATAATGTCTAAGATGTATTACTGGGCAAATGAATATATGCAGTTATATCCAAATGATTTTTCCATTTATTATGAAGATAATGAATTTATTTGTTATAAGTTAATACAAAATACATCTAATTTGAATAATCTTATTATTGATTATGGATATAATGAATAATCATTGCTGATATATGATGAACTTTTATGTCAAAACGTCACAAATAAAGTTTGATATAACAACAATGCGTAATTTATGTGCTGCACTTCAGAATGGAGGGGTTCTATGGATAAGGGAAATATTACAAAAAGAGTATACTTTACAGTAAGCATTGTAATGTTGCTTATTTTGTTTATGTTTCAATTTTCTGGCATTATAAGAAGAAAATATAATGATTATGATATCAATACGTATGCTGCGGATACAAAGACTACATTTACAAGAAGCGGTACTTATTTGCCAGCGACAGATGAAAGAAAAGTGACAAATGGTGATACTAGATATGTTTCTTTTGTTGGCGATATTAACAGTGATTGTGGAATTACAGTTTATGAATGGTGCAGATATACAAAAAGAAATTTATGTATATATACAACATTAGATGATGTGACAATTAATGAACATAATTTACCACAGGCTTTGTTTGTGGATGCCAAGTTTATTAATTTTTCCAAACAGCTTGACAAGCTTGAATCCTTTGCTGATATGGGGATTACTGTTGTATTTTGTACCTTGCCTTCTTATGATGATTTTCTTGAAAATATCCAGTTGAGAGATTTTTGCGGAATATCTTTAGTTGCTCGAAATATTAAGACTGTAGGATATAAATTATATGAAGGCTTCCTGTTTGGCGGTGAAACATGGTATTTACCAGAAAATGAGGAGCAGGAAGAAATGTATCAGGATTTAAAATTAGATGTTCCTTGGTATCAAACGACAAACAGCACAAAAACGTATATGTCAGCGATTGTTGACCCTAGCAGATATGAATATTTAAAAAATGAAGAACAGCCTCCTGTTGTATGGAGCAAGAGATATGAAAATGCGTATGTGTTTTGTATTAATGGTGGACTTATGGAAGATATTTCTGGTATTGCCATTCTTGACTGTATTATGTATGAAACGCACGATTATGAGATATATCCTGTTGTTGATGCGGAGACTCTTGTAATCAATGCTTATCCATTACTTTCCTTTGAAAATGATGATACCATTAAAAAATTCTATTCAAGAAATATGGAGTCCATGCTTACAAATTTAATGTGGCCAGAGATATCCAATTTAATTGATGCCGTTGGTTCTAAAGCAACATTTATGCCAGCTTTGCAATTGCAGTATAAAGATGATATACAGCCATCAATCAGTTCTTTGTTTTATTTTTTCCGCTTGATAAATGAAAAAAGTGCAGAGGCGGGACTTACTACAGTAACAAGAGATGATATTTCAGTAAAAGATAAGATAGAATCGGATTATAATACCTATAATAGTTATCTAAATAATTACGATTTTTTAAGTATTATGTCAAAGCGTTCAGAAGTTCAAGAAATTCTTGATAATCATTCGTCAATATTTAAAAATTTAAGGACGATTGTAGCCCAAAAAAGTGATGGCAATGCGCCTTTGTTCGCTTATGGAACAGAAGATATCCTTATTCTTGACAGTTTGATTAATGGAAGACATTACACTTATTTTAATGATTACAGACAAAAATGCTTTTATACAGCATTGGCATATACAGGTATAGAGTTGGATATGTCGAATGAATATTATCCAGATGATGAGGAAAAATTGTGGGATAAAAGTATAAAGCAGATATCAACAGCATTGACATTGTATACAAAAAGTAATGACTTTTTAAATAAATGTACAATGTCTGAAGCGGATAAGTTGGTAAGAGAATTTATGGCAACCAATTATGAGTCTTCTATGGAAGAGGATACTATTCATCTTAAGATTAATGGTAAATCGTTGGATTCAAGATTTGTGTTAAGAGTGCATAATAAAGAGATTGCTAATGTTACTGGTGCAGATTATATTAAAATTGAAGATGGAGCATATATTTTAAGGGTATATACAAATCAGCATGATGTAACCATAGAGTTGAAGAATTATAACAGGTAAAATTAGATAATGGTCAAAATATCTGTAATCAAATGGGTTCTTTTGTACAATGATATGAGGTTATGAGCAAGTAGCGCAGTGGATTGCGAATATCCGCTTTGACTAATTATCCAATAAATAAGAAGAATGGGAAGGAATGGAGTTATAAAATATGAAGATATGTATCATAGCCGAAGGTTGTTATCCCTATGTTGTAGGTGGTGTATCTGGTTGGATTAACAGTTTAATAACATCTTTTCCAGAACATGAATTTGTCATGTTAGCCATTATATCAGACCGTAGTGTAAGTGGAAAATTTAAATACACATTGCCAGATAATTTAACAGAGATTTATGAGGTTTATCTCAATGACAGTGAATGGGTGAATAAGGTTAAAAAAAGTTATAAAGATGCTAGATTATCCTCTAAAAATGTAAAAGCGTTAGAATCTCTTGTGCTTGGAGTAAAAACAGATTGGGAAACATTGACGCATTTGTTTCAAAATAAGAAGGTTTCTATTGATAATCTTTTGATGGGACCTGATTTTTTAAATTGTGTTGTTGCAAACTATAAAAGTGGTTATTCTGAAATTGTATTTTCTGATTTTTTGTGGACAATGCGTTCGATGTATCTTCCGCTTTTACTTGCAATGCAGTCTGATATACCAGAGGCAGACATATATCATTGTGTGGCTACAGGATATTCAGGCGTACTTGGCGCAATGGCAAAAATACTCTATCCAAACAGCAAACTTTTAATTTCTGAACATGGTATTTACACAAGAGAACGAGAAGAGGAAGTTATACGAGCTTCATGGATAGATGGTATATATAAAGATATATGGATTAAGCAGTTTCGGAAAATGTCGCTTTTTGCATATGAAAAAGCAGATAAGGTAACTTCACTGTATGCAAGAGCAAGAGAATTGCAGATTGAATTGGGTTGTCCTGAAGAAAAAACGATTATTACACCAAATGGCATTGACCCAAACCGCTTTGTCAATGTCCCTTCTAAAAGTCCAGATGATACATTTATTAATATTGGCGCAATTCTTCGAGTTACCCCTATTAAAGATGTAAAAACGCTTATTATGGCATTTGGGTATGCAAAAAATAATAATTCAAAATTGAAATTGTGGATTATGGGACCAACAGATGAAGATGAAGAATATGCAAAAGAATGTTTTGACCTTGTTGACACAATGAATATTAAAGATATTGTTTTTACAGGAAGAATAAATGTTATTGATTATATCGGCAAGATGGATTATACCATTTTGACAAGTATCAGTGAGGGACAGCCATTGACTATTATAGAAAGTTATGCTGTACATAAGCCAGTTATCGCTACTGATGTAGGGAATTGTTACGGTTTAATATATGGTGAGGACGATGGTATTGGACAATCTGGAATTTTAACACATATTATGAATGTAGAAGAGATAAAGGATGCTATGCTTTTTTTGGCTGAAAATGAAGATATTAGGAAACAATATGGTGATAATGGCTATAATCGGTATAAAAATAAATATACTATTGGGGCAATGAAACAGACTTATCGCAATATTTATGAGGAGTTGTCAAGAATTGGCAAAATAAAATAGTTGCAAATGGTGTGACGAAATTGTAATCCATATATTAAGGTATAAGCATTTGAAAAATGAGGTATAATAATGGCAGGTATTGGAATAAAATTAAATAAATTTTTTGAAAAAAGCTCTGTAACCAGTTATATTGTGGGTTCTGGCTACAGTGTTATATCAACTATAGCACCAATGTTGGTTGTCATTGGAGTTATACTGATTATGCAGGCTATATTGGGTTATAGTGATGCATCATATAGTAATAAACAGTTATTTCAGTCAACGGTTCTGTATGTGTTTATATTTTCTTTGTTGGGTTCATCATTGCTCAATGCGGTATTATCAAAGTATGTATCGGATGTCATTTTTAAAGAAGAGTATGACAATATTATGGCTGCATTTTATTTAGGTCTTGCCTTAAATCTTATATTAGATTGTATTATGTTTATTCCATTTACAATACATGAGCATTTTGTTGGCAAAGTGGGAATTGGTTATATTCTTACCTCCATTGCTTGTTTTTTATCGTTATCTCTTGTGTTTTATACAATGCTTTATCTGTCACTTTGTAAAGATTATGGAAAAGTCTCCTTATTTTATGTTATTGGTATGATAGTATCGGTACTTTTTTCAT
Organism: uncultured Lachnospira sp.; assembly: GCA_910587485.1. Taxonomy (GTDB): domain Bacteria; phylum Bacillota; class Clostridia; order Lachnospirales; family Lachnospiraceae; genus Lachnospira. The sequence goes on from CAJUKN010000024.1 coordinate 27,926, forward strand.
TATTGCTAGTTAAGGTATTTGATGTAGAAGTAACCTATGCCATGTTATTATCCTTAACCATTGGCTTTTTTATTATAGCCAGTCTTGGCTATGCTCTGTTAAGACAGTATTTTACGAAAAACAGCGGCAAATACAAAGAGGTGTTTTTCTATATTTGTAGGTTTTGGAGATTGATATTAGCCAATTTTTTCTATACTTTAGGACTTTATATACACAATTTTGTCTTTTGGAATACATCGCTTAAAAATGTGGTGGTAAATTCTTTTGTATATGCTGAAAGTTATGACTTTGCTACTTGTATTGCCATGTTTACCAACATATCAGCCTCTGTAATATTTGTGGCATTGGTAGAGATGCGTTTTAATGGAAGATACAAACAATATTCAGAAGCCATTATCGGAGGGCGTCTACTGGATATATCAAAGACGAAGAACAGAATGTTTAGAATGCTTGCAGACCAAATAATGAGTATGGTGCGAATACAGTTTATTATATCAACTGTTGTATTTTTGATATGTATGCTTATATTGCAAAAATTAGGATATAGTGGTGTTGTTATCCAGTTGTATCCTTGTTTGGCGGCAGGATATTTTATTATGTATATTATGTATAGTACTTTTTTGTTTTTGTATTATTTTAATGATATTACAGGTTCGCTTATCACATCATTTCTCTTTGTACTATTTACACTGATATTTAGTATTATCAGCTCAAAGCTTGATATTATCTGGTATGGCGCAGGATTGGTTTTGGGTTCCTTTATTGCATGGACATATGGTTATTTTCGATTGAAGTGGCTTGAAAAAAATATTGAGTATCATATATTTTGTAATGGTACAATATTAGACCAAGTAGTTGGGGATAAGCCAACTTCTAAAGTATATCAAAAATAGAAATGAGGCTAAGATTGAAAATTAACATTTTCAATCTACAAGTTATGATGCAAAAAATTGCTGCGCATCTTTGCTAAAACTTGAGCCATTAGCTGCTCCTAAAAATCAGTCGCAGCATGGAGGCTAAATATGAATGGTGAAATTTTACGTTTATGTGTTGTTATTGTTGGTGTTCTTTTTATTACGCTTTGTTTATTGACCTATATACGAAAAAATTTAACAGAAAAATTTACGTGGATGTGGCTATTTTTTGGCATTATTTTGATTTTGTCAGGAATTGTACCTGTGTTTTCCGATTGGATTACGACATTTAATGATAGTGGGTATATATTAGCTGCTATTATTGCTATTATTATCGTATGGTTTATGTTTGTTGTCACAAAGGAAATTGCAAGATTAAGACGAAGAAACCAAGAACTTGCTATGCACGTTTCTTTGTTAAATCAGGAAAATGAGCGGATTTTAGCAAGACTTTCAAAGATGACAGGTGAGGATAAATCAAAAATATGAAAAAAAAGATATTGTTTGTTATCAATACATTGGGAAGAGCAGGTGCCGAGACTGCTTTAATAGCACTCCTTAATAATATGGATATAAAAAAATATGATATTTATTTGTATGTGGTATTAAATCAGGGAGAGATGGTAAAAGAGCTACCTTCTTATGTAAAGCTTCTCAATAAACATTACTGCAAGGAGTCTGTGTTATCATCAAAAGGAAAAAAGGTGTTAATAAGAGGAATCTTTAAAAAAATGTTTTTACATGGAGCTGTATTTAAAAATATTTTATATATTATAAGTAATGCTATCCATATGATAAAAAACAAACAAGGTTTATTGTTGGATAAACTGTTATGGAAAGTGGTATCGGACGGAAGTGAACGTTTTGACAATAAATTTGACTTAGCAGTTGCCTATCTTGAGGGAGCCGCAGCATACTATGTAAGAGATTATGTCAATGCGCCAGTAAAGGTAGGATTTATACATATTGATTATGAGCTTGCAGGGTATACAAGAAAATTAGATAGAAACTGTTATAAGAAATATACAAAAATATTTACCGTTTCTGATGAGGTAAAAGAGCATTTTCTTCATGTATATCCAGATTGTAAGGATAAAACAGCAGTTTTTCATAATATGCTTAATGTAAAATCTATAATCAATAAATCCAAACAAAAAATAAATGATAAGATATTTATAAAAGAAGATGGCAGAACACTTCTTTTGACAGTAGGAAGGCTTACAAAACAAAAAGGATTTGATATTGCTATAAAGGCACTTAAGATATTAGTACAAAAAGGTTATAATGTGTATTGGGTAATACTTGGCGATGGACCAGAACGCAGTACACTTAGCAATTTAGCGGCAAAAGAAGGCGTATCAGAACGATTTATTTTAACAGGTGCTAAAGAAAATCCATATCCATATTATATAGCAGCCGATATATACGTCCATGCTACCCGTTTTGAAGGTAAAAGTATAGCAATTCAAGAAGCACAAATACTTGGCTGTCCAATTATTGCTTCAGATTGCAGTGGTAACAGGGAGCAGATAAGAAGCGGCGAAAACGGATTGTTGTGTAATTTTAATCCAAGAGATATTGCAAATGCGATAGAGTCTCTTATCAAAGAGCCAACAAGAGCGAAAATATTTGGAAGAAATGCTTTAAACGTAAAAGTAGATTATAGCAAAGAATTAGAAATGTTTGATGCGCTGTTAGAAAATCATTAGTTGTTTTATGATATTTACAGCATGGAGGGTGGTATGCAAAAAGAAGTATTGATAATCATTCCAGCATATAATGAAGAACATAATATTGAACAAGTGCTTAAGCATCTTGAAAGTCCTGATATTGCTGAATTTGCAGATATCCTAGTAATGAATGATGCATCGCTTGACAATACAAATTGGATAGCAAAAGCCCATAGACATGCTGTTGTAACACATGTGTTTAATCTTGGATATGGCAGCGCATTACAGTTAGGTTACAAGTATGCAATTCGTTATCATTATAAATATGTTATTCAAATGGATGCAGATGGTCAACATGATGTCTGTAATGTTACTAATATATATAAAACATTAAAAACAAAATATGATGGAGAATATCCAGATATTGTGTTAGGTTCTAGGTATTTAGCAGACAGTTCGCCATTTGAAGTGTCTTTTTTAAAAGAGTTAGCTTATAAAATGTTTCGGGGTATTATTAAGCTGATAACAAAAAGAACCATTATGGACCCAACATCAGGATTGCAGGGATTGAGCTGGAGAGCAGTATTAGACTATTCAAAATATGGCAATTTTGACGACCGTTATCCAGATGCCAATATGCTTACAAGTATGATATTAAAAGGATATAATGTTGTAGAGATACCAGCAGTTATGCACACAAGAAGCTATGGTATGAGTATGCACTCAGGTCTGATAAAGCCCATTGGCTACATGTTTCATATGATGCTTAGTATTGTAGGTGTTGTGCTAAGGCAGAAAAAACATCAAACGCCACAAAAGATTAATAGTGAAAAAAATCAAAAGGGAGGATGAAATAAAGGAAAAGAAAAATATTTCTAAGTTTATACAAGTAATAATAACATTTGTCATAAAATGAACAGATTAAGAATGGGGATTATTATAAAAATGCGTAAATTGAATATAATACAAAATCCAATCGGCGCAGGACAAGGTTGGTTTAGCATCTTTCCATTTCAATTGTCTAAAGCTTATGATTTTGAAGAAATGAAGTGGTGTTTAAAAAAAGAGGAATCTTTAGTTTTGGCAAGAATTAATATTGGTGAATACAATCAGATGAAAATTCCTGATAAAGCATTAAAAAACTTTCAAAGCATTATGCAGTTTTTTAGAAAATATGAAAAAAAAGTAATATTGAGATTTGTATATGATGAGACTGGACAAGGACTTATCAATGAACCGTCTTCTTTAAGAATAATATTAGAGCATATTAATCAAGTTGGTACCATAATGGAAAAAAATAGTGATATTATACTTACAACACAAGGAACCTTTATGGGCAGTTGGGGGGAGATGCATACAAGCCGTTATATTAATAAAGAAAATATAGCAGATGTTATTATTGCACTATATAAAGCTACCAATGGAAAGGTTAGAATGGCTGTACGCAGACCTTCTCAGCATAGAGCGTTACGCAGTGAATTAAGTGTGCGTCGATTGCCTGTTGATGAGATAATGTCGATGGTTAGTATATATGATGATGCACTGATGGCATCTGTTGATGATTATGGTACATTTGATTTATCTGATATTGGAGCTGACAAAAATTATGTTGCAAAAGTGGCTGAAAATTTGCCTGTTGGGGGTGAGGCAGTCAACCCGAATATTGAAAATGATGGACAGAAAGCCATTTTTAATTTAAAAAAATTACATATATCTTATCTAAATAGCCAGTATGACTTGCAAGTTCTTGAAAAATGGAAGAGTGAACAGATGCCAACTGGAATAAGTGTATATGATTATATTACAAAAAATTTAGGTGCGGTTCTTCAAATTCGTAAAATAAAAGAGGACATCATTGGAAAATATGTCCGAATAACTGTTGCCAATACAGGGTTTGCAGCATTATATCAAGATGCATATCTTGTTGTTAGCAATGAAGATGGCAGTATCTTGTTTCAGTCAGAAACATTAAAATGTTTGCAAAGTGAAGACAATATTGATATTTTGATTGAAAAAAGTATACTGCCTACTAATAAAATATTAAATGTAACAATTTTGTATGATTAGAAAATAAATCCAGTACCAAATGAATAATCAATATTTGCTAGGTTTGTTCATCAAAGAGAATGATTCAATTAATAAGATAGTATATGTATTAAATTTATTGTGAACAAATAATAAACATTTGTAATTTATAAACAAGTGTTCCTTAGAACCCTTGTTTAATCTCAATCGTTCCGATTTTATAACCATTTTCAGTTAATGGTATGTCATTGGCAAATTGGATAATTTCGGTTTTATTGGAATCATTATTATTGTTTTCATTGATTGGGGTATATATTTTTATATAAACATCATAAACACCTGTTTCAATCAATTGTACAGGAAGTGAAGTATCAATTGTAGCAACACAATTTGGCTGCCAATCGCTTGTATGGAGGGTAGTTGTAATGTCTTTTGAAAAGGAAATGGTTTCATTATCACTAGTCTGTGCATTATCTGAAGTTGTTTTTACAAGATTTAACATTCCTTTAAAATCATGATATGATGAAGAAAACCCCACATTTTTAATATCCAGTTTTATAGTAAAAATATCATTAAATGGCTTATAGCTTATGGAAGAATCAACAAAAGTATATCGGTATCCTAAATGAGTTGTCATATAATCGTAACCTGTAACGCCATTAAAAATATCATTTCCTTGATATATTTGTGTTTTCCATTTGTCAATAACAGTGGCATCATATAAGTAGTTTAGATAGGAAACGTGCATTGTTGATAATGCAGAAACAGCATTGTCAATATCGTTTAAACGGTTATCCAAAACAACTTCGCCGCCATTTGGAACACTTTTACATAATTCATTTTGATAGTTTAATTCTTGTGTGCGATTGCCTTTTGAGACATAGTTTTCTTCTGTAAATGTATCGTGAGAAGCCCCATATGTTCCTAAATCAAGGTCAGAACCAAGCATACCATCATTGTATAGACCAATGCGGTTGCCTTTAGGAATCGAGGCAGTTTGTAGAATTGTTCTTAGATATTGAGGTGTTCGCACAGATAAAAAAATATCTTGTGATATCAAGCTGTCAAGATGATTTGCCAATATGGTCATGGAATCATTGCTCATATAATTAGAATTATTCATTTCAGCATGATTTCCTACAAATATTCCTTGTAATATATATACATTATCTGTATGCAAATTGACAATTTGAGCAGTCTGTTCCATATGCTTTTTGATAATAGATATATCAGAAGGCTCTGTTTCCATAGCCTTTCCATCCCAATCATACATAAATCGAAGAATAAGATTGTGCTTTCCATTATTCCACATCGTTAAAATTCTATCAATTTGTTTTAGTGCATTATCAGATAAATCTTCATTATTAAAATTTTTAAGATTGATTTCAATTAATGCAAGTCGTGTATTGGTGCAAGTTCTTATATATTGATTGGTTAAATCGTCAAAATGATTGTATGCATCATTTGTTATCATATAGGTGCATATTTGATACCAGCCACAATAAGGATTGTCAAGGAATTGTGTAGTTTCTTTAAATTCATTTGAAGTATATTTTATCGTATAGTAATTTTTATCAATCCAAAAAAATCCAAAAACACCTATGAATATAAAGATACATGCTATCAATACAAGGATTATTTTTTTCATAAATTTAAACCTTTCATTTTTATAAAAACATAGATTTTAAACAACACAAGCTAATATTTTGTGGCAATTATAATAACTATTATAGTATAGAATTAAGAATAAATAAATGGTAAAATAATATAGTCAAGTAGAATGGAAAGGGATATAAGCCAATATGAAAAATTATGAATATATTTTGTTAAAATTATTAAATGCGCAATTAACAAATAATAATAAAATTCTTGCTTGCGATATGTTTACAAAAACAGTTATTCAACTGTCGGACAACGATTGGTGGAATCTTATAAAATTAGCGCAAAATCATAGTGTATTGTCAATTATTGCAGAAAATAATATATTTATTAATAATTGTAATAATTTACAAAAAGAGTATGTTTTTGATGAAGCAAACAAGGTTGTAATGAGAAATTACCGATTGTTGTGGCTTGCAAGTAAATATCAAAAAATATTAAACGATGCAGGGATTGAGTCTGTTCTTATAAAAGGATTTGCAACAGCAATATATTATGATATTCCAGAAGTCAGAAAATCAGGTGATATCGATATATTAATTACGGATAAAAGTAAAATTGATAAAGCAATTTATGTATTATTAAGCAAAGGATTAAAATATGTTGACAAACAACATTCCAGCCATCATATTGAGTTGGTAAATGACAAAGGAATAACAATTGAGTTGCATCAAACACTTGCAGAACATTTTGATAATAAACACACGGATAATGAATTACAAAATATTGTTAAAGAATATAAAGAGCATATAGAAAGGGTTTCATTTTTGGGAAATACCCTTTATATTCCATCAGATGGATACAATGCTTTTAGTCTGGTTGTACATATGCTGCAGCATTATTTAAGGGCAGGATTTGGATTGAAGCTTTTGTACGATTGGGTAGTCTTTTGGAATAGAACGATTTGTGATACAGAAAAAGAACGGTTTATGTATTGTGTAAAACAGCTCCATATGACAACATTTGTAAGTGCTATTACAAGTATTTGTGTGAGGTATCTTGGTCTTTCAAAAGAAAAAGTGTCATTTATGATAAAAGAAAAAGAGGATAAAACATTATTATATGCTATTATGATGGATATTATAGAGGCAGAAGAGTTTGGATATAGTGATAAGAATAGAATGGTTGTTTTGCGTGATTCTGGAATTGACAGTTTAATACGAGAATTTCATCATCAAATGATAATTAATTATCCCAAAATGTCAAAGTATATTGTTTTGTGGCCGATATTATGGGGGCTTACACTGATTGTATTTTTACGTAACAATAAAAAAGTTCGACATACAAATACTTTTAGCATTTTAAAAAATGCCAGTAAAAGAAGTCAAATCAGAAAGAAAATGGAGATATAATGTGAAAAGAAAATAGAATATAACATTTGTTTTGAATAAATATATACAATATATGATAAAATTTACTGAAATTCTTAATAATAAAATACATATAGTTGATTTTGAATTTTAAAAATGTTATAATTTTTAATAACAAATCTAATCAGTTGAATGTTATTTAAACAGGTTTGTATATTGATTATATGGAGGTGAAAATTTATAGTTACAAGGGAACATAAAGTCAAAGCAGTACATATAGGAGGAATTTTATTATGAAAAGAAAAATTTTAAAAACAGGAGCAATTACACTTGCATTAAGTATGTTTTGTTCGATAGGTGCATTTGCTAACCAGACAAGAAATGTAGAGTATAAGGATGACCCATTTTCATCATTATATACAGATGATTATGGGGTGTCTCATTATATCACAGGAACAGCATCTTGTAGTGCTACAGTTGAGTGGATTGAAGGTTATTATGGTTGGGTTAACTCTGCAAATTTTCCTAAACCACATGCGACAATTGAAGGAAATATTGTAAACTTTAGATCTAAGGGTCCGCTGACGATGACAGGTTCTATTGCATATTATGAATATTATATAAACCGTGAAAACCATATAGCTAGACCAACTGTTGGTTGTGATGAATATGGTGATACATCTTTTTATGTTAATTGTTGGTAATATTTATGAAAAAAAAGATATGTTTGATTTTTATAAGTATTATACTGTTGACATTTGTAGGGTGTAATCAATATCAAGTAGATAATGATACTATTATTGAAAATATAAATAATCCATTTCCGGATTATAAGTATAATCAGGAAACAGCTCAATCGCCATATGGACAATCCTCAATGGCAATATCAGAAATGGGATATTATTATATTATAGACGATATATTATATTTTTATAATATAAACAGTGATGTTAATATGCCACTATGTTCTAAAGGTAACTGTAAACATAAAGATAAGGATTGTGATGCGTATGTTAATTCAATAAATGCACAGACAGCTAACTTTTCATGTAATTGTATGGAGAAAAAATTATTTTATTATAATAATCATTTATATTGTATTGAGATAACGGCTGATAGAGATTATTATTTATATCAATATAATACCATGTTTAGTGATAAGAAATGTATAGCTCGTTTAGCTTCCGTAAAAGAAGAACAAAGTATGGTAACGAACGCAAGAGCTTGTTTGATATCAAATGGATATTTTTATTTTTACACATCTACAATGGATGAACAGTATGCACAAAAAGGATTTATAGCCGATTTTCAGTGCAATCGTATAAGGCTGGAAGAAAATGCTGTGATAGAACAACTTGGCGAGTTTGAATTTCCGGGTGATTATGCAATGAAAGCAGGAGATTCAAATGGTCTTGCAATTTTTTGTTCAGACGAAAACATTTACTTTTACGCTGGTGGAACAGACCGATTTTATTCAAAAGAAAACATGGTACAATATAGAGTTGCAAAATTTGATGTCAAGTCAAATCGCTTTGATATGATATGGACATATACAGGAGATGAGAAAAATGATGTATTGGGTAAAGATACAGGCATTGCAAGTCGCTCTGGCGGAGAATCTGTCAAGATGGACTCTCATGGCAATTTTTATATGTTTACTTCATCAGAGAAAGCTAAAGATTTTGATGTGGATATGATTATTAAGGTGAATTTTGAAAATGACACATCAAGTGTGATTTATAAAACACAGAAAGAACAGATGTATGCTTTGCAAAGTGATGGTGAAAAGCTGTATTTTTTTGAAACAACATCAAGCACAGATTCAAAATCATGGCTAATAGCAATTCATATGGATGGAACGGTTCAATCAAGTTTTGAATTTCAATATGATGAAGAATATTTATCTCATATGGAGAGGATTTATAAAGAAGTTCCAGATTCAAATGCAGAAAGACCCAATGCATCCAATATCATTATTTGTGGTATTGATGATAGATTTATATTACTAAAATGTCCAGAGATAAGCAATGTATTTAAAGGTCTAATATCATCAAATATTTATAAAATAAGTGAAAGCATGGATAAAATAGCAGGTGTAGGAGTTATCAATAAAAGTGAATATTTAAAGAACGAAGAAACATCTATAAAACAGATATATCAATGTGTACTGTGAAATAGAAAACAGGGTTAGTGATTTTTATTATAAATCTATCTATTATTGAATTAATGAAAGTGTAATGTGAAAAGAAAATAGAATATAACATTTGTTTTGAATAAATATATACAATATATGATAAAATTTACTGAAATTCTTAATAATAAAATACATATAGTTGATTTTGAATTTTAAAAATGTTATAATTTTTAATAACAAATCTAATCAGTTGAATGTTATTTAAACAGGTTTGTATATTGATTATATGGAGGTGAAAATTTATAGTTACAAGGGAACATAAAGTCAAAGCAGTACATATAGGAGGAATTTTATTATGAAAAGAAAAATTTTAAAAACAGGAGCAATTACACTTGCATTAAGTATGTTTTGTTCGATAGGTGCATTTGCTAACCAGACAAGAAACGAATGCTGGTAATATTTATGAAAAAAAAAGTATGTTTGATTATTATAAGTATTATATTGTTGACATTTGCAGGGTGTAATCAATATCAAGTAGATAATGATAATGTTATTGAAAATACAAATAATCCGTTTTCAAATTACAAGTATAATCAGGAAGCAGTTCAATCGCCATATGGACAATCCTTAATGGCAGTATCAGAGACAGGATATTATTATATTATAGACGATATATTATATTTTTATAATATAAACAGTGATGTTAATATGCCACTATGTTCTAAAGGTAACTGTAAACATAAAGATAAGGATTGTGATGCGTATGTTAATTCAATAAATGCACAGACAGCTAACTTTTCATGTAATTGTATGGAGAAAAAATTATTTTATTATAATAATCATTTATATTGTATTGAGATAACGGCTGATAGAGATTATTATTTATATCAATATAATACCATGTTTAGTGATAAGAAATGTATAGCTCGTTTAGCTTCCGTAAAAGAAGAACAAAGTATGGTAACGAACGCAAGAGCTTGTTTGATATCAAATGGATATTTTTATTTTTACACATCTACAATGGATGAACAGTATGCACAAAAAGGATTTATAGCCGATTTTCAGTGCAATCGTATAAGGCTGGAAGAAAATGCTGTGATAGAACAACTTGGCGAGTTTGAATTTCCGGGTGATTATGCAATGAAAGCAGGAGATTCAAATGGTCTTGCAATTTTTTGTTCAGACGAAAACATTTACTTTTACGCTGGTGGAACAGACCGATTTTATTCAAAAGAAAACATGGTACAATATAGAGTTGCAAAATTTGATGTCAAGTCAAATCGCTTTGATATGATATGGACATATACAGGAGATGAGAAAAATGATGTATTGGGTAAAGATACAGGCATTGCAAGTCGCTCTGGCGGAGAATCTGTCAAGATGGACTCTCATGGCAATTTTTATATGTTTACTTCATCAGAGAAAGCTAAAGATTTTGATGTGGATATGATTATTAAGGTGAATTTTGAAAATGACACATCAAGTGTGATTTATAAAACACAGAAAGAACAGATGTATGCTTTGCAAAGTGATGGTGAAAAGCTGTATTTTTTTGAAACAACATCAAGCACAGATTCAAAATCATGGCTAATAGCAATTCATATGGATGGAACGGTTCAATCAAGTTTTGAATTTCAATATGATGAAGAATATTTATCTCATATGGAGAGGATTTATAAAGAAGTTCCAGATTCAAATGCAGAAAGACCCAATGCATCCAATATCATTATTTGTGGTATTGATGATAGATTTATATTACTAAAATGTCCAGAGATAAGCA
>CAJUKN010000025.1 GCA_910587485.1 uncultured Lachnospira sp.
GCTTTCATTCACCAAATCCAACGGATAACTTTTAATTATCTATCATAATTAGAATATAAATAAAAAACAAACCATTATCTTCCATATTGATAGTTTGTTTTTTATAAGTTATATATGAAAATTCTTTCTTGGATGCTTATTTATCAATATATCACGTTGTTTTGACATAGCTACATGAGTATATATTTGTGTAATATTAATAGAACTATGTCCCAACATTTCCTGAATATAACGAATATCAACATCTGCTTCTAAAAGGCTTGTTGCAAAAGTATGGCGAAACATATGAGGTGTGATATGTAAATTGATTGCTGCAAGAGAGGAGTATTTATTAATCATTCTTCTTACTGCTTGGTCTGATAATTTTTTTCCAGATTGATTTGCAAAAAAATAGTCACAGTTTTCTATTTCTGATTCATATTCTTTTTTATATTCTTTCAATATTTTTATAACATCATCATTTCCTATTTGTATTCGTCGTTCTTTAGAGCCTTTTCCGTATACCAAAACAGTTTGGTCAAATAAATCAATATCATTTTTTCTTAAGGAACATAGCTCAGAAATTCTTAATCCAGTAGCAAATAAAAGTTCAATAACGGCAGCATCTCGAAGTGCATTTCTTTTTTGATAAATGGTATTTGCTTCTTTTCGTTGTTTGTATATGGTAGCTAAAAAGGTTTCTACTGTATAAAGAGGGATTGTTTTTGGAAGAATAATGGGTTCACGAAATTTTGTTTTTACTTTATTAAAAGGATTTTTTTCAATGTAATCTTTATATTCTAAATAGCTAAAAAATGCTTTTATAGATGCAATTTTTCTTTTAACTGTTTTAGGTTTATAGGTTTTATTTAGAATCGTAATATATTTTTCTAACATATCAGAAGTAATATCTGTTATTATTGTTTTCATGTGTTGCTGTGAAAATTGTCTTAAATCAATGTGATATGCTTTTAGAGATTTATCATCTAATCTTCTTTGATATTGACAATATTCAAGATAATTATTTATTTGTTTATCTAAGTTGTTCATAATGAAATCTCCCTTTGTATGTTGTAGATTAGTAAAAAATTTGTAAATTTATAACTTGTTATAGAACAAAGTTATTTTATATATACTTAATTTATATATAAATTAAATATATGACATATATATTATACAAGTGAGGAAGAAAATCAATGTTTACATTAAAGTGTAATTTATGTGGTTTTGGATAAGTAATAAAAAAACATATAAATGATATATTAGTAAGAATCAAATAAAAAAATTAATTTTGTAATATTATGTTATAATAAAAATATTTATGTTTTAGTGTATCAAAATTTCTAAAAGAAATCAAACTGTGAGGTTACGAATCTGCTTGAAATTACAAATCAATTCAAAATACATAATAAAACTTTATAGAATTAAAATAGAAAATATTAATAATTTTAAATTTAATATAGTTTTCTAAGCAAAGACTATTAAAAATGTAAAAGAATGTAATAAATACAGCAAAAATAAAGACCATGTTTTACTAAAAATCTTAGAATATTGTAAACAAAATTCAACCCAAATAGTTAAATATTATATTTGGATAGAAAATTATATTACAAATTAATATATTATTATGTGTTGTTAGCGATGGCAGGTATGAAGTTGGATATATCTTGGTATGAGGCAAAGGTTAAAAATTAAAATTTTCAACCACAAGATTTGTGTCTGTGCGTTGCTTGCTACAAACTTGTTATGGGCATAAAACATCGCAGAAATGAGGGAAAAATGATATAAGATTTATAAAATAATTTTTAGTGGGCAGAGCCAATTTTTTGGCTGTTCTATTTGTATTATGTAAGGATTTTTTGGTCATGTTTTGTGTTGTTGTGTTTGAGTATTTTTTAATCTGTTGAAGTTTATACTCATCATTACAGCCACAAGGAATGGCAACAGTTATATCACCATAGTTTGTGTGCATTGTTTTTTCTAAATATCTATTGTGACTATTATTGATATCTTTATTATGATAATTACATCTAGCACAGCCAAATTCTTCATTAAGTTTCTTATTTAACATCTTTTATAAAAGAATAGTATTGATATTTGTACTATTTTTGATATAAATATCATTATTTCTGATATTGTCATTTTTGGTAGAATTTTATCTTTTTTGTAAATAATACTTTCAAATTATGTTCTTTTATGGTACATCAATTTGAAAGTATATATAAACTTTGAAATAATTTCTAAAAATAATTTATATTATTTAAATAATTTGTCTTAATTCATCTGAAAGTTTAATTCCATCTTGAAATCCTAATTGATAAGCAACAAAGCCATATGTTAATTTACATTGATTAATAGTAGCAATTAATTTGTTAATTTGTCTTACTTGTTTTTTATTTAAATTTAGCTTATCTACTTTTTTACTTTCTTCTTCTTGGCATCTTTTTGTGTTTATATAAACAAGATTGTTTTTTAATAATGTGTCTAAAGTATTATTTATTCTTTCATTTGCTAATATATCTAATAATTTTTCTGTCATTTTTTGTTCATCTTTTTTTCTTTTAAACTGTCTACATTCAATTTCAAATATACTCCCATCAACTACTCTAATCATAAAAATATTATTTTTGTCGTCTGTGTCAATATCTGAAATATTCATACATTCACTATCATTTAATAAATCAAATAGTTTATCTTTAAAAATTTTTACATCCATAAATATAGTCTCCTTTTATATTTTTTGGTTGCTAATCTTCCCTTCTTTTTTAATAGGGAGCATATACGCACCATATTATTATAAATCACTAGCTATTAAAATACAAGTAGGAGGAAGAGGTTATGATAAAATTTGACCGATTATGGATTACTTTAAAAGAAAAAAATATTAGCCAATATAAATTAGTTAAACATTATGGTGTTGATAAGGCACAGCTTCAAAGGCTTAGAAAAAATATGGTTGTTAAAACTATCATTATTAATCGTTTATGTACGATTCTTAATTGTCAAATTGAGGATATTATGGAGTTCATTCCTGATGATGAACATATAAATTAATGGGTTATTTTAAAATTTTTTGTTTTAGAATATCCCATTTTTTTATTTTATAGAATAGGGAGCATATACGCACCATATTATTATAAAACATTTCCTTTTAAAATGTAATATAAGAGGAGAATGGAATGATAAAATATGATAGACTATGGGTTACTTTAAAAAAGAAAAATATCAGCCAATATAAATTGATTAAAGATTATGGAATTGATAAATCACAGCTTCAAAGGCTTAGAAAAAATATGATAGTTAAAACACTTATTATTAATCGTTTATGTACGATTCTTAATTGTCAAATTGAGGATATTATGGAGTTTATTCCTGATGACAAAAAATTATAATTATTTAATTGATAAAATTCTTAGATATATTATGATATTAGTTTTAATAGTCAAAGCGGATATTCGCAATCTGCTGTGCTACTTGCTCATAACCTTATAGTTGTCGCAACGCAAGTCTTCACCCACCGCTTATGCCTCTGTGACATTAGAGTGGAAGACTTCATTGATGAGGTTAAAATAATTTATTTATAACAAAAATGCTCTAAATACTTTATGAACTATGAAAAAAATCATAATTAACAGGTATTTAGAGCATTTTCTCAACAAATTATTTATACTTTAAGAATGCAACCTAAACTATTAAATTTAAAGAATAAAATCTAAAGTATTAAACTTCAAAAATAAAGTTCCCAATATCAAATGCACCATTTCCAATCCAAATCTACACCTCAAACATTAAATCGCCATATGATGGGAATGGCCAGAATTTTTTATCAACCATCATTTCAAGCTTATCAGCAGGTGTTCTTAACTGTGTCATTGCAGTTTTTACTTCATCTCTATAGAATTTAGCTTGTTCGCCTGCATCAGCGATATTTACAGCTTTTGTTGTTACATCAATAAGATTTGCAAGGGCAGACTTCATATCCTTTAACAGTGCAGAAACATCATTTAAAAGTTCTTTTTGAGTGCTGGCGTCAGCACCCGCATTAGAAACTGCCAGTACAGAATTAGCAAGTTCTGTCGAATAAGAGATAACTGCTGGGATAATCTGTTTACCTGCAACATCTATCATCGTTCGAGCTTCAATATTGATTGCTTTTGAGTAACCCTCATATTGAATTTCAACACGAGATTCCAATTCGGCTCTTGTAAATACACCAAAGCTTTCAAATAACTTCACTGCTTTGTCTGTGATAAGAGCAGGAATAGCATCAACCATCGATGTGATATTAGGAAGTCCGCGTCTTTCGGCTTCTGTTATCCAATCATCAGAATATCCATTGCCATTAAAAACAATTCTATGGTGATTTGTAAACAATTTTTTAATCATATCATGGCAAGCCATATCAAAGTTATCTGCCTTTTCAAGTTCATCAGCAATTTCTCTAAAGCTTTCAGCAACAATGGTATTCAGTACAACATTAGCAGGAGCGATTGAATCAGAAGAGCCTACCATACGAAACTCAAATTTATTACCTGTAAATGCAAATGGAGAAGTTCTATTTCTATCGGTTGCATCTTTGTTAAAATCTGGAAGTGCAGAAGCACCTGTTTTTAATTTTCCTTTTTGGATGGAACTGGTGGCATCGCCTTTATCAATAAGCTGTTCAATAACGTCCTCAAGCTGTTCGCCTACAAACATAGAAATAATTGCAGGAGGTGCCTCATTTGCACCTAGTCGGTGGTCGTTACCAACATCTGCTGCAGATTCACGCAGCAAGTCTGCATGTGTATCAACGGCTTTCATAACAGCACCAAGTACAAGAAGGAATTGAATATTCTCGTGAGGCGTTTTGCCGGGTTCTAAGAGATTGATGCCATCATCTGTAGTGAGTGACCAGTTGTTGTGCTTACCAGAACCATTAACACCATCAAATGGCTTTTCATGGAGAAGACATACAAGATTATGTCTATAAGCAACTTTCTTTAATAATTCCATCATAAGCTGATTATTGTCAGTAGCCGTGTTGCATTGTGCATATATTGGAGCTAATTCATGCTGTGCAGGTGCAACCTCATTATGTTGTGTTTTAGCAGTAACACCTAATTTCCATAATTCTTTATTAACATCTTTCATAAAAGAGCCAATTCTATCACGAATAGCGCCAAAATAGTGGTCTTCAAGCTCTTGACCTTTAGGAGGCATAGCACCAAATAAGGTACGACCAGAAAATATCAAGTCTTTTCTTTGAAGATATTTTGCTCTGTCAACAATAAAATACTCCTGTTCTGCACCTACAGATGGTGTAACTTTTTTAGAAGTTGCATTTCCAAATAATCGAAGTATTCTAAGTGACTGTTCATTGATAGCATCCATTGAACGAAGAAGAGGTGTCTTTTGGTCAAGTGCTTCACCTGTATAAGAACAAAATGCTGTAGGAATACAAAGTGTTGCACCAGTGGCATCTTCTCGAATAAAAGCAGGAGAGGTACAATCCCATGCTGTGTATCCACGTGCTTCAAATGTAGCTCGAAGTCCGCCTGATGGGAAAGAAGAAGCATCAGGTTCACCTTTAATCAACTCTTTTCCAGAAAACTCCATAAGAATTTTTCCATCTTCTTTAGGAGCAGAGATAAATGAATCGTGTTTTTCAGCAGTTGTACCAGTTAATGGCTGAAACCAATGTGTGTAATGTGTAGCTCCCTTCTCAATAGCCCAATCCTTCATAGCATTGGCAATTACATCAGCATCGGCAAGTACAAGTTCCTTTTCGCCAGATATGGCGAGTTTGAGATTTTTATAGACATTCTTTGGCAGACGCGCTCTCATAACGGCATCATTAAATACATTTTGACCAAAAATGTCAGCAACATTAAAAATTTCACTCATATTTTTCCATCCCTTTCTATTATTTATGTAGAAAATATTTTAATAGTACAATCAAAAAAGGCATTCCATTATCCTAAAACAAATTAAAATAATTGGAACGCCTTTGTTCTACTATTAAATTACGACCTTAGCCGCTTTTAATTAAAATAACTCAAAACAACTTATAATGCAAGTGTTTTTTTGTATTAAATTAAATAATTAAGTCTATTTTAGTAAAAATATGGTAAGAACAAACTTTTTGCAAATCTGTTTGTTTTAAACTTAATCCGATATAGTAGTTTCCCCAACGTATACTCCCTGAACAACAAGTCGTGTATTGCCGCCATCTGCACATGTGACAAGAGATATAATCTGTGTTGCCTCACTTACATCGTAAGGTGTTGGATAGATGGATAACTCTTTTTGTGTCTGTGCATAATTTCTCATACTAGATGGTGAAGAAAAATTATAACTAAAAGTAGCGCTTACAGGTTCACAATAGCTGACACTGAATATACGGTATTCTTTTAATTTATCTTCAGTGTATATAAAGAATTTATCATTGTTTTCAGAAGAATAAAAACTTGAACTACTGTAACTATGCAGTTTAGAAAACATTTCATTGCTGTAAAGCGTATGTCCATAAATAATTAAGTGCATAGCAGACATTCCGCCTGTTATATTACAATCTAAAAATGGACAGCCATTAGAATTAGTTACGCCATTAATAGTTGTAGACAAATATTCTTCATTGTCATGGCTTTGAACAAATGGGAGTCTTAAATCAATACTTGGAACATAAATATAACCTAACGCATCAGGATTAATTGATAAAAGAGCGTTATGGTCATATTTGAATGGAACAACAATGTCCTCACCATTAATATTGCCTTCAAAGTCACTATTATTATTTTCTACATTATTTGCAATACTTTTGTAGATATCATTTCCTTGTTTATACTCTAATAATATACCTAAAAGTTTGTATGCAGAAAAGCAAAATATAGCAATAGAAATAACAAGTATAATACGTCTTATAATATTGCCTACATGTTTATTATGTTCTTTTCTATCAAACACTTCATCAGCATCTTCTTGAATATCCTCAGGCTCTTTATAAAAATCTATATTTTTTTCATCTAGTATTTCATCTTCAATAAAAAATCCATCATCTATGGGATTTTCAAGGTCTTCAAAATCATCGTCTGGTTCATCAAAATCCTCTAGCAAGTGTATATTGATAATTTCTTCTTCGTTAGGATTTTCTATATCTTTACCCATGAAATTGTGTACTCCCTATTTAATCTGTTTTAGGCTTTATCTGCTGAACCAAAAAGGGTGATTTTTTCACGCACGGTATTTTTTATTGCTTCAGCACCCGGTGCGAGGAGTTTTCTAGGGTCAAATCCTTTTCCTTCAAGGTCCTTGCCAGCCTCAATATATTTTCTTGTAGCAGCAGCAAATGAAAGCTGACATTCTGTATTTACATTAATCTTTGCCACGCCTAAAGAAATTGCTTTTTTAATCATATCTTCTGGAATACCTGTACCACCATGTAAAACTAATGGCATCATTCCAACTTTTTCTTTAACTGCCTCAAGTGTTTCAAAGCTAAGTCCTGCCCAATTTTCAGGATATTTGCCGTGAATATTGCCAATACCTGCAGCAAGCATGTCTACGCCAAGGTCAGCAATGGCTTTACACTCGTCTGGGTCAGCACATTCGCCTTGACCGATAACACCATCTTCCTCACCGCCTATAGAACCAACCTCAGCCTCAAGAGACATTCCTTTTTCTCTTGTAACTTTTACAAGTTCCTTTGTCTTTTCAACATTTTCAGCGATTGGATAGTGTGAACCATCAAACATAATTGAAGAAAAACCAGCTTCAATACATTTATAGCAGCCTTCATAAGTGCCATGGTCAAGATGAAGTGCAACTGGAACAGTAATGTTTTGTTCTTCAATCATCGCCTTTACCATATCTGCAACAACTTTAAAACCTGCCATATACTTTCCAGCGCCTTCAGAAACACCTAAAATAACAGGTGAGTTCATTTCCTGTGCTGTAAGAAGGATAGCTTTTGTCCATTCAAGATTGTTAATATTAAACTGTCCAACTGCATAGCCTCCCTGTCGAGCCTTGTTTAACATATCTGTTGCTGTTGTCAACATAAATAATACCTCCCATAAGAATATTCTAATAATTTGTGGTTGTGAAAAACGTCACTATGTACAACCACAACGATTCTATAACATTATACCTTATTTCATTATAAAAAAAAAGCATAACATAAAAAAATTAATAGCATTTATTTTGGAAATGGTTTATACTTTATTTAGGAAAATGTTTAAATGTATACGTTATAAAAAATATACGATTTCACATAGTGTATTTGATGATTTATAAGTTATGGTGTAAGAAGTGATATGTTTTTTTATCAAGATTTAAGTCATAGTAAAAAATAAATTGTTATACAAGTGAAAATCTAACTAGCAATTTGTGTCTGTATGTTGCTTGATGCAAAAGGTTACAAAAAGAACTTAAAACTTTATATGCCAATAGTAGTATAGAAATGGAGGATTTTTATGGATATTGATTTTTATGATTCAGAAGCCCATGCTGGTTCATCATATTGGCCATTTTTAGGATTTATGGTGTTTTTAATTGGCTTTGTTATTGTTTTTATCGGAATTGTAAAGATAGTTAATGCAAAACATCAATTTAATTTGTTTTATGACCAAAGAGATAGAAAAAATTTGGAAGAACCAAAATATGTTAGAGACAAAAAAATAGGAATTATTTTAACAGTAATAGGAATTGTGATGATAGTTGCATCATTTTTTATAGAAAGACTATAATTATCTTAAATTTTAGCTTTATTAGGGAAGGATTGCGTCTTTTAAGCATGAGTGAGCCTTGCCTGTTAAAAAAATGCCATGAAGTGGAAATGAAGTTAAAAGCGAGCAGTAAAGCGGATTGTGAATATCCGCTTTACTGATATTTGGCTGTATGTTAGAGCAAATATTTTATATTTGTTATAATTGAGCAGGAATTAAAAAAATTGTTGCTTGTTATGTAAAAAACACCGTCCACTTGAGTGGACGATGAAAGAGGGAGGCGAGCTGTTTGTCTACTAACAACTCAAATTATGAAAAAGTATTTAACTTGTAATCATGTTTAATTCTCTTTAAGTATATGTGCCAAAAGTGAAGAAATGATGTTGATTATGTTAATTTAAATTAAAAGAAATATGAATAAATTATGAAGGGGTCTAAGATTATGCCAATAACGTATAAATGTGCTTCTTGTGGTGGTATAATGGAATTTGACAGTGTAAGTCAAAAGTTAAAATGTATACAGTGTGGCAATACAAAAGATATTGAAACAATGGATGCTGATAATTTGACGGATAGAACCGTCAATCAAGAGCATGAAAATACAGTTGATATGAAGCTGTATCATTGTAAGAGCTGTGGAGCAGAACTAATTACAGATGAATTTACAGCAGCTACAATCTGTTCATTTTGTGGTAATCCATCTCTTGTAGGAGAGCAGATTCAGGGAGTATATAAGCCGCAAAGAATCATTCCATTTAAGATGAATAAAGAGGAAGCACAGCAAAAATATAGAGAATGGATAAGAAAAGGAATACTTACGCCAAAAGAATTAAAAGATAAGGCGACAGTAGAAAAAATATCTGGGTTATATGTACCTTACTGGCTGTATGATTACCATGCACAGTCTCAAATGACAGCTAATGCAGAGATTGTAAATGTTGAGAGAAAAGGTGAATATGAGATAACCTATCACAAAGAATATCATGTATATAGAGATGTCTCGGCAAATTTTAATAAAGTTCCAGCAGATGCCTCAAAAAATATGGAAGATAGTGTTATGGATAAATTGGAGCCATTTCGTTATGAAGAACTTAAGCCATTTGCAATGGAATATATGTCAGGATACTTATCTGAGCGGTATAGTGTTTCAGCAGAGGAGATGAGACCACATGTAGAAAAGCGAATTGATAATTATATTACAGATATAACAAAAGATACCATAACAGGATATTCACATGTCAGTGTGGTAAGTAATCATATTAATAAGATAAAACAAGGTGTTGAGTATATTATGATACCTGTATGGCTTTTAAATTGCCGATATAACAGCAAAGATTTTCAATTTATGATTAATGGACAGACAGGAAAGATTGTTGCAGACCGACCGATAAGTATTCAAAAATGTATACTGGCAGCAGTTAGTACCTTTCTTTTATCACTTCTTCTTATAATGGCAGGAGATGCGCTTTTATTTGCAAAGGATGTCGGATTTGTTCAAGGCATGTGTGATGATATATTAATTAAACTAATTATTGCAATTATTGTTACAGCACTGGCTATTATGCTTATGCTTCACAGTTCGCGAGCGCATATGACTGTAGGCAGTAATACATATGCAGGTGATAATATTCGTATACGCAGGCGTGAAGATACATATATAAGAACAAGAAAAACAGAACGCAAAATAGAAAATAATAGTAAGAAGTAGATAAAATGAATTAGATGTATAAAGATGGAACCACTGTTAAAATAAAACAAAAACAGCAAACCTATAAGACATCAAAATATATAGATTAATAGACATGAAAACTCGGAAAGAAGTTGTAACAATTTATTCTCTCCGAGTTTTTATCATTGTTTTTTATATACTTACGAATGTTTAGCACTATAAAATTACTTGCTGGTTGCATTCGTTTTTATCTTTTTTTCCATGAATTTTATTATTTCATCTGTTCCTTATAGATAAGTCACATTGATTGGAACATGGGGTTATCATTGGCAGATACTTTAACTGCCTCAATAAATATTTTAAAGCGTTTTTGGTTCTGGATACTCTACTCCAAATGTTTCAACAGTTACTGATTTCATTACAGGCGGTTTTTGTGGACGGTCTTCCCAATCGGTTGGTACAGATGCAATATCATTTAGTGTATCTTCACCTTCAATTAGTTTGCCAAAAGCAGCGTAATCACCATCAAGATTTGGAGCATTTTCGTGCATAATAAAAAATTGTGAGCCTGCAGAGTTTGGATTACCAGAACGAGCCATTGAGAGAACGCCTTTTGTGTGCTTTAAGTCATTTCTAAAGCCATTGCGTTTAAATTCCCCTTTAATTGAATATCCGGGACCGCCCATTCCAGTACCGTCTGGGTCACCGCCTTGAATCATAAAGCCAGAAATAATACGGTGAAATATAAGTCCATCATAAAATCCTTTTTGGATAAGAGATATAAAATTATTAACTGTATTAGGGGCTATTTCTGGATAAAGTTCAGCTTTCATCACTTTACCATCTTCCATTGTAAATGTTACTATTGGGTTTTGTTCTTCCATTGTTCTTCCTTTCAAAAAATAATATTTTAATTAAAATAATAGTTGCAATTTTTCAAATATTGTATATGATATGTGAAAAAATGTCAAACTGGAATCATGCACAATACCTTAAAGGTCATCGATAATTTGTGTTTGCCATTGTTTGATATAAAGTTATTTATGCGTAAAAATAGGGGATTACTATGTTAAAACAAATTTATGTTTCAATGGATATTTTTCAAAAATTTCCTCAAATAGAAAAAGATTACAATGATTTTGTTTGCAGAATGAACAATGATAAGATTGATGTAAAGCAACTTGATATTAAAAATAGTTTAGATAATTGTAGTATATTTATGGATCGTTTAAAAGGATTAAAAAATGATAGTCTTGTGTTGACAACAGAATTTAATGCAATGAATATAGAAGATAAAAATATATTTTGTGTTGGATTTGGAGAAGATTATAGTGGAAAGTTACCTTATGTGATTATGGATTTATATGTCACCCATAATTATATGCGCCTTATTTATGCAAGGTATACACATACCCCATTTGTTGTTGCTAGTACCAATCGTCTTTTATTAAGAGAGATACAATTATGTGATGTTAAGGATTTGTGTAAATTATATAATACACTTTCTGATTGTCCTTATTTGGAGCCTCTATATTCTTATGAAAAAGAACTTGAATTTACTAAAAATTATATTACTAATATGTATGGCTTTTATCAATATGGTCTGTGGCTTGTCTATGAAAAATCAACACAAGAACTCGTTGGCAGAGTTGGAATAGAAAACAGACAAATTGATGGGGTATTGCGGCAGGAATTAGGCTATGTGATTGGCAAGAATTATCAGCATAAAGGGTATGCGTATGAAGCAGCAAAAGCAGTGCTAAAATATGCAAAGGAAGAATTGTTTTTAGATGAACTATTTATATGTGTGCAAAAAGATAATATACCTTCCATTGGTTTAGCAAAAAAGTTGGGCTTTACATCATATGGTGAAGCCCAAGAATTTATAATATATAATTGTTTACTTACAGAGAAAATGCATATCGGATAAATTCGGTTGCATTTTCAGGATTTTTGGCAGAAACAACAACACCATAACAAGGATTGTCCATAGTAAAATTCGTTTCAGACTTTATTTTTGTATGTTGTAAATTAACAGCAACAGGAATATTTGTACCATCCTTTTTTGTGTAATAAACAATATTTTCTTCGCCAATTTCTGAGAGTTCTTGTTGTGATAAAATGGTGGTTAAATCCATAAAATAAGGTTCTATATCCGTTGAAAAATAAGTAATATATTCTGGATTTGCCATAAATCCATCAATGGAACCCGTAGAAGATAATATATAAAGTTTAGAACGACTGATTTCCGCTTCTTGGTCCATTGGCTGCACAATAAGAGAATAATTATAATCAATTTCTGCACGCTGTTTTTTTCCATCAATTCCAAGATGTTGTGTAAAGCCTTGTGTGATGGCATCTGTGCGGTCATCATATCCTGTTATTTTTCCATCAACTACAGCAATATAACATACAGAATCATAATCGTTTTGAATATAAAAATAAACAAAGCTGCCTATGATTAATGCAGATATAATAATAGTTAAAATATGAAATTTATAATATTCAAATATATAGGATATTTTTTCGCTAAAACTTAATTCTTTAAATAATGTTTTTTGTTCTTTAGGCATAGGTTTTTTGAATAATTGAAAAGACATATGCTTATCCCTCCCATCAAACAAAAGTTTATAAAACAAACTTTAATACTATTGCTTTGGCTATTTTAACATAATTATTTGACAATAAGTATATTTTTATAAATATTTAATAAAAATGGAGAAAAAACTTTTCATTTTATGTGGTATACAGTATAATCAAAACATTATGAATATGAGTGGTCTGTTTTGCCACATAAAAGGGTTAAAAATGAAGATTAGCGTGAAAAATAAATAGTTTCACAAATTCAATAAAGTTTAACAAGCAATTTATGTCTGCGTGTTGCTTAACATAAAGTTGTCAAAAAGCAGCGCAGAAATGGGGGTTTTTATGTTTAGTATTAATGGAAAATTATTTAAAACATTGTCAAAAGCAGGTGATTTTTTTATTTTAGAATTTTTAGTGATTGTGTTTAGTATACCATTAATTACTGCAGGTGCATCAATGACAGCAGCATACTATGTTGGAATGAAATTGGTTCGTGATGAAGAAGGGTATGTATTTAGAGATTTTATAAAATCATGGAAACAAAATTTAAAACAAAGTATTATTATTGAATTAACGGTTATTGTACTGGCATTTTTGCTTATTACAGACGTAAGAATATGTCATATGTGGGCGGTAAATGAAGGAAATACATTTGCAAGGATTCTGATGTTTGCAGCGTTGGGAATGTGTCTTGTCCTGTGTGCTGCTGTGTTATATGTGTTCCCAATGCTTGCTAAATTTGAAAACAAAGTAGTTGCTATTATGAAAAATGCAGTTATTTTATGTATGCATCATTTTTTACAAACGATTATAATGATATTTATTAATGGTGGACTTATTATATTTACAATAAATTTTTGGACAGCCTTTATTGTCACAATTCCATTGTCACTGTATGTCAATAGTTTTATATTATCAAGAGTATTTTTGATTTATGCGAAAAATAGTAATACCGCAGATGTATATAATAATTCAAATAATCCTGAAAATAATAATGATGATAATAAAAATAATGAAAACAGCGACAATGATAATACAGATTAAAAATTTATTCCTACAAGCAATGAGGAAAATAGCCATGTTTACATGGCTATTTGACAAATGCTACAAGAGTTAAAAACCCCGCGGCTTTGCCGTGGGGTTTTTGATTATAGAGCGTCTGTACCACGTTCGCCTGTGCGGATTCTTACTGCATCATAAACATCATAAATAAATATCTTTCCATCTCCATAAGCACCTGTGTTAATTTTATCAATAATGCTGTTAATAATGTCTTCAACGCCATCATCACAGACAATTGATTCTACTTTTACTTTTGGCAATAGATTACCATCAAAATCAATTCCATTATATGTTTGTTTGTGACCACGTTGGCTTCCATAGCCCATAATATTGGTAATCATAAGTCCATGAGAATCATGTTCATATAAAATAGCTTTCAAGTCGTCTAAGCGTTCAGGACGTATAATAATTTCTAATTTTTTCATAATAATCTCCATTCCAAAGTACAATATAAGAATTGCACAATAGAAATTCGCAAAAGGGATTTCTATTGCTGTAGTATCATTTGTGAAAAAAGCAATGCTGTATAAGAAATACACAGATACGATGTCATATTTGATTAAAAAACGATATATTTAAAAATAATTTTGTAATTGCCTATTTCATCATATGTTTTGTTGGAAGTCCATCCATATATAATTGTTTACAGCCTGTAAGAACAACAGAACAATAGTAGATAGCATATATTACAGTGATAGCTTGAACAATGATAATTATCATATTTTTTCCAGACATGATTGCAAGAAAATTGCAAAACATTAATATGCCTAAAATTGCCCATATCAATTTAAAAGAACGTGTTACAGCCAACTTTTCTTGAAATTGTGATTCTAATACAAGAGCTTCATTAAAATAATAAGTAAAATAAATTCCTGCGATAGTAGAAAAGCCTGTATAGATAGCTATGATGTCATTGCCTCCTTTGATGGAATTATAGATGCTAAAAATTTGTCCAATAATAGTAAGAAATAGGCCTAATATCATAATATTGCGTGCTTTTTTAAACTCAACATTTCGATTGCTAAGAGGTAATCCTCCAATGATAATAAGGATAAAAGCAAGTGTATCATTAAACAAATCAATGTATACATTGTCTATTTTAACATTAAACTGAAGAATTAAAATTAATACACCTGTTAAAATAAAAAGGATATTTTTTTTGTTCATAGTAGCCTCCAATTATACAACGTAATTGCGGCTATTGTACCATAAAATGTAATATGTTACAATAAGTTGAAAAAAAGTCATCAACTAATTTGTTATAGAATTAGCAAAAATATATATTCAGGTGACTTATGAATAGCATGATGGAATGGTTATAAGTTTACAGCTATTGGAAAGGCAAGGTGATTTTTAAGTGCTTCGATGGAAAAAACCAGAAATTAGCGATGGAGACTGGATTAGAAATATTGTAGCAAATGAGGATATGATGGGAAGTGATGTTTCATTTGCCAATATTTTTTTATTGAGAGATAAATATAATATTGAAATTACAGATTATAAAGGTGCATTTATTAGAAAATATAACGGAGCAGGCACAAGATATGGGTATACATTTCCATTAGGAAAAACAGATTACAAAAAAGCACTTTTAGCTATTGAAAAGGATGCATTTGAGAGAGGCGAGGATTTGCAGTTTGCATTTTTGACAGAAGAACAAAAACAAGCACTTGAAAAATATAGACCGGGTCAATTTTTCTTTGAGTCTGACGAGGGAGACAGTGACTATGTCTATCTTCGACAAGAGCTTGCTGATTTGAGTGGTAAAGCATTTCATAAAAAGAAAAATCATGTATCAAAATTTATAAGAACATACGATAATTGGGAATATCAAGAGTTAGGCGAGTGTAACTGGGAGAAAGCAGAGCGTGTAGCTGACAGATGGTATTATGACCATATTGACCAAAATGATGAATCACAAAAAATAGAATATAGAGAAATTAAAGAGGCATTGTATTACTTTCAGCAGTTAAACCTAATGGGTGGTATTGTATATGCAAATGGAAAGCCTTGTGCTATGACAATTGCATCGAAGATAAATGATGATGTGGCAGATGTGCATTTTGAAAAGGCTATTGGCGAATTTGCTGTAAATGGCGGATATGCAGTTATTAACAATATGTTTGCCAAAAATGCTCGAGGAATAAAATGGTTAAATAGAGAAGAAGATATTAATATTGAAGGACTAAGACGAGCAAAAATGTCCTATCGACCAAAAACATTACTTAAAAAATATCATGCTTGTATGAGAGGTGCATTGCTTAAGGCGTAAGAATAAATGATTAAGAAATGTTAAATTCAAAGAGTTACAATAAGTTTTAGCATGAAAATGAAGTTATAAAAATAAGTTAGGGCAGTATTTCAAAGATAAACTAAAACCAGTTATTAGAAATTTGGGTAAAATCAGCAAAAAAATGGAGTATAAATATGTTAAGTAAAGTTTTAAAAAAAGAAACTTGTGCAGACTGCAAGTTTTGTTGTTCATTTAGAAGGCAAAGTTTGTGGGAAACACCATTATTTCCAGTGGATATAGTGGAAAAGTTAAAAAAAAAGAACGATAATAGTGGAAAAGATAATAATGAACTTTTTATTATTGAAAAGGATAAAAAAGGCAGTTATGGCAGAATGAAATTGGATAATCAATACAAGACCAATAATCCAAATGAAGAAGTACCTTGCAGTTTTCTTGATTTAAATAAAGGTTGCACGTTGTCTGATGAGGATAAGCCATTTGATTGTAAGATATGGCCGCTTAGAATAATGGAAAAGGATAATCAATGGGTAATTGCCTTAACACCAACCTGTCCTGCTATCAATAAAGTGGATATAGAAACGATGAAAGCGTTGGTTGACAATGAATTAGGTCAAATTATATATGATTATGCTAAAAATAATAAATTTATAGTAAAAAAGTATAAAGAGGGTTTTCCAATTCTTAAAATATATGATTAGATAATTGCCAAACTTAAATTTTTTATGGTATATTGTACAAAAGAAAGGTTTTGAAGTAAGGCTTCCTTGATGAGGTTGAAAGGATTTGATGTTTAATCAAATCAATAAAATAAAAAGGAGGAGATTTTATGACTTTAACAAAAGATTTGTCAAGTATGCTTGATATTGAAGATTTACGTAGAGTTTGTAAAGGGATTGCAGCGTTAGAAATTGTAATGAGCAGGGAGCAGGAATTTCGTTATTATTTTTATGACCCTAATTGGAGTGATAATGAAGAAGTATTTGAACTGATTAATGGTTGTGGAAGTATGAGAAGTGGATGTAATAGTCATATGATGATTTTGTTTTGTCCAGATGGATGTGTAATTAATGGATTTGATAATTGTTCCTATGATGATGAGATATATTACACATTTGATGATGATGGTGATATACAGTGGTGTAAATCAGTTGAGAAGGAAAAAAAGAATGCTCTTAAAATGAAAGAGATAGTACAAGGTTTACCAGATGTATTCCATGAATTTGTGGAGAAGTCTTTAGAAAGTATAAGAAGTACATTTTGTATCTGGAAAACAAAAGATGGAAAATGGAGTAGGTCGGACTTGGTTGGAACACAGGAAGATGGTTCAGCAGAAATGCTTGATATATTGGACAAAAATCCACAGAAATATATTGAATTTTGTAAATGGTATTATGGGAAGGATATACCATTTGATGTAGCACAAAAGGTATATCATGGAGAGTCTTTGACGCTAGAGATGGTTAAAAGTTTAAACAGCGAAGTAGAAGATATAGAACTTGTAAAAGGTGAACTTGATGAGATGGGATATCCAAATACACTTTAAAAAATAAAGGCAAAGGATATTATGAAATAAAATATAAAACACTTAAATCAAAAAAATAAAAAAATGCTTGCATTTAAAGGAATCCTGTTGTATAATCCATTTGTTGTTACCGCATTGGGCTTTCGCCAAATGGTAAGGCACTGGATTCTGATTCCAGCATTCTGGGGGTTCGAGTCCCTCAAGCCCAGCTAAGTCCCTCGCATTTTGCGAGGGACTTTTTTACCTTATAGAAAATTACAATTTTGATTGGTGAATTTGCAAGCAATAAAAAATGTAGATACAAATAGAAATGGAGAAATGAATGATAGAATTAGGTAAAAAGCAATGCCTTAATGTAGTGAAGAAAGTGGATTTTGGCGTATATCTTGGAACAAAGGAAGAACGTATTTTGCTTCCTAAAAAAATGGTTCCTGAAGATATTGAGATTTCAGATGCATTGGAGGTTTTTGTTTATAGAGATTCAAGTGACAGACTGATTGCCACAACGAAAGAGCCATTTATTCAATTAGGACAGCTTGCAAAATTGCAAGTATCACAAGTTGGTAAGATTGGTGCTTTTCTTGATTGGGGATTAGAAAAGGATTTATTTTTGCCTTTTAAGGAACAGACCACACATGTCAGTGAAGGAAAAACGTATCTTGTAGGGTTGTATA
This sequence comes from uncultured Lachnospira sp., assembly GCA_910587485.1. Classification (GTDB taxonomy): domain Bacteria; phylum Bacillota; class Clostridia; order Lachnospirales; family Lachnospiraceae; genus Lachnospira. The sequence goes on from CAJUKN010000025.1 coordinate 18,452, forward strand.
TTGATAAAAGTAATAGGCTTGCTGCTACAATGCGTGTTTACAATATGCTGTCTGCAAATCATATGTATGTAAAAGATAGTGCTGTAAGTGGAACTGTTATAGAGATGAAGCCTGAATATGGAATATTTGTTGCTATAGACGACAAGTATTATGGAATGATTCCAAAAAATGAGATATATGGAAATATCAATGTGGGTGATGTTATTTACGGACGAGTTTCAAAAGTAAGAGATGATGGCAAAATAATGATAAGTGTTCGTCAAAAAGCCTATATACAGATGGAGGAAGACTCTAAGTTAATTTATGAGGTTATAAAAGAACATAATGGAAGCATACCATTTACAGATAAAAGCGATTCAGAGTTGATAAAAAAACATTTTAATATGAGTAAAAATGCCTTTAAACGAGGTGTGGGGAGACTTCTTAAAGAGGGATTAATCACAATAGAAAAAGACAGTATAAAATTAAAGAATGATTGATTTTAAGTAGAAAGTAGCGTATAATTTTATGAGGTTATGAGCGAGTAGCGTAGCGGATTGCAAATATCCGCTTTGACTAATATTGTTTTAATGGTGTGATATAATCCATCTAAAAGCAAGATTTTAGTGAAATAATAAAATTTTAACAAATATATGTTATAATATTGGTTGTCACAAGATGACAGATTGGAGGAAATATGCAAAAAGTTATTAGTACAGATAAGGCGCCAGCAGCAATAGGACCTTATTCACAGGCGATTGAAGTAAATGGAATGGTTTTTACATCAGGAGTGATTCCAGTAGAACCATCTACAGGAGTAATTGTTGAAGGCGGCGTTGAGGCTCAAGCAAATCAGGCATTTAAAAATCTTTGCAATTTAGTTGAAGCTTCAGGTGCAAAAGTAGAAAATATTATTAAAACAACCGTATTTATAAAAGAAATGAATGATTTTGGCAAGATTAATGAAATTTATAAGCAGTATTTTAAAGAGCCATTTCCAGCGCGTTCTTGTGTAGAAGTGGCAAGGCTGCCAAAAGATGTATTGCTCGAAGTAGAAGCTATTGTTTGTAAACAGTAATGAAATTTAACAAGTTTTTGTTGATATAATATAAACTTGTAAGCATTGGAAAGGCATAGGTTTTATATGTGCAAAAGAATTAACATTTTTTTTCCTTGTTTAATGGTGTTTTATTTTTTGGGCAGTCTGCTTTTTTCATATTGGGTGAGTGTTAATGGAATATATGTGCCATATTATGCTTCAATTATTATAAGTCAGTTATTGCTGTTGCTTCCAGCAGGGATATATATTGCAAAGTTTAAGATAAATGTATATAGGTGTATACCTTATCGAAAAATTCAACCTTTGGATATACTGCTTTCTTTAGCAGTAGGATATTTATTAGTGCCAATAACATTGATACTCAATTTTATTACTACATTAATTTTTAAAAACTATGCAACAGGTTCAATTTCAGAATTGACACTCTATCCTTTTTTTGTTCAAGTGCTGTTGATTGCAGTTATTCCTGCTTTGACAGAAGAATTTATATTTAGAGGATTATTTTATCATTCATATAGAAGAAATGGAATTGTAGGCGCTGCTATATTTAGTGCCATTGTTTTTGGTGTGGCACATTTTAATGTTAATCAGTTTTGTTATGCAACGGTGATGGGTGTCGTATTTGCTTATCTTGTGGAAGCAACAGGCTCTATGTGGTCATCTATGTTAGCACATTTTGCCTTTAATACATATTCCATAACGATGACTAAAATTTTTCAAGTTTTTAGAATAAAAGCAGAAAATGTTAGTATTAGTATTGTTTCACTTGTTGGTATGGCAGTGGTAGGTTGTGTACTGACAAAGATAATTATTGATTATATGGCTAAACGCAATGGCAAATATAATATGATTCGATATCAAAATCATTTTGGGGTTGCTTCATACAATAATGAGCAATTTGCAACAGTGCCATATATAGTAACAGTAGTGGTTATTATCATATATATGGTGGTATCTGAAATGTTGATTACAAGATATATGTAATAGTTTGTATATGGATAAAAGAATATTTATATGGTGAAAAAATCAATTTTATGAAAAGCCGTTAAAAGCTTCAAGTACAAAGATGATTTAGTCGTATTTCTATATAAAATTTTTATATGGAAAGATGTGCAAAAAGGTCTTGAAAATGCAAGGAAGACAGTTGAAAAAGTCAAAAAGGATACAAAATATATGAAAAAAAATCCCCCTCTTGTAATATACAAGAGGGGGATTTTTGTGGTAAAACCACTGAAAAGAAAATGAGAAAGGAAAAATATAAGAAAAATAATCAAAGAGAAATATCTATATTTTGTCCCAAGTATGGAGTTACAGAAGCTTCCATCATCTTCTGCAAACCATCACCTGTGGTTTCTAAATTGTCTAAACTTTTGCTGAGCATGGCAATTTGAACATCATTTTGTACATTAGTCATACTACGAGAAATAGATAAAGAAATAATATCCATAATAATAACCACACCTTTCTAAAATTTTAATAATTAAATCTCTTAACTGTCTATAATTATTATAGTCTTATGTGCAAAATAATGCAAGAGTTTTTTAAATTATTTTAAAATTTGTTTATTTTTTTAAATATTACAGTGTATTTGTTAAAAATGTTAAGAAGAAAACATTGAATTTGTACAATTTTCACATGAAATTATACATCGTAGTAAATATGCCACAAAAAAGGAAAATTAATTTGTATATTTGAGATATGGTATTGAAAATGAATTTAGTGTATAGTTATCATATTGAAAGTGCAGAGATGCACGACTATATTAATTTAGGAGGATATTATATAATGGCTAGTTTGTCACTTAAAAATGTATGTAAAGTTTATCCTAACGGATTTGTTGCTGTTAAGGATTTTAATCTTGATATTGCAGACCAGGAATTTATTATTTTCGTAGGACCTTCTGGTTGTGGTAAATCAACAACTCTTCGTATGATTGCAGGTCTTGAAGAGATTAGTTCAGGAGAATTATGGATTGGAGATAAGCTTGTTAATGATGTAGAGCCTAAGGATAGAGATATCGCTATGGTATTCCAGAACTATGCTTTGTATCCACATATGACTGTTTATGATAATATGGCATTTGCTTTGAAGTTAAGAAAAGTTCCTAAGGGAGAAATTGACAAGGCAGTACATGAAGCAGCAAAGATTCTTGACCTTGAGCATTTGCTCGACCGTAAGCCAAAGGCTCTCTCAGGTGGTCAGAGACAGAGAGTTGCGATGGGACGTGCAATTGTTCGTAGTCCAAAGGTATTCCTTATGGATGAGCCTCTTTCAAACTTGGATGCCAAGTTGAGAGTTCAGATGCGTGTTGAGATTTCAAAGCTTCACCAGAGACTTCAAACAACAATTATTTATGTTACACATGACCAGACAGAGGCTATGACACTTGGTACAAGAATTGTTGTTCTTAAGGATGGTATTATTCAACAGGTTGATACACCACAAAATCTTTATAATACACCAAATAATGTGTTCGTTGCTGGATTTATTGGTTCTCCACAGATGAATCTTATTGATGCTCAAGTAATTGCTAATGGTTCTAGCGTTACACTTAAGTTGAGCAACACCGTTTCAATTCCATTGCCACCAGAAAAGAGTAAAGTTATTATTGATGGCGGCTATGCTGGAAAGACCGTTATTGTTGGTATTCGTCCAGAGGATATTAAAGATGATGATGAGTTTATTGCAAAACATTCAACAACAACATTTGAATCTCAAGTTAAAGTATATGAATTGCTTGGTGCTGAAGTAAACCTGCATTATGATATTGCTGATGTTACATGTACTGCTAGGGTTAATCCACGTACACCTGCTCGTCCTGGCGATACTGTTAAGTTTGCAATGGACGTTGCAAGACTTCATGTATTTGATAAAGAAACAGACCAAATTATTACACATTAATTCCCACGAGGGTCAAATAACCTGTTGTTTGCAGCGGGTTATTTGATTTTTTTAGTGTAAAATTGTGTAAATTTTGAGGAAATGTATTGAAAATGTACATTTCCTCTTTTTTTTTTATTCATTTTGCATTACAATATTAATGTGAAAAATCATAATTATAGGAAAAAGGAGTTTCACATGATTTCTAACCAAATACTACAGACAACATTAGATGGGCTTAAATCAATATCAAGAGTTGATTTATGTGTACTAGATGCAGATGGCAAAGTGGTAGCAACTACATTTGAGGAATATCAAAATTGTATATCCGATGCGATATCATTTATTGATTCGCCTGCAGAGAGTCAAGTGATAAATGGATGCCAGTTTTTTAAAGTTATGGACGAGTTGACTTTAGAGTATATACTTTTAGTAAAGGGAAGCAATGATGATTTGTATATGTTAGGAAAATTGGCGGCATTTCAAATTCAGAACCTTTTAATTGCATATAAAGAACGATTTGATAAGGACAATTTTATTAAAAATTTACTGCTTGATAATCTGTTGAGAGTAGATATGTATACAAGAGCTGAAAAATTACATATAGATACAGATGTGAAACGTGTTGTTTATATTATAGAGACAAAACACGAAAAGGATACCAATGCGCTAGAGACTGTGAAAAATCTGTTTGCAGGCAGAGTGAAGGATTTTATCACGGCTGTTGATGAAAGGAATATTATTCTTGTCAAAGAAGTAGAAGAAAAAAATTCATATGAAGATTTAGAAAAAACTGCTCAGGTAATTGTTGATATGTTAAACACGGAAGCAATGAGTGCAGTGCATATTGCATATGGGACAATTGTCAGTGATATTAAAGAGGTGTCAAGGTCATACAAAGAGGCAAAGATGGCACTAGATGTCGGAAAGATATTTTACAGTGAGAAAAATGTAGTGGCATATAGTAAACTTGGCATAGGAAGACTTATTTATCAGCTCCCTATACCGTTATGTCAAATGTTTATCAAAGAGATATTTGACGGAAAATCGCCAGATGAATTTGATGATGAGACACTATCGACAATTAATAAGTTTTTTGAGAATAGTTTAAATGTTTCAGAGACTTCAAGACAGTTATATATTCACAGGAATACGCTGGTATATAGGCTTGATAAGCTGCAAAAAGGTACAGGACTTGACTTGAGAGTGTTTGACGATGCGATAACATTCAAAATAGCGCTTATGGTCGTTGAGTACATGAAGTATATGGATAGCAAAGATACATATTAATGGAGGATTACGTATGATAATCTTAGAAAATGTCAATAAAACTTATACCACTGGTGTACCTGCAATCAATGGCATAGACTTGCATGTACAAAAGGGTGAGTTTGTATTTGTAGTTGGAAAGAGCGGTTCTGGCAAATCAACATTGATTAAATTATTGTTGAAAGAATTAGACCCAACGGCTGGAAAGATTTATATCAACAAAAAATACTTAAATAAAGTTACTAGAAAGAAATTGCCATATTTAAGAAGAGATATCGGCGTTGTATTTCAGGATTTTAGACTTCTTCCAGACCGCAATGTATATGAAAATATAGCGTTTGCTATGAAAGTAGTAGAAGCACCATCAAGAAAGATTAAGAGCAGAGTTCTTGCGATGCTGTCAATGGTAGGATTGCTTGATAAATATAAGGCATATCCAAACGAGTTGTCAGGCGGTGAGCAGCAAAGGGTTGCAATTGCTAGAGCGCTTGTCAATGCACCAGCAATTTTGCTATGTGACGAGCCTACAGGTAACTTAGACCCTGCAAACTCCAATGAGATTATGAAAATTCTCAGTCAAATTAATAAGATGGGTACAACGGTATTAGTTGTTACACATAATATGGAGATTGTTCAACATATGAAAAAAAGGACAATCACTATGAGCGAAGGCAAGATAATTAGTGATATGGAAAAAGGTGGTTATTTCTATGAGGATTAGGTCGATATTTTATCATATGAAGGATGGTTTTAAGAATATATATAGAAATCGTCTCTTTTCATTAGCGTCAATTGCTACAATAGCGGCATGTATATTTCTTTTTGGTATACTATATTCATTAGTGGTAAATTTTGAATATATGGTTAAAAATGCAGAGAGTGAAATTTGTGTGACAGTATTTTTTGATGAAGGTTTATCACAGGCCGATATTAACAAATTAGGTGATACTATCAGCAAACGAGTTGAGGTGTCAAACATTCATTTTACCAGTGCTGAGGAAGCATGGGAAAAGTATAGAGTAGAGTATTTTAAGGATTATCCAGAATTGGCAGAAGGATTTAAAGATGATAATCCACTTGCAAATTCAGCTTCCTATGAAGTTTATCTAAGCGATGCAAGTATGCAGGCAACACTTGTTACATATTTAGAGAATTTAGAGGGCGTTCGAGGAGTGAAGCGTTCAGAGATTATAGCAAACAGTTTATCAAGTGCCGCTAAATTAGTTGGTTATGTTGCTGTTGCGATTATTATTATACTTCTTGCCGTTTCAATATTCCTTATTACAAATACCATTGTAATCGGTATTACAGTACGTAAAGATGAAATTTCCATTATGAAATTTATCGGTGCAACCGATGCATTTGTCAATGCACCATTTTTTGTGGAAGGTATAACGATTGGAATTATTGGCTCTATTATTCCGCTCATATTTCTTTGGTACATGTATCAAAGTATTATAGAATTTGTAATTAACAAATTTTCAATACTGAGCAATATTTTAGTATTTATGAATGTTAATGATGTATTTAAGATACTTGCACCTGTTGGAATATGTTTAGGTATTGGCATTGGTGCAATGGGCAGCTTTTTTGCTGTTAGAAAACATGCAAATGTTTAATTGCAGACATAATGATTTACAATAAAATGTGGCGTTTGCTGTTTATGAATGAAGAAACGATAAATAAAAGTCAATGAACAGTTATTGGCAATATACAGTCTTTAACGGGATTAGAAGAAAGGTTGGTAATACTATGAAAAAGTTACTTCAATTAAGAATGTTACCTCTATTTCTCTGTCTTGTAATTACAGTTTTTACTTGTTTTTTATCTATTAAAGATGTTAAGAGTGTTTATGGCATTACAAGCGGTGAAATTAACGATGCCAAAAATGAAAAAGAACAAAAAGAACAAGAACAAAAAAATATTCAGGAAGAATTAGATAATTATAAGAAACAATCAGAGACTACAAAAGAATATATCGCAAAACTGGACGGGGCTATGTCAGAGCTTGATGGTCAAATATATGATGTTAATAACAATATAGAACGTTTGACACAAGAGATAGAAGAGACACAAAATAATTTAGATATAGCTATAGAAGATGCAGATGAACAGTACAAAATGATGAAACTTAGGATTCAATATATGTATGAGCGAAATGAAGAGAGCTTTTTAGCTGCTTTGCTTCAGTCAACCAGTATGGGAGAATTATTGAATCGAGCAGAATACTATACAAAGATATCAAGTTATGATAGACAACAGCTTGAACGCTATCAGTCAACTATAGAATTTATTAAAGTTGCAAAACAAGAATTAGAGGACAATTATGCAGAGCTTGACAATTTAAAAGCATCACTTGAACAGCAAAGAACAGATATGGAGTATATGTTGGCAGAAAAGCAAAAAGAGATGCAAAATCTTGATACGCAGATTGCCAATGCACAAAATAAAGAAACAGAACTTGCCTCAAGTATCAGCGCTCTTGATGATGAGATTGATGCAATGGAAAAGAAGTTAGCTGCACAAGAAGAGGAGGAAAGAAGAAAGCAAGAAGCCAATAATCAGTCTTCTTTAGGTGGCAATGTTGTAGGGACTGGTGCATGGTTATGGCCTACAATATCAAGAAGAGTTACTTCTGATTTTGGTGTTATAGACGACCCAATAAGAGGCGATGTTCCTCATAAGGGAGTGGATATAGGCGCAAGGACACCCGGTGTTTCTGGTGACCCTATATATGCAGTAGATAATGGCGTTGTAGCCGTTGCAGAATCAAATCAATCAGCTGGAAATTGGATTTGGATAAGTCATGGTAATGGTTTATATTCCGTGTATATGCACAATTCAAAATTGTTGGTATCTGTAGGACAAACGGTCAATAAAGGCGATACAATAGCGCTTATGGGAACAACAGGACAGTCTAATGGAGTCCATCTTCATATTGCAGCCCGATTAAATGGTACATATGTAAATCCATGGACATATTTAAAATAAGCTGTTAGCTGTTTTTAAAAATCAGCCGTAACAGAAAGGTTTAATATGTAAGAAAACCATAAAAAATTAAATATATAAGACAAATCGCTATATGGATATATGAGTATATCTGTATGGCGTGTTGTCGTTGTGGGAATAAATATAATAGTGGTTATATAACAAGCAGGTTTAAAAGTCAATCCTGCGTTTTCAAATACGGAATAAATATAATAGTTGTTATATAATATACATTAGAGTAATATATGTAAAAAGTAAGGGATGCCATAAAACGTAATATGTTGTTATATTTTGTCAGCATGGAAATCGTTTATAAATGACATTGCAGTTTTATTAGTATATGGCAGTATCATGGAGAATAAAAAGAATGGATAATAAAAAACGTAGTAAATTAGACTTAATTACAGCATTTGTAGGAGGAATTGCAGCAACTGTTTTTATTGCGGCAATGGTATTTGTAGTATTTTATCAGAAAGGATATATACATGTTGGTGTTGGAGGAGATGTGTATGTATCCGATGTGCCAGTAGATGATAGCGATGGTATTGGCAGTCAGGCGGAAGGTAAACTGAATGCAATTGACTCTGTTGTAAGTGAAGGTTTTTATTTTGGGGATATTGACCATGAAGCTGCTATTGATAGTATATGCAGAGGGTATTTAAGCTCATTGGGCGATAAGTACACAACATATTATTCAGCAGAACAGTATAAAAAGGTACAAGAATCCACAACAGGGATTGTTTATGGAATTGGTGCGTTATGCAAAAAAGCAGAAGATGGTACAATTTATATTTCAGGTGTTTATGATGACTCCCCTGCTCAAAAAGCAGGTTTAAAAGAAGATGATTTTATAGAAACGGTTGATAATAAGAGTGTCATTGATATGGAATTAGAATCAGCCATTGCGCTTATTAAGGGCGAAAAAGATACACAGGTCGAACTTGGTGTTATAAGAGATGGCGAAAAATTTAAACTTCGTGTGACAAGAGGTGAGATAAAGCTTCAAACTGTGTCTTGGAATATAGAGGATGGTGTTGGATATATCTATATTACTCAGTTTGATAAGGTGACTGTAGAACAATTTACAAAGGCTTTAAATGATTTAAAAGAAAAAGGCATGACAGGATTAATTATTGATTTAAGAGATAATCCAGGAGGTGTTTTAGACGGTACTGTCAGTATGTTGGATGAACTTTTGCCAGAAGGGTTAAGATTGACGATACAATATGCAGATGGCAGCAAAGAAGAACGAAAAGGTGAAAAAGGCAGTGATTTAAAAATACCAATTGCAGTTTTAGTCAATGGTCAGAGTGCCAGTGCAGCGGAGATATTTGCAGGTGCCGTTCAAGATTATGGCGTTGGGAAAATCATTGGGACACAGACCTTTGGAAAAGGTATTATACAGTTTATTCGCCCATTGACAGATGGCAGTGCCATTAAATATACTGCTGCTAAATACTTTACACCAAAAGGGCAGGATATACATGGCAAAGGGATTAAACCTGATATTATTGTAGAATTGCCAGAGGATGCAACAGAGGATTATCAGTATAAAGCTGCATTAGAGTATATTAACAAGGAGAGAAAAAATTGAAAATCGAGATTTTCAATTATGAGATTTGTGTCTGTGCGTTGCTTGCCACAAACCCATTTATAAACAAAAAGCAGCGCAGAAGTGGAGAAAAACATGGATAAAGTGATTCAAGTTACAGGAAAAAGCGAGTTGTTTGTAAGACCAGATACTATTCGTCTTTTGCTTTATATAAAAGGAATAGAAAATACCTATGAAAAGGCTTTAAATCAGTCAACAGCAGCAGTAGAACAGTTGAAAAAATGTTTTAAAGGGTTGGGATTTAATGAAAACGATTTAAAAACCGTATCTTTTGGTGTAGATACCCATTATGAGAATTATAAAGAAAATGATAATCAATGGAATAAAAGATTTGTAGGATATAAGTATAATCATAATATGAAGATAGAATTTCCGATTGATAATAAAAAACTTGGGCAGGTTGTGTATGAGTTAGCACATTGTCATGTAAACCCAGAATTTAATATTCATTATACAGTTAAAGACCAAGAGGCTGTAAAGAATGAATTGCTTAGCAAAGCTGTTTTGGATTCAAAGATAAAAGCACAGATTTTAACAGAGGCTATTGGTGTAAGCTTACAAGAAGTGGTAAAAATTGATTATTCATGGTCAAGTATTGATATTGTATCAAGACCAGTGAATGGACTTTTAAGAGGCGTAGAAAGTTCCCAGTTTTTATTCGAGTCAGAAGAATGTAACTTTTCCATAGAACCTGATGATATCAATGTATCTGATAAAGTGACAGTAATATGGAGAATTGAATAAATAGTGAAGAAATGAGGAGAATGAGTGAAACTACAAAAAGATTTTAATCAATATCCTATTATTGGTTCAAAAATAGAAGAATTATATTGGTATCCTGCTGGGGATAGTATTTGGATAAAAGGAAAATGTGATAAAACAGAAGATATAAGCAATAAAAAATGCTATTTTTATAATTTATATTTTTTGCATATGAAAAATAGTAATATTATAAATCAAGAAAAAAAGAATTATCAAGATGCAAAGATTGTGGGGGTTGATATAAGAGAGGTTGATTCAGGTTTTGATATTTGTTTAACGATAGATTACAGGGATGATAATATAGAAACGCTTGAATGTAGACAAACCATGCAATTTTGGTGTGATGATATAAGGTATGATGTTCTTAAATATAGGGGCATGTCTTATGAAAATATATATATGAACCCACAGTATCAAGCATTTTTTACAAAAAATCAACAGGCATATGGCAAAGATGAGTGTTTTTTAGAAACAGACAGTAAAGATTTAGTAAATGGATATCTTGTTCAATGGGATTCCTATGGTGAATGTCGCAGAGCGCAAAATGGTGTTTTATGTAAACATACATTTATTCAAAGATGTCGTCTTTTATATAAACAAACAATCCTATTTGAGTATGATTCTATATATGATATGGCACATGTTTCGTCAATTATTAAACATCAAAATGGAAAATCCTATTTTCTTTTTAAGACGGATTTATATGGATTGAATGTATATGATATGCAAAGTAAAGAAGTGTTTTATTATATGCCAGAAGGGTATTAGCATAATTATAACCAAATTTGTGGGGAATCTTTTATTATTACTACAATTCATTATGATGATAAAACGAATTTGATAGCTTATGAAGGGTGTTACTGGGGAGGACCTTCTGATGTTATGGTAGGTGATTTTTCCAATCCAATGCGGTTTAATCCTATTTTAAAGAGTATACATGAAATGATAGACCCAGAGTATGAATGTTATGATAATATTGATTTTAATAAGTGGGAAGATGGAAAGCTGCATGTGATTGTAGATGGTAAAAAAGATGTGGTTGAACCGATAAAGATAAGAATTGATTAATAGAACAGTTCTGTTACAGTGTCTGCCTTATGGTGTTAGTTTGAATGTTATCACTCATTATTGCTCCATTTGAACGCAAAAAAGGCACATGGTTTACAATTTACTGTTCCATGCGCCTTTACATTGTTATTTTAATATTAAATGGTTTATGCTAACTGCATAATTTTGGTTTCAAGTTCTTTTAATTCATCAAGTGGTATTGAGGGAACACATAGTGCAATTTCATCAAGTGATAACTTTCCCATTTTTATCATTCTTTCTGCTGTTTCTCTTGCTGTATTATCCTCAATATCCTTTGCATAAGCCTTCAAAATCTGTTCGTCATCAAATAATGTCATCATAATATCTACAACCTCCTGCTCTTTGCTTTCAAGATATTCTTTCAGCACATTTCTGTTTTTACAGATATGGATTGTTTCTGTTACTGCCTTCTTTGTATTTCCATATCGTTTTCTCTGTTCATTATATACTTTGGAGAAAATTATATACTGCCCAATAATATCTTTCTCGTTTTCCTGATACAGAACTTTAACTTCCGCATTAATGGCAATTTTTGCACCGTCAAAAAATTCTTTGGAAAGCAATATGGTATCAGGAATATTCTTTCTATCTCCTGTATAAATTACATACAATTCGGGTTTAAGCTTATTCACTTTTCTGCTTCCGTATAAATTTTGATTGGTACGCTTGAAATAATCGTGATAAGTCTGTATCAGATACATCAATGCACGAATGATGATATTGGCTGTCCATGTAGATTGGCTTTCCACCAGTACCATTAGCCGATTGCCAACAGAAAAACCTAAATCATTATAATCTGCATCAATTAGCACATGCTTGATTGTGACATCTGCAATTTCATCTTCTGTCACATTACTATCCTCTGGGTGTAATGCCTTGTATAATTGAAGCAGATATTTTTTATCTTGAAACAAATTTGTAAATACACTGTCTTTTATTTTTCGTTTGGGTGTACTTTGCACCATTTTACCACCTCATTTATTGCTATTTTAACAGAAGATATGATATAACTTATACCTGCTATATCTCAATTATACAAGAAGATGCTCATGCCTACAATATAATTCATATGAAATTTCTATGTACTATATTTTTTATCAACCGCCTGCAAATTTATCATAGAAATAAAAAAATAAAGGATTTGATAAGTGCTAAAAGCAAATATCAGTTGTATGTTTATTTTACAATTCTTTTTCTATCTGTTTAATTTTCAATCTTGATATATCATTCTTTTTATAATAAATAGATAGTTAATGAAAATAAAAAACTCTCTTTTCAGAATTGTGTACCTATTGGAAAATGACTTATAAATATACATTGTAAATAGCAGATAAGTATTTTATAATCAAATATATAAATTGACATTTCTAAAGGAGAATTTATACAAAATGAAAGATATTGAACAATATGGTTTGTTAAGAGATGACGAATGGGCGTTTTTTCCATGGTTGACCAGTCCCCGTCCACCATTTGACATTTGGGTCAAGCCAGAAGATATAGCACCATTCTTTTTTATACAGCATCACCCTTTTGCCTTGTCACTTTTATTAAGGATTGGTGATAGTTTTAAGATGGATATATTCAATAAATTAGGGGTGGAAGGCAGCAGCAAAGATTGGGAAATTCTTACAAAAGGGATTATAAAAGAGTGGGAGGAAAATAATAGTGGAATGGATATGTTTCATTTTGATTCGGATGAAGATATTTTTTGTGTATTTTCCCAGTATATAGATGATTTAATGTTGCTTGCTAAAATGCTTAGAGCAGCTTGCAATGATGAAAAGTCAATGCGCAATTATCTTGACATAGGTTTTAAAGAAAATGAATAAGAACAAGTTATATGTTCTTATTAACAGACAACAATCATTTATTTAAATCATAAACAACAAATAGTAAATTAAAAATCCATTAAAAATATATCTGTTAAAGAAGTTAATCCATATTGAGAAATAATATCCTTTAATCTTTCTTTGATTTTTTCTCTGCTAAAATTATTTTCTTCAAAAAAATCATCTGTTTTATCGTTCAAATAGGAATAGAATAGTAATGTTATTTCTAAATTTTTCAAATTTCCATTAGAAGTCAATTCATAAATTTGTTTTTTAGCTTCGCTAATATTTCCATTATCAACGAAATTCAAAAGACTATATAAGACTTCACTTTCTTTTGTTTCATTTAATAATTCTGCTGTTGGTGTATCTTAATAATTTTAGTTAAAAAAATGGTAATTAATGATATAATAAATATGTTGTTGCAGATATATATGCTGTTTGCTATCAGTAAATCACAAGAAAAAAGGAGAAAAAATGGATATTGAATTTAAAAAAATAACAGAGTTTCCTCGTGGAACGCTTGCAGCTCTTTTGAAAGATGGCTATTCTTTTGAGCCAAAATTTGAGCGTGATTGGCATAAACAATGGCAAGAGTTTGATGATTTTTTTTATGATAATCCTCATATTGCCGAGTTTAGTGGATTTATGACAGTCTTGGACGGAAAGCCTATAGGGTTTGTTTCATGGAATCCAACGAATCTGCCAGAATCAACAGAAGTTGGACACAATTGTATTTTGACGAAATACAAGGGGAACGGTTATGGAAAACGCCAGATGCAGGAGGCAGTTAGGCGTATGATTGCACAAGGAGCAAAAAAGATAGTTGTTTGGACAAATGAGATTTGTGTTCCAGCTCAACACACTTATGAAAGTGCAGGATTTCAATTTGTAAAAAAGAGTGAAGAAACATTTTGCCCTGAATATGCAGGACAAAGAATACATTACGAAATTGTAGCAAGATAGAAAAAAAGTATATAAGAAGAAAAAAGAGTTCGGTCATTCATCTTATAAAGTAACGCCATTTTAGATAATAATGTATATCCAAGTAAAAAACAGCACTGCAGATAAATATATCTGCAGTACCTGCAATCAGACTATATTTACTTAAATATTTGATATTTAAAACAAATAATCTTTCTAACTCTAATAATGATATTTTCCCTTTTTTACAAAAATAAATAAACCTGTCAGGAGAGCTGAGGTGATTTCCGCAACCACAATAGAAAGCCAAATGCCATCAATTCCAAGAAGAACAGGTAAAATCAAAACCGCTGCAATTTGAAACAACAGTGTTCGCAAAAATGAAATCAATGCAGAAGTCAAACCATCATTTAAGGCTGTGAAGAATGAAGAACCATAAATGGAAATACTTGCAAACAGGAATGAGAAGGAATAAATCTGAAAGGCTCTTATAGTCATTTCCATAAGATTCGCATCATAACTGACAAAGATTCCTGCCAGAGGTTTTGCTAAAAGCTCTGCGGCTGCAAACATAATCACTGCAAAAACTCCTATGATAACAAGGCTTTTTTTAAGCAGTCCTTTCATTTCATTATGATTTTGCGCACCATAATGGTAGCTGATAATTGGCGCTGTTCCTGTGGAGTAACCAATAAATACCGCAAGAAAAATCATATTCACATACATCAATACACCATATGCTGCAATGCCATTTTCGCCAGCATATTTTATTAGCTGAATATTATATAACATACTGACAATTGACATAGAAATGTTACTCATTAGTTCAGAAGAACCATTTGTGCAAGCCTTTAATAAAGCTTTTTGGTCTAATGTTGTTTTTGTCAGGCGAAGCAGGCTTGTATTTGGTCTGGCAAAATAAATAATCGGAATAATTCCTCCTAATACTTGGCTGATTGCAGTTGCAACAGCAGCACCAACAAGCCCCCAAGAAAATACTGCGATAAATAGAGCATCCAATACCATGTTTGTAATGCCGCATATCAGTGTAATAACAAGACCAAGCTGAGGTTTTTCCGCTGTGATAAAAAAACTTTGAAATTCATACTGAAGCATAAAAAGAGGCAGTGATACAAGCAAAATCCGTCCATAAATTACACAATTATCCAAAAGGATTCCTTCTGCGCCAAGCAATGAAGCAATTGGACGAATAAAAATGAAAGCAATCACTGCAATGATAATACCACTGACTGCAGTACAATATACAAATAGCGAGAACAAACGCTTTGCCTTGTCATGGCTGCCCTCGCCCATTGTTTTTGAAACCAAAGCACTTCCTCCAGCTCCAAACATAAAACCTATGGAAGCTAAAGCCATAATGACAGGCATAATCAGATTGACGGCGGCAAAAGGCGTTTTTCCCACATAATTTGAAACGAAAAAGCCGTCAACAATGCTGTACAATGATGTAAAAACCATCATAATAATAGATGGAAAAGCAAATCGCAATAGTTTTTTGTAGTCAAAATGGTCTGAAAGCTGAATGTGCATAATTACCTCCCAAACCAGCGGGAAACAAATTCTGCAACCGCCAGTGTTAAATTTTTGATATTCCAATCGGTAGTGTTGACAACTAAATGATAGGTACTACAATCACTCCATTTGCCACCTGCAAGCATTTCACGAGTTTTGGCTCGGTTTTTGTCAATACGCTGCATATAATTGATAATTTCCTTGCGAGATAAATTTTCACCTTTGTCAGCTCGTTCTATGCAGCGGCGAATTTTTGTTTCTTTATCCGCACAGACAAAAATACAAAACGGTTTTTGTTCTGCGAGTATGACATCAGCGTTTCGTCCAACAATCACACAATTTTTTCCAGCCTTTGCAATTTCTTCTATCACATGTTTTTGTTCTACCAAAAGGTTTGTCTGAACGGACTGTATCCTATTTATACTAGAGAATGAATGGCGGAATGTCAGTGGTATTGTCTGCCATGAATGACTTTCTAAAGCTTTTTCCACATAATCATCATCAAGTCTTTTTTTTGCTGCGATTGCAGTAATAATTTCACGGTCATAATAGTCATAATTGAACAGTTCAGCAAGACGTTTTCCTAATTCTCTGCCTCCACTGCCAAATTCACGACTAATTGTAATAATATTCATAATCATAACTCCTTAATTTTTTCTTTGAAAGCAGCTAAATACTGTTCTGTCAATTCAATATAAAGATTTGTTTTTTCATCAGACCAAGAATCGAAGATTTCATTTTCTATCTGAATCAATTTAGAAGCCGTATTATCGGCGAGCTGTCTGCCTTTTTCGGTAAGGCAGACTTTTTTCTTTCTCCCCTCAAATGATTTCAGATAAACAATATCTTCTGTTTCCAATTTGCGTAATGCAGAATTGATTGTTTGTTTGCTTGCTCCTGACATAAAAGTAATATCACTGAGTAAGCATTCACCATTGTTACAGTAGGTGGTGTAAAGGATTAACATGGTACTGTCTGACAAACCTAATTTGAATGTCGCTTCGTGATAAGCAGCAGTAATTTCGGATGATAACAAATTAAAGCGTTTCATCTGTTCGCAAATTAAAATATTCATAGTTTACCTCCTAGTACGATTTCGTACAAAGAGATAGTATAGTATGATTTCGTACTAATGTCAACAGAATATTTTTTTCATTTTTTTGCACAAAACGCCTTATGCTTTTTGCACAACAGTTAGGTTAAATATGTGTTGAGCTGCCATGAACCAACAGAAAATTCTGTTCACAGTTTAAAATTTTTAAAATATAAAAATATTATTTAAAAAATAATTATAAAAACTTAAAAAATACTTGACAATTAATGGAGTTTAATATAATATAGTTCTTGCATTTGATTGAAAAATAAGCGCGAGTGGCTCAGTGGTGGAGCACCTCCTTGCCAAGGAGGGGGTCGCGGGTTC
>CAJUKN010000026.1 GCA_910587485.1 uncultured Lachnospira sp.
TTACTCAATGATAGTAGCAACTGCACCAGAACCAACTGTTCTACCACCCTCACGGATAGCAAAACGAAGACCCTGCTCCATAGCAACTCTATGGATAAGTTCTACTGTCATCTCTACGTTATCACCAGGCATACACATATCTGTGCCGTTTGGAAGTTCGCAAACACCTGTTACGTCTGTTGTTCTGAAATAGAACTGTGGACGATAGTTATTGAAGAATGGTGTATGACGACCACCCTCGTCCTTAGTCAATACATAAACTTGAGCTGTAAACTTCTTGTGTGGTGTAACTGAACTTGGCTTACAAAGAACCTGACCTCTTTCGATATCATCTCTTTGAACACCTCTAAGAAGCGCACCAATATTATCACCTGGCTGTGCCTCATCAAGAAGCTTTCTGAACATCTCAATACCTGTAACAACAACTTTACGTGTCTCATCTGTAATACCAACAATTTCAACTTCCTCATTAAGGTGAAGGATACCTCTTTCTACTCTACCAGTAGCAACAGTACCACGACCTGTAATTGAGAATACGTCCTCTACAGGCATAAGGAATGGCTTGTCTGTCTCTCTTTGTGGGTCTGGAACATACTCATCAATTGTGTGCATAAGTTCAAGAATCTTATCGCCCCACTCGCTGTTAGGGTCTTCAAGAGCCTTAAGAGCTGAACCTTGGATAATAGGTGTATCATCACCAGGGAAATCATAGTCATTAAGAAGCTCTCTGATTTCCATATCTACAAGTTCCAAAAGCTCTGGGTCGTCAACCATATCACACTTGTTCATAAATACAACGATATATGGAACACCAACCTGACGAGCAAGAAGGATATGTTCTCTTGTTTGAGCCATAACACCATCTGTAGCAGCAACAACAAGGATACCAGCATCCATCTGAGCAGCACCAGTAATCATGTTCTTAACGTAGTCCGCATGTCCTGGACAGTCAACGTGTGCATAGTGTCTCTTTTCTGTCTCATACTCAACGTGTGCTGTAGAGATTGTAATACCTCTTTCTCTCTCTTCTGGTGCCTTATCAATATTTTCAAATGCAACAGCCTCACCTGTACCAAGTCTTGCATGAAGTGTCTTTGTAATAGCGGCTGTCAATGTAGTCTTACCATGATCTACGTGTCCAATTGTACCAATATTGCAATGTGGTTTTGTTCTCTCAAATTTAGCCTTTGCCATTGTTTAAAATCCTCCTTAAAAAATCACTTAAATTTACCATCAATGTGGTTTCGCTTGTCGCGTTTTCATAGCTGATTTCTATTATATTTCATTTTCCAATATTTTTCAACTATATTTTTTATAATCAATATTACTTGCTTTTTGCAGCAATTACTTTGTCTTGGATTGACTTTGGTGCCTGCTCATATTTCTCAAAGAACATTGAATAGTTACCACGTCCCTGTGTCTTAGAACGAAGGTCTGTAGAGTAACCAAACATTTCTGAGAGTGGTACATAAGCTCTTACAATCTTACCGCCGCCTAAATCATCCATACCTTCTATACGTCCACGACGAGAATTGATATCACCAATTACATCACCCATATATTCCTCTGGCATTGTAACTTCAACCTTCATAATTGGCTCTAACAATGCTGCTCCGCCTTTTTGCATAGCATCCTTAAATGCCATAGAGCCTGCAATCTTAAATGCCATTTCTGAAGAATCGACTTCATGGTATGAACCATCATAAACCGTTGCATGAACACCAAGTACTGGGAATCCTGCAAGAATACCTGCATTTGATGCCTCCTCAATACCTTCGCCAACAGCTGGGATATATTCCTTAGGAATAGCACCACCAACGACTTCAGAATCAAACTTAAAGTGCTCTTCGCCATTTGGGTCCATTGGCTCAAAACGTACCTTACAGTGACCATACTGACCACGACCGCCTGACTGTTTTGCATACTTGCTGTCAACATCAACAGACTTTGTAAAGCACTCTTTGTAAGCAACCTGAGGTGCGCCAACATTCGCATCTACCTTAAACTCACGGAGAAGTCTATCAACAATAATCTCAAGGTGAAGTTCACCCATACCTGCAATAATTGTTTGACCAGTCTCTTGGTCTGTATGAGCGCGGAATGTTGGGTCTTCTTCAGCAAGTTTTGCTAAAGCTTCACCCATCTTGCCTTGGTCATTCTTTGTCTTAGGTTCAATAGCAAGCTCAATAACTGGCTCTGGGAACTCCATAGACTCAAGAATAACTGGATGCTGCTCGTCACAGATTGTATCACCTGTTGTTGTAAACTTAAAACCTACAGCAGCGGCAATATCACCTGAATAAACCTTTGAAAGTTCTTCTCTTTTATTTGCATGCATTTGAAGGATACGACCAACTCTCTCCTTCTTTCCCTTTGTTGCATTTAATACATATGAACCTGAGTTCAATGTACCTGAATATACTCTAAAGAATGCAAGCTTACCAACAAATGGGTCTGCCATAATCTTAAATGCAAGCGCTGAAAATGGTTCTTCATCTGATGAATGTCTTGTAACTTCATTACCTTCATCATCAACACCTGTAATATCTGGAATATCTGTAGGTGCTGGCATAAATTCAAGAACGGCATCAAGAAGCTTCTGAACACCCTTATTTCTGTAAGCTGAACCACAACATACAGGAACGGCACTACATTCACATGTTGCTTTTCTAAGAGCTTTTTTCATCTCTTCAACAGATGGTTCCTCACCCTCAAGATACATCATCATAAGGTCATCATCAAGCTCACAAACCTTCTCTACAAGCTCTGTATGATATTCTTCTGCTTGTTCCTTCATATCATCAGGAATCGCAACAACCGAAATATCATCACCCTTATCATCATTGTAAATATATGCCTGCATCTCGAAAAGGTCAATAATTCCCTTGAAATCATCTTCTTTTCCAATTGGAATTTGAAGACAAATTGCATTCTTTCCTAATCTTTTTCTAATCTGGTCTACTGCACCATAGAAATTTGCGCCTAAGATATCCATCTTATTGATAAATGCCATTCTAGGCACATTGTATGTGTCTGCCTGACGCCATACATTTTCTGACTGTGGCTCAACGCCACCCTTTGCACAGAATACACCAACAGCACCATCAAGTACTCTAAGTGAACGCTCAACCTCAACTGTGAAGTCAACGTGACCAGGAGTATCAATAATATTAATACGATGCTCTAATGCACCTGGCATAGCTTTTGTTTCCTTCTCTAATGTCCAATGACATGTAGTAGCGGCTGAAGTAATTGTGATACCTCTCTCCTGCTCCTGCTCCATCCAGTCCATAGTAGCAGTACCTTCGTGAGTATCACCGATTTTATAGTTAACACCAGTATAATAAAGTATACGCTCTGTCAATGTCGTCTTACCGGCATCAATATGCGCCATAATACCTATATTTCTGGTTCTCTCCAATGGATATTCTCTTCCAGCCATCGGTAAACCCTCCTAATTTTGTATTCAATAACTGTATTGCATAAGATTTTATCAATTACATATAATCTATGCAGTTTTATTAAAATCTATAATGAGCGAAAGCCTTATTAGCTTCAGCCATCTTGTGCATATCTTCTTTCTTCTTTACAGAAGCGCCTGTATTGTTTGCAGCATCAAGAATTTCATTAGCAAGTCTTTCTTCCATTGTCTTCTCACCTCTTGCGCGAGAATATGTTGTTATCCAACGAAGTGCTAACGCTTGTCTTCTATCTTGCTTAACATCAATAGGTACCTGATATGTGGCACCACCGATACGTCTAGCCTTAACCTCGAGAACTGGCATGATATTATTCATAGCCTCTTCAAATACCTCGATAGCTGGTCTTTCCGTTTTTGCTGCAACCCTGTCAAATGCTCTATATACAATCTTTTGAGCTACCCCTCTCTTACCATCAAGCATAATGTTGTTGATAAGCTTAGTAACCACCTTGTTGTTGTAAATAGGGTCTGGTAATACATCTCTTTTTTGAGTATGTCCTTTACGTGGCACGGTTCTTCCCTCCTTAATATTGTTTTGTTGTCAAAAACAATATGTTGTTGTTCTTAACAACATTCATTAATTCATCGGTACTCACATATGATTGACCTTTCCCACAAGTCTGCCATGTGGTACTTGGCTGTGTTCGTGCATAAAGTATATTAAACCTGCAACCATAGGATTAATCTAACTCCGCACTCATTATTTCCATAAATGTGATATTACATACAATGCTAAC
Source organism: uncultured Lachnospira sp. (assembly GCA_910587485.1). Classification (GTDB taxonomy): domain Bacteria; phylum Bacillota; class Clostridia; order Lachnospirales; family Lachnospiraceae; genus Lachnospira. Next base: position 4,219 of record CAJUKN010000026.1, read on the forward strand.
CGACTGGCATCATATGATATAATAGTCTCATTAACATGAGCCATGATAGTCTCATTAATATAAGCCATAATCATCTCACTAATGTGAACTAAACTTATTTATATGCAAAAAGATACACATAAATAAATACAGTATAACAAAACTTTTATATTCTAAATAAATACTAAATTACTTAGCATCCTTTGGTCTTTTTGTACCATACTTAGAACGAGCTTGTCTTCTCTTTGCTACACCTGCTGTATCAAGTACACCTCTTACTATATGGTATCTTGTACCTGGTAAATCCTTAACTCTTCCACCTCTTATAAGAACAACACTATGCTCTTGAAGATTGTGTCCTTCGCCAGGGATATATGAAGTAACTTCAATACCATTAGAAAGACGTACTCTGGCAATCTTTCTAAGTGCTGAATTAGGCTTCTTAGGTGTGGCAGTCTTAACAGCAGTACATACACCTCTTTTTTGTGGAGAAGCAATATCTGTTGCTTTCTTCTGAAGAGAATTGTAACCCTTCTGAAGTGCTGGTGCTGTTGACTTCTTAACTGCTGTCTTTCTTCCCTGTCTTACTAACTGGTTAAATGTAGGCATTCCTTTTTCACCTCCCGGAATTAGATATCATTGTGGTTGCATTCAGTAAATCTGAATCCTTGCAAACAACGGACAGAACTGTCCGCGCGCTTTTTTAGTATATCCATTTATTGATTTTATGTCAAGCAAAAATACTTATTTTTTAATTTTTGTTTTTATTTTTTTGATTTTTAACTCTTTTTTAATCTTATCTTTAATTCTGGAATATATTTTTCCATAATAGGGTCATAAATTTCATTACAAGTGTTCATGGCAAAATTCATTTCTTTATCAATTCGAGTTTTTGCAAGTTCTTCATGCACTCTATCTGGCCAACCTCTTTTAAGCTTTTCTATAAATTCTTCTTCTGATTTGCAAAAATAATGATTGATTCTTAATTTTTTACACATACTATCATAAAAATAAGAATGTGGAATCATTGAACCATTTTCACTAATATTACGCCAACCATCTTTCATATATGGAAAATGTGGATTCTCAATATTCGTTATTACTCTTGGTATAAAAATTGTTTTTATATGAACATTTTGAAAATAATCATCCGATGCTCTATACATATAATTCTCTATACACAACCCATCTTGCTTTTCTTTATGGTGAGATGTGCCATATTCTCTCCAATTAATTCCCACTCCACCAGCAAATTCTGATTCTTTAAACACTACATTCTCATAATCTTTAAAAATCTGTTCAACAATATCTGGAAGAAGTGCATCCTGCATAGGCACAATATACTCATCTCCATCAATTATTGCCATATATTTTGTTTCAAACTGGTAATTTTCTACTGCATGATTATAAGCTTTATTTTGCACTAAACTTCCGGGAAAGTAATGGTATGTCACTATTCCCATATCTATATAATCTTTAATTTCTTCTTTTAAATTATTGGTACTCTCATTATCATATATATAAAAATGAGACACTCCAACCATACGATGGTATTCAATCCATTCTCTTATATACATTTCATTTTTTATGATAGCAGCAATTGACAAAATATATGCTCCATTTTTTACACATGTAAAAGTTAATCGTTCTATTATATCAAGCTGCATTTTCATTATATAAATAAAACTCTTTAAATGAAGCTCATGTGTAACAACATATCGATAACATAATTCGCATACGGTCTTAAGCATTTGTATCACATTGGTATCATAAAGACTCATCTCTTCTTCAAGAAATGTTGCATAATCAATCAAATCCTGCTGCATACTTGCAACAATTTCATATCTTTTTTCCTCATCTATATCCGAATCTAACAATTTCGATTTATCTTGTATTAATTTCTTTAATGCTTTGCACTTTTCTTGTAATATACTCATTTTTATAATGATATCCTTTCCTATCTGTAAACACATCTATTTGTAACGATTTAACATCAATATCCACAGACATATTCATTTGGGCTATTCCATTCCTACTGTACTATATTTTGCTTTCTGCTATTTCTTTTAGAATCTGTAAACCTTTGTTTAAAATATTAATTCAATTTACGAGTTTTACGAAAGCAGTTGCAAAATGCTTTTTTTTAGTCTATTTGTTTATATAGAAGTGGGGAATTTTCTTGATGAGGTTAAAAACACTCGCCTTCAACCAATCATTAGTTATAAGGCGAGTATCCAATCTTCATGTTATGACTATTAGAAAGTTATCCTACTAAATTATATACTTTCTTCTATCATACTATTTATTTCTTCATCTTCTCTTTCAGTAAAATTAATTTCTTCATTTTTTTCAACATATTCAAGACCAGTATCTATCCTGATATTCTGGTATCTCTTCATTCCTGTACCAGCAGGAATCAATTTACCAATAATAACATTTTCCTTAAGACCTATTAATGGGTCAATCTTTCCATTGATAGCTGCATCTGTAAGAACCTTTGTAGTTTCTTGGAAAGATGCTGCTGACATAAATGAATTGGTTGCAAGGGAAGCCTTTGTGATACCAAGTATAATCGGTGTACCAGAAGCAGGTGTCTTTCCTTCAGCCTCAAGTTTTTCATTTGCCTCTGTAAAGTCAATTGTATCCACTTGTGAACCCGGAAGAAAATTAGAATCTCCTGCTTCATCAACGATAATCTTTTTAAGCATTTGACGAACAATCAACTCAATATGTTTATCGTTAATTTCAACACCTTGTATACGATATACTTTTTGAACTTCACGAATCATATAATCCTGAACAGCTCTTACGCCAAGTATTCTTACAATATCATGCGGATTTTCTGAACCTTCTGTAATTTCTTCACCTTTGGCAACAATCTGCCCTTCCTTAACTTTTACTCTTGTATCCTTAGAAACTGTATATGCTTTAGAATTGCCCTCATCGTCTGTAATAACAATATCGGTCTTCTTTTCGGTCTGTGCAAAACTTACCACACCACCAAATTCAGCAAGTACAGCAAGAGTCTTTGGCTTTCTTGCCTCAAAAAGTTCCTCTACTCTAGGAAGACCTTGTGTAATATTATCACCCGCAACACCACCTGTATGGAATGTTCTCATTGTAAGCTGTGTACCTGGTTCACCGATAGACTGTGCCGCAATAATACCAACTGCTTCACCAACCTGTACGGTCTGTCCTGTTGCCATGTTTGAGCCATAGCATTTTGCACATACGCCAATATGTGAACGACATGTAAGAATCGTCCTAATCTTAACTTGTTCAACGCCAGTCTTAATAATCTGTTCTGCTCTCTTTGGCGTAACCAAATGATTGGCACCAACAACAACATTTCCTTTATCATCAAGTATATCTTCTGCAAGGAATCTTCCTGTAATACGTTCTTGTAAAGACTCTAAAACATCCGCCTTTGCATCACTGTCAGCCGTTGCCTTATCATTTACAAATTCATAAACATACATACCCGGTATGCTCTTGCCTTCACTGCAATCATTTTCTCTTATAACAAGGTCTTGTGACACATCAACAAGACGTCTTGTAAGATAACCAGAGTCTGCGGTACGAAGCGCTGTATCAGATAAACCTTTACGCGCTCCATGTGCTGAGATAAAGTACTCCAATACATCAAGACCTTCTCTAAAATTCGACTTAATTGGAAGCTCGATTGTATTGCCTGATGTATCTGCCATCAATCCACGCATACCAGCTAACTGCTTAATCTGCTGGTTGGAACCACGCGCACCAGAGTCCGCCATCATAAAGATATTATTGTACTTATCAAGACCTGCAAGCAAGGCATCTTTAAGCAACTCATCGGTTTCTTGCCATACCTTGATAACATTTTTATGTCTCTCTTCATCGGTTGATATACCTCTATTGTAATGCTTTGTAATCATCTCTACTTTTTTCTCAGCATTTGCAATGAGTTCCTTTTTAATAGGAGGCACGGTCATCTCTGAAATAGAAACAGTCATAGCAGCTTTTGTTGAATATTTATATCCCATAGCTTTAATATCATCAAGAACTTCTGCGGTTCTTGTCGTGCCATGTGTATTAATAACATGCTGCAATATATCTTTTAACTGCTTTTTACCTACATGAAAATCAACTTCAAGTACAAGTTCATTTTCTGGAAGACTTCTGTCCACATAACCTAAATCCTGTGGAAGTATCTCATTAAAAATAAAACGTCCTAATGTTGATGCAACATTACCACTTTTTGTTGTTCCATCTTCACACTTTTTAACAACACGCACTAATATTTTAGAATGAAGCGTAATTACACCATTTTCATAAGCTAATAAAGCCTCATTGACATCTTTAAAATACTTGCCTTCTCCCTTAGCACCCGGTCTTTCCTGTGTTAAATAATAAATACCAAGCACCATATCCTGTGAAGGAACAGCTACCGGACCACCATCTGATGGCTTGAGCAAGTTATTTGGTGAAAGCAGCATAAAACGACATTCAGCCTGTGCCTCTACAGAAAGTGGCAGATGGACAGCCATCTGGTCTCCGTCAAAGTCGGCATTAAACGCTGTACATACTAATGGATGCAGCTTAATTGCCTTACCTTCTACAAGGATTGGCTCAAATGCCTGTATACCCAGTCGATGAAGTGTCGGCGCACGGTTCAGCATAACTGGATGCTCTTTGATAACATCTTCTAGTACATCCCACACATCATTTTCAAGCTGTTCAACCTTTTTCTTCGCCTTTTTAATATTTTCTGCCAAATTACGTCTTACAAGCTCTCGCATAACAAATGGCTTAAATAATTCAATTGCCATCTCTTTAGGAAGTCCACACTGATAAATCTTAAGTTCTGGACCTACTACAATAACAGAACGTCCTGAATAATCAACACGCTTACCCAACAGATTTTGACGAAAACGTCCCTGTTTGCCTTTTAGCAAATCAGAAAGTGACTTTAAAGCTCTGTTTCCCGGTCCTGTCACTGGACGTCCATTTCTACGACCATTGTCAATAAGCGCATCAACTGCTTCCTGAAGCATTCTCTTTTCATTGCGCACAATAATTTCAGGTGCGCCAAGCTCCATCAGTCGTGCAAGACGATTGTTTCTATTAATAATTCTTCTATATAAATCATTTAAGTCTGATGTTGCAAATCGACCACCATCAAGCTGAACCATCGGTCTTAAATCTGGAGGGATAACTGGAATTTCTGTAAGAATCATCCATTCTGGTTTTGTTTTAGCATTTAAAAATGCCTCCATCACTTCAATTCTCTTAATTAATCGAGCAGCCTTTTGTGAGGTGGTATTAGCAAGCTCTTCTTTTAATTTTATGGTTTCTTGTACAAGGTCAACATTTTGAAGAAGCTCAAGAATAGCCTCTGCCCCCATTCCTACTCGAAACTGGTCGCCATATTTTTCATAACATTCAGAATACTCTTGTTCACTGAGTATCTTTTTAAATGGAATATCCGTCTCGCCCGGGTCTAACACAATATAAGAGGCAAAATATAATACTTTCTCAAGATTTTTAGGACCAATATCTAAAATTAAATCCATTCTGCTTGGTATGCCCTTAAAATACCAGATATGAGAAACGGGTGCTGCAAGATGAATATGCCCCATACGGTCTCTACGCACGCTTGCTTTCGTTACTTCAACGCCGCACTTATCACAAACAATTCCCTTATCCTTAATCTTTTTATACTTACCGCAATGGCATTCCCAATCTTTACTAGGTCCAAATATTCTCTCACAAAACAAACCATCTTTTTCTGGTTTCAGCGTTCTGTAATTAATTGTTTCAGGTTTTGTAACCTCACCATGTGACCATTCCAATATATTCTCTGGAGAAGCAAGTTTAATCTGAATCTTATCAAACTTCATTGAATTGTTTGACAACTGCTTTTTTGATTCTTCCATGTATATCTGCTCCCTTCTAATTAATAAATATCTGCATTGCCATCGCCATAATCTTCGTCTATATCAAACTCGTCTGACAAATCTTCTTCAAAATCTTCCTCATCAAGACCATCTTCCATATAATCTGTTGATTCATCAATATCTTCTACATATCGTGCCTCACCTGATTCATCAAATGTCTGAATGGTATTACCTGCATGTTTTAATTCGCTTTCTTCATCTTTGCTGTTTCTGCGATAACCACCATCATCAAGCACCTTCTTAAAATCTGTGACTTCATAATCTGCGCTTTCAAGAAGTTTTACCTCTTCATTATTTTGGTCTAAAACACGTACATCTAACGCCAATGACTGCAATTCTTTTAACAATACCTTAAAGGACTCTGGTATACCCGGTTCTGGGATATTTTCCCCCTTAATAATTGCTTCATATGTCTTTACACGTCCCACAACGTCATCGGACTTTACTGTAAGTATTTCCTGTAATGTGTATGATGCACCATAAGCCTCTAATGCCCACACTTCCATCTCACCAAAACGCTGTCCGCCAAACTGTGCCTTACCACCTAATGGCTGTTGTGTTACAAGTGAGTAAGGACCTGTTGAACGCGCATGAATCTTATCATCAACCAAATGGTGAAGCTTTAAGTAGTGCATAAATCCTATTGTAACAGGACTATCAAAATATTCACCTGTTCTGCCATCACGAAGTCTTACTTTTCCGTTACGGTCAATTGGAACACCCTTCCACTCTGCACGATGGTCTTTATGTTCATCAAGATATTGATACACGTCTTCTCTCAAGTTTGCTTTATGCTTTGCGCTAAATTCATCCCACTCAAGGTTTGCATAATCATTTGCCAACTCCAACGTATCCATAATATCATTTTCATCTGCACCATCAAACACCGATGTAGCAACATTAAATCCAAGTACTTTTGCTGCCAAACTTAGATGAATTTCCAAAACCTGACCAATATTCATACGTGAAGGCACACCAAGCGGATTTAAAACAATATCAAGCGGACGTCCGTTTGGCAAAAATGGCATATCTTCCACTGGAAGCACTCTTGAAACGACACCCTTATTACCATGACGACCAGCCATCTTGTCACCAACCGATATTTTTCTTTTCTGTGCAATATAGATACGAACAGACTTATTGACACCCGGTGAGAGTTCATCGCCGTCTTCTCTTGTAAAGGTCTTAACTGCTACAACAATACCATACTCGCCATGTGGAACCTTAAGTGATGTATCTCTTACCTCTCTTGCCTTCTCACCAAAAATAGCACGAAGAAGTCGCTCTTCTGCTGTCAATTCAGTTTCTCCCTTAGGCGTTACCTTTCCAACTAAGACATCACCTGCACGAACCTCAGCACCAATACGAATAATACCATCTTCATCAAGGTCCTTGATAGACTCATTCGATACCGATGGAATATCTCTTGTAATTTCTTCTGGTCCAAGCTTTGTGTCTCTTGCTTCCGTCTCATATTCTTCTATATGAATTGATGTATATACATCATCTCTTACTAATCGTTCACTTAAAAGAACCGCATCCTCATAGTTATAACCTTCCCATGTCATAAATCCAATCAATGGATTCTTGCCTAATGCAATTTCTCCATTTGATGTTGAAGGACCATCTGCAATGACATCGCCGGCTTCAACGCGGTCGCCCTTAAATACAATAGGTCTCTGATTATAACAGTTGCTTTGGTTGCTTCTTGCAAACTTTGTCAACTTATATTTGCGAACTTTGCCATTATCCTGCTTTATTGTAATCATATTTGATTCTGACGAGGTAACAACACCTGCGGCTTCTGCTACCACACACACACCAGAGTCAATAGCTGCCTTATTTTCAATACCTGTTCCGATAACTGGCGCATCGGTAGTAAGAAGTGGCACTGCCTGACGCTGCATATTAGAACCCATCAAAGCTCTGTTGGCATCGTCATTTTGAAGAAATGGTATCATTGATGTTGCAACAGAAAAGACCATCTTAGGAGAAACGTCCATAAGGTCAATCAGTCTTTTATCAAACTCCGATGTCTCATCTCTATATCGTCCAGATACGGTATTTTTGACAAAATGTCCTTCTTCGTCAATCTCTGCATTCGCTTGAGCCACATGGAAATCATCTTCCTCATCGGCTGTAAAATAACGTACTTCATCTGTAACTCTTGGATTTTTAGGGTCGCTCTTATCTACAATACGATAAGGTGCTTCCACAAAACCATACTCATTAATTCTTGCATAGGAAGCCAATGAGTTGATAAGACCGATATTTGGACCTTCAGGTGTCTCAATAGGACACATTCTTCCATAATGGGTATAATGTACATCTCGCACTTCAAAGCCCGCACGGTCTCTTGACAAACCACCCGGTCCTAATGCAGACAGTCTTCTCTTATGTGTCAACTCTCCAAGTGGATTATTTTGGTCCATAAACTGTGACAACTGTGAACTGCCAAAAAATTCTTTAATAGCTGCTGTCACAGGCTTTATATTAATAAGGGATTGTGGTGATACGCCACTCAAATCTTGAGTAGACATTCTCTCACGCACAACTCTTTCCATTCTTGAAATTCCAATTCTAAACTGATTTTGTAACAACTCGCCAACAGCTCGGATACGTCTGTTGCCCAAATGGTCAATATCATCTTTTGTACCAACACCATATTCCAGATGAAGATTGTAGTTGATGGATGCAAGGATATCTTCCACTGTAATATGCTTTGGAATAAGGTCTCCAAGATTCGCTATAATGGCTCTTTTAATACTTTCTATGTCCGTGTTTTCCTCAAGAAGCTGCTCCAAAACAGGATAAAATACTTTTTCTGTAACTCCAAGTTCTTTTGCCTCTTCCTCACTGATATCAACCCATTTTGTGATATCGACTGCCATATTAGAAAGAATCTTGACTCTTCTATTGGTGATAACACCATCGTTTCCTTTTACTTCCACATCAAGGAACACTGCTGGCACAGCAGCATTTTGAATTTCCTCTGCACTTTCTCTTGTAATTTTATCACCTGCCTTTGCAATGATATTGCCATTTACAACAACATCATCGGCAAGGGTATGTCCTGCTATTCTATATTTAAATGAAAGTTTTTTATTAAATTTATATCGTCCAACCTTCGCTAAATCATATCTTCGAGGGTCAAAAAACATGCCTGATATAAGCGATTCTGCACTATCTACTGATAATGGTTCACCCGGTCTTAACTTTTTATATAATTCCAATAAACCTTTCTGTTGGTCTGTAAAACTATCTTCACTGTGGTCTGTTGAAACATCTTTAGCCATTGTAGCAATAAGCTTCGGTTCTTCTCCAAATGTATCAATAATTTCAGCGTTTGTTCCTATACCTAAAGCTCGAATCAACACTGTAATTGGTACTTTTTTATTTCTGTCAACTTTAACATAGAATACATTATTTGCATCTGTTTCATACTCAAGCCATGCTCCACGATTTGGAATAACTTGGCTGCTGTATAAAAAAATCTTACCATATTTATCTTTTTGTATGTCATAATATATACCAGGTGAACGTACCAACTGGCTAACTATAACTCTCTCTGCACCATTAATAACAAATGTGCCTGTCCTTGTCATAATTGGGAGGTCACCCATAAATATCTCATGGCCAACAATATCTCCACTTTCCTTATTATGAAGTCTGACTTCAACTTTAAGAGGTGCTGCATACGTAGCATCTCTTTCTTTGCACTCTTCAATAGAGTATTTAACCTCATCCTCACATAATGTGAAATCACCAAATTCCAGACTTAATCTTCCATTATAATCTGTAATCGGAGAAATATCATCAAAAACTTCTTTAAGCCCTTCATCCAAAAACCACTGGTATGAGTCCTTTTGAACTTCAATAAGATTAGGCATTTCAAGAACTTCCTTCTGTCTTGAATAGCTCATTCTGATGCTTTTTCCCGACTTCACCGGACGTATTCTGTTTTTTTCCATTGACGTTTCACCCCTTGTGCTTATTTTACATAATTATGGCATGTTACAATTTTTCCATAATAGAGCATTGTCCATAATATCACAATTACCTTAATGTGTCAACCAAAATTTTGGATATTTTTGCTAAATTTTATTATAGATTTCTAAGAGTGAACTACCCATCACCTAAAGGTAATGGGCTTCTGAGAGGCTTCACCTCTGTTTAAGAAGCTTGATATTTAAGTTTCCACCTACTATTAGGCAATCCTTATTCTTATGGGCGTGTCCACTTCGCCCCTAGTGTATAGAGCCTTAAGGCTCACAACATTACTTTTACGCATGATGTTTAATGCCCCATTGACATCGGCATTGAAGGTTTTACCACTTACAGTTTTATACATACCTCTGTGTATTCTGTTACCACTAAACGGATATTCTTTGGGATTATTAGCATTGTAGACAGGAATCTCATCTTTATCCCAAAAACTGGCTTTTGATGTGTAACTTTCTTCCTGTTTAACAAAGATAATACCATTTAGTTTACACAGATACTCGAACTTTTCACGAAGCTGACCATACGGAATATTGACAAAATTCTGGTTATTTTGCTTACCGATGTGAGACCTTTTTGGAAAGTTTCATTATAACCAACCACAAGGTTTCCTATATCATTAGATATACAATAATCTATATTTTTCAAACCAGTAAATATATAAACTAAACGTGCATTTACAAACAAAAAAAGCCATAGGCGTCATTGCAAATGGCACAACTAAACTATAACTATACTTTTTAATTATACAAAAAGGGACTGCCACAAAATGAACAATCCTTATAAGATATGGCATACAACCTATCTTTTAGGATTTCATTTTGTGGCAGTTCTATAATACATTGAATTGTACAATTACTTTAATGTAACCTTTGCACCTTCTGCTTCTATCTTCTTTTGGATATCTTCTGCTTCCTCTTTAGAAACGCCTTCCTTAATAACCTTTGGAGCATTGTCTACAACTTCTTTAGCTTCCTTAAGTCCAAGACCTGTAATCTCACGAACAACCTTGATAACCTTAACCTTGTTGTCACCAACTTCTGTAAGTTCTACATCAAATTCTGTCTTCTCATCTTCTGCTGCTGCGCCGCCGCCCACTGCTGATACAACAACACCAGCTGCTGCTGATACGCCAAATTCTTCCTCACATGCTTTAACCAACTCATTAAGCTCTAATACTGTTAAACCTTTAATTACCTCAATAATTTCCTGTGTAGTCATTCTATATAATTGCTACTAAAAACATATATTTATACTTCTTTTTTATCAAGCATAAATAACATCTATTAGTAGGCTCTCCTTTCTATAAAAATATTTAATATGATTTTTTTTACTACAAACAAATACTCTAAATTAAGCTGCGCCTTCTTCAGACTTTTCAGCAATCTGCTTAATGACACGAGCAAAGTTTGCAATAGGTGACTGAATACTTCCAAGAAGTTTTGAAAGCAATTCTTCTCTTGAAGGAATATTTGCGATAGCCTTAATACCTGCTTCATCATAATATGTTCCTTCTACAACGCCACATTTAAGTTCAAGTGCATCTGCTGTCTTAGCAAAATTACTAAGAATCCTTGCAGGTGCTGTAGCATCTGTTGCGCTGATAGCGATTGCATTTGGTCCTTCAAGATTCTCAGTCATTGGCTCAAAAACTGTTCCAGCAACTGCTCTCTTAACTAAAGTGTTCTTATAAACCTTATAGATAACACCTGCTTCTCTCATCTGCTTTCTAAGCTGAGTATCTTGTTCTACAGTCAAACCACTGTACTTAACAAGAACCACACCTGCTGCATCTTTTAAAGAAGCTGAAATCTCGTCTACTATAGGCTGTTTAAGTTCTACCTTTGCCATGAATTTACCTCCTTATTAGAATAAAATCATCGCCATATAAAAACCTTCTGTCCATATAGACAGAAGGGAAGAATAAACAATCTTAATGTTACTCCTCGGTAGGCGAATTACCTTTAACCCTTACGGGACCATACTGTCTTAGGCGAAATGTGTATATTTAACATAAAACTTTATATCAAACATACGAATTACAATATATCATTATATATATTGGCTGTCAATCATTTTATCAACAATTAACCAACATACTTAGATGTATTAATCTTAACACTTGGTCCCATTGTAGAAGCAAGTGCAATACTTCTAAGATATTGACCTTTAACTGATGATGGTTTAGCTTTAACGATTGCATCCATAATAGCTTGGAAGTTGTCCGCTAATTGGTCTTCAGTAAATGAAGCCTTACCAATTGGCACGTGAATGATATTTGTCTTATCAAGTCTGTACTCAATCTTACCAGCCTTGATATCATTAACAGCTTTTGTTACATCCATAGTAACCGTACCAGCTTTAGGATTTGGCATTAAACCTTTTGGTCCTAATACTCGTCCTAAACGTCCAACGACACCCATCATATCAGGAGTTGCAACAACGACATCAAACTCAAACCAGTTATCATTTTGAATCTTTGGAATAAGCTCTTCAGCACCTACAAAATCAGCACCTGCTGCCTCAGCCTCTTCTGCCTTAGCACCTTTTGCAAACACCAATACACGAACCTTCTTACCTGTTCCATGTGGAAGCACAACAGCACCTCTAATCTGCTGTTCTGCATGACGTCCATCACAACCTGTTCTGATATGCGCTTCAATTGTTTCGTCGAACTTTGCAACAGCGCTTTTTTTCACGAGTGCTATAGCATCTGTTGCTTCATATAATGTCTGGCGGTCAATATTTTTGGCTGCCTCAACGTATTTCTTTCCTCTTTTCATAATAAAAAACCTCCTAGTGGTATTATCGGAAGGGCTATTTCCTCCCACAGCATTACAGCTTTATAGCTGTTTTATTAGTCCTCAACTACAATGCCCATGCTCTTAGCAGTTCCTTCTATCATAGAAGTTGCAGCTTCAATGGTTGCAGCATTTAAGTCTGGCATTTTAAGTTCAGCAATCTTTTGAACTTCTGCTCTCTTAATCTTAGCAACTTTTGTCTTGTTAGGAACACCTGAACCTGACTTAATATTACAAGCCTTCTTAAGAAGAACTGCAGCTGGAGGAGTTTTTGTGATAAAGCTAAAACTTCTATCAGCGTAAACAGTAATGACAACAGGGATAATTAAATCTCCTTGGTCGGCTGTCTTTGCATTAAATTGCTTTGTAAACTCTACAATATTAACACCATGCTGTCCAAGTGCTGGACCAACTGGTGGTGCTGGTGTTGCCTTACCAGCAGGAATCTGTAATTTGATATAACCTGTTACTTTCTTTGCCATCTTAGGCACCTCCTAAATATAAATGTGGTTTCTGGCGACCTTTTAACATACTAAAAAATATCCTTTTTCAATATCTTGGTCTCCCACGAACAATGAGAACGACACATTGCCTAAAGGCAATGAATTTTATGCTCTCAATGGATAAAATGTCCTTTATTACATTAGTTTCACATCTGTAAAACCAATCTCAACCGGTGTTTCACGGCCGAACATCTCAACATTAATTGTAAGACACTGCTTGCCCTCATTAATGTCTTTAATAACCCCAACTGTATTCTCCCATGCACCAGAAAGAATCATTACCTGTTCACCCACTTTTCCATTAAAATGAATAATTGGCTTTTCCTTCTGCTCATTCTTGTCCTTATTACCAGAAAGAGTAATTCCAAGTGCTTTAATTTCTGAAGGAGTAAGTGGAACTGGCTTAGAACCGGGACCAACAAATCCTGTAACACCTCTCGTATTACGAACAACATACCAACTGTCGTCATTCATAACCATGTTAATGAGTACATAACCCGGAAACATCTTTTTATCTGCTGCCTTTTGAGTACCATTTTTAATCTCAACGACTGTCTCAAGTGGTACAACCACCTCCAGTACAAGGTCTTGAAGATTTCTGTTCTCAACAGTTTTCTCGATGTTTGCTTTAACCTTATTCTCATATCCAGAATAAGTATGCACTACATACCATTTTGCTTCGTCCATGTAATCACCTTTTCCTTACTTCATTAAGAATTCAATTCCAAATCTTGATAATAAGTCGACAATTGAAATAATTGCACCTAATAATACAGATACAACTAATACAGCAATGGTTTCTTTTGTGAGTGTCTTACGGTCAGGCCAAATGATTTTGTTAAATTCAGCCTTTAAGCCTTTAAACCAGCTTTTTTTCTGTTTTTTCTCTTTAACAGTATCACCCATTATTCTTACCTCACTGTCTTAGATTACTTTGTTTCCTTATGCAATGTATGTGCTTTACAGAACTTGCAATACTTTTTTGTTTCCATTCTGTCAGGATGAGCTTTCTTATCCTTTGTCATGTTGTAATTTCGCTGTTTACATTCTGTACATGCCAATGTTATCTTAATGCGCACAACTCCCACCTCCAATGTTTTATTATTGTGGTGCTTAAACCTAGTAAATACTGGCTTTACACCAATTGGCTTTTTTTAAGCATAAAAAAAAGACCACTTCCATAGCTAATCTAATATAGCACAGCTCATTAAAATACGTCAACCATTTTTTCACTTTATTGAAAATATATTGCAATTATTTTCAATAATGTAGTTATTTTTTTACCTTATTCAGGAAAGTTTATTCTACTAAAAAATAATACACTTTCCTGATTTGATAAGAGTGCAATCTTTTATGTATACATCGCTTAATCAATTTTATACAATTTAAATATCACAAAAATTAATAACAAGTTCTTTTATATTAAATGTGTTATTTACAAGCCAAACACGAAGCAATCGTTCCCCTAAAAAGCCATATACTCTCTTTTGATATGTATCATAATTGCTCACATCTATTCTTTTTTCAACTTCACTAAGAATATCAAACAACCATTGACAATATGCATCAAACACATTTTTTCTGCAAATCATCATATTGGCAATATTCATAAAATTGCTGTTCATACAGAGTTCAAACGCTTGTATATATTCTGGATATCGCTGTCTTATTACCTCTTTACAAACAACCATATCTTCCCAATGATGTTTATCAGCGTAATATTCGCTCATATTTTTATGTTTTGACATAGAGCTGTTCCCAATAATAATGTCATATTGATTCATCAATTTACAAACATCATGTTTATTCAATATTTTCTCATTATCAAGAAAATATCTTCTATAATGGCATAATCCTACAACATCACATTGTATATTTTTCCAAATCCAATACATACCTGTCAATTCACAGTATGTATCATTTTTTATAGATATATGTTCTCCTGTATCATCACCAATAAAACCAAGCGATGGTTTTCCTTGCCTTCCCACATGTAAAGGTATATACATGCCATCTTTTAAATCAATGCCATCTGGAATAGTAAACTTTTTATGCGCTGCAATATAAAGTCTAATATCTGCTTGTTCCGTAATTTTTGTTTTTAAATTTTCTGTATTTTCTTTAATATAGAACTTATTTGGAGTAGTCTTTTCTTTGGCGCATAAGCTATTTTGAGTACCTTTTATCTCATCACATAAATTACCTTGTGCTGCTTTACCTTGAATAAGTGCATACTGTCTGCCTTCCAAATTAATCGCCTGACAGGATACATGACTAGTTATAAAATTGATAAAATCTGAATCGTTTGTATCTGCAACTATCATTTTACCATGATTTAAAAGCCAACCCCATAACGCTTCTTTTGATATCATCATTGCATTATCATATTCACTGTACATATCCAAAAAATAGATTAAATCATATATTTTTGTATCTAATGTATGAATTGATTTTATATTTGTAATTTTATCATATATTCTAGTATATACAGGCTGCACGTCCTCATTCATGGATATACCCTCAAGCACTATATCTTTTGCAATCTCACAATTCATCACTTGCCTTGAAACAGCCCCTATTCTTTGCAAAAATATGCCAAAATCTAATATACTTGTTGGCTTTGTCTGTTTTATCCATTCAAAATATAAATAAATATCATTACGGTCTGTAATCATCATAAAAATCCCCATACCTTTCCATATTTCAATCTTTCACCCCACATTAATATGTTCCTCTGGATACAGTACTTCCTCTTTTTTACGTTTAAACGCAAGTGTGATGGCAAAGGTCATACTTCCAATTCTGCCGCAGTACATTACCAAAATAAGCACACATAGGGAAAATGTATTCAAATCTCTTGTAATTCCTGTGGATAATCCAACAGTGCCAATCGCTGAAAAGACTTCCATCAAAACATCATTCATCTGCAAATGTTGAGAAGCACATATCGCCATCAAAGCAAAGATTGCCAAACCAAGATTTAAACCTAAAACCATATTGGCTTTTTTAATATCCTCATCGCCTATCCTTCTCCCAAAAATATTACAACCAGATGCATTGCGTATATTTGACCATATATAGACTACAAAAACAACAAATGTTGTTGTTTTTATACCACCTGCCGTAGAGCCTGAATTGCCTCCTATAAACATTAAAACCAGATGAAGAATAACACTTGCGTCCATCAAATTTGCCAAATCAAGCGTATTAAAACCTGCTGTTCTTGCTGATACCGAAGTAAAAAGAGAAGACAGTGTTCTATCATAAATTCCCATTCCTGCCTGTAAATTGTCTTTCTCAAAAAATGCAAATAAAGCTGCACCGCCAAAAATTAATATAAGATTTGTCACAATAACAATTTTAGAATGTAATGAATATTTAGAAAAATGAAATTTATTTTCTTTTACTTCCATCCACACAATAAAGCCTAATCCACCAATAATAATCAGCAGCATAATCGTTACATTAACAACAATATCACTCGAAAAACGTGTTAGTGAAGAATATTGTTCGAATCTTCCAAATAAATCAAACCCTGCATTGCAAAATGCGGATATTGAATGAAAAATCGCATAATAGATTCCTGTAAAAAAACCCAATTCTGGCACAAAACGTGTAGCAAGAAGCAATGCACCTATTCCTTCTATAATCGCTGTCCCTTTAAAAATATTTTTTGTTAATTTTACAACGCCAGACAGTTTCATTGAACTGACACTCTCTTGAATAAGATTTCGTATATTCAATCCAATTTTTTTCTTAAGTAAAACGGAAAACATTACACTTATTGTAATAAAACCTAAGCCACCTATCTGAATCATTGTTAATATTACAAGCTGCCCAAACATTGTCCATTGCGTATATGTATCACACACGACAAGACCAGTCACACAAGTTGCACTGGTTGCTGTAAACATTGCATCTAAAAAATCACACCAATTTCCATCTTGATTTGATATTGGCAGCATTAACAAGAATGTACCAATCATAATAATTATAAAAAAACCTAATGCCATTATTTGCGCATATGCCATTTTTGTTTTCACTTTTTTTACTTTTTTTCTAAAAAACATAATTTATCCTCATTTCTGCACTGTTTTTGCACAAAGAACGAAAAATTTTTACAGGTTTGTGGCAAGCAACGCTCAAACACAAAGCCTGTTTCCTCTACATTGCAGCTCTATTCCATTCTTCTTATTTTGGTTCTGTTATTAAACATATTTTTACAACAGGATTATAACATCTTTTTCCTTTTTAAAATCCATAAAGTTATAATACATATAATAATTATTATTCCACAAATAATAGCAAATCCATGCGGCGTATTGGCAAAAGGCATCCATTCTTCTCCTACATTCATACCATAAATTCCAGAAATAATTGTTGGTATAGCCATAACTAATGTTATTGAAGTAAGATATTTCATAACATTGTTTAGTTTATTATTAATAATTGAAGTCAATAAATCTCTTGTACCATCAATCACATCTCTATAAATAACGGTCATCTCAATTGCCTGCTGATACTCTACCATAACATCTTCAAGAAGCTCCATATCTTCTGGATATTGTTCGATTCTCTTATATCGTTTCAATCGTTCTAAAACAATACTATTTGCTCTTAAAGATGTTGCAAAATAGACAAGTGTAGATTCTAACTCATGCAGCTCAATAATATCACCATCTTTTGTATCTTTTCCAGCACGCTCTTCTATTTCCACACGCTTTTTGTCAATACCTCGAAGATACATTTGATACATGGAGGATGATTTTAAAAGCATCTGATAAATAAATCGCATTTTTTTCTTGGTGCTAAAGCTTCTAAGTTTACTTCTGACAAAAACCTCCAATACGGGCGTTTGCTCACGACATATTGTTATAATCGCATTTTGTTTTAATATAATACCCAATGGAATTGTTGTATACATTTTTCTTTCATGTCTTACTTCTGGTGATGGTATATCAACAAGGATAAGGGTATACCCATCTTCAAGACTAATACGAGAACTTTCTTCTTCATCTAATGCCATCGCTAAATCATTTATCTCCAACTCATACTGCTTAGCGACTTGCGACAACTCTTTGCTAGTTGGGTCAACCAACTGAACCCACACGCCATCTTCATAATCTGACAACTTTCTAATAACGCTTTCATCAGTCTTAAATATATTAAGCATAACCCCTCTCCTTCCTCAAACTATATTGATGTTTGTCCTTGAATTTCTTTGACATACTCTGTCCCATATCCTATAAGATTTTTATCCATTTCTATTTTTAGTACAGCATCTTGGGCAATTGTCCCTATTTTAGCCATATCAAAATAAAATAACAATTCTTTTTCATGGATACAAGAATAGACACCAATCACTAATACAATCAAGTCCAGCTTAGTTATACCATTTTCTTGTGCTGTTTTCAACGCAATATCTAATACTTCTCTGCAAACTACCCCTTCGTGCATTTTTAACAATCCTTTTTTCGCTTTGTTTTTACAAATATATTTCGTTCGTCTTGAACCATCTGTCTTACTGGTTTTGGACATTGAACGATACACTGTCCGCACCCTATACATTTAGAAGCAGCAAATTGCAGTGTTTTTGACTGCTTATCATACCATGTCGCTTCTGTTGGACAATATCTGCCGCATTGGTTACACCCCACACATTGACTGATATCCAATACTTTGGGTTTATAATAACATTTTATAAGAAGCTGCGAAAGAGCGCCTTCTCTATAACCTTTATATAAAAAACAACAATCCACACAACAATTACATATCATAAGTTCATCTTCGTCTGCACTAATTCCATAATGATATACTGTGTGTATACAGCCTTGTTTTTCTAAATGATTCATCAATATAACAGCTTCTTCATAGCTTAATTTTTTTGACACGCCATTTTCTACCAGCATATCGGACATACGCCCCACTGCTATACAGCTTTCAATAGGCATATTATAAGAACAACTCTGTCCATTTAACAAACTCATCATTCTGCAAAAACAATTCATCACACTGATATGGTTTTGATGCTTTAATAACATAGGATACAATTCTCCAGATAAATAAACTGCCTGTTTTGATGTGAGTTTTTTGTTAATCTCCACTTTTTTGATGTTACCAGAAACTACTGTTGACATTCTGCCTGTTTCATGTTCCATATGATTTGTATTTACATGATTCATATATGCTCTGACAGGTGGTATATTAAGCTGTTTTAAAATATCTTCAAATTTAGAAAACTTTTTGATTAATGCTTTTCTTATTTCATTTGAAGGTCCAGAAGCAAAAATTTCAATCCACCCCGGAAATATTGGTGCTAATTCATAGACATTATCACCATGTCTTGGCCATAATACGCCTCGTTCCATTATATACAAAAAATACTCTTGAAATTCTTTGTCGTCAAGTTGCCATAGTTTTTGTAACCCTTCTTTTGTATACTCGCTTTCTCCCACAAGAAGAAGCCTGTCTAAATCAGTCTCTGTCATTGCTATCTCAAAACACTCCAATATCACTTTCACCACTGGAACACTAAATTTAGACTTTGTATTCATTAACTTTGCAAGCTGTACTGCCTTTTCTTTATATGATTTTTCCACAATAATGACCTCTCAAACTGAATGTTTTAACATTTTAAACCAAAATAGTAAAATTATTAACTATTTTTTTAATATATTTGATAATAAAATAAATAAACAAGAGGCTATCACACTAAGTTCTCACTATCAAAAAATATGTTGTCTGCTAAACATTACATTTTTTGATAATTTTCTTAATGCGATAACCCCTTCAAAATCCTTTAATCAAGCGGATATTTGCAATCTGCTTTGCTACTTACTCATAACTTTATTGTTACTTCCCTGATAAGGTTAAAACGAAAACTTTCTTGTATCTTCTGCAAGGTCTTTGGCCATTTCTGCAATTTTATTGGTATCATTGGCGCATTCTGAAACAATATTTTGAAGCTCTGTCATAGAAGCCGATGTCTCCTGCGCTCCTGCAGCGTTTTCCTGTGCAATAGCAGCAAGACTTTCTACAATTTCAGTAACTGCTTGTTTTTCTATATTTAAGTCTTGAACTTTTCCACTAATATTATCTACTGCTAAAACAACATCGTCAACTTCTTGTTTTAAAGCCTCAAATACATTCTCTGTATGTTCAAGCATTTTATTTTGTTCCTCAATAACACTTGTCAACTCTGTCATCGTCTTAACGCTAAGTTCTGAATTGCTGATAAGTTCTTCAATGATTCTTATAATTTCATTAGCAGAATCCTTTGATTGTTCTGACAATGTACGAATTTCGTCTGCAACCACTGCAAAGCCTTTTCCCATATCGCCAGCCCTAGCCGCTTCAATAGAAGCATTGAGCGATAACAGATTGGTTTGACTTGCAATCGCCGTAATCATATCCGTAGCTGTTCGGATAGCATTAGCTGACTCATTGGTAGCATAAGTCTGTTCATATACCACTTGCACAGATTCTTTTGTCTTATTGCTGATATCAACAAGTTGTCCAAGTGTCTCATTAACTGTTTTATTATTATCTTTCATATCTTCTGTACTTCTTCCAAGACGAGTAACACTTCCTGTAATCTCATCAATCGCTTGTCCAATATTATTCACTTCATCATTGGCAGACTGCGTTTCTGCTGCCTGCGATGTAGCACCTTTAGCTATCTCTTCCGAGGCTGCTTCCATATTACTTATATTTTCATCAATTGCCCTAAAAGAATCTACATATTTTGCTGCAAAATCTTCAAGCTGATTACTTGTTGTAACGATACTGCCAATAATTGAAGTAAGATGCTCAACAACCTCTTTCGTTGCTTTTGCCATATCTCCAATTTCGTCCTCGCGTTTAATAGCTCTATCATTATGTTCATACTTTAAAATTCCTTGTGCAACTTTATCAATCTCTTTACTTGTATGCAACATTGCCCTTGACATATTATTGGTTAATAAAACATCAAGTATCACAACAATAAGAATAGAAATAATTGTTGCAATAATAATCTCAGAAGCAATTTTGCCAATACTTTGAATAACACTATCTCTTGAACTTGCAGTAAATATCATACCAATGATTTCTTCACTGCCCTGCTGCTTTAAAGGAATATACATGCTTGTGTACTGTTTTCCTGCTATTGTCAAATTATCATTATAAAAAATCTCCCCATTTTTTAAAACAGTATTGACAACTTCTTCACTGGCTGTTCCTGTAATCCTATTTCCATTAGAATCTGTGAGTGTTGAAGCAACCCTTGTATCCCCATAAAATATTGTAATTTCTAATCCTGTTTTATCCTTCAAATCATCTATAACAGAATAATTATTTGAGATAATAACATCTCCCTTTTTCATAATCCCATTTGTATATGTAAATTTTTCGCTATTAAGTGCTTGATATCTCTCCATTGTTGCCATACCATAAGTATATAATTCACTTCGCATACGTTCTTGTCCCATCTGTGCGACAGCATTAATACCTATTAATCCAATCAAAATAGAAATAAAAAGCATTGGTCCTAAAACCAATAGCATTATTCTTGCTCGAAATCGTATTCCTTTTGTTCTTTTATTCATGCTATCCCCCCTTTTGTGAAAATTTGATTATTATAATTCCGATTTCAATAAAACTTACAATATAAATTATTATACCATTTAACACTATTTTTTCAATTATAAATTGTTTATTTTGACAACAAATATGCTTGTTTTCACAGTAAATATTTCTTATAAAAATAAATTTCTTATAAAAATATTTTCTTATAGAAAATTTCTTTAAAATGTTTTGTAAATGGTAAGGTTTTACCATTTATCAAAACAATATATCCCCTTTCAAAACGATATATGTAACTTAAATTTACAATATCGGATTTATTAATTTGAATAAATATATTTTTATCAACCCAATTTTGAATTTCTTTTAATGTTCCATTGTATGTAATCTCATCATAAATTGTTTTAATTGTTATCTTATGTCCATTACAATTAAAATACTCTATGTCACATATACGAACACCCATTTTACTTTTTCCTTTTGTATACCAAAAAAAATCATTACTCATACGAAGCCTCCACTTCTGTATTGTTTTACTTTAAGCAAAGCAACTCATATAATTTTGAAACATCTATTTCTCCACATTGTTTCAAATAACTAGAGTACCCAATAAATGAAAAATTTTCCACTTTGCCTGTTATCACAAACCAAGGATTAATATCATATATCTTATAAATTAAAATCAGTTCTTCAATCTTTATATTACGGATTCCCTTTTCAATTGCGCTGTACGATTTACTTTTTATTCCTAACTCCTTTTCAACATCTGTATATCTTAAATTTCTGCTTTTTCTAATACATTTTAAAACCAACATTTCTGGTGTATTTGCATATTTTTCTTTATCTTTAATACTTTCAATAATTTCGAGCATATTTATATTATAAAAAATATTATGATTGCTAGGATATTTATTTTCAATCTGAAGCTTAAACATAGTAAGTAACATTCTTATATACACATTTCTATTAAAATATTTAACTGTAATTAATGTCCCAAATTGATTTTGATTACTTTTTGTGCCTGTTATAAGATAATCAATATCAATGTCTGTCCTGTTTGACATACTTCTTAACATATTTACTGACAACGGTTTAATGCCTTTTTCTACATTAGAAATTGTCCCTTCACTAAAAAAAATTTCATTTTTCATTTGTTCCAGAGTCAATCCTGAGTCTTTTCTAAACTCCCTTATTCTTCTTCCAATATTAACATTATAATTACACTCCTGCAGCACAGTTTAGGTTCCTCCTAAATATTTAAGAACGCCTGCAGCTATAGCTGCAGGCGTGAAGTTTACCTTCTTAAGTAATAATATTCCTATTTATTACTATTGCGAAGAATCCAAATCCAGACTTCATTTCCAAATTAGAATAGTTTTTATTCTATAAGAATTTATATTTAATTATTAATTGTACCTTTAGTATCCGTATATATGATTATAATCTACCTTGTATATTTCTTTACATCTAAATTATTTTTAACGGTCACACTTTTTCGTATGAATATTACAGCTTGCACAATTACCATTACAGCCACCTTTGCCATCACCAATTTTTTTGTCACGCATATATGATACAAATACATAAATACCAATTATAACAATAAGAATTAATGCACCAACTATAATTTTTAACATGTTAACCTCCATACTACGACTGATTTTTAGAAGCAGCTAATGGCTCAAGTTTTAGCAAAGAGACATAGCTGCTTTTGCATAATAACTTGCAGGTTGAAAATTTTAATTTTCAATTGTTCTCCTTATTTCTTATTTTTGAATGTTAATACTTTATCTAATAAATTTACCAATCTATCGCAATGTTTTTTTTCGAGCTTTATCCAATTCACCCGTCAAAGAGTGAAACAGTCTGCGCATCATCATTTTTGTGTCTCTATCCAATGATTGATATATTTTAAATGCTGAACTTGCAGAATTAAAGCGGTCTGCCGATATTTCAGACAAAGTTGTGGCGCCGCTTGCTGTTATCAGAGAAAACAATACATTGACAAACTTGTCTCGTTCTTCCATATTAATTCTGCTAATCCATTTTTTTAATACCTCATTTAACACTTGACTAGATTTACTCAAGCCCTTTGCATATTCAAACCGATTGCCCTCAACCTGCCATGACATTGCATCATGCTGCATAATACCAGATTGACTGCTCTTTACTACAATAAAATCTTCATCATGCTCAAAAAGCATCCCAACAACTGAATACTCAGGCACAATAGATTGAATAACACAACGCATCTCCTGATATCGCCTATCTTTTATAAATGCTTCATCAAATCCTGGTCCATCATTATTATAAATATTTATTATTCGCTTTTTAAATTTACTTTTGCACCGTGCTGCACCATATACAGCTAAATTGCCTCCCTTAGAATGTCCGCCAATTCGTATCTTCTTTTTTGTCTGTGCGGCAACTTCATCAATATAAGAAACTGCTTGTATCTGTGCGGGTATTGGATGCTGATAACTCATATTAAAATCTTCTTTCCAGCCTACAATCGTGTCATCTGTTCCCATAAATGCTATATATAGCGTACCATCCCCAAGTTCTGCTGTAAATGCTGCAAATTGTGTCTGCTTTTTATCATCATTTATCCATGAATAATTTTTTAATACAATATCTCCAAATCGTGTACACTTAGCCACTGTCCTCATAAAGAAAGGAGCATACCATATAAAGGTCTTAACTCTTTTTAGTTCTTCTTCATTATAAATTCTAAAAAATTTATCACATGCTTTTGATAAGGTCAATCCATTTTCCATCTCCATATCTGGAACAATTCCCTCAAAATCTACATATGCTATTTGTGATAATATCAAATTATCAATATTGTTAAATGGGTCTTGTTGAAATGACAAATCTCCCCTCCATTTAATATAATCTTCAATATTTGCCATAAAATCCCTCATTTCTGCGCTGCTTTTGCGTAAGAATCTTTAGGTTCTTTTAGCAACCTTTGTGCCAAACAACATACTGATATAAATTGCTAGTTAAATTTTATTTAACTTGTGAAACAATTTATTTTTCAAACCATCTCTTATTCCAAACACTGTATAAAAAAAGCAGTCGTCTTCTTTATAAAAACCACTGCCAATCTTTTGTAGATTAAAAATGTTCCAATGCACCATCAACCTCAACATCATAATTTTCTAAAACATTTCCCTCTTTATCATAAAATGTATATCTTTTAGGCTTAATATCAAAATTTTTATTCAATGGATTATATGGCGTTTCTCCATATTCCGCTTGTCCTAAAATCTTAGAAGAATGAAACCATGTGCCTTTATCCTCATAATAATCAACATATATTTCTGTTGTTCCCCTAAGCGTAGCTACCATCTTAATGCCATTGCGTTCTACATCTTCTTGCTGTGGAAATGCTATGAACGTTGATAAACCTGCCATCACTAATGTTACAAGCACAATAACACAGACAAACCCAATACCAATGCCATATGTTATTTTCTTATCTCTTGATGTTGTTGTCATCTTCTTTAACATATACAAAACAGTCCATGTAGCAAATAACAAAAATAAAAAGATAATGCTCCAATATACAACACATGATGGTACACTTTTTAAAAACATATCATTCATCTCAAATATTTTTGTTGCAATCTGAAGAATGATTGCTATTACAACAGGAATCAAGCCCCAAAATTTTTTAATCGTTTCTAACATGATTTTTCCTCATTTCTATATATCTTTTATCCTTACATAGCATTATCTATCTATTATGCCAATATATCACTAAAACAAAACACTAAATTCTCAAGCACCTAATAAAAACAATCTTTCTTATATACTTATAACATAGATAACTATTAACACTTTTAATACACTTATGATTGTACTTAACAACAAAATTTACTATAGGGAAAAAAAAGAGTTGCATGCAACTCTTTGCAAACTTATAATTTAACTTTGTCTAGCCAACAGCAAAGCAGATTGCAACTATCTGTTTAACTATATCAAATCATGCTATCTTTTATAAGGCAAAAAATTTCAAACAACCTCTTATAATTTCCGTTAATCCCCAATATACAAAGAAAGCGCGAGACGGGGATCGAACCCGCGACCCCCTCCTTGGCAAGGAGGTGCTCCAC
>CAJUKN010000027.1 GCA_910587485.1 uncultured Lachnospira sp.
TCACAGGCTTATAGCCGCAGAGCAAACCACCAGCTAAGCTGGTGGTCCTGATTTTCCAATAAAAAAATTATTTTAACCTCATCACTCATCAAGGAAGAACCTCATTTCAATGCTACAAAGACATAAGTAGTGAGGACTTGCTTAAAAATAAGCTAATTTCTATGTGTGCATAAGCACTTCACTACAAATTTAAGAATTTAATTTTAATAATACCATATTATTTGGTTTAGAAATGTTGACTTCTGGTCCATTCATCACAATTAATCCATTTTCAAAATGAACTGTAAAATCGGTTATGGAATTGGTCTCATGGTTCATGGATAACAAATGCTTGTCATCTGGAAAAAGACATATGTATTTTGGGTAATCTCCACTAATTGGCAATGATGAAAGGCTGTTTAATAGACCTGTCTCTTTGTCAATGCTATAAATAGTAACGGTATTATCACCTGCATTAGAACAGATTAAATTGTTGCCTGAGTTTGATATAATAAGGTGAGAGGCGGCACTATTATTTTTATGTCCTTTTCGGACGGTGAAAATGTTTTGTATCAATTCAAATCTGCATTTATCTGCTTCTGTATTATAAGAGTAAACATTAATATAATTTTTCAATTCACACAATACATAGGCAAAACGCCCATCTGGACTAAATAGTATCTGACGTGGTGCAGATTCTAACTGTGAACGGATAATGTCATAAAGTTTTAATTTACCGCGTTTATGGTCAAATTCATACAATTTAATTTGGTCAATGCCCAAATCACATACACATAAAAGTTCTTCATCAGGAGTAAATACTGAACAACTAATATGAGGTCTAAAATTTCTGTCAGCAATGCTTCCCATACCCTTATGAAATATTTGGTCGGTTATCTCACCCAATCGACCGTCAGGCTGAATGGATATCACTGTTAATTTACCATCATGGTAACCTGAAACAATTAAAAAAGAATCATTTTTAGTAATTGTGATATGACAGCCACGCATCCCTTTTATAGAGGTGGTGTCAAGTTGTGTAAGATTGCCATTCTCATCAATGGCGTAGGTTGCAATGCCTTGGTCACATATAGAATATAAAAATTTTCCACTGTGAGAGATTTCCACATAAGATGGATTGTCAAGCTGCATCTCGCAGCGTTTAAAAATGCGTCCTTTCTCAATATCCATATCAAATATTTGAATACCGTTACTTGATTCATGTGTATAACTGCCCACATATGCTACATACTTATCGCTCATAATCTTTTGGTCCTTTCAACTCTAATTAGTACTATTTTAATTCAAATGATACGGTTTTTCAATAGAATTAAAGGCATTTATGTGTGACTTTTTCAATACATACATCAACTAAGATAGCATCGGGACCTATTCCACGCACACATTTAAAGGGAATAATATATTCCAAGTCTCTGCCAAATATCCCACATATTCGGCAGGGACCCGGTACAATTAATGCGGTAATACAACCGCTACATTCATCAAAATCAATATCAACAACACATCCAAGACTTTTACAATCACATACATTGATAACTTCTTTATTTTTTAAATCACATATTCTCATTTATTGGTGGCTTTCTCAGGTGTTGTTATATTATATTCTTTAGCTCAGAAAATGTTTCATATTTCGCAAAGCACATTTTTCAAGCCGACTGACTTGGGCTTGTGAGATGCCAATTTCTTCGGCAGCTTCCATCTGTGTCTTTCCATCAAAAAAACGCAAATTAATAATTTGTCGTTCTCTTGTTGATAATCGTTTCATCGCTTCTTTTAAGGCGATTTTATTCACCCAATTTTCTTCACCATCTTTTTTATCTTTAATTTGGTCCATAACATAAAGTGTGTCATTACCATCAGAATATACAGGTTCATGTAAAGAAACCGGTGTTTGAATAGCGTCAAGCGCAAGAATAATATCTTCTTGTGCAATACCGATTTCAGAGGCAATTTCAGTAATCGTTGGTTCTTTCTGATGTTGTTTGGTCAGCATTTCTCTTGCATGAATAGCTTTGTAAGCCGTATCTTTTAGAGAACGGCTAACTCGTATTGGACTGGAAGAATCCCTTAAAAAGCGGCGGATTTCTCCAATAATCATCGGGACAGCATACGTTGAAAACTGTACATTTTGAGAAATATCAAAATTATTAATTGCCTTAATCATACCAACACATCCAATTTGAAATAAATCGTCTTTTGATTCGTCTGTTTGATTAAAGCGTGATACGATACTTAATACCAAACGGAGATTTCCTTTTATAAATTTATCCTTTGCTTCCTTATCACCAGCTTTTATCCTTTTTAGTAGTTCGGTTTTTTCATCGGATTTGAGTAATGGTAGTTCTGCTGTATTGACACCACATATTTCAACTTTGTAGCCTGACACGGTGCACCTCCTGAAAGTAAGCTGTATTTGCATTGTCTTATAAAAAATGTATATTAAAAAATGTCAGCAATGCAATTCATACATTTATAATTGCCAGAAACAGGTTTGTTAATACAGACAAGAATATCCAATTTCATTCTTTCCTTGTTTAAAGCACAAAATTATAGTATGATTAAAAAAGTTGCAAAACAAATTTTGGTTCGTAAAATAAATGTTGGATAGTTAGAAAAAAATAAATTAAAATAAGACACAACATTGTTGGCGGTTGAAAGGGAATGAGAGTGGCACAAATATATTCTTATTGGTATAAAGGAAAATGGACAACAAAACAGGATACGTGCAAAGCGTCTATACAGTTAGACAAAGCCAGAATTTGGTTAGATTTTAATGAATGTTGTTCATATGATGAAGAAAGTGAGTTCTATTTATTTTCACAAGCTGATATTGTAAATGATTCTGATGGAAATGACGTTGAATTATATGAAGGAATGAAAGTATCGGTATTTGATGATGACCTTGATGAATCAAATCAACCCGATGCCATTTTAGCAGAGGGTATTATTATTAAGAATACACTTGAAAATTATCCAAATGTAAAATGGTTAATACGATTGATAAAAATAAAGTAAATCATAAGAGTGAAAATCCATACATATATTGGCTGTCGGATTTGTAATTGTAATAATATTGTTTAGGTATTGACCGTATACAAGCAATAAATTATAATAAAACTATACAGGAAACGGAGGATATAATCAGATGAAATGTCCATTTTGTGGCAAAGATAATACAAAAGTTATTGATTCAAGACCAACGGATGATAGTTCCATCCGACGCAGACGCCAGTGTGAAATTTGTGGAAAACGTTTTACAACGTATGAAAAAATTGAGACCATGCCGCTTATTGTAATAAAAAAAGATAATAACAGAGAGCCTTATGACAGAGAAAAAATTGTTGCAGGGATTGTCCGTTCTTGTCATAAAAGACCAGTATCTATCACCCAGATTAACGAGATGGTTGATGAGATTGAAAATCAAATTTTTAATATAGAAGAACGAGAAATATCAACAGCAAAAATTGGTTTAATTGTTATGGATAAATTAAAAATAGTTGATGAAGTAGCATATGTTCGATTTGCATCGGTTTATAGGGAATTTAAAGATGTCAATACCTTTATGGATGAGATTAAAAAAATTTTACATTAAATAAATTAAATTTATTTCTATAAGTAATAAGCCAAGTTTTATATAAAAATTCGCTTTGGTGAAAATATAATGAGAGGATGCGCAAGAAGTAAAGCAGTTTGCAAATATCTACTTGACTTATAAAAAATTTTTTATTAATAAACAAAATAAATCGGAAAGGTTTTAAAAGAATGCTTGAAAAGTTTTATCCCAATATATATTTGGATTCTGCATATGAAATTCAATATAATGATTTATATAAAAAAGGATTTCGAGGCATTATATTTGATGTTGACAATACTTTGGTGGAACATGGGGCGCCTGTCAATGATAGGGCAGCAGCATTGTTTGAGCATTTACATAAAATGGGGTTTGAAACTTGTATTATATCAAACAATAAAGAATATCGAGTGAAGCCTTTAGCTGATGCGGTTTTATCAAAATATGTAAGTAATGCACATAAACCTTCTCCTAAAAACTATATCAAGGCATGTAAGATTATGGGATGCAGCACAAGCAATGTATTTTTTGTTGGAGACCAAATATTTACAGATGTATGGGGGGCAAATAGGGCAGGAATTATGAGTATATTGGTAAAACCCATAGCGAAACATGAGGAAATTCAAATTGTGCTAAAAAGAAAAATTGAAAAAATAGTGTTATATTATTATAAAAAAGGAAAAAAGGTTTAATATGAAAGATATAAAAGGGACTACAAATGTTTGCTGCCTTATTGGAAATCCAGTTGCCCATTCAATATCACCATTGATACATAATACATTAGCGCAGCTTCGAGGCGATGATTTGGTATATGTTCCATTCAAAGTGGAAGAAAATAGGGTAGAGGAGGCTGTAAAAGGAGCATATGCGCTTAATGTGCTTGGTATGAATGTCACAGTGCCGCATAAGCAGCATGTGTTACAGGCTCTTGTGGAGACGGATTCTATTGCACAAGCAATCGGTGCAGTTAATACATTAGTAAGAACAACAAAAGATGGAATATCAGGATATAAGGGATATAATACAGATATATTAGGATTAGAACGAGAATTAGAAGATGTAGGAGTGTCTTTGAAAGATAAAGAAATTGTTTTGCTTGGGGCTGGTGGAGCTGCCAGAGCAATCGCATTTTTATGCGTTCAAAAGGGTGCTTCGCAGGTCGTTATTTTAAATCGTACTATATCAAAAGCAAATTCGATTGCTGTTGCAGTCAATCAATATTTTAATCAATCTATTGTAAAGGCAATGGATATAAAAGATTATGATAAAATGGCATTGAATGATTATATTGCAATACAGACAACCAGTGTGGGGCTGCATCCAAATAATGATGATGTGATTATTTGTGATGACCAGTTTTATAAAAATGCGGCAGCAGGGGTTGATATTATCTATAATCCAAGTACTACAAAATTTATGAAGTTGATGCATAAGCATGGAAAGCCTGCTTATAATGGATTGAAAATGCTTTTGTATCAGGGGATAGCAGCATATGAATTATGGTTAAACTGCACGATAACAAAGGAGATGGCAGATAAAGTTTATGATGTTATGGAAAAAAACTGCTTTGCAGCTTTTAGAAATGAGGATAAATGAGTAAACAAAAAAATATTATTCTTATTGGATTTATGGGATGTGGCAAAACAACTTGTGGAAAATGGATTGCGAACAATAAACCATTTGATTTTATTGATACAGACCAATATATTGTTGATAAGGAAAGGCGTTCAATTAATGAAATATTTGACCATGAAGGAGAACCTTATTTTAGAAGGTTGGAAACAATAGTACTAAAAGAATTGCTTGTAAGTAAAGATGTTAGACAAAAAGTATTTTCAGTGGGAGGAGGACTTCCAATAACAAAGGAAAACAGACCATTATTAAAGCAGCTTGGATATGTTGTTTATCTTCGCACATCCATAGATGAATTGGTAAAAAGACTTAATAAAGACACACAAAGACCACTTCTTGCAGGCGGAAATGTTCGAGATAAAATTATTAGTCTGATGGAAAAAAGAAAAGATATATATGAGCAGATAGCTGATAAAATTATTGATACAGATGGAAAGGATATAAAACATATTTATGAAGAAATTACTTGTGATAAATGGACCAAATATTAATTTTTTAGGGATTCGAGAAAAAGGCATCTATGGAAATCAAAATTATGATTCACTTCTTTTAATGATAAAAGAAAAGGCAGAAGAATTAGAAGTGATGGTAGAGGTATTCCAAGATAATTCAGAAGGTGCCATTATCGACCGTTTACAGAGAGCTTATTATGAACAGGTTGAAGGAATTATTATTAACCCTGGCGCATATACGCATTATAGTTATGCGATACGAGATGCCTTAGCCTCCATAGAAGACATCCCTAAAATTGAGGTTCATATATCAAATGTACATAAACGTGAAGAATTTAGGCATGTTTCTGTGACAGCACCCGTATGTAATGCCCAAATTGTTGGTTTGGGGTTAAAAGGATATCTATATGCAATGGAGGCTGTCTTGACCTTGTAAAAGATGTTTATAAAGGTATTGCCAAAATGTGTTGTTTATTATAAAATGTAAAAAGTTGTTGACTATTATTGTTGAATATATAATAATTTTGTCACAATAGATTGAAAAAATAACAGAAGGTTATTGATATGTAGGAGGTACAAACAAAAATGGTAAGTGCAGGAGATTTTAAAAATGGCTTGACAATCCAGATGGATAATGGTATTTGGCAAATCATTGAGTTTCAACATGTAAAGCCTGGTAAAGGAGCTGCTTTTGTAAGAACAAAATTAAAAAATATTGTAAGTGGTGGTGTGGTTGAAAAGTCATTTAGACCAACCGAAAAATTTGATTTGGCACACATTGAAAAGAAGGACTATCAATATTTGTATTCAGATGGTGATTTATATAATTTTATGGATACAGAAACATTTGAGCAGATTGCATTAGCTTCTGAAGATGTAGGCGATGCCTTAAAATTTGTAAAAGAGAATGAGATGGTTAAACTTTGCTCTCATGCAGGAAAAGTATTTTCAATTGAGCCTCCACTCTTTGTAGAGCTTGAAATTACAGAGTCTGAACCGGGGGTTAAAGGTGATACTGCCACAGGTGCTACAAAGCCTGCAATACTTGAAACTGGTGCAAGAATTATGGTGCCATTGTTTGTTAATCAAGGCGATGTGATAAAGATTGATACACGTACAGGAGAGTATTTATCAAGAGTATAATTTTAGTCTCGTTAGAGAAGAAATAGATTTGCTATGTTTTATTGTGAGAAAATAGCAAAGTTATTATAAATATTTGCTTAATTTTAAAAGGACTGTTACAAAATGAGAAATTCTGCAAGATATAGATGGTAATAATTACATACCATATGGATATCTTTATAGAACATTCATTTTGAAGCAGTCCTTTTTAAGAATAGTAAAGAACTATAATTAACAACAAGTTTGCAAGGCAAACTTGTAAGAGTTGTTTATAACTCTTTTAAAAAGAATAGAAAGTATTGTTTAACAACAAGTTTGCTAAGCAAACTTGTAAGAGTTGTTTACAACTCTTTTAGTTGTGTGCAACTTATTTTAGCGGTCTTTAAATGTTGCGCAGACTGTCTCACAGGCATCACTTGCACATAAGCCAGAGATGTCAATATGGTCAGCAACACATTTTTTATCCATATTATGAACACAGTTTGTTGCTTCACATGAAATGCTTAAAGAAAGCTTTGGAGAAGCAGCAGAGTTCTTTGGTGATGTTTGAGAAGATTCTACATAACTTCCACAACAAGTGTCATCTACCTTTGTTGCACTTGTTCCATCAACATGAATAGAGTTTAAGCAGCAGCATTTTTCTTTGTTATGCGCACATGAATTTACATTACATCCTAAATTTGTCATTTTAAAAACCATGCCCTTTCCGTACCCTACAAATAAAATTGCAGGCACAAAATAAAACTTGTGCAATTTTCATTACACAAGTTTAGTATAAACATTATTAGAGCATAATATTCAAATAAAGCTAAAAGATTTGAAACGTAATGGAGTGTTTTTCTCCATCATAATATTTGAATAATGCTTTTGCTAATATTTTGTCTTTTGAAACATAATTTGTTGTTTCCCAATATCTGGAATCACGAGAATTATTACGGTTATCACCCATAACAAAATAGCTGTCTTGAGGGACAATATAAGTAAGTTCTTGAGGATTATCCTGCATAGGTTCTCGGATATAGGGTTCGTCTAATTCTTCATCGTTGACATAGACTTTACCATGAACAATTTGAACAATATCGCCCGGTAAACCAATTACTCTTTTAACATAATTGATAGATTCATCATCAGGATATTTAAAAATAATAATATCACCACGTTCTGGTGATGAAAAAAGATAGGATAAGCGAAAACCTATCAGTCGGTCATTTTCCATAATTGTGTTTTTCATTGAACCCGTTGGCACATTAACATTGGCAATAATAAAATGGTTTAATATAAAAACAAGCAAAAAAGCAACAACAATAATTTTTACATAACTAAATATTTCACGTAAAATAGGATTTTTAATATGAATGATATGAATGCCCATAATAGTATCTTCTTTCTAAATTGTTTTCAATTACATGGTATCCCATGTGAATTTTTTTTGTTCATCATTAAAATATTTAAATAATACTTTTGCAATTATTTTATTTTTTTCAACATAATGCGTTGTCGTCCAATATCTGGAATCCCATGATTCATTTCGGTTATCACCCATAACAAAATAACAATTATCAGGAACATGAAATTCTAATGTCTGTGTATTGACGTTCATAGGTTCCCGGATATAGGGTTCATCAATAGCAATATCATTAATATAGACGATACCTTGCTCAATTTTTACTGTATCACCAGGCTCGCCAATTACTCTTTTTACAAAATTTTCATCTTCATTATCAGGATTTTTGAATATAATTACATCACCACGTTTTGGATTATCAAATATATATGATAGGCGAAATCCAATAAGACGGTCACCAATCAAAATGGTATTTTTCATCGAACCTGTTGGAACTTGGGCATTTACAATAACAAATCTTAAAATAATGACCGATATAAAAAGAGCAATAATAAAAATTTTTACCAATCCTAAAAGCTGTTGTAATAACAAGGTTTTTAGATTGCGATTCTTTGATTGTTTAATTTCCGTAGTGTCTGTAGAAAATATCGTATTCCATTCATCTAAATCTTCTAACAAAGAATCATCTATAAATTCGTCTGAATCTTCATCGGAGTCATCATAAAAAAAAGAATCGTCTTCTATATATGGCTTAAGGTCTTCAAATATAATATAATCATCAATGTCATCGTCAACATAAATATCGTTTGGTTTATTATAAATATTAGAATTATTTGTATCTTTTGTGTGAGAGTGGTGTTGAGACATATATATTTCCTATCCAATAAAGCAAACTTATTAAAAAGTAGTAAATGCCACGTTTTGCGAGGCAGTTTTATATAAAATAAAATTGGCACTGGGGCATTATTGTCTCAGTGCCAACCTGTATAATAATACAATATTATGATTTATTTGGCAAGTAATTCCATAATTTTATTGCTTCTGTTGATAAAATTCGTCATTTGTTCTGGCTTTAGTGGTTCATGGCATAATAATGCAAGGTCGTATATCTGTTCACAGAAAAGATTTGCATTTTCATTATCTTTATTATTAATAATATATTGAACAAGATTATTATTTGCATTTAAAATCAAAGTTTGCCCTTGACTGCCAAACATTGAAGGGTCCATGCCATACATATTGTACATTTTCATCATATCCTGCATTCTGCGGTCTTGTTCAGAAAGTGTTATCATAGCAGGAATAGAGACATTCTTTAGTTTAAAGACACTAATTTTAAGATTTTCATTATTTAAAGCGTTCTTAAATATATCTGTGAGTTTATCAGTTACTTCTTTTAGTTCTTCCTCGTTTGTATCTTCTTTAAAGCTATCTGATAAATCGGCATCAATTCTTGAAAAATGAACACCCTCATTTTTTCCTTCCAAATGCGTAATAAATGGCTGGTCGATATTATGTGTTAAAATAATTGCATCAATACCTTCTTCTTTAAACATATTGATATATTGGCTATTTTCTGTTTCATCTGCAACATAAAAAATCGTATTTTCATGTTTTTCTTTATTTTCTTCAAGACATTCTTTTAATGTCAGGTAGTTGCCTTCAATATTTTTAAAAATAATATAATCATTCATTTTTTCAGCAAATTTTTCATCTTTTAGACAGCCAAACTTAATAAATGGATTGATATCATCCCAGTATTTTTCGTAATTTTCTTTGTCAGTTTTATACATTCCTGATAATTTGTCACCGACCTTTTTTGTAATATATTCAGAAATTTTCTTGACAAAACCATCATTTTGAAGAGCGCTTCTTGAAACATTTAATGGAAGGTCAGGGCAGTCAATAACACCTTTTAAGAGGAGTAAAAATTCTGGAATAACCTCTTTTATATTATCAGCAACAAAAACTTGATTGTTATACAGTTTAATTGTGCCTTCAATTGTTTCATACTCTGTATTAATTTTAGGAAAATATAAAATACCTTTTAAATTAAATGGATAGTCCATGTTGAGATGAATCCAAAACAGTGGTTCTTTAAAATCGTTAAAAACAGTGCGATAAAAGGTTTTATATTCATCATCGCTGCATTCATTTGGATGTTTTGTCCAAAGCGGATGAATGTCATTAATGGCAACAGGACGTTTTTCTATCTTTGCCATCTTGACAGCAGGACTTTTTTCAACGCTTTCTTTTGTTCCGTCTTCGTTTTCAACTTCTTCTATAACAGCTTCTTTAACAAAGGTGTCAAGGACAACATCTTTGTCGGTTACTTCCTCTTCAGGGATTTCTTCCGTAAGCTGCCCCGCATCTTCGTTTGCAAAATAAATTGGGGTAGGCATAAAAGAGCAATATTTATTAATCACTTCTTTTGCCTTATATTCATTAGCAAATTCATAGCTGTTTTCATTTAAATAAAGAGTAATTTCAGTGCCATGTGTCGTTTTGCTGCTATCACTCATATCATACTCTGTGCCGCCGTCACATTCCCAATGTACGGCTTTGGCACCTTCTTGATAGGAAAGAGTATCAATCGTAACTTTATCAGCAACCATAAAAGCAGAGTAAAAGCCTAAGCCAAAATGACCGATAATCTGGTCTTCATTGGTCTTATCCTTATATTTTTCAAGGAACGCTTCAGCACCAGAAAAAGCAATCTGATTAATATATTCATTGACCTCGCTTGCTGTCATACCAATACCATTGTCAATAATCTTTACGGTTTTATTATTTGCACTTACTTTAATATCAATTTTAAATTCTAAATCATCTGGTTTTTCATATTCACCAATCAATTCTAATTTTTTTAGCTTTGTAATGGCATCGCATCCATTAGAAATAAGTTCTCTGAAAAAAATATCATGGTCAGAGTACATCCATTTTTTTATAATAGGGAATATGTTTTGACTGTTAATCGACAGATTTCCATGTTCATTTGCCATGATTCAACCTCCATAAATCAAATTTTCTTAAGATGTAATGTAATACACTTTTTAAATGAAGTCAAGAAAAAATTAGCACTCAAATAATCAGAGTGCTAACAATAATAGCGCAAACCCAGTAATTATGCGGGATTGACAAATTTATTAAAAAATTATGAAACATATAAAAAATGATACTTTGTAAACTATTGTTCTTCAAAGGGTAATTCAGCCTGATTGAGAAAATTTTTAATATAATGGTCAAAGCCATGTTCTAAGGTTTTATCTAAAGTAAATGTGTGAAGGCAAGTTCCTGTTATAAGGGTGATGCCATTTTCATTATAACGAACGTTGACAAACAGGCGGTCTATGTCATCAGCAGCAATGGTGCTGTCAGCATTTGTAAGAATTTCGGTCTCAATGTTTTTAGGAAGCACAAAGATAATTTTCATAGCAGTAGGAACTTTATTACCTTTAATAATAGAATAACAAAAAGGTTTAATTTGAGACCATAACATATATGTTTTGTCACTAAGGGCTTCATATTCTTCATTGGTGAAAAAGCTGCGGTTTATCTCACCACTTATGGTAAAAGGATTTGCCATCATAAGCGTTGCTTCAGACAGAAGAAAGTTATCCCAAGTATCTTTGATGAGCAAGTGAGACATAAATTGTTTAGTATCTTTTATATGTAAAGAAATCATTGAATGAATAGCCTCCAAGTAAATTGATTGGATTTATTATACAATATTAAAACTATATTTTCAAGAGATTGAAAAAGTATTTCTTTTTAAAGAAAGTGTTGTCAAATTAAAGCGTTGACAAGAACCGTTGGCAACATTCAATTAAAAAAAGACAAAATAATTCCAATTAAATAAGACTGCTGTAAAAAACAATTTATGATATTGATAGTGTTTATATCAAATATAAAATCTTTATTTTACAGCAATCCTAAAAAATAAGGAAAATTTATTAATATTTATATATAAAACATATTATTCTATACGAATTAATTTATTAATAATATCAACAATTTTAAACAATATTATTGAAATAATACAAAGAATAATAATAGCCATAGCAATAACATCCATACAAAATATTTGGCTGTTATAGATAATAAGATACCCCAAACCTTGTCTTGCAGCTAAAAATTCACCAATAATAACACCGACAAGACATAAACCGATATTGACCTTCATATTACTTATTATAGTGTTTAAAGATGAGGGAAGTATCAACTTAAATAAGGTTTGTCGTTTTGTTGCGCCAAAAGTATTCATCAGTTTAAGTAATTCAGGGTCTGTTTCCATAAAACTTGTATAGATATTTAAGATTGTTCCAAAAAGTGCTACTGAGATAGCTGTTACAATAATGGCTTTTGGGCTGTTGCCAAGCCAGACAATAAGCATAGGTGCCAACGCCGATTTTGGAAGGCTGTTTAATACAACGAGGTAAGGTTCTAACACATGAGATAAAGGTGTGTAAAGCCATAAAATAAGAGCTACACCAATACCTAAAATAACAATCAGTGCAAAACTGATGAAAGTTTCTCCCATAGTGATGGAAATATGTTTAAATATGCTGCCGTCAGATACCATTTTTATAAAACATTTTGCAATTCTTGTGGGTGAACTAAATATAAAACTGTCAATCCACCCAATTCTTGCAGCAATTTCCCAAAATATAGTAATTGCAAATAATAATAATATTTGAACACAAAGGATCAGTGAATGATATTTATGGATTTTTTTTACATATTTTTGTTGTGCCACGCTTATGGCAGGGAGTTGTTTTTGAATAGAATTTATTTTAGTGTGATTGCGTTTCATTATACAATCTCCTTCCATATACGGTTAAAATAATCTGAAAATTCAGGCATACTTCTGGTGGCAAACGGTGAGCGTGTTGGGTTATCAAAATAAATATCAATTGTATCTTTCACCATTCCGGGACGTGAGCTTAATATAATTACTTTATCCCCCATAGCAACAGCTTCTGCGATATCATGGGTAACTAATATAGCAGTCTTAGACTGGTCTTTTATAATGCGATAAATGTCGTCGCTTACTTCCAATCTTGTCTGATAATCTAGTGCTGAAAAGGGTTCATCAAGCAATAAGATATCAGGTTCCATAGCAAGTGTTCTTATTAAAGCAGCTCGTTGCCTCATGCCACCTGAAAGTTGTGAGGGTTTGGAATTTTTAAAATGCTCCAAACCATAAGTTTTTAACATATTATCAACTAATTTTATTTTTTCAGGTGTACATTGTCCACAAGTTTCCAAGCCTAATAAAACATTTTTATAGACAGAACGCCATTGAAAGAGGCTGTCTTTTTGAAGCATATACCCAATATGAATATTGGGATTGTATTCTATGGTTCCAGAATCAGGCTCTATCAATCCAGATATAATGGATAATAGGGTGGATTTTCCACAGCCTGACGGACCAACAATGGAAGTGAAACTACCAGGTTCAATATCGAAATTTATATCTTTGAGAGCTGTAGTTTCACGTTCTTTTGAATGATATGAATAATTAATATGTTTAATTGATAGAATAGGATTCATGGTAACTCTCCAGATATGAAACGATAACTATATAGTATATATATGAAAGAAATCCATAGGGTGTGATTGCAATTTAAAAACAAATATTGTACAATATTCGTCATAAGATAAAGTAGTTATTTTGCCATAAAATAACGAAGGAGAGATATGATTGATATTGATGAAATGATTGAAAATATAAAACAGAAACATGTTTATATACAAACCCATAATTTTCCAGACCCTGATGCAATAGCAAGTGCCTATGGACTGCAGCATCTTCTTGCTGGAAAGGGGATGAAATCAACCATTGTATATAAAGGGAAGGTCGACCATGGAAGCTCGAACGCTATGGTGCAAAAATTAAATATTCCAATTGTGGAATTTAATGATATCAAAGAACAGATGACAGAAGATGTTGAGATATTTCTGGTTGATTCTCAAAAAGGCAATGCAAATATTATTGATATGCCGGGTGATGAGGTGGTATGTTTTGACCATCACCCTACATTTGAGGCAGTAGAATACAAATATTCGGATATAAGACCAAGTGTTGGTGCATGTTCTTCTATTATAGCAGAATATTTATTTAAGTATCATATTGAATTAAATGTGAATGTAGCAACAGCCTTGTTATATGGTATTAAGATTGATACAGCCAACTTAACAAGAGGTGTATCCAAATTGGATTTGGATATATTTTATAAATTGTTTGATAAGGTGGACAAGCAAATATTAGCTGATTTGGATAACAGTGTTTTAAGTTATCAGGATTTAAAAGCATATGTATTGGCTATTAACAGCATTCGGACAGTTGACCGTACAACTTATGCCAACACAGGCAGAAATTGTCCTGAACCGTTAATTGCATCCATATCCGATTTTATTATGATGCTTGACACAACAGATAATACCGTTGTTTATTCCATTAAAGATGATGGTATAAAAATTTCAGTTAGAAGTACTGGCAGGATTGATGTAGGTAATATTGTCAATGTTGCTTTAAGAGGCATTGGAAGCGGAGGCGGACATGAACATATGGCAGGTGGCTTTGTGCCATATAAAACAACAATGGAAAAGCCATACGAAAATGAAGCGTATATTCAAAAGATGATTGATGATATAGAAAAACGATTTGAGTTTGAGATAGGAAAAGTATTGAGTAATGAAAAAGAAAAAGAGAAAGAGAAAACACAAAATTAAAAAAATATTAAGAAATATCAATAAAAAACAATTAATGGCAGTTTTAACAATATTTATGCTGATGGTGGTCTTAATAATATTATATTGTAAATGTCATATAGTAAAAATTCAATTAAATGGCAGCAGTGAAATAAGCCTTGAATATGGTCAAGATTATATAGAACAAGGAGCAACAGCAACTATTCAGAATAGCTTGACAGGAAAACAGAAAGGAATTGAATTAAGAATTGATGGAACAGTCGATACAAAAATGCTGGGAACTTACGTCATTACATATTTTGCAAAGAATTCATTTTTTACATCAAAAGAAAAAAGAATTGTTCATATAAAAGATACAACATGTCCTATTATTGAGTTAAAACATCAAGAAGGGTATTTTGTTAGGGTGGGAGAAAACTATGAGGAAGAAGGATTTACTGCCACTGATAATTATGATGGGGATATTACATCAAAAGTTGTATCTTATGAAAAAGATGGAAGTGTTTATTATACAGTGACAGATTCATCAGGTAACACAGCAGTGGCAGAGAGAAAAATTGTATATAATGATTTGGTTCCTCCTGTTTTGACGTTAAATGGTGAGGAACAAGTAACAATTTT
This sequence comes from uncultured Lachnospira sp., assembly GCA_910587485.1. Lineage (GTDB taxonomy): Bacteria > Bacillota > Clostridia > Lachnospirales > Lachnospiraceae > Lachnospira. Next base: position 15,458 of record CAJUKN010000027.1, read on the forward strand.
AGCAGGAAAAGAATATAAAGATGAAGGTTGTAGTGCATTTGATGAAGAAGATGGGGATTTGACGGATAAGGTGGAAGTGATTGGCACAGTAGATTACTATATACCAGGAACATATCAATTGCAATATTTGGTAAAAGACCAATATGGCAATATGGCTACAAAAGAAAGAACAGTTATTGTAGAGCCTATTAAACAAGCCTCACAAGTAAATCCGGGTAACAAGGTAGTTTATCTTACATTTGATGATGGACCAGGACCCTATACACAAGATTTATTAAATATTTTGGAGCGATACAATGTAAAAGTTACATTTTTTACAACAAGTGCAAGAAAAGACTGTCTTGATATGATGGCTAAAGAAGCGGCAGCAGGTCATAGTGTTGCCATTCATTCAGCAACACATGATTATGCTTCTATTTATTCAAGTGAACATGCGTATTTTGAGGATTTACAGCGTCAATCGGATATGATTTTTGAAAAAACAGGAAAACGAACAAAGTTGCTACGATTTCCTGGTGGAAGTTCTAATACGATTGGTGAAAAGTATTGTCCGGGAATTATGAATAAACTTATTCAAGGGGTTCGTGGACAGGGATATCAATATTTTGACTGGAATGTTTCTAGTGGTGATGCTGGTGGCTGTACTAGTGCAGAAGAGGTTTTTCAAAATGTGATTACTGGAATACAGTCCCATAATATTTCGATAGTATTGCAGCATGATATAAAAAAATTTAGCGTTGATGCAGTAGAGCGAATTATTGTATGGGGATTGTCAAATGGTTATACATTTCTGGCGTTAGATGAAACAAGTCCAACAGTGCATCATAAAAAATAAAGATTGTTTGTATTTTCAACTTTGAGAAAGCTTATAATAAAGATAGTAAAGAACAACATAGAAATTTGACTGGTGGAATGATTGGACATAAGCATGTGGCATTTTATCAGTATACCGTTGAATTGGTATTGGTTAGAGGCAACTTATGTTTCAACACAATAATATTTAATCTCATTAGGAAAGTCTCCCGCTTAAAAAGCGGGAGACTTTCCTGTTTTGGCAGAAATTTAAGTTTTTCCAAAATTTTATAAAAGGGCGGTTATAAGCAAGTAACAAAATTTGTATAATGATTTTACAAAAAATAAATAAAATTTAGTTATAACTTTTTGGTATAAACTGATAAACAAATAGAGACTTCTTATAAAAGTTCGATTTATTTATTATATATGTAATATAAAATTTTATAAAAGATATAGCAAATTAAGCATAGCTTTTATAAATAAGATAAAATAAGGAGAATTAAAATGATGAAACAAAATTTTAAAAAGATAACATGCACAATAATTTCTATAATAGTATTATTTACAATGCTGTTTCTAGTAGAAAATATAAACCATATTTATGTTGCCTATGGAAATGAAAGCATAGAAGATAGTAGATACAATGAAACAGTAGTCAAATATGGTGATATAAATGGTGATGGGTCAATTGATATAGGTGATGGCGTTATAATTAAAAAATACCTTGCAGGAATGTCTGTTGATATAGATAGCATTGCGGGGGATGTTAATCTTGATGATGATATTAACACAACAGATGCAGTGTTTATTATGCGATATCTTGCAGGAATGAAGGTTGAGCTTGGCGTTTCACAACAACCAACAGAACCAGAAACAAAGCCATCTATACCAGAAGTGGTCAAAGGCAAAACGTTAATCGTTTATTTTTCATGGTCATCAAATACTGAAAGAATGGCAAATACAATAAAAGAACAAACAAATGGAGATATTCTTGAGATTATACCAGTAAATGCTTATCCAACAGATTATACAAGATGTACAGAGGTAGCACTTGAGGAGCGAGACAGCAATGCTCGTCCTGCAATTCAAAATCTGCCTGCTTCTATTGAGGAATATGACAATATACTGATTGGTTATCCAATTTGGTGGCATACAGCGCCTATGATTATTGGAACATTTCTTGAAAATTATGATTTAACAGATGTTCATATTTATCCATTTACACAATCTGCTTCAATGAACACAGAACAGTTTGATAACTCTATGGAGTTTGTACATAGTTGTGCTAATAATGCTATTGTTCATAATGGACTATTTACAAGAGCAACAAATAATAATGCCATTATTGAATATTTGAATAATAATAATTTAATGGATTAAGGAGGAAATTGACAATGAGAAAATTAACATTTCTTTTTATGATTTTGCTACTTGTATTTAATCTTATAGCTTGTAGTTCTGAAACATCTAACAGAAATTCTAACAATAATAATTCAAATCAAAATTCTAATACAACAGTAGATAATGGAGCAAATACTACACCATTCGATAACAGTGATGTGCAATCAACAGATTCTTCTAATATCACGACAAATAATGGAGAAAAAACTTTAGTAGTATATTATTCAGCAACTGGAAGTACAAAAAAAGTGGCAGAATATATTGCCAATACAATGAATGCTGATGTTTTTGAATTAGAGCCAGTAAATCCATATAGTACAGCCGATTTAAGATGGAGTGATAAGAACAGCCGTGTTGTATATGAACATGACAATCCAAGTGCTAGAGTAATAGAGCTTGTTAGAAAAAACGTTCCTGATTGGGGAAATTATGACAAAGTTTTTATTGGATATCCAATCTGGTGGGGAATTGCAGCATGGCCAGTCAATACATTTATTGAAAACAACGACTTTACAGGAAAAACAGTTATTCCTTTTTGCACTTCTTCAAGCTCTGGATTAGGAGAGAGTGGTAAACTTTTAGAAGAAGCTGCTAAAACAGGAAATTGGCTTGAGGGCATACGATTTTCTTCAGGTGTTCCTGAAAAAACAGTAGTAGAATGGGTAGAAAGCTTGGGATTATAATTTCAGGTTCTACAGTTTGTATTTTTAATTTTATTCAGAAAACATTATTCAGACAAGACCAAACAATTTCTAAAAACAAAATGATATTTTATGCATATAATTTATTATACCCTCTGGGAATGCCAATATAATGCACTCCTTCAGAGTAGCTGCAAAAAGTATGATAAATGTAGTATCACTCAATATCGAATATGAATGAGGTGGTTTTAATTGAATAATTTTAATACAAATTGGATGTTTAATCCGCCAAATTTATTTGGCATGGGAAGAAATTTCAATCGAAATTATAATAGAAACTATAATCGAAACACAACTCAGTCTTCATCCAATTGTGTATCTAAGACAAACATGGCTGTATCAGATCCTTCTTGTCATACAAATACCAAAGAATCTGGAGAATATGATTCTTCTTGTGGTTGCGAGTCTGAATTAATGAGAGCATCACAAGAGTCAAATCTGTCAGGCTGTTCTGTTAAATGTGGGGAGCCAGGACCACAAGGACCAAGAGGAGAACCCGGTCCCCCAGGCTGTCCCGGTGAACGCGGAGAGGTTGGACCACAAGGACCAAGAGGAGAACCTGGTATACGTGGTCCAGCAGGACCTCCTGGTTATCCACAAAATAGTATATTTGCCTCATTTTTAGGGCAGGAGCTTATTTTGCCAGAAAATGCGAGCCTTCCGCTTAAAGTAGATATACCAGATATAACGAAAAATATATCTCTTTGTGATGACTATTCTGTATTGCTGACGCCTGGATGCTATGCTATCTGTTATTATATATCCACAGAAATGAAAAGACATGGTTTTATAAAGCTTACACCAATATTTAATGATTGTGTGCATACAACATATGCTGCATACGCAGAGACGACAAAGCGCAAGGAAATGCTTGTAATATCAAGATATTTTATTATTGAAATATCCAGTCCATCGACACTGTTTTTTGAATGGGATTCTTCAGCAGGCGCTTCCAAAATTAATATGAATTTAAGCATAGAAAAGCTTAACAGATAATAATTCAGAGAGTAGGGAGGAATCAATATGCCAACAATAAGTCTTTGCATGATTGTTAAAAATGAAGAAATGCATATTGCGCGCTGTCTTGACAGTATAGCAGAACTTGTAGAAGAAATTATTATTGTAGATACTGGTTCAGTAGACCGAACAGTAGAAATAGTGTCTAATTATACATCAAAGGTATATTCATATTTATGGAAAGATGATTTTTCTGATGCTAGGAACTATTCCTTTTCCAAAGCATCTATGGATTATTGCATGTGGATGGATGCGGATGATATTTTAGAAGAAACAGAGAAAGATGAATTTTTGCAGTTAAAGCAGACATTATCACTAGATGTAGATGTTGTAATGATGAAATATCATACTTCTTTTGATGAAGCTGGTAAACCTTCTTTTTCATATTTCAGAGAAAGATGGGTAAAAAACTGTTCTCGATATCGTTGGACTGGCGCAGTTCATGAAGTAATTACTCCAAGCGGCAACATAGTTTATTCTGATATTGCAATTTGTCACAAAAAAATAAATGCTGGAGATCCCAATCGGAATCTAAAAATATATCAGAAGGTACTGGCAGAGGGGAAACTTTTAGATTCACGACAGCAATATTATTATGGGCGAGAATTATATTATCATAAACAATATAAAGAGGCTGTTTCTGTGTTGGAAAAGTTTCTACTCTCAGCAGAAGGATGGATTGAAAATAAAATAGAGGCATGTTCTATTTGTGCCAACTGTTATTACTGTTTGGGGCAAGAACAATCCGCATTAAATACTCTTTTGCGTAGCATGAGTTTTGATTTGCCAAGAGCTGAATTGTGTTGTGAAATTGGGAAGTATTTTTTGGAGCATGGGGATTATCATATTGCCATTTATTGGTATGAAACTGCACTAAACAGACCTAAAAATGAATATTCAAGTGGGTTTGTCCTACCAGATTGCTATGACTATGTGCCTCTTTTACAATTATGTGTATGTTTTGATAAAATGGGAGACCGAAAAAAGGCAAAAGAATACAATGAAAGAGCAGGAGTCTGTAAGCCTTATTCCAAGGCATATCTTTATAACAAACAATATTTTGATAGTCTGCATATTTCTTAAAGTATGTTTTGGACACATTCTAATTTTTATCTAAAATATGTAACAAATCTTTCAAATAGACATAAAGTATTTGTAGAAAAGCATATTTTTTAAGTGTGTTTTTCGGATAATTAGAAAGGATGTGATTTTTATGGATTACAAGAATCCATGTAACAATTGTCAAAATCAATGCCATCCTTCCTGTTGTGAACGCGGACATGCAGGACCTAAAGGAGATATGGGTCCTATGGGACCACAAGGAATCAAAGGAGATACCGGCTGTCCCGGTCCTATGGGACCACAGGGGATTCCCGGCACTCCCGGAGCGAGAGGACCTAGAGGAAATACGGGACCAGTAGGACCTACTGGAAATACAGGACCAAGAGGTTATATTGGTCCAAGAGGCTACGCTGGTGCGCAAGGCATTCAAGGTATTCAGGGTGTCCGTGGTGATATTGGACCGAAAGGCGATCCTGGTTGTGAAGGTCCTAAAGGTGATATTGGACCACAGGGACCTGCAGGACCAACTGGACCAACCGGACCAGTGGGACCACAGGGAGATATTGGTATTCAAGGACCGAGAGGTATTCCAGGGCCAACAGGAGCAACCGGACCAACTGGACCGATGGGACCACAAGGCGTAACTGGTTTACAGGGCATTCAGGGTGTGACTGGTCCGATTGGAATACAGGGACCAAAAGGATGTCCAGGAGATGATGGACCAACAGGAGCTACAGGACCGACAGGAGCAACGGGAGCGACAGGAGCCAATGGAGCAACAGGAGCAACGGGAGCTGATGGAGTAACGGGAGCCACTGGGGCGACAGGAGCGACAGGAGCCAATGGAGCGACGGGAGCCACTGGGGCAACAGGAGCCGATGGAGCGACAGGAGCCACCGGGGCAACAGGAGCCGATGGAGCGACAGGAGCCACTGGGGCAACAGGAGCCGATGGAGCGACGGGAGCCACCGGGGCAACAGGAGCTGATGGAGCGACAGGACCAACTGGGGCGACAGGAGCCGATGGAGCAACAGGAGCCGATGGAGCAACAGGAGCCGATGGAGCGACGGGAGCCACCGGGGCGACAGGAGCCGAT
>CAJUKN010000028.1 GCA_910587485.1 uncultured Lachnospira sp.
TGATGGCTTTCATATCTGTTCTATATAGTATATTTTCTTATCTTAATGACATTGGGATAGAAAGGGGGTGTCTATATTGGAATTATTTACATCTTTTATAGTCGCTGTTGCGGCTGGTGTAGCTTGCCACTACATCATCAAATGGTTAGACGGTGATGAATAAGTCGGTAACTAGCCTATGGGTTTAAGTCTTCCCATTACCAAAATTAGAAATAGAAAAACCCTAGAGATGGCGCTCTAGGGTTTTTCGTTGATTTGTCGTCCATATTGAACTATCTACATCTTTTTTGCCTATTGGCATTATAGCATATGCAATTTTGATTTGCAATATTCCATAGTTAATTTTTTGTGTAAACTCAAAAAACTGATATAAGAATTGTGAATAGTTGCAAATGGGCAGAGCTGATTTTATTTTTATAGTTCTGCCCTTATCTGTATTATATAGGGATTTTTATGTATGTCAATCAAACTTACTGCTCCCTTTACAGATTTCTTCCACAAAGACGTTCCTCAAAATAAATTTCTAGCTGGGAATGTATCTGTCCCCAGTCCTGACGGTGTCCAGTCCATTTCTTTGTGATATCCATCATTGCAAGATACAGCATTTTCAGAAGGCTGTCATCAGTTGGAAATACTGTTTTGGATTTGGTCACTTTTCGTAACTGGCGATTCAATCCCTCAATGGCATTTGTAGTGTAAATAAGCCTCCTAACAGCTTCTGGATATTTGAAATAAGTGGAGAGAGTCACCCAGTTGTCATGCCATGACTTGTAGATTTTAGGATATTTCATATTCCATTTGTCTTTGAACAGTTCCAATTCATTTAAGGCTGTTTCTTCTGTTGGTGCAGCATATACACGTTTTAAATCGGCCATTAAACTTTTGATATCTTTATATGAAACAAATTTTGTGGAATTACGAATCTGATGAATGATACATTGTTGTACTTCTGTTTGTGGATAGACTGCCTCAATTGCCTGTGGAAAGCCTGAAAGTCCATCTACACATGCAATCAGGATATCTTCTACACCACGATTTTTAAGTCCATTCATAATAGACAACCAAAATTTTGCACTTTCGTTTTCTCCTACATACATTCCAAGCACATCTTTTCTTCCATTCATGTTGATTCCAAGTGCTATATAAACAGCTCGTTTTACAATTCGTCCTTCACTGCGAACATGGTAATGAATGGCATCCATGAACACAACAGCATAAACTTCTTCTAATGGGCGTTCCTGCCATTCTTTTACTATAGGTAGGATTTTGTCTGTGATTCGACTTATTGTACTGTCTGAAATATTTATATCATAGAGTTCTTTCATGTGAGATTCGATATCTCCTGTTGTCATGCCTTTTGCATACATAGACAAGATTTTTTCTTCCATGTCTTGTGTGATGGTGTTTTGATATTTTTTGATAAGTTGTGGCTCATATTCTCCATCGCGGTCACGAGGAATGGAAATATCCATATCTCCATAACTGGTATGCATGGTCTTTTGTGAATGTCCATTACGGCTATTGTTGGTATCTTTGTTACGATAATCATACTTTGAATAACCAAGTTCTTCATTGAGTTCCTCGTCTAATGCCCCTTCTAAAAGGATAGACATCATGTCACGCATGACTGAGTTTACATCGGTTCCATTTTTGATGCTGATATCATTATTTTTTAGATAATTACGCATCATTTCTCTCATGGCTGCTTTTTGTGGGCTTTCGTTTTTTCTTGTCATAATTAAACCTCCAAACTGTGTAATGATATCTTACATCAGTTTGGAGGTTTACACAAACTTTAGGATAGTCCCGCAGGCTGTAATATTGTCTGTTGCCATTTTCTATTTTGTTTAACAATACTTGTATTATTATGCTTCTATTTGATATTTTTACAAAAAGAACCATCTACTAGAACCAGATAATAATAAAGAATTTATTGCTTATGCTATGCTAGAATAGATACTGTATAATCTAGTTTTGCTTAGTCTATGTTCTACTATATCACCGTTCCATCATCAAAAACAAATTCAGCTCGCCATGTTCCACCCAATACTTCTGCAATTTGTTCAAGTTCCTCTTTTGTCAGAGTGTTTCTTTTCACTTTTTGATTGAGGTTTGAGGGAGTTGTGCCAATTCTGCGAGCAAGTTCTGATTGGCTAATGCCTTTGTAAGATAAGGTCATACTTAATTTTTGAGCTATAGTCATTCTTTCAATCCTTTTTGTGATACTGTTTTTAGAATTGCTAATGTGTGCTTTGCTGCTATTTAAAGATGATGTTACCCACTGGCAATTTTCAGGAGAATAGCCCTTGCTACTGTCTATACGGTCAATAGTCAAGTTTTGATTGTAACCATGACTTAAAGACCATTCAAAGAAGTTTTGCAAGCCGTTATCCCCTAACCATTCATTACAAATAGTTATTCCTTTACCATCATACCATTGATAATGTTGGTTGTTTGGATTGTAACAACGCTGTTTCATGCCAGAGTAGATATTGTATAATCTGGTTTTACTTAATCCATGCTCCATAATTAAATTACCTCATCAATCTGTTACCCTGCCGCCGTCCGGCAGAATAAATGAACCTTCATATTTACACCCTGCCGCTTCAGCTACTTTCTTTAAATCAGCAGGAGTAAAGCCCTCACGTTTCATCTTTTGGCTGAACGCTTGCGGACTGGTATTACATAAGCGAGCCAGTTCTGAAACACTGATATTCAGTTTCACGCATAAGATTTTAATTTGTTCTGATACTGCCAAAATAATCACCTCTCTTTCATTCTACCTATATTATAAATGAAAACGTTTAAAAATACAATAGAAGTATGAAAAAAATAAATGAAAAAATTTAAACAAAAACATTTATAATATAAATATCAAATGAGGAAAGGAGGAAATGCAGATGGACAAGAAAATAGGCAAGCTGATAAAAGTGGTAAAAGCACTTACACAACTTGCCCTTGAAATTGGAACTCTCATAGCAGTAATCAAAATGATTATAGAGAGTATCCTATAAGGAACGGGGAGGGAAACCTCCCCCTACCTAAAAAATATACTAAAGTCTATCTGTAAAATCAAGATGATAAAAAATATTTTTAAACTTGTGCTGGCGGTTGTTTGGCTGATTATTGTTATAACAGGGCTGATTTTGCTTTTTACCTGAAAAGTTATTTGTGTAATGATATTGGTAACTCTAAATTATGGAATGGAAGTATTTTTTTATTGAACAATTTAGCAGTAAAAACAGTTGACTTTATGGGTAATGGATTATTAACTATAAAAGACAGCAAAGGCGTTATCTGGACTGACGTAAATTCTTTTTGTCGAGGTATCGGCTTAAATAAGAATGAGTGAAATAGGCAAGTAAAAAACGTGAAGCCTGATAAAGTGTTAAAGAGGGGGTGCGTCAAATTTGCCGCAGGGGTATTTGAGCCAAACAATGAAACGATTGCATTGCAACTGGACTGTTCTCTTGTGGCTTGCCAAAATTTCTATTACACCAAACATGAAAGAAACTAATCCAGAATTAGTTGAAAGGTTAGTGAATTATTAGTTAAAGGCAAAAGATGTATTGGCAGCAGTCTTTTTGCCACAGAAATGTTATGTAGAACAATTAACTATTACAAGCCGAGAATTAACCATACTGGTAAAGGAAAATCAGCAGGTACACCATAACATTATGTTCCGCATAAGGGAATGTATAACAGAACTGCAAGAAATAGGATTGAATCCAGATGATTACTTTATAAATCTTGATTATAGTTTGAGAGTAGTATAAAAAACAAGGCAGGGATTAAACCCTGCTTTTTGTACTCTTCTTTATTATTTCTATAGAATGATAAAATGAAAGTAAAGAGAAGTATTCTTAAGATAAATTTTGAATGGAATAGTAAGTAGCATATATATTGACATTTGAAAATAGAAAGGTATTAATGTTAAAATTTTGTTGATATGTTAATCTTTTATTTACTCTATCACTCTCTAATCACTTATACTAAGATAAAATGATTAGGGAGTGATTTTGTATATATACCAATTTTTAACATAAGAAATATTATAACTCAGGTCACCATACCAAAAATATAAAAACATATGGATACCTTATGAAAAAAATGCAATAGAGTCTTTCTTAAATTAAATTTATATTTTTATTTAAAAAGTATGAAAAAATTGGTGATATATCAAAATAAATATTTAAAGTGTAATATTATTCTTACTATATTGTATAAGACATTATTTTCATTGTCAATAAAAATGTTTGTTAAAAAGAAAATAGTTTGCTTTAAAAATAGTATATTGTATTGTTTTCCATTTTTTTAGGTATATTAATAAGATAGCATAATTATTATAAGTTCACTTCTTTAAGATTCGTTTGATGTCCTTTTTTAAAATTAATATGATATGGTTCTGGCATTTCATAAACACCCCATTTTGTATAAAGAAGTTGTGTATTCTCAGTTTGTTTTGTTGTTGAAACAGATTTGTTTTCTATGGATTGTTCAGCTAAATTTTGATTAGACATAGGCAGATTTACTTCTTGACCACGCATTTTTTGAGAAACACGATACTGTTCAGCATCAGGAATATCAGTAAATTCTACAGTTTTATCAAAATTCTTTTTAATCACATCTTTTATTTCATCTAAAGTAACATAGAAAAACTCACGGCGCTTATTAACCATATTCAGCTTTCTATCTTCAAAAGCTTTATGTAACGCTGCTTCCAAAGCTGGTGCATCATCTGAAAATATCATAGCATGAACATCAAAATTAAATGGAACAGAAGCATCACCAAGTTCATCAATTCGGTCTTGAGGATTAAGACGTCGTGTCATGCCTATTTTATAAATATTTTCTCCAAAAGCACCAATGTTAGAAATGATGTATACATAACCAGCTTTCATATTTGCTTGGCGATAATCAATGTCAGATAATGCTTTATCAACATCTAAAAGGTGATTTTCTATCTGATTTTTTTTCTCCAGTAAATCTGAATTATCAGGGTGCAGTTCAAGTTGAGATTTTATTTTTTCAAAAGCAGTTTGATAATGTGTTTGTTCTTTTTCAATCTTTTTGCGTTGTTCGTCTAATTCTTTTTGTAATTTTGCCTGTTCACGTTGTTCAGCTCTGGCAGCTTTTTGTTCTTCTTTTTCTTGTTGCTTTTTCAGTTGATATTCAAAGGCAAGACGTAATTCTTTTTTCTTTGCATTTAAGTATTGTTGTGTAATGGAAATATTCATAATTGTACCTAATTTAGATATAGCTTCTGCTGATTTATTAATTTTATTTAAAGAAGCATCAAAATTTGTATAACGGACTTTGGAAATTAATTCATCACATTCAACGTTAAATGCACGAAGTAAAAGTTTTTGCGTATCAGTTACCATTTTTTTGCCTTTTGCTTTATTTCCATTTACTTCCCATTGAGTATCACCAGTAACAGCTTCTTTATTTTTAATGAGTTCTTTTTGAGTAGCTCTGATTGAAGTAAGTGCTTCTTTATAATCTAGGGCAGAAGCAAAGTCATATTGAGGCTTATATAGACCAAATTCTTGAACAAGAATTTCCTCATCAAGATATAAAATTTGTTTATTTTTTTGCTGAATTAGAGATTCTAAGTTGCGGATTTCATTTGTTCTTGCAGTAAATGTAGATTTTAAATCATTTAATTTTTGTTGTTCAATAGCTTGTTCATTTTGCAATCGTTCAATTTCTGTTTTTATTTTTAAGGCATCTTGCATTTCAGGTGTGATAAATGCCTGTAAATGTTCATATTCTTGCCTTAGTTTTTCTAATTCAGCTTTGTACTGGTTGCCTTTAAAATTATCTAAGAAACTCATGTGTGTTTATCTCCTTGTACATATTATTTTATGAGTTCAGCAAGAGCATTTTGAATTTTTATTTTCCACTCTTCTCGATTTGTAACATAAAAATTATATCGTTCACCATTTTTAGTATTAATAATGATAGTCTTGCTGATTCCCTGTCGTCCGTCTTCTATATTAGATATATTTGATAAAGGAATATCAAAATCATAACTGCCTTCAGTAAGATTAATAAATGCACCAATAGCTATTGTTTTCGCTAGGGAATGTTTTAAATATATAAATCGTTGGTTTGTAAGTATAGCATTACCATTTTGTACAAATAGAGGAGATTTAACTCTATTACATAGACCTTTCATCAGAATAGTTTCAGATGCAGCAGTATTACAAGTGGTTACCACTTTAAAACCACATTTATTACAAAAAAAGGAATTTAAGGGTAATTCAGTGCCACAATTTGAACAATACATTTTGAGACCTCCTATTTTATAGTTTAGTTGTTAATATTAAGAAGTGTACTTTAATATACAATTCTGATTTATCTTCTATTAATTATCTTTCTATGTGTATTTAATGAGGGCGACATTTTTTACAAGCAACATATCTCATAGAGGTCACTTCATCATAAGTGCCTGTATATTCGCTGTAATTTGTTGCTTTGATTTTTTTTACTTCTGAACATCTTGGAATATGAAATTTTTTAGTTGAAGTATTTAACACATAAGTAAACACATTAGCAGATGTAGTAGCAGTTATATCAGGTTCTGTTTCCTCAATATTATTTTCATTAGCAGATGTGGTATCAGTCATGTCATGCTCTGTTTCTGTAATGTTATTTTCATTACTTTCAACATAGATTTTTTCAATGTCGCCATTATCTACATATACAAAATATTGCTGCAAAAGAGTACCTGTAAAAAGAAGGTCTGCATCAAATTCTTCACCATTCACATAATCATAAATATCTACATAGATAATGTTTCCATCTTTTTTAATGCTGGTTGTAGTATTTCTTGTAAAATTGACAATAGCATGAACTTGTGATTTATTGTGTAGGTAACGTTCTACATAATCTAATGCGTAATATTCTATATCTATGTTTTCAGCAATTATTGAGATTCTCCAATTTCCTGTTACATCATTCCGAACTTTATTTACAGAAAAGTTTATTCCAGATAAAATTTTATCACTAATACCTACAATGTTTTCTCCAGTACGATGTTCAACAGTAGGAGCAGGTGCATTAGTAGTTTTTTGAGCAATGGCAGCGGTAGATGCACTAGTTATTTTTTGCTGTTGTGTTAAAGATTCAGTTCTTGATTGTTGTTGTGTAATTTCAATGATTGAACTTGTATTAGTATCTTCATGGGGTAACAAAAAGCGAAAAACAAATAGTAATAGTATATATGAAATAAGTAAAACTAATGAAATTTTTAATTTTTGAGAAAATGGAGTTAAATTAAATTTTTGAGAAGAAGTTGTTATATGATTATTGTCAAGAGTACCCTTTTGGTATTTTTCTAATAGTTCAATGGCTTCTTTCATTGTTATACCTGTTGTATTATGCAATTCACGTGCTGCTTCAACAGTATTAGACTTATGACGTTCTAAAAGATAGTCTAAATCATATTCAATATTATTTATGTGTATTATTGGGGAAGAAGTTTTTATTCCACTATTATCAAAAGTTGTCTTTTCATATTTTTCTAATTTTGAGTCTGGTTTAGGTAATGTAATAGTACCATCTTGCAGGTTAATAATTTCTTCATATCCAATTCTTCCATACTTTAAAATATCAGAAGCAACTTTAATAGCTATTGGTGTGTATTCATTAGAATTAATTATATTTTCCAGTTCAGAGTCTGTTTTTGACTGATATAATTCATATAATTGCTTGTATTCTTCCATATTTTCTCTCCAGTTATTATTTTGTAAAATATTGTAACATATTGTTGTAAACTATTGGTCTAAAATTTAAAAGAAATACAAAAATAGTAATAGTAAAATTGATGCAAAATAATAAAAATACAATACTTTCTTATGATAATATAATTTGCAAGGTAGACAGAGGGTGTTTAATCAGAATTTATACAATGAGAAATTCAGAATTAGGAAAAAACATTTTAGTATTTTAAAATTATTTTATATTATCAGTATATTAAAGCTGATAATTGATGAAGAAATTTAACATTTTTTAATAATAGTAAATGCTTAAAAATTACAATAAGAATATAATACATTCCCATATTAATATAGAACAATGTAAATGTGTAGTCTTTTTCTTTTGTGCTTTCATTGTAAAATTGTGTAAAATACAAAGGGAGGAATAAGATGAACGAAGTAAATAACTATAAGAAAGAAATTGTTGAAATGGTGGAGAAAATTAAGAATGTAGGAACATTAGAATACCTGCATATATTCATCAAACTGTTTTTAGCAAAGTGGGGTTAATCTACCCCACTTCCTTTATTTGAAAGCATAGAATCAATCATTGACATGACAATTTTTTTATCTCGTTCATTGAGTATGGAAAACTTTTCTAAGAAAATCATATCATTTTTGGCACTTTTAGAGGATAATTCTTTTCTCATCTCTACATCAAAACCCATTAGCCACATTGGCTCAACATTCAGTACTTTTCCCATTTTTCCACTGCTAATATTAGATGGTGCGTGAGAACCATTTATATATTGGCTTATAGAAGATTTATTAACACCAGATTTGTCAGCCAATTCTTGTGGTTTCATGTTTGCGTTTGATAAGGCTAATTGAAGTCTTTTTGCGGTAAGTTCATTTTTCATTTTCGTCTTCCTTTCTATTTTTACTATATAATACACTAATAAAGTTAAACTTTCAAGGGAAAAAGTTTAACTTTATTAAACTTTTTATTGATAATAAAGTTAAATGATGTTAAACTAAAGACGGATAAGGAAAGGAGGGAATGAAATGCCTTATACTTATAATAAATTACGAGGGCGTATTATTGAAAAATACGGAACACAGAGCAAATTTGCAGAAAAATTAGGAGTATCCAAAAATTCTGTATCAAAGAAGATGAACTGTCAGACAGAGTTTTCACAGGCAGACATCATAAAGTGGTCTATGCTTTTAAATGTACATAAGGATGAGTATGGGGAATATTTTTTTATCTAGAAAGTTAAACTGTGTTTAACAAAAATAATTTATAGGAAGCATGCAAATATTACAAAAAGAAAGAGGAGAATTTGATATATGAAACAATCTTATAAAAAAATACAGCAAGAAAAGAGGAAAAAGAAATCAATTGCATTCAATAGGAAGCAGATGATTTATAAAAGAGCTTTTATAAAAGCCGCAGAAGATATTAAATCTCAATATCATGTACATCAAAATAAAAGCCAACAGCAATTAGATATACAAGATGAAATTGATAAAACAATCAAATTTATATGTGACAGTGTGAGAAATGAAAGTGTTTATTCTGAACAGCGTGTTGAAATTATCAAGGCTCTTGCTGAATTGGTGTCAGCAAGAACATTAATAGAACAGATAAATTTCTTTATGTCAGTTTGTATCATTTAGCACTTGCAATTGATAACACAGGAAAGCATGAATTGAGTAAAGCTGTATGTCATGCTTTGCTAAATGAGCTGAAAAAGCAAAATTAGTCTTTTGTTTCCGTAGAATTATTTTTTGCACATTCTGGACAATAATAGCCACTAAGATTAAAGCTTCCGTCAAGGTTATATGAACCATCTAGTGTTGTTTCAACCATGACAGAGCCACATTTAGGGCAAATGTGTTGTTCTTTTGTTAATTCCATGTAATTACTCCTTTCTATGTACTCGGTGCGGCAACACCTGTAAATGTATTATAGGAGAAAAGACAAATCTAGGCAATACAAGAAAGCTTGAAAAAAGTGAAAAAGAATGTGGTTATTAAGAAAGAAAGTGATAATGATGAAATTCCCAAAAGGGACATCTTTTCCATCAGTACATATTGAAAATAAAGGAGTTGTTTCAAGGGTATATGTTGATGGAAAGGAACTAAATGGTATCAAAAGCATTGAGTTCTTACACAGCAAGAGCGTAAATAGTCGTCTGGTTCTAAAAATTGAACTCTTAGCTGAACGCATAAGTATAGATACAGCTCAAGTTTTTGAATTACCAGAAATCTATCCTCCGTTTTATGTATCAACGAATAAACTGGTTCAAGCAGGTGTTATAACAAACGACCAAGTAAATGAATTATTGGAAAAAGGATTGTTATAAATTATCTGGCGCAGACTTATAAATTGGACAGTGAGGCATAGAACAACCTGTACGTATAGAATGTTCACATTTGAATGTATCTTTAATAAAACTTTGATTTTGAAGAGTTGAAGCATTAAGATAAGTAATTTTAATTTTATTTTATTGAGGTAAAAAAGAAAATGGCATATTACAGCATTTGTCCTAAATGTCAAGCGCACTTAGACCCTAATGAAATATGTGATTGTGAAAATAAAGAGAACAGCAAACAAGATATTTTTTCTAAATTGGTAGGTATTAATCCAAGAACAGGACAGTTATTTTTTCAATATGATAATAAAGCAGAAATTAGCAAAAAAGTGGAGAGGAGGTAAAAGAAATAATGAATATGCTGATTAAATTAGGAAAAACAATAAC
This sequence comes from uncultured Lachnospira sp., assembly GCA_910587485.1. GTDB lineage: Bacteria > Bacillota > Clostridia > Lachnospirales > Lachnospiraceae > Lachnospira. Next base: position 10,469 of record CAJUKN010000028.1, read on the forward strand.
CTCATTGGAGGTTGCAGAGATGGTGGAAAAATAGCATAACGAATTATTGAAAGATATAAGGCGTTATGTAGAGCAATTAGGTGAGGGGAAAATTCCCCACGCCGAATTTTTTAAAGAAAACACTTATGTTGATTCACAGGGGAAAGAAAGACCATGTTTTGATATATCAAGAAAAGGCTGTGAGTATATAGCTAATAAATTAACAGGAGTTAAAGTATTTACTGCAAAATTTATCAATCGTTTTCACGACATGGAGGATTATATCACACAGAATGACAGTAAAATCAACATTGAGCAAGGCATAAATATTGTTAAATTTATTGCTGATGATTTAAACGTGAATACTGCAAGCAGACTTCTGATGTATGAGAATTATTGTAAAGATGTAGGTGTGCCAATAGGCTTTTTGCCAAAGTACGAACATAACAATAGTAGGCAGATGAAAGCACTTTCTACTCTGTTAAAGGAAAATAATTGCAGTATATCAGCAGTTAAAGTTAATCAAAAGTTAATTGAGTATGACTATGTTGAAGAAAGGGAAAGACCATCAAGTAAAGGCAATATAAAGAAGTTTAAGGCATTAACAGAAAGTGGATTACAATATGGAGAAAATGTAGTTAATCCACATAATCAAAAAGAAGTGCAGCCATTATATTATTCAGATGTATTTATGAAACTTTATAATCAGATAATTTAAAGATGAAAGAAGGCAATATGCGAAAGAATCTAAAACAAGCCCGCCAAAAGGCAGGCATGACATTTATTGAGCTTGTATTTTTGCAATAAGGGCTTCTTGAAGTACTTGGGAGAAGTTTAAGTCCATATTTATAGCAGCTTCGTTGAGCCATTCGGGGATACTTAAAGTTTTCTTTACAGCACGAGAATTTGTACGTTTTTTATAGGCAAGCATATCAAATTCAATAACTACAAGAAAGGAATCTGGTTCAGGTGAGATTGTTGTTGGATCAGAACTGCTTGGTATGGATTGTTGTTCTTTTTCACGACAAGTTAATGCTAAACCAAGTGCTTCTACAGCCATTTCATAGGCTTGTGCCATATCATCGCCTTGGGTAAGACATTCTGGAATATCAGGGAAAGAAATCCAGAAACCTCCTTCTTCTGCTTTGTGGAATAATGCAGGATAAAATAATTTGTTCATACTAACGCCTCCATTTTTTAGGGGGCAGGACTATTTAAGCCCTGCCTGTTTTAATATAGCTTGCTCAAGACCTTTTTTAAGTTCTTTGCTGTGATAAGGAACTTCGGTTTGATGTTTAGTGGTATCATTTCTCATTTTTACATGGGAACCATTTTGTCCAACCACTTCAAAACCATTTTTTTTGAGATGTCTTATCATCTCCTTTGGTGTCATTGGCATTTTTTCTATCTCCTTTCCTTATCATGGTTACATTATAATACGTAATATTACGTATGTCAATAGAAAAATACGTAATATTACATAAAAATATTTTTATAATCTTATAAAAAATGAAGTGAACTATATTTGTAAGAAAAGAAGAGTATAAAGGAGTTGTTATGCGAAAGAATTTAAAAGAAGCCCGCCAGAGGGCGGGTATGACGCAGAAACAGTTTGCAGAGTATTTAGGGGTAACACTTTCACATTATCAAATGATAGAGCAAGGTGATAGAGTTGGTGCTGTAGATTTATGGGATAAGTTAGAAGATTTATTTAATATTCATCAGCGGAAGTTTCGTGAGATTTAATAAAATCATCCCGACAGAGCAAATAATCTAAAGATACATCGAAAATATCAGCAATTTTTATAAGTATCTCATAAGATGGGAAACGTTCGTTTTGCTCATATTTTTGATAAGAACTCATAGTAACATTTAACATATCAGCAGTTTTTTGCTGTGTAAATTTGTGTTTCATACGTAACGCACGAAGTCGTTTTCCAAAAGACATAAAAATTCCTCCTAAAAAGGTTTTTGATATTACACACTAATTGTACTATATTGATGATAATATGTTTACACATAAATAGTGTGCAATAAGGAGGTATCAATGTTTATTAAATGAAAATTACAGAGAGGCAAGATAGACTTGAAGATTTACAGAATGAATTACTGATAATTTATAAAACAGCAACCGCAATAGAAACTTCTCTAAATGACGGCAGTTTGACTTCTTCACAGGTTGGTTGGGCATTTATTGGAGTTATCAGAAGTATTGACAAGTCGGTCAAAGATGTAGAAAGCCTTGTAGAAGAAGTGCTTGAAAAGAGAAAGGTAATTGAAAATTTGTAAAGGTGGTGATTTTATTTGAATGAATTGGTTGAAATTGTTTCAGAGAGAAACGGAGTTCCAATTACAACAAGTCTTATTGTGGCTGAAAAGTTTGAAAAAGAACATAGGCATATTTTGGAATCTATAAGAAATCTCGTTGCCAAAAAGTCGGCTGCCAAATTTTTTAGAGAAACAACATACAAGAACAGAGGGAAAAAGTACCCAATGTATGAAATGGATAGAGACGGTTTTTCTCTTTTGATTATGGGCTTTAATGGCAAAAAGGCTTTAGAGTGGAAAATCGAATACATCACAGCCTTTAATGCAATGGAAAGCTTTATAAAATCCATACAAGCCGCCAAAATGGATTATCCAGCGTTTACAAGAGCGATAGAGCAAGCACACGAAGAACCTAAGTTTTACCATTTCAGCAATGAAATTAACATGATTAACTGTATTGTGCTTGGAACAGACGCAAAACACTTTAAGGAAGAAAACGGAATTGATAAGAAAGAAAATTCTATCAGACCATATTTAACAGCAGAACAGATAAAGGCAATAGAGGAATTGCAAAGGATAGATATAGGACTTTTGGTTGCGAATATTGAATTTGAGCAGAGAAAGCAAATTATAAAGTCACATTACACAAAGAGTATATGCGGATTAGAAGTTAAAACATAATTAAAGGAGAACGCTAATGAATGTAAATGCAATAACAATAAATGATTGTTTAGAGATGATTAACATGAAAGGTCAATGCACCAGTATTCATAATGGTAAGGTTGTAGGATTTATTGATGAAAAAATGAAAATGGAAGTAGAGGAAGTGTTAGGAAGGAAGATTACAGACGAGTAGTTTATAGAAGTTTTTAAGTATGCCAAAGATAAGCAAGATTACATATATAAACAGGAACGTAGAGCAGCAGTTATGCAGCGTTGGTATCTTGTTAAGCTGATAGAGGAGTATGTGAGAAGTCTTGAATTTTCAAAGCTAACAATGGATTTATGTAAGAAATATGGTGACATGAAAAAGAGCGCCCCGCATAATGCGAAGGCACTCAGTACAGCAACTATATTGTAGCATTTCTTAATGAATAAGTCAAGTGGAAATTTAAAAATATGGAGGTAAAGCGATAAATGTGTGAGATATGTAGGAGTACTCCTTGTCGTTTTCAATGTCCCAATGCACCAGAGCCAACACCAGTATTTCAGTGTTGTAGGTGTGAAGAAAGTATATTTGAAGGTGAACAGTATCTTTGTTTACCTGATGGACCACTATGTGAAACATGTTTAGAGGACATGACAGTGTTTGTATTAAAAGAAAATGCAGAATTAGCGGATTGGCTGCCGCTTGAGAAGATATATGACACCAAATGGGAAAATGCCACATGTAAGGATAAAACTATCCAAGAGAAAGACTCTGATTCGGATAGTCATCAAATTAAACCAAAAGGAAGCGGGGAAGAGCCAAATCAAAATAAAGAGCAATTCAATCAGCAAATGATTGAGGATGCAGCCAATACAATTATTGATGAAATCAAAATGAAAGTTATCAAAGACACCATTTATAAAAAATGTCTTTCAGAACCTTCTATTCTATCCCATTATCAATTAGACAGTTTTTCAGCCATGACAGTTAGTCAATGGGCAATGCAATGCAATTATTGGAAAAGTATCCAGATAAGAAATAGTGAGGGATAACAATGGATTTAACAGGAAAAATTGTAGGAATAAGCTCGAATTACATAACACAGCGTTTTGAATTATCCATTGCAGTGAATGAACCAAAAGCCCTTACAGATGGATACGAAGAATTAAAGAATTATGAAATGTTGGATATAAGAATCAAGAAACATACAAATAAAAGAAGTTTGGATGCCAATGCTTATTTTCACGTATTAGTGGATAAGCTGGCAGACAAGCTTCGGATATCCAAAGTACGCTGTAAAAATATGATGATAGGCAGATATGGACAACCTTTGTTTATTGATGAATCGGAAACAGCAGAGGCAGTTATAAAAACGAATATTCCAGTAGAGCAAATGCTTGAGAGTGAAACCGTACATTGCATGCCTTGTGGAAGAAAAGTTGAAGAGGATAAAGAGCTTATCTTTTATAAGATTTTTCGAGCAAGCAGCACCTATAATACAAAGGAAATGAGTGTGTTAATTGATGGAACGGTATCGGAATGTAAGGAGCAGGGGATAGAAACCCTAGCTCCTGAAGAACTGGAAAGGTTGTTAAAGAGCTGGAAAACATAAGTCCATGAATGGAGGTAAGCAATGAATCACAGTTTTAATGTAGAGATAGCAACAAAATATGGTATGTTAGAGGCTATCCTTTTAGAACACTTAAACTTTTGGATTTCAAAGAATAAGGCGAATAAAGCGAATTTTTATGATGGAAATTATTGGACATACAACAGTACAAAAGCACTTGCAGAGTTATTTCCATATGTTTCTTCTAATACCATATCAAGAGCATTACGTCATTTAAAAGAAGAAGGATTAATTCTGTTTGGGAATTATAACAAAATTTCTTATGACCGAACAACATGGTATGCCATTACCGAAAAAGGAAATTCAATTTTACAACATGGTGAATCTGATTTATCAAAATGTGAAATGGATTCACCCAAAATGATAAACCTATACCAGATATAAACACAGATATAAATACAGATGTAATTACAGTATCTAAAGATACTGTTCGTCAAACGGAGTCCGTTCGACGTATCGTAGCAGCATGGAATCAATTAGAAGCCTATGGAATTAAATCCATTATAAAATTGTCCTTTAAATCAAAGCGATATGATTGCCTAGTAGCAAGGCTGAAAGAATATGGCGAGGAGAATATATTAAAAGCTATTGAGAATATAAAGCAAAGTAACTTCTTGCAAGGCAAAAGTAGTGACAGACGAAAATGGTTTATCACATTTGATTGGTTTGTTTTACCGAACAATTTTCCAAAGGTTTTAGAGGGGAATTATTCAAATGACAATATGGTATCAGAATCCAATGGCACGAAGTATGATAAAGGTTATCAAAAAACTTCAACATACAACAATTACCCTCAAAATCCACCCACAGCAGAAAAGGAAAGCTATAATCCAGATATATTTGAGCAGTTGATAAACGAAAGCAGAGCAGATGTTATGGAGCGGAAAGGAGAGTGATTGTTTTTAGTGGAAGATTTGTCAAAACGATATGAGCAGATGTTAAATAATCCAATGAACAGCCCTAAAACAAATTATCAATGCTTAAAGTGTAACGATACAGGCTGGGTTGATGTTATAGAAAACGGTCATCTTCGCGTAACTCGTTGTTCCTGTTTTATTGCAAAAGAGAATAAAAGGATTATGGAACAAAGTGGCATATCTTTAGAGTTTCAGACAAAGAATTTTGAAAATTTTAATACAAAAAATAACCCACAGCTTGTAACAGCTAAGAATAAGGCGATTGTTTACAGCGAGAATTTTTTGCAATTCGAGCATACAAGGTACAATTCGATTCTGTTTTGTGGACAAGTTGGAGCAGGAAAGACCCATCTTGGAATATCTATCTGTAACCATCTTATTTCGCAAAATATTAGTGTGGTTTATATGGCTTATAGAAATAGCATTACAAGGTTTAAACAAAAAATTATGCACGATGTGTATTACGACAGAGAAATGAAACGATATGCAACAGCAAGAGTGCTATATATTGATGATCTGTTTAAAGGCAAAATTACAGAATCAGATATCAACATTATGTATGAGATTGTCAATTATCGCTATATTAACAGGCTGCCAATGATTGTTTCAACAGAATTGTATTTAAAAGATTTGATTGAATGTGATGAAGCAATAGGAAGTCGGATTATGGAAATGTGTAAGGGAAATGTTATAAGCCTGAAAGAAAAAGAATTGAATTATAGATTGTATTCATAAAGGGGTGATGAAAAATGCGTGAACAAGATTACGATGGTGATATGAGTTATTATCAAGAACAGCTTGCAAAGAAGGGGATTACACAAGAGATGTTCAACATGGATAAATATGTAGGACTTACTGCAAGAGAATTGCAGAGTATTGTTGATAGTGTACAGCTTGTAAGCAAATAAAAGAGGAGGAAATGTATGGCAACAAATCATGTAATGGAACTAAAAATTTACAATCAGGAAGATAGGCTAACGGTTGCCGCTATTCTTATTAAGAATGGCTATACTGTAGCACAAGGCAAGAAGCAAAGGACACCAACAGGAAAGAGTTTAGATTATTACTTGAAGGTATCCGAAGATTTTGATAATGCAGATACAGCAAAGTAAGGGGGACAACCTAAATGCTTGACTTTGGATTTTATAACATGGATTGTCGAGAGGGATTAAAGCATATTGATAACAGCAGTATAGATATTGTAATGACCGATATTCCATACAATATCAGTCAAAAAAAGGTAATAGATAGAACTCGAATTGATAATAGAAAGTTACATAGAGATGGAAAAAAGAAGGTATTAAATTTCAATTATGGGGATTGGGATTTTTTTGATAGTAATGCAGCATTTTTTGAGTTTATTAGTGAGGTCTTTGTAGAAGTTTATAGAACTATGAAAGATAGTGCCAGTATGTATATGTAGGTTCCAAGAGATGAAGTGTCCTTTATTGAATACCTATTAAAAGATATTGGCTTTCATGTAAGAAGCACACTAGTTTGGTGCAAAACCAATCCATGTCCTCAAATATATAAAATAGGCTACATGAGCAGTACAGAATTTTGTATTTTTGCAACCAAACAAAAAGGGGCAAAACATTACTGGAATGTTGAGCGAGGACAAAGACAATCACATTGGATAAAGCCCATTTGTCAGGGGAACGAAAGAACACAACATCCTACACAAAAGAGATTAGATATTGCTGAAGATATGATACTTCAATCGGCACAAAAAGGAAATGTATTGCTAGACCCTTTTGCTGGAAGTGGGACATTTGCCATAGCGGCATATAATAACGGATTAAAATTTATTTGTTTTGAAAAAGATGGAGATATTTTTAAGATGGGACGGAAAAGAGTAGAAGTAACAACAGCACAGATGAATTTATTTAATTTTATATGGTGCTAAGAGGAGAGTTTTTGTAGGAATGTAAAGGAAGTGATAACTTGCGAATAGCATTAATTGATATTGATTCTCATAATTTCCCGAACTTGCCACTGATGAAGCTATCTGCATGGCATAAACAACAAAGAGATACCGTTGAATGGTACGAACCATTGTTTCACAGCATGGGCGAACCATTCAACAAAGCGTATATGTCAAAGGTATTCAGTTTTACGTCAGATTGCCCTTATTATGTCAATGCAAAGAAAATTATAAAGGGTGGTAGTGGTTATTGTATATCACTTGTAAATGGAAAAGAGGTTTACAATAAGATAAAAGACAGTGAATTGCCTATAGAAATAGAGACAATATATCCTGATTACTCAATCTATTATAACAAAATACCAGAAGTCAAAAATACTTCATATGGCTTTTTAACAAGAGGCTGTCCACGAGGGTGTGAATTTTGTCATGTTGGTTGTAAAGAGGGTAGACGTTCTTATAAGGTATCAAATCTTGATACCTTTCTACTGTAAGTATTCGTTTTGATGATGAAATGAAAAAGCAACTGGATGAAATGGGTATGAATCTTACTACTTTTTTTATGATTTATGCCAAAAAAGCCTTATAAGACCGCTGTATTCCTTTTGAAGTGGCGGTCTTCTTGGAGCCTTTCTATTCTGATTCCAACATGGAGCAGCTACAAAAAGCAAGCCAACAGGTTAAAAATGGGCAAGTAATCGTAAAAACTATGGAAGAACTGAAGGCTATGGAACGTGAGTAAAATCACTTTTGCCGAAAATTTGTGGGAAGAATATCTCTACTGGCAATCGCAGGATAAAAAGACACTAAAAAAATAAACAGTCTCTTAAAGTCTATCCAGCGAGAGCCATTTACTGGAGAGGGAAAGCCAGAACCGCTAAAAGACAGCTCAGATGGAGAATGGAGCAGAAGAATCAACGAAAAAGACAGGCTTGTTTATATAGTTAGAAATGACAGCATTGTCATGACCCAATGCAAAGGACACTATAATGACAAATAAGAGGAAAACAGAGATATTTCAGAACCATCAAAAGGATTAGAGCAGGCATTATGCTTTGTTTAAATTGTCTAAAATTTATTTATTATCAAATAAGAAAATATAAGAAATCAGGAGGTAACATATATGAAAAACAGAATAATAATTGCAGTAATGGCAGCAGTTGTTGGAATTGGTTCATATGTAATGGGAACAACGCAAGCTAGAACTGTAATAGAAATACAAGAAGTGAAAAAAATTATTGAAGCCATGCCAAATAACTATATAGATATGCGCCAAGTAGTAGATTTTTCAACAATTGAAAATGGATTATATCTATATACGCAAGATGGGAAAGGTGAAATATGTAACTACCTATAGGAAGGAACGGATATGACAAAGGCAGAGAAAGAACTTAAAGCATTAACAATTTTAGCAAAGCAAGCAACCCACAAGAAATACACAAGACTTTACATCAGCGATACAATTTCCCCTTATATCAAAAAAAAGAATTTCTGAACTGATAAGGAAAGAAGTTGAACTTCTCATTACAGATAAAGAGCTTGGCATCATCACAGAGGAACAATTAGAGGAAGAAGCAAGTGTTTTGAGAGTTGTTTACAAAAGTTTATGAGGTAAATTTTCTAATTGTTCTTATCAAAATTAATGTTTCATAAAACAAATAGACAACAAGGAGGAACTTTGATAAAATGATAAAAAATCAGGTGCAAGGAATAACGATGAAAAGGGATGATTTTCATATTATATAATATCAGATTTTAAATTACCTATATGAAAAAATTAATTAAATCAGGTAATGATGTAAACGAAAAGGAACTTTCTTATTTAAAGAGCCATTAATGAAAGAAGTGAAAAATACTTTGATGGCATAAAGGAATAGGAAATTTAAGTAAATAAAGGAGGTTTTATGGATAATACATTACAAATAAGTTATAAATGTAGAAGGTGGTGTGATGGGGAATACGATAGATAATAAAAAATTAGAAATAATAAAAAAATTCAAACCAATTAATGATATATTTTTTGAAGTATTGGCAGACGATGCCGCCTTTTGTCAAGAAATATTAAGAGTTATCTTAGAAGACGATAAACTAATAGTCCATGATGTAAAAGTGCAAAAAGATGTAAGAAATCTAATGGGACGTTCTGTAAGGGTAGATGTTTTATGTACACTAGGCGATGGGACTCTTTGTAATATTGAAGTGCAAAGAGCGAACAATGACAACCATTTTAAACGAATCCGATATAATGCAGCTTGTATAACAGCCAGTGAAACAGAAATTGGAAGTCGATTTGAAAATGTGCCGAATGTAATTATTGTTTATATATCGGAGTTTGATATATAGCCTCTCGGATTCATATCAAATAGATTGAGAGTTGGGTTTTGACAACTG
>CAJUKN010000029.1 GCA_910587485.1 uncultured Lachnospira sp.
CAGTTGTCAAAACCCAACTCTCAATCTATTTGATATGAATCCGAGAGGCTATAATAGATAATTAAATATTTTATTTTCCCACATCATCTCCAATCACTATACTAAATTTATCACTCTTTTATTATTTTTAGCATATCATATTATTATATTTTTGTCAATTGTAAATATTTTATTTATAAATGTATATCATTATTTTTAAATAGGTATTAAAAAACAGATACACGCTACATCTTTCCTAACGCATACCTGTCTTTTATCTTTTCAATAATTATTCCAATATTTTTTTGACTTTCTCATCATATTCAACTTTTGAAATGATACCCATACTTAACTGCATCTCCACTTTTTTAAGCAAATCATAATTATCCAATCGCTTTTGAGCAGCTTCTAATTTTTCATTATATTCTTGTGCTGTAACAATATCAAGGGCAAATGCCTTATCTAGTTTTTGCTTAACTGCATTAAACTCATCTTCCGCTTTCTTTTTTGCTTTCTGCTCATTTTCTTCTCGAATTGTTGTCTCTTTTTTATCAATCTGTAATTTTATATCTGCTAATTTTTCTAATTCAGGCTCAATACTTTCCAATACATCAGAAACATCAAAAGTATCACCACCATCACATTTTTCAACATATTCAACATATCGTTTTCCTATTTCAGCATAGGAAGATTCAAGTTTCTTCTCAACTACAGATTTTTGAATATTTAAACTTGCAAGTTCACTTTGCTCTTTTGTTAGGTTATATAGAGATTCCCCTAAATTTTTAGCTGAATGAATCACATTATCCCCAACTTCTTTTGCTGCTTTTGCAGCCTTTTCAAACATATCCATTTTTACTCCTCCTATACTTTCTGTACTGCCTAAAATATTATATCTTTATCTTTTCATTATCATATTTTTAGGCAAATACAAATTTTATATCATCATGTTGCTGTGGCTATTATAACATAGCCTTTAAGTAAAGTCACTTATAATTTGTTCTTTAATTATAATATATATTTTATATTTTAAAAATTTTTATAAAATATTTGTCCATTTAAATTTATATCTCTGTAAGATTTTTAATAATTCCACAACATTTATAATAATTCAATATACAATATTCTATAGGAACATTTTTTTCTTTAGCTAAACGCACAATAGGCTTTAATTCTTTATTATCTCTATATTTTTTATCTATCAATATCATTTTAGGCACTCTTCTAAGCAAAACGCGTGTCGTCTCACCAATTCCGGGTTTTATTAAATTAATATCTGTCACTTTATATTTTTTTGCTAATTCTTTTACTTCATCTATTCCATACCCATCTTTACAAACAGTTGATTCAAAATTTGTATGTGTAAAATATTTTTCAATCTCATTGATAAACTGGTAAGATAAATCTGCATTTTCTAAATCTTTATAATAAACTGCACCATGAAAATCATCAGCACCAATAATATCATCTCTTAAAAAAGTTCTGCTTATCAGTCCTGATATGGTGCAATTTAAACAAGAACTTGGAATTAAAATATCCTCATGTGTGCCACATAACTCTGTTATATTGGCAGGGTCTGCAACGACTGCTATATTGGATGATACTTGACTGTAAACTTTGATAGCGTTTTTTAATTCATTAAAAATAGCACCTTTTCCTATCCACCCATCAACAAATAATAATTGCTGCGGACAATATTGATTCAAAAGATACTTCATAGCATTATTATCAATACCTTTTCCACGTATAATCGAAATAGAATAATGCGGAATATCCAATGTGAATTTAAATTTTAAATATCTTTTTATTAATATTCCTATAGGTATTCCTGCTCTTGCTAGTGACACTAAAACAATATTCCTGCCTCTTTTTTTAATAATTTTATCCGACAGGCATCCTATTGCATTTGCTGTTGCTTTTGCATAATTTTCAAGTGCTTCTTGATACACATTCATATATTCTTTTGTTGGTACATATTCTATTGGAAGCATCTCACAATAATGATGTCCCGATTGTATCAATCGTTCACGTTCACTAGTAGGCAAAGGAATTACTTGCCCTGTAATATCTTTTAATAATAACTGCACATCTTCTGTGCTATAGGAACTTCTCATCTTAATTACTATGCCTTTCTAATCATTTTTCATTATATTTGTGTTTTATTTTTTGCGCATAACAAAATAAGAACAAATATGAATGTTATAACCATTGTATTACATAAATTTCTTTATTTCCACTAATAGACAATGCAGCTAACAATGTGTCAAGACCTTCTTGTTTTGCATTAGAGGCATCTGTAATTACAAGCACACAATCATACTTACATAAATCATAAATAAATGTTTTTCTCTTTTTATCATAAAGGCTTTCTAATTCATAACGTGTATGTAATGGATACGTTTTTTCAGTACTTACTGCAATAGGGCTTCTGGTCGTTGCATGGAAACGTACTTTTGAAACCATTTTTTCTATCTTTTGTGCTATAACTAATGCTGGATACATAAATTCTTCTGTTCCAAGAACTAAAACACTTTTATATTCACAAAAATGAAATTCTTTTTTGATATCAGAAAAGAATTTTTCTATATTTTCATTATACTGTTTTATTTCAACCATTCGTCTTGCATCCATATAGCCATTTATATAAAACATTTTATATTGTATATTACCCATTGCTTTTAATTGGTTTAATGTAACATACATGCCATCTCCTGAATATTGTTCTGCTATTTGCACATAATTTTCATGGTTTGTTTTTGCAATATAATTTAAATCAATTCCTCTTTGCTTATATAAATAAATTGCCTCATCATTCATACCATTAAGCAACGAAGCAACTGCATATTGTTTTATCTGTGGATAGCACTTATTTAAAATATCAATAATATTTAAAATCGTTTTTCCTGTCGTTACTTCATCTTCCACAAATACAATTCTATCAATCTTATCCTTTATTTTGTCGATATCATCTTGAACTACTTTTTGCTCTGTTGCATGACTATGCTGTTCTGAAAAATAAATAAATTTTACATTTTCAAGTATTTCTCTTGTCGTGTGCATATATAATGTATCACAATAACTTGCCACAGCAGCACCTATAGCAGTTGCTGTTTCAGCAAAGCCAATTAAAAGTAAATTTTCGTTTTGATATCGTTTTTTAATTTTTAAAGCAAGTTCCTCAAACATAGAAAATGCTTCAGATGGTTTGACAGGAATATGTTTTCCTTGCAAAGCATTTATGACAAGATAGTTTCGTTTTTTATTATTTTCTCTTTTTGCAATTTTAATAAAATTCTCTACTTCAAACATAATTGAAATACCTATCCTTAATATTACACTTTGGCTTTATACATTGTAACATTGTTTACAAGCCTTATCATTAAAATTCCAATTTATTTTACTATAAAATACTCTTGAAATGCTGAGCGGATTTCCTTGCGTAGTTCAGGGTTGCTCTTGGTAATGCCCTTAATAATCTTGATTTATTTTCAATCCTACTTTGCATAAGTAACCATTGCTAAAAAATCGAATACATTAAATAAATAAAACTTATGGAGGCTATAATGAGTAAACCTTGTGGACTCAATCAGACAACTGAAGTATATCTTACAACATTTAATCGTATTTTACAAAAAATGATTTGCAAGATGGTCAATGCAAAATTGACAAACAGTATTTCTCATAATTTTATTGTACAAATGATTCCTCACCATAAAGCAGCTATTGAAATGTCTGAAAACGTTTTAAAATATACTTCTAATGATTCTCTGCAAAACATTGCCTCAAATATTATTACAGAACAGACAAAAAGTATTAAAAATATGCTTTCTATTGAAAAAAATTGTAGCTACCTTGTCAATCAAAGAACAGAATTGCAATTATATCAAACAAAAATAAACCAAGTTATGCAAAGTATGTTTTCAAATATGAGCAGAGCCTGCTCGACAAATCAAATCAACTGTAATTTTATGTGGGAGATGATTCCACACCACGAAGGCGCAGTATTGATGTCTGAAATCACACTTCAATTTAATATTTGCCCTGAATTAAAGCCTATTTTAGATTCAATCATTTCTTCTCAAAAAAAGGGCATTTCAGAAATGCAAAATTTACTGCATTGTTTGGAATGTTAAAAATAACCTTATTATCACTTTCCTAATGAGCCTAAATAGTGAGGGTAGAAGTTCCACCCTCACTGTTTATTTATCATATATCTATTATAATATCCATTATCCAGACAATTCTTATCTACTATTCTTTAATTATGGTCTTAATCCCATACCGCCCTCTAATGTGATGGTTTCGCCTGACATAAATTTAAAATCTGGTGAAGCTAATGCTACACAAGCTCTTCCAATTTCTTCTTCTGAATCGCCATAATGTCCCATAGGAGGCATCTTTACATTTGCCTTAAATGCTTCTGGATAAGCCTTTTCAAAATTTTCTAACTGGCTTGTCCATGCAAGAGGACAAACGATGTTGACATTGATATCATCTTTGCCCCACTCTGTAGCGGCAACTCTTGTAAGACCTCTGATTCCTTCTTTTGCAGCCGCATATGCACACTGTCCGAAATTGCCAAAAAGTCCTGCGCCAGAAGCAAAATTGATAACGGTTCCTTTTGTCTTTGCCAAATATGGATAACATGCCTTCATATAATAAAAAGTAGCATAAAGACCAGAATACATAGCAAGATTAAACTGTTCTGTTGTATGGTCTGCAAGTGTTACTCCTGAAGCAGAAGCCTGTGCATTATTGATAAGTACATGAATATCGCCAAATGTATCAACTGTTTGCTGTACTACATTTTGTACTACTTTTTCATTGTCTGCTTCTGGATTGACATCTGCTTGCAGCACAAGCACTTTAATGCCATAATTTTTTTCAAGCTCTTCCTTTGCATCTTCTAGCTTCTGCATATTTCTTCCTGTAATAACAAGATTTGCCCCCTCTTTTGCATAAGCCGTCGCAATACCATATCCAATAGAACCACATCTGCCATTGCTGAGTGTCGCCTTGCCAGCCCCTGTAATAATCGCTGTTTTTCCTGTTAAAAATCCCATAACATACCTCCTAATTAAAATATTAACAACTCTTATTATAGTCCATATTGCTAAATAATGCCATTTATTTATTAACAAAAATAAAGTTTTCTATAAATTCTCTCTGTCTTTTATGTTTTCTCATACCATCTGTCTTATGCTGATAATTTTTTCGTCTCCAATCTTTTCGATAACCTGCACTTTCAACTTCCATTTCCATAAAAAAATATGCTTCATATGGCGTCTGTGGTCTTTTGCTGCAAAATGGACAATTGGGGTCACCGCAAGTCGTATCCAGCCATTCATTGCATGTTATACAACACCATGAATCATATTCATCCATCTGAAAAACGGTCTGCTGTCCACATTTTGGACATTTCGATGGAGAATGCCACCCCATCAGTTTCCACTTAAATTGTTTTTTACGTGCTTTCAAATAATTTTTTCTATTTTTCATAAATCTTTTATTTTCATAGGCTTTTTACTGCCTTTTAAATATAAATTTTTTAATATACTTTTAATACAAATTCATACAAAACTAACCATTTATTCATCTTTTATATCGATTTTCTTATCACTGTTTCTTAGCATCTCTCTTATCTTTTTTAGTATACTATTCTCATCACTCTTCTTTTCTTCCATAAATTTTTGAAATACAAACAATATACAGATGCCTATAATAAATAGTAATGTGTCAATGGCATTTGGCGACTGCATAATAAGATGCCTTGCTGATACAAATACAAGTGCCTCTATAATATTGACAGCACTTGGTTTGCATAACATTTTTAAAAATTCAATACCAATAACAACCATAAATACAATATCTAAAAATTTGATAAGACTTCCTTTATCCATTCTTGTATTCCAAAATTCTTCAACTGCGGGTATAATAGCAATCGTTGCTATCACAATTCCTATAACAACGAACAATGCCATAACCAACTCCATCACATCACAAATATTACATAATGCTTTTCTTAACTTATCCAAAAAAATAACCATTCCTTTCCAAAATAACTATAAAATTTGCTGCAACTGTATTTGAATTTTATTCATAATCCATGTCGCAGCAAAACTTGGAAAATATTTTATCTTTTGGAATCTTTTAATCTTTCAACAGATTTTTATTTTCAATATTTTTATATTTTTTAGATGATACCTTTAGAATTTTAAAATATTTTATAGTAACTCTTTTAAAATTTTATTGACTAAACCGGGATTTGCTTTTCCTTTCATTGCCTTCATTGTCTGTCCTACCAAAAATCCAAGCGCTTTGTCTTTTCCACCTCTGTAATCGGCAACCGACTGTGGATTATCTGCAATTACTTTTTCAACAGTAGCACGAAGCTCACCTTCATCACTTATCTGTCCAAGTCCATTTTCCTTAACATACTGTTCAGGGTCAATATTTTCCTCAAATATTTTAACAAAGACATCTTTTGCAACATTACCATTAATTGTTCCAGAATCCACAAGTGCAATCAATTTAGCAAGATTGGATGCATCAAAACAAATATCTTCTGGTTCCAATGATTTATCTTTTAATATCCTCATTGTCTCACCAATAATCCAGTTTGCTACTTTTTTAGGCTGATTGCAAAGGGCGGTGGTCTCCTCAAATAAATCTGCAAGCCTCTTAGAGTCTGTAATCATTTCTATGTCATATTCAGGAATACCAAACTCTTTTGCATATCGCTCCATCTTTTCACTCTTAAATTCCGGCTGACGGCTTTTAATTTTTTCCAGCCACTCATCACTAATATGCAGCGGCACTAAATCAGGGTCCGGAAAATAGCGATAATCTTGTGCATCTTCTTTTGAGCGCATAGCGTAAGAATATGCCTTATTATCGTCCCATCTTCTTGTTTCTTGAATCACTTTTTGTCCAGATTCTATCAAATCAATCTGTCTGTCTCGTTCCGCTTCAATCGCTCTGGCAATCGCAGAAAAAGAATTAAGATTTTTTGTTTCTGTCCTTGTTCCAAAATCGGTTGCCCCAACTTCTCTTACTGATAAATTGACATCTGCCCTCATTGAACCTTCTTGAAGTTTACAATCCGAAGCACCAAGATATTGAATAATTAAACGCAATTTTTCAAGATAAGCAATAACTTCTTTTGCACTTCGCATATCTGGTTCTGAAACAATTTCAATCAATGGAACTCCTGAACGGTTAAAATCGACAAAAGAAACATCTTCCCAATCATCGTGAATTAATTTACCCGCATCTTCTTCCATATGAATCTCATGGATTCTAACAGATTTTGTCGTTCCATCTTCCAACTTAATATCAACATGTCCATCTCTGCAAATCGGCAAATACAACTGTGAAATTTGATAATTTTGCGGATTATCTGGATAAAAATAATTTTTTCTATCAAACTTACAATACTGTGTAATTGTACAATTCGTAGCAAGACCAACTGCCGCCGCATATTCTACAACCTGTTTATTAAGCACAGGGAGCGAACCCGGCATTCCTGTGCAGACAGGACATGTATGTGTATTTGGCGCCCCTCCAAATTCGGTCGAGCAGCCACAAAATATTTTTGTTTTTGTCGCAAGTTCTACATGAACCTCAAGTCCTATGACTGTTTCATATTGTTTTGCCATACTACGCCTCCATTCTTGCCTGCTCATATGTGTAAGCTGCCTGAATTAATGTTTTCTCACTAAAACTATTGCCTATCATCTGAACGCCTATCGGAAGCCCTTTGGAATCATTCCCACAAGGAATACTAATTCCCGGAAGACCAGCAAGATTTACACTAATTGTATAAATATCGCCAAGATACATCTTAATAGGGTCAGATAATGAAGCGCCAAGTTTTGGTGCTGTTGTTGGTGCAACAGGTCCTAAAATTACATCATATTTAGCAAATGCCTCATCAAACGCCTTTTTAATCATAGCCTTAACCCTTAAAGCCTTCAAATAATAAGCATCGTAATATCCTGAACTTAAGACAAATGAACCTAACATAATTCGACGTTTTACCTCTGCTCCAAACCCTTCTGAACGTGTTTTTTTATACATATTGTGCAGTCCTTCATAGTCTTTAGCACGATATCCATATTTCACACCATCAAAACGCTCAAGATTGGAGCTTGCCTCTGCTGCTGCTATTGTATAATATGCAGGAATAGCATATTCTACAAGACTTAAATCAAACTCTTCAACGACAGCTCCTTTTTCTTTTAAAACCTCTGCCGCCTTTAAAACAGCGTCTTTCACTTCCAAATCAAGACCTTCTCCAAAATAATCTTTTGGAATGCCTATTTTCATTCCTTTTACATCATTGACAAGTGCTGATGTAAAATTCGTATCTTCTCTCTTAATTGATGTAGAATCTTTAGGGTCATGTGCCGCAATCACTTCCATTATTGTTGCACAGTCAGTTACATCTTTCGTCAAAGGTCCTATCTGGTCTAGCGATGAACCATATGCAATTAAACCATATCGACTAACGGTACCATATGTTGGCTTCATACCAACAACACCACAGTACGATGCTGGCTGTCTTATAGAACCGCCCGTATCTGAACCCAATGCACAAAATGCCTCATTTGCTGCAACTGCTGCCGCTGAACCACCAGAAGAGCCACCCGGCACATGCTGTGGATTGCGCGGATTTTTTGTTACGCCAAATGCTGATGTTTCCGTTGTAGACCCCATTGCAAACTCATCCATATTCGTCTTGCCTATTATCACGGCACCTGCTTCTTTAAGGCGTATAACTGCTTCACTTGAAAACTGTGGAACAAAATTTTCTAATATTTTTGATGAACATGTAGTAAGAACACCCTCTGTACACATATTATCCTTAATTGCAACAGGAACACCTGCCAATAGCCCCTTTAACGTCCCATCCTCAATCTTTTTTTGCGTTTCTTTTGCTTCATTTAGGGCAGCTTCTTTATCAAATGTCACATAACAGTTATACTCTGATTCGGTACGTTCAATTTGTGCTATAACGGCTTCCATTGCTTCTACTGCTGTTGTTTTTCCCTCTTTAATGGCTTTTGCAAGCTCGACAGCAGTCATATCTAATAATTCCATAGCATTTTTCCTTTCTTCCTTTAATCTACTGTCTTAGGAACAATAAATGCGTCATCATTCCTCTCTGGTGCATTTGCAAGAGTTCTCTCGCTCCCATCTTTATTTGTAACAATATCTTCACGCATAACATTCTCAACAGAAAATACATGAGACATTGGTTCAATTCCTGTTGTATCCAGTTCACCAAGTTTATCAATATAGTCCAACATACTCGCCATATCCTTTTTTGCCTGCTCTTTTTCATCGCTTGTAAGCTCCAATTTGGCAAGTATACCTACATAATTAATTGTAGCATCATCTATAATATTAGCCATAAATGCTCCTTTCTTTTAATTTTATTATTCTTTGTCTTTTTCAAATTTGAATTTTACTTAAATTTACAATTAAAAAATATCCTTTTTGAACAGTATTCTCATTAACTGCCTTACAAACTGAAATTAGTATATTTCGCTCTCAAATGCCAAAGACTTATTGTTGATGTTCAATAATCCATTGCAAGATTTCCTTTTCACCAATATTACCAGATGCCAGTGCAAGAATTACATCACTTAACTCCTTTTGACTGTAATACAATTCATATCCATTTAATGCAAGAAAAACCAACATAACATGCGTACCAAGTCTTTTGTTTCCATCTAGCATTGCATGATTTTTTACCAATCCAAAACAAAGCCGTGCTGCCTTTGCCTGAATGCTTGGATAAAGCTCTTTTCCGCCAAATGACTGAAACGGATTATTTAATGCCAAATCCAACATTCCTTCATCACGAATACCGTCACTTCCTCCAGTGGCTTTTATTAAACTTGCATGAAGTTTTAGCACCTGCTCTTTGCTTAAAATAATCATTTTGCAAGAACCTCATATGCTTCTGTATTCTGTTTTATTAACTGTTCAGATATTGCAAATACATCTTCATTACTGGCAACTTTTTCTTTTTCTGCTTTGCTGAAATCAATGACCAAATATCTGGGTATATTATTTTTCAGAATAACCGCTGTTCCATGTTCATCAACTATTTTGGCTACTTTTGAAAAATTTTGATTTGCCTCTGTAATTGAAATCATTGTGTTTGTATCTATTGTCATTTTATATGCACCCCACTTCCACCTATATTATATGCAAACTAGAATTTTAATTTATTTTTAAAAACATTTTCTCGGTGAAATTTCAAATACTTTTTATTATCTTCAGTCAATTCTATATGCTTTCTACTATCAATGTTAAGAAGCTCCTTATCGTTTTCTGGTAACTCGTCAAAAATTATAATCTTACCGTTATCATCAAAAGTGATATAACCTTTATCAAATAATTTATCATGGTTAGGACACATCAAAAAACCATTGTCAACATCTAATTTTTCTTTTGGTTCACTTTCTGCCCAAGGTTTGATATGACTCGCTATCAGTAATGCAGGGGCTTTCACGTCGCACAGACAACATCTGTTATATCTCTTTAACAAATCATTCCTAAAAATTCCTTGATTAACCCTGACCTTTACAATTGCTTTTTGTGAATCACCATCTAAATTTAAAGAAGCAATTTCTTCTTCTATTTTTTTCGCTTCTTCTATTTTTTTCTCTTTTTCAATTACTTCGTTATTACATAGTTCCTCTTTGTCTATGTTGATATTTTTTTCTTTCAACCATCTGCAAAAATCAAGTAATATCTGATTAGACCAATCTGCTAATTCAGGCATAGACTTTTTCCATTTAACCAAGGTTAAATTTTTTTCTACCATTGTTGCTTTTTTCTCAAAAGAAATATTCATTCTGTTTAAGCAGTCATCTATTGTACCCTCGGTACAAACAGGAACAAATCTATCATCAAAATATACCGCCATAAGCATACTCTTTACTCTGCTGTCTATTTTATACTTCTTAAAATTATTATAATTTTCTTGCTTGATATCTTCCAAAAAATTTACTATTTCATTTTTGAGAAAATTAAAAGCCTCTGAATTTGAACCAAATTTTGGGTAGCTTGATAATAAATGTATCTGTGAACCCGTATCTTTTTTGGTATATACCTTAAAAATAGCTGGTCTAGCATTTCCCATACTTGCAACATCATACAGTTCATAACGTAGCCAATGACTAAATGAGTTATCATTTCCTATTACATATTGTTCTATTGTCAAATTTGGAATAGATTCAATAGGATATATAGATAAAAATTTTTTTCTTTGTTCGATACCGTGAGATTCTGTTTCCTTTCCCTTTTCCATCCCCTTCTTATCTGCTTCATATAACTTTACTGCTTCACATAACTTCATCAAATCTACCTCCATAAATCCTGATTTGTTAGCACAATTATAACCTATTTCTTGATGGACACGCAATTTTGAAAAGGAAGTTAAAAATTTTTTATTTAATCTCGAACCTTTATATGAACTTCTCGAAGCTGTTGTTCAGTCACTTCATTAGGCGCGCCGCACATTAAATCCTGAGCCGTTCCACTCATAGGAAATGCGATAACTTCACGAATATTCTCCTCATTTCTAAGAAGCATAATCATTCGGTCAATACCCGGTGCCATACCTGCATGTGGTGGTGCGCCAAACTGAAATGCGTGATAAAGCGCACCAAATTTATCCTTTAATACTTCTTCATCATATCCTGCAATTTCAAATGCTTTAATCATAATCTGCATATCGTGATTTCGCACAGCTCCTGATGATAATTCTATACCATTGCACACAATATCATATTGATAAGCAAGTATATCCAATGGATTTTTTGTATTTAATGCTTCCAATCCACCTTGTGGCATTGAAAAAGGATTGTGTGTAAAACCAATCTGTTTTGTCTCCGCATCTTTTTCAAACATTGGAAAATCATTTACATAACAAAAACGATACGCTTTTTCCTCTATTAAACCAAGCTTTTGCCCCAATTCTGTACGAATCATACCAGCATAGTAAGCCGCTCTATCTTCCTTATCTGCCATAAAGAAAATCGTGTCGCCAACCTCAAGACCTGCCAATGTCTTAAATTCTTCTTTGCAATCTTCTGGAATAAATTTATCAATTGGTCCCTTATAAGAGCCGTCTTCAAGCACTTCCAAATAACCAAGTCCACCCATGCCAATACCTGTGGCAAATTTCAGCAGTTTTTCATGGAAACCTTTTGACATATTGGCATGAACCTTAACAGCTCGTACTGTTTTTCCAATAAACGGCTTAAATGTACATTTCTGGAAAAATTCTGTCACATCAATAATTCTAAGCGGATTGCGAAGGTCTGGCTTATCTGTGCCAAACTCTAACATAGCCTGCTTATAGCTTATCACTGGATAAGGTGCTTTTGTCACCGTGTAGCCTTCTGGGGCAAACTGTTCAAAAGTTTCTGTAAGAACTTCCTCTCCCACTCGAAATACATCTTCTTGTGTGGCAAAACTCATCTCAAAATCAAGCTGATAAAATTCTCCCGGTGAACGGTCTGCTCTTGCATCCTCATCTCGAAAACAAGGCGCAATCTGAAAATATTTGTCAAAACCAGAAACCATAAGAAGCTGCTTATATTGCTGTGGTGCTTGTGGCAGCGCATAAAATTTACCTTTATATTTTCTTGAAGGAACAATATAATCTCTTGCTCCTTCTGGTGACGATGCACAAAGAATTGGTGTCTGAATTTCCATAAAGCCTAAATCTGTCATTTTTTGACGTAAAAATGCTATCACTTTTGAACGAAATATAATATTATCTTTCACTTTTTGATTTCTTAAATCCAGATAACGATATTTAAGACGTACATCTTCTCGAATTTCTTTTGATGTCATCACCTCAAATGGAAGTGTTGTATATACCTGTCCAAGCACTGTAATCTCTTTTGCATCAAGCTCAATGGTACCAGATTGTATTTTAGGATTATAGGTTTCCTCATCTCTTTTTTCTATCATTCCCTCAATGCTAATACATTCCTCTTTTTTATTCCCTTAAGAAGTTCTGCATTTCTAATAACAACCTGTAACACGCCATACATATCTCTTAAATCAATAAAAGATACACCGCCATGGTCACGGATATTTTCTACCCAACCTGCAACCTTTAATGTGCTGTCAATATCAGCTTCACTTATCTTATCTAATGTCTTATCTCTGTACATAAGCCCTCCTTCTTATTCCATAAATGCTTACTTTTTTATTTATTATATCAAGTATAAACACTGCTTAAACCTATACTTACGCTAAAATATTTCTTACCTTACTTGCCGCATGATATGTAGACACATATTATAACAGCAACTAATTTCCTTATACACTTCCATGCATCAAAAAACCGAAGCACATCAAAAGATGTACTTCGGGGCGAATTGATTGTTCAATCTTATTCGCGGTACCACCCGCAATTAAATAAAAGAAGTTTCTTTTATTTATCTCTAAACCATTTAACGCATGTATACGTAATAGCCTAATAAAGCAATGAACTATTCCAACAAACTTTTTCGACTATTCTGCTCCAGAGTGTTCCACTTGATAATTCCCTGTGTGCGCTCTCAGTCGGTGACGCCTCCTTCCTGTCAGGTTCCATAAAAAGCAGTCTCTTTCATAGCATTTCAATATCTAATTTGAAATTGATACTAACATATATTGCCTATAATTTCAAGTATTATTATTTAAATTATATTTTTAACATTTAACATATAATATTAATTCATTCAATCACACCATTTACAAAGTCATCTACATTATTTTTTTACTATTTTATAACCAACTCTGTTTATAAATAGGTGTTCTGATTATATTTGTTGATTTGCAAAAATATATCCTTATTATCTGGACATCGCTGCTTTCATTAAATGTTTTGCAAGAACGGATGTTGTCACAGAACCAACACCTCCGGGAACAGGACTTGCCATACCTGCAATCGTTGTAATGCCGTCAAAATCCACATCGCCACACAAATTGCCTTCATTATCAACATTGATGCCAACATCAATTACGATTGCATC
Organism: uncultured Lachnospira sp.; assembly: GCA_910587485.1. Lineage (GTDB taxonomy): Bacteria > Bacillota > Clostridia > Lachnospirales > Lachnospiraceae > Lachnospira. Next base: position 14,031 of record CAJUKN010000029.1, read on the forward strand.
CTTTGCAACATATTCTGATTTTATCATTTTTGCAGAACCTGCTGCTGCAATAAGTATCTCTGCCCTTTTACATTCAGCGGCTAAATCGTTTGTCTTCGTATGACACACTGTCACCGTTGCATTTTTTTTCATCAGTAACATAGTTACAGGCTTTCCTATAACAAGACTTCGCCCCACTACTGTAACGCGCTTGCCCTTTAAATCAATCCCTGCATAATCCAGCATTTCAATAACAGCCTCCGCCGTACATGGAGCATATCCTGTATCATCTCCTGCAAATACTTTTGCAAGATTTATTGGAGAAATACCATCTAAATCTTTTCTTGGATTGATTCTATTTTCTATTGATTTTTCATCCAGATGCTTTGGCAATGGACGAAGCAAAAGAATACCATCAATATCATCATTATTATTAATAGTATCAAATTCTTTTTGAAAAGTGTCATTATCAATATCTGCATCAAATACAAAAGAAGAACAACGAAAACCTATTTTTTCCATCTTCTTTTTTGCCCCTCTCTCATAAGAACAATCGTCTGGTTTTTCACCAACTCGAATAATTGCAAGATGAGGAAGCTCCCCTTTTAAATTTTTTTGTTCTTCTATCAATTTTTCATTGATTGCATTTGCTACTGGTAACCCTTTTAAAATTTCCATTGTACTCCTCCATATCAAAGCTATTTTATTACGATTATTTAAGGCTCTGACTTAAATAATTTTTTCTGTATTTTATGGTCTCACTTTTTCCATAACAATACGGTACACTTTATCTGCAATATCATTTCCCTTCTTTAACAATTCGTCTGCTTTTTGATTCATGTCTACAGCAACCTCTTTGTTTTTCATAAGATTGGTATTGATAAATACATTTAAAGAAGCTCCATTTAATGCCGCCTTTGCAAACTGAATCCCAACCCCCACATCACTTATAGCAAGATTACTTCCTATAATAGACAATCGTTCTAACAATTCCATTGATTCCACGATTTTCTTCATCAATTCTAAAGGTGTTTCACTTGCATTTTTCAACAATTTTTCCAAAACTTGATTGCGCTCTTCTATCTGCTCTGGTGTATCTTTTGGCAATCCATATGCCTTTGATAATGGCAAAAAACATTCCGCATCTTTATCCATATATTCTGCCAGTTCTGCTGCCAATTTTTCTCCCTTTTCTATGGATTTTTCTATATCTTCTTGATACTGGGCATATTTTTTCTTTCCTGTTGTAAGATTTGCCACCATTGTTCCTAACGAAACAGCAAGTGTCGCCACAAGCGCACTTGCACCTCCGCCACCCGGAACAGGTGCCGAAGAACCCAACTCCTTAACAAAATCATTCATATTTCCATCAATCATTTTCATAGTATTTATATCCTTTCATGTAGGCAACTTCATTGTAAGAAATCAATCTATCAGACTGATTTTTCAAAATATTCTCCTTCGCATATGGTCTCTGCTGCCCCTTCCATTATCACTGTATTTTTTTCTCTATCCCAAGTTACTGTGAGGTCTCCACCTAACAAATGAACAGTGACACCATCATCACACATGTTATTTAAAATGGTTGCTACTGCGCTTGCACAAGCTCCTGTTCCGCAGGCAAACGTCTCACCAGAACCACGCTCCCACACACGCATATTTAAGTTCTTACCATCTACCACTTGTATAAATTCTGTATTAATCCCTTCTGGAAAAGCCTCATGCTTTTCAAACAAAGGTCCAATTTTGTCAATATCCAATTTTTTAATATCCATATCTTTATCTAAATATATAATAACATGAGGGTTTCCCATTGAAACACAAGACACTTTATATTCACTTTCGCCAACCATCAATGATTTTAATAAAATCGGTTTTGCATCTTCATTTGATATTCCAAATTGATTGACAGCCACTGGAATTTTTTGGGGTTCAAGAACTGGCGCGCCCATATCCACTGCTACGTTTCTTACTTTTCCACCATCGTCTATAAAAAGTCGCAGCATTTTTATACCTGATAATGTATCGATTGTAATTTCTGTCTTTTGGGTAAGATGATGTTCATACACATATTTACCAACACATCGAATCCCATTGCCGCACATTTTGCCCTCTGAGCCGTCTGCATTGTACATTTCCATAAAAAAGTCTGCTTTATTTGATTTTTTTATAAGAATAAGACCATCCGAACCTATCCCAAAATGTCTATCGCTAACTTCCACAGCCATTTTAGATGGATTATCCAGCGTATTTTTTGTACAATCAACATAAATATAATCGTTGCCAGTGCCATGCATCTTTGTAAATTTCAATATCATATTCCCCTTTCATTGATATATTTTTTATATTAATTATAAATATAACTATCTAAAATATATATTGCCAAAATCAAATTATAAACAAATATTTTTCGCTATCCACATATAAAACACCTTTTTTTTGAGTTATAGGCTGTTATAAATGACAAATAGCACTATCATTGCTGTGATTATTATAATTTTTTATATAATAAGATGTCAGAAGTTTGCGTAGCAAACTTTTATAGCTCAGCTTTTGCCGAGATTATTATATCATCTCAAATCATATGCCGCAATGTTTTTACAAGCTATCCCTAATTATCCCTTTAATCCTCGTGCCTGTCTATCCATATCTTCAACCACAATATCATAAATCTCACCTAATGTAGCACAATATTCAAGCACTTGCCATGGCTCATTTGTATGAAAATGAATTTTTATCATTTCTTCATCACCAACAGCTAATAAACAATCTCCTTTAAAATGACTTATAAAATATTCATTAATGGCATCCTCATCTAAATTTTTTCCTTCAATCAATAATTGAGTATCATATCTAAATTCTAACATCTTTTTCCTCATTTCTGCGCCACTTTTTATACCTTTATTTCTTTTTTAACTCTAACATTGCCACATAATGTTTTATTTCAAATTCATCTGGTGCAATATCTTGTAACAATTGATAATGTTCTGTTTCCCACTTTTCAATTTCTGCCTGTGATAAAGAAGCTCCAACACCACGACACGCCTTCATTCTTCCATGCCATGTCTGCCTTGTAAATGGCACATTCACTATATATTCCTCATGGTATACCCGTTCAAACATTTGATATACACAATCGGACACTTGTATTGGATGCATGGTTTCTCTTGCTCCTGTCCATTTTGGATTATACTTTAATACTAGATTTTCACTTGCACCTGCAATCCTATCTTCAAATGGCAGCCATGCCATATATAACAATAATAGCCGTCCATTTTGCTTTAATATATGTGACAATTTTGGTATTATTTTTTCATGGTTAAAATACCAAAAACACTGACAAGCTGTTACCACATCAAATGTATTACTAGAAAACTCAATATCTTCTGCGGCTATTGTCTGATACTGAATATTCATACCAAATTTATCAGACAGTTTTTTTGCCTGTACAATTTGATTTTCAGAAATATCTGTTCCATACCATGTAGCACCAAAGTGATACATATTTCTTGGAAGTACACCTGTGCCTGTACCTAAATCTAACACATTCTGCCCTTTTATACAAAGATTTCTCTGTACAATTTTTTTATAAAATATTTCTGGATAAATATCTCGATACTTGGCATAATCAGCAGATGTTTTTCCCCAATCAAACGCCTTTCCATTATCAACCGCCTTATTTGTTATTTCCATATTATATCTCCAAATCTTATCTATAATCGGTTTATTGTAATTTCACCTATTTTTAAAATGAACAAATAACTATTTATAATCCATTTTGTTATCTTTAATATAAACTCATAAAACAATTATTTTTTCCATTCTTTATTTGCAGAATGAATATTTGTATGCAAATCATTATACAAGATACCACGCGATTTTGCTATAGGGTATCTGACTTTTATAAAAATACATTCTCTTATACCCTGTCCATATTCCCCCATAAACTGAAAGTAAGAAAATCGTAAGAAATTTGTAAAGAAAATAAAATAATATACTAATATAAAATAAAAATATTAAAAATGTATTATGATATAATATGTTTAATACAAAAAGGAAACATCATATCAAAGCGGATATTCACAATCCCCTACGCTACTTGCTCAAACCATCTAGCTGCTATCGCAACACAAGTCTCCACCCCCTTATACCTCTGCGACATTGAAGTGAGGAACTTCCTTGATGTGGTTAAAAAAATACATTTTTGCGTATATTTCGATGTTTTGTTTTTATATTGAAAAGTATATTTAAGCAGGGAGGAAAAAATGAAAAGAAAAAGAAAGAACGCTGCAAGACGTAGAAGAAGAAAGAAAATAGCACAGCTTACGTGCGAGTTGTGCATATTGGCACTGCTTATTGCAGCAGTTGTTCTGTGTATTAAATATGTAATAAATCCAACTGGGAATAACCCAAACGTGGCATCGCAGGGAATCCGAAATATCATGTCTGATAACAGCAAAACAACAGTAAAAACATCGGAAACCACATCTGATAATGAACAGCCGGCTGCAAGTCAAAAGATTATCAAGTATTCATTTGAGCGCCCAAAAGCACGGGAAGGCGAGGCAATTAAAACAAGAATTTCTGAGTTGTGCAAAAAATATCCTAATTTTCAGGAAATATATGATAATATGGAAAAATATCCAAATAATCTGCTTGCGGCTCTTGGTAATAACCCAGATATGATAGATTATGTCAAAGGGTATCCGACAGCGGAACATAAGGTGAGCGGCGGACTTACATCAGAGGAGCTACAAAAGAAATTTCCTCTTTTTATACAATGGGATAAGCGTTGGGGGTACGCGGATTATGGAGATGATACAATTGCGCTGTCGGGGTGCGCTCCGACTTGTGTTTCTATGGTAGCCGTTGCACTTACAAAAAACGCTCAGGTAACGCCAGACAAAGTGGCGGCTTATGCACAGCAGAATGGCTACTACCAGCTGAATGTTGGAACAACATGGAACATGATGACACAAGGCGCGGAGGCATTCGGTATACAGGGAACGGAAATGAGTCTCAATAAAAATAAAATTTTTAATGAGCTTGAAAACGGGAATCCGATAATATGCAGTATGAGAGCAGGAGATTTTACGTCGGTAGGACATTACATTGTTCTTATAGGAATTAAAAACGAAAAACTTATTGTGAATGATCCGAACAGTACTATACGAAGCGACATGCAATGGGATTATGAGGATATTGAAAAACAAATAAAAAATTTATGGGTTTTTCATAAAATATAACAGGAAAAGAATACACAAGTGGTACAAAGTGACTAAACAACAGATAGCATGTTTTACAAGCTATCCTTATGTCAATCAGGACCACCAGCTTAGCTGGTGGTTTGC
>CAJUKN010000030.1:0-9265 GCA_910587485.1 uncultured Lachnospira sp.
TTTGGGAACTCACCTGCATAGCAGGTGGTTTTATTAATTGTTAAAACAACAATAATAAAGACTGCTGCAAAAAATTTACTTTGCAGCAGTCTTTTAAATAGTAATGAAATGGTATTCTTTTTTATTGGTGAAAATAGGTCACTCCATCAATTTATACTTTTCACTCTGAATTTTAATTAACTCTTTATCATCAAAGTAATTAATTTTCATTGCTGCCTTTACCTCTTCTAATGTTTGTTGTGCTGCTTCATAAGCTGCTTTTGTACCTTTTTGAAGAATATCATAAACACCTGGTATATCCTTTTCATACATATGACGTCTTTGTCTTATCGGTTCAAGCTGTCTATTTAACACACGAATCAAAAATTTCTTCACTTTCACATCACCAAGCCCACCACGCTTATAATGTTCTTTTAATTCATCTAAATTAGCATAATCTGGAAGAAACTCCTCAAAATCCTCTTTTGTGCTAAATGCATCCAGATAGATAAACACACAATTTCCTTCAATCTTACCGGGGTCTTCTACTCTTATATGCTCTGGGTCTGTATACATACTCATTACTTTTTTCTTCACTTCTGCTTCTGTATCTGAAAGATAGATACAATTTCCAAGTGATTTACTCATTTTTGCCTTTCCATCTGTTCCGGGAAGTCTTAAACATGCCTTATTATCTGGTAAAAGAATAGTAGGCTCTATAAGGGTGTCACCATAGATTGAATTAAATTTTCTTACAATTTCTCTTGCCTGCTCTATCATAGGCTCTTGGTCTTCACCCACTGGTACGGTTGTTGCTTTAAATGCTGTAATATCTGAAGCTTGACTAATAGGATATGTAAAAAATCCCACAGGAATGCTCGCCTCAAAATTCCTCATTAAAATCTCATTTTTCACCGTTGGATTTCTCTGAAGTCTTGAAACAGTAACAAGATTCATATAATAAAAGGTAAGTTCTGTAAGCTGTGGTATTTGCGACTGAATAAAAATATCTGATTTGTCAGGGTCTATACCTGCTGACAGATAGTCCAATGCTACCTCTATTATATTTTGTCTGATTTTTTCTGGATTGTCTGCATTATCTGTCAATGCCTGCGCATCGGCTATCATAATAAATATCTTGTCAAACTCGTCGGAATTTTGTAATTCTACTCTTCTTTTTAAAGAACCAACATAATGCCCTAAATGAAGCCTTCCTGTTGGTCTATCTCCTGTTAATATAATCTTAGACATGTTCTTTCCTCATTTCTATATTTTATTTGCACCAAGTTACTTAAAAGTAATTTATTTCTTATTTATCGTTACTTTATCTATTATGAAAATAATTCCACTTTATTATAAAGATATATCCTTGAATTTGCAACTATTTTATGGTATGATACATAATAGTTTATGCCAAACTATCATAATCGTTTATGATGAATTGTTCACCATCCATCACAAACAATTATAATCCGTCAATTTTTCATATCAAGTAAGTTTATTTTATTATTACTTATTATTTATTCAAATATTATTTTTTAATATATTTTTAATATTTTAACAATTTAATATATTTTATTAATATTGATTATTTTTCAATACAACATTACTTTTTAAGATATAGCTATTGACACATTACAATTTTATGATAAAATAAGGCGTGAACAAAACAAATAAATGGAGGTAGATATTATGACATCTATTAAAAAACTGGTTGCTGTTGGTGCTACAGTGCTTTCAATGGCAGCTATGACGATTTCAGCCTTCGCTGCAACTACTAAAGCTGAGTTGGTAGGTATGATTCCTCAAAAGTATCAGTCAACAGCTCAGCCTTATATCGATGCATTGCCAGAATCTAAATATGACAATGCTGCTGCTGCTATCAATGAAGCTAAGGCTGATTCTACAGTAACAAGTATACTTAACTCTGTATCTTCTGTTGATGAGCTTTCAGCTAGTCAAATTACATCATTAGCAGCTAGAGCAAATGATATTGCTGTAAAAAATGATGTGCCAGTTAAAGTTGATGCTACTACAGGTGTAGTTACAGTCGCTACAGTCGATGGTAACAAGACAATTAACCCTCCACAGGCTGTAAAAGAGACTCTTGCAAAAGCTTCAGATAAGAAGGATGAGGGTATCATTAAGCCTACAGGCGTTAATGCATATATTTCCGTTGCTGTTCTTTCAGCACTTGGTCTTGCATTAGTAGGTTGTGGTGTTGTTGCTTCTAAGAAGCGTGCATAATCACACATGAAGAAAAACTTTAAGAAAATAATGGCATATATCTATATGCCATTATTTTTTTCTTTCATGGGTATTGGGATTGTTTATGCTGCTGCTTATCCACTTATAAAAACAGTCACTTCGGCTGCAAGTTTATTTATTCTTGATAAAGAACCTACATTTGAAGAGACTGGAACGACTATTGAAACGCCTGTCAATATTGAGGAAAATGACAGCAATACAATCAATTTTTCAGATATTCAACTTCCAGGAAATCACGATGTAATAGGCAGCATTTCTTGTGAACGAATTGGACTAATAGCTGATTTTTACTATGGTGATGATTCCTATTGTTTAGATAGAGGAGCTGGTATGTACACTGGAAGCCAAATTCCGGGTCGTGGCAAGCCAATACTTATAGCAGGACACAGTACTACAGTTTTCAGTGCATTTCAAGATGCCCAAGTCGGTGACGAAATCATTATAAAGACTTATTATGGCGAATTTCATTACAATGTAACAGACATTCAAATATATCAAAAAGACAATTGTATTTTTGACTTGGAACAAGATAACGAACAATTAATTATGTATACTTGCTATCCTTTTGGTATATTTACACCAGTTGACCATAGAATGTTTGTCTATGCAGAGAAAATATCTGGTCCTACACTAGTTGATAATTAAAACTAAAAGAGGTATATTATGGCCAAGAAAAAAAGCAAAAAACCCCAAATAATAAGTACAATTTTATCCTTCTTATTGGCAATTTTTATTACCATGTTTAGTTATCTAATAGGGCTTAATTTTGGACTATTTAATATTAATAACTTTGTAGATTCAATGAATGTTGATTTTTATATTCATATGAATGAGTACATTCGTAAAGAAGCGGTCAATATAGCAATTCCTTATGGTGTTGACCGCTCTGTTTTTGATAACGTATTTACTATGGATATCACGTCCATTCAGGCTTCTAATAAGCTTCGGGCGCAGTTAAAAAATGAAAGTTATGAAGTCAATACTTCTGATGTAAAACAACGCTTATACGCAAATATAGACCAATTTCTTTCTTCTAAGGGTTATACATTAACAGCAGAACAACAAAATAATATTGATTCATTGGTTGAAAAAGTATGTGAAATTTATATTGATGCACTTACGATTCCTTATATGAAGCAATTTGCAAGAATTGGCAATACATTTAATAAATATATTCTATATGGAATGATTATTATATTTATTATGATAGCATTAAATATTGTGTTTTTATTTTTATTAAACAAATACATTCATAAATGCTTTCGATATATTTCTTATGCTACAATTTCTGCTTCTATTATGACTGCATTTTTACCTATATGGGCATTAATTAATGGGTTTTATCGAAGAATATATATTTCTATTGAATATGTATATACCTTTTTTGTCAATTACATACGTAATAGCATTATGATATTTGTATATATATCTGCTTTACTTTTAGCAATTTCAGCTGCGTTAATTGTTCTTATATGGTATAGAAGAAAGGCTCTTATCGCTCATAATAAAGAGGAGGCACATCGCAGACATCAACAGCATATACAAAGACGTATGCAGGAAGAACGAGAATTTAATGAATTAATCAATATGCAAAAGCAAAAGGATTCATTTAATAAAGATACTCGAAAAGAATTTATCAATTACTATGAATATGATGATTCTGATGATTCATAAAAATACTTTTTATAATGATTCAAAAAGGCTGTTACAAAATTAATTTTGTAACAGCCCTAATAACACTTTCATTTAATTTCTATAATTTATACTTCTTTTTTAAAACATATCCTTAAACAAACATAGCATCTGCTAATTTTTCCATTGTTTCAATATTGTTCTGATTCATTGTTGATTTGATTGTAACCATTGGCTCTATTATTTCACAATTCTTTAACTGTTCAATATACATTTTCATTAGCTTGCCTGCTACTGGTGACCATGTTCCATTTTCAATAATACCAATTTTACGATTTTGATAATTTTTAATCTTTAAATGATATAAGAAATCTTCCATGACTGGAAATAATGCCGCATCATATGTTGGTGAAGCTATAATCAACTTATCATACCGAAATGCATCGGCTACTGCTTCAGACATATCATCTCTTGATAAATCAAAAATAGATACGGTCTCGCCCCTTGCTTTTAATATTTCTGCCATTTTTTTAGCAGCAATTCCTGTGTTGCCATGTATTGAGGCAAACGCAATGGTAACGCCTTTATCTTCTGGTCTATAGCTTGACCATATATCATACTTTTCAATATAATGTGCAAGGTTTTCTTTTAAAATTGGTCCATGTAAAGGACATATCATCTGAATATCTAAATTAGCTGCTTTCTTTAAAATAGCTTGCACAGAAGCACCATATTTTCCAACAATATTGATATAATAACGACGTGCTTCACTATCCCATTCTTCATTGATATCCAATGCACCAAATTTACCAAATCCATCGGCTGAAAACAATACTTTTTCTGTTATTTCATACTCCATCATAACCTCTGGCCAATGAACCATAGGAGCCATAATAAATTGTAAGGTATGTTTACCTAAGGCTAAGGTATCTCCTTCTTTTACTTCTATTGTTCTATTAGATATATCCATATCAAAAAACTGCTTTAGCATTGGAAAAGTTTTTGTATTGACAACAAATTTCAACTCTGGATACCTCTCCCCCAACAAGCCAATATTAGAAGAATGGTCTGGTTCCATATGTGAAATAACAAGATAGTCTGGTTTTCTTCCTGATAATTCTGATTCTAGTTTATCAATCCATTCTTTTGTCACTCTTGAATCCACTGTATCCATAATAGCAATTTTATCATCTATAATAAGATATGAATTATATGAAACGCCATTAGGAACCTTATATTGACTTTCAAATAAATCTATTGTATGGTCATCACAACCAATGTAACGAATACTATCTGATATTTCTACCTTACTCATTTATAACACCTCCAAATTATAATCTATCAATATTCACATATCTTTATTTTTTATCAAGAGCCTGTCCCTTTAAACACCACAAAAATTGTTTTTAAAATCAATTTTATATCCAATAAAACAGACCAATTATCTATATATTCCAAGTCATATTTTACAACATCATCAAAATCATTAATCTTATTTCTTCCACTAACCTGCCATAAACCAGTAAGTCCCGGTTTAATGCTGAGTCTTCTTCTGTGCCAATTCTCATATACATTGACTTCATCAATAGTAGGAGGTCTTGTTCCTACAAGACTCATATCCCCTTTAAGAATGTTAAAAAACTGTGGCAACTCATCTATAGATGTCTTTCTTATAAATTTACCTACTTTGGTAATTCTTGGGTCATCTTTCATCTTAAACATTGCACCACTCATCTCATTATTTTTCATCAGTTCTTTTTTTCGTTCTTCAGCATCGATATACATAGAACGAAATTTATATATCTTAAATGTTCTTCCGTTTTTTCCAACTCTTTTTTGAGAAAAAAATATTGGTCCCTTATCCTCTATCCATATTGCAGGAGCTACAAATATAAAAGCAATTGCTGTAATAAATAAGCCAACTATTCCTCCCATAATATCCATAGCACGTTTAACAATTAAACTGCCAGTACCATACATGGTCGTTGCAAATGTCACAACATTATAAGGTCCCATTGACTCTATAATCTTATTACTTACTTTAATATAGCTTAAATCAATATTAATATGGATTTTAACCCCCATCCTTTCAAACTGATATATAACCTCATTAATACTGCTTATACTTTGAGATACACTAATAAATACATCATCAACTACTTTATTAGCAACACAGCCTGACACATCTGCTAAGGACCCAATAACAGGAATACGTTTCTTTCCAAACTGAAATTCTTCTCCTACTTTGTTACTATCCGACAAAATCACGCCAACAATATTAATGTCCCATGTTGATATGAAATTTTTAACAATATTTAGCACATTCCCTTCATCAGCAATAACAATACAGCTTCTTACATTTCTTTCGTTATGTATAGTAAGATATGTAAATAACTTTATATAACATCGAACAACATATACTGTACATAAACTTAATATATCATACACAATAAAAACTAATCTTGAATAAGAATAACTTTTACTTGTCATAAACAAATAAACTGCCCACATTAACAATGTTATCATATTAATGCGAAATACCTCTCCATATTCATCAATATATCCTCTGCTATATATATCAGAATGTAAGGAACTAAGAGATGTATATACAAGCATATACATTAATAGTAAAACAATAAGTCCATCAACATAATTATCACTAAAATCAATATCTTTAAAATATAATGCCATTAAATATGAAATAATTATAGAAACCAAATCAAAAAACAGAACAATTATACTTCTATTTTTATTTTTCATTATGATTTGGTACCTCCAACTTATCATGTAATTTGTTATTATGATATATTCCTATCTTTTTGGATAAAACAACACATATAACAAATAATACAAATAATACACCTAAGTATATAAATATTATTGAAAAATCATAACTTCCTGAATGAAGCCCAAAAAAGGCATCAATAACTTCTCTCATTATTCATCATCTCCATAATTCCCATAATATTTTCCATAATATCTTCCATAATAATTGCCATAGTATCTGCCATAATAACTGTTACCAGATAAATCAACTTTATTAAGCACTACACCAAGTATTTTAATTCCAGCCATTTTAAGCTGTTCAATTGCTCTCTGTGCAAATTTATAGCTTATTGAATGTGCGCATACCACAAAGACTGCCGCATCACACTGTGTAGCAACCACCGATGCATCCGTAACATTTCCAAGTGGTGGCGTATCAATAATCACATAATCATACTCTCCTCGAAGCATCATAATCAATGCTTCAAATGTTTTATTGCCCAGCAGCTCTGATGGATTAGGTGGAACAACTCCTGAAAAGATAACATGAAAATTATCTACATTGGTTGCACACACAGCCTCTGAAAAATTACACATACCAGAAAGGTAATGTGAAAGCCCTCTAAGCTTTTTATTAATCTTATAACGTCTTACAAGAACGGATTTTCTTAAATCGGCATCAACAAAAATAACTCGTTTTCCAGATTCCGCTAAAGAAACGGCAAGGTTAAATGCAACGGACGACTTTCCTTCGTTTGGAGTAGAACTGGTAAACATAATAACCTTCATATCCGAACCACATAATTGAATATTTGTTCTCAATGTTTTATATGCTTCATTTGTTCTATAATCCAATTTTCTCATCTTTTCAATATCAACTGCTAACATTACTTATCCTCCTTAACTCTCGAAACATTAAGTGATGGTGCTTTTGTTATTGGTTTCTTAACACTGCCTGCAGGAGTTGTTTGATTTTGAATGGTTCGTCCTGTTGATGTTGCTTGACTTGAAATCCGCCCTGCCGTTGTTGTTTGTCCTTGAACCGTTCGTCCTGCTGGTGCTGTCTGTCCTGTCATGGTTCGCCCTGCCATTGTTGTTTGACTTGAAACCGTTCGTCCTGCTGACGTTGTTTGACTTGCACCAGAACTTCTTAACGGCGCGCCTGAAACACGCTTTGTCTGTGAAGATAACTCTGTTCTGGAACTTGACCGGCTTCCTGACGAAGAACTACTTTTCTTCTTCTTTCTTTTCTTTTTTGACCTTGATGAATCTTGACCATCATCTAATTCATCTGAAAATGGAATCAATGCTAATGTACTTAATCCTAAATATCTCTCAACATCTTCTGATGTTGTGATAGTATCATTAAGAAGAAATCGAACAATAACTACTGCTATTGTTAAAATCACACCTATAATACCTGCAATCAGCACATTTCTCGTAACATTTGGTGCAGATGGTGCCCCAGGTACAACCGCATGGTCAAAAACTTCACATTTTTCAATTTGCATAATTGAACAAATCGAATCACCAGAAACAACCGCAACTTTTTCAGCAATTTCTTTTACTTGATACTGGTCATGTCCAGCTACCGAAATATCAAGAATACGTGTATTTGTCTTATTAGTAACTGTAATCATCTGATACAATTCCCCATAGGACATATTAATTCCTAATTCACTTATAGCTTTTTCAAGTACTGTACGACTTTTTACAAGCACCATATAATCCTGTGTCAACTGTGTAGAAGACTGTAAATCACTGTATGTTGTTGCAGAATTGGCATTTTGTTTATTTAATACATACAAACTGGCTTGTGATACATATGTTGGTCTGACAAAAAATTTCGTGTATACAAAAGTTGCTAACCCAAATATCACACCAACAATTATAATAATAGCCAGCTTACTTATAACTACAGATAGAACTTGTCTTAAATCAATTTCTATCTCATCATTCTTCTGTTTTTCCATTATTGATACATCCTCCATCAATCAATATATTCACCATTTAAAATAGTAATCGAATTTTCTCTCAATAATCTTAACGCATAATCATCACCATATTTTTTAAATAGGTAATCTGCACATTCAGCCATTCTGGGAGCTCTATGACTATTACTGTGAGCATCGGTTCCTATCACATCGACAAGCTCATCACTTAAAAGGTGTTTGACAAACTTTTTTATTTTGCTGCCCTGATTACCAATCACTGTATCTGAATTCATTTGTATAACAGCACCTAAATCTTTTGTTTCATAAATTCGTTCCCAATTGTCAACCAGACACATATATCTCTCAACGTGGGCAATAATTGGTATATAACCACTTTGCATAATACTAGTAATACTGTTTCTAATGCTTGAAAATTCTACCATAGGGTCATACTCAACCAATACATAATTTGTATTTCCCATACATAGTATTTCGCCATTTTCTAAGGATTCAACAACCGACGATGAAAAAAATAATTCCCTACCAAGACTAAAACTCATATCTTTATAAATTTTTGACACAGCATCACAAAATATTTCAAATCGATTCCAGAGTTCTTCATAAGGAACTGTACATTTTCTAGGATGATAATGAGGGGTGCATACTATGTGACGTATTCCCTCGTC
>CAJUKN010000030.1:9275-17477 GCA_910587485.1 uncultured Lachnospira sp.
CATATGCTGTTTTAACCATTTGCAGGCTAACATTTAAATCAGGGGAACCATCATCTACACCAAACAATATGTGACTATGTATATCAATATATTCACATTTCGCTTTTGATTTCATATATATTCTCCATTCTTGCTTTGGACTGTCAAATTTCCACAGTCTGAAATGTATTCTATCACATAATACAGCACTATTCAACAATTTTCAATTGGTAAAATTGGTTATAATTAAATACAACTTTCAGATTGTATAATTGACTTTTTCATAGTACAATATCAGAAAAAGGAAAACAAAAATAAGGAGGAATAATGAAACATTTACTAAGCCCACAAGACCTAAGTGTTGAAGAACTAGCCAATTTGCTTGCTTTAGCCCATGATATTTCCATCAATCCTATGAAATATAATCATGTGTGCAATGGCAAAAAACTAGCGACATTATTTTATGAACCAAGTACAAGAACCCGTTTGAGTTTTGAATCAGCAATGATTAATCTCGGTGGTTCTGTTCTTGGTTTTTCTTCTGCTGACTCCAGTTCTGCTGCAAAAGGAGAAAGCGTATCTGACACCATTCGTGTTATTTCATGTTACGCTGATATCTGTGCTATGAGACACCCAAAGGAAGGCGCTCCTATGGTTGCTGCTAGTAAGTCAAACATTCCTGTCATCAATGCTGGAGATGGCGGACATCAGCATCCAACTCAAACATTAACAGATTTAATGACTATACATGAACTGAGAGGTTCTTTGGATAACTTCACAATTGGTTTATGTGGTGATTTAAAGTTTGGTAGAACAGTACATTCTCTTATTCATTCTCTGATACGATATAATAATATAAAATTTATATTAATATCTCCAAAAGAATTAAGGGTTCCCGATTATATGATAGAAACACTCAAAGACAACAACATTTCATATAAAGAAGTTGAAAAACTAGAAGATGTGATGACAGAACTTGATATTCTATATATGACACGTGTTCAACGTGAACGATTTTTTAATGAAGATGACTATCTACGAATGAAAGACTTTTATATACTTGACAAGGCAAAAATGGAACTGGCTAAATCGGATATGTATGTTCTTCACCCTCTGCCAAGAGTAAATGAAATTTCTGTTGAGGTGGATAGTGACCCACGTGCTGCTTATTTTAAACAAGTGCAATATGGCGTATATGTTCGTATGGCTTTAATTATGACACTTTTAGAATTATCTGTAGAATAATTTATTGCACAAAAGCTGTGCAAAAATGGAGGATTATTATGCTAAATGTAGGACAATTAAACAATGGCTTTGTTCTTGACCATATCGAAGCTGGAAAATCAATGATGATTTACTCTCATTTAGGATTAGACAAGCTTGATTGTCAAGTAGCCATTATAAAAAATGCCCGAAGCAACAAAATGGGTAAAAAAGATATCATAAAAATAGAGGGAGCTATTGACCTTGTTGATTTAGATGTATTAGGATTTATTGACCATAATATTACGGTTAATATTATAAAAGATGGCATTATTGTGGAAAAGAAAACATTATCTTTGCCATCTTCAATCACAAATATTATTAAATGTCGCAATCCTCGCTGTATCACCTCGATTGAACAAGAGCTTGACCATATATTTTATCTTACTGATGAAGAAAAACAAATTTATCGTTGTAAATACTGTGAAGAAAAATATTCATAATCATTGAAAATTTCTATACCTATCTAAATTTTTAAGCTGCCCTATAAAATGAAACACATAAGATGTTATCTAAATAAACCTTTATTGACATCTTATTATTTGTTTTATACGACAGCTTTTTATTTAAGAAAATTTTTTTATTTTTTATTATTTTACTCTACTTTACCTTTATAATTTACTTGTCCACAAGTATAGGTTAATGGAATTTGATAGGTGTCCTCATATATTTTTTTCCAACACTCATAATTTAATTCCATCATATTATCCGCATTTTCACGTATGCTTTTATCAGCAATTGGATAGATAGGCTTTTCAATATGAATGGTATACTCTTGAATATAAAATCCATCTTCTCCTTTGATATCGCTATCTTTCATTGTTATAAAACATGGTAAAACAGGCACATAATTTCTTGCGGCAAATTTATAAGCACCCGTTTTTAACGGTTTTGGTTTTCGATAATTCCACCACATGCTCTGTTCAGGATAAATAAGAATAAAATTGCCATCTTTTAATAGTTCATCAATAGCCACTATAAATTTCTTCATCGTATCTGTGTTACTGCTAAGAGGCAATGTATTGCAATGTCTCATTAAATATCCATAAAAACCGGGAAAATTTGTATAATTGCCTTCTTTAATTACTCTGTACAGTTTTCGATTTTTATGCTCTGAAGCATCGTAAGTTATCTCCATTGCAAAACTATCCATTGGGCTAAAATGATTGCAAGTCACAATAGCACCAGACTCCAAATTGCGGAAATTTTCTATTCCTTGAATATCTTTTATAATAAGCTTATTGGTACGAAGCATTGCATTTAAAAACCATCGACCAAATTTAAAAGCATATTTAGAAAAAAATCGACTTGTAAAGCTTCTGTCAAAATAATCAATTTCATCTGGCATAAGAATTTTGGAAGGTGGGTCATCTTCCACATCAACATCAAATTTTCCTTGATATTCAAGTTCGGCTATCTTATCAAGAACACGTATTCTATCCTCTGCTTTATAATCGTCAGACAGATAAACATTCTTAAAATTTTTCTCATTATTAATTTCTAAAAAGGCTAAATTAGCAAGATTATCACCTGACTGCAAATCTCTTTTTCGTTCTTCATCTGAATAATTTTCATAAACTTCAACAATTTCCCCATAGCTTGGTGACTTCTTTGCATACTCCCAAAAACGGTCTCCAAGCTTACAATCTGGATAATGCCATGGCTTTTTTCCAAGATTATAATGAATTAAACAAATATCTTCTTCTTTACATGGAAGTTCACCATAAGTTTCTGCATTCCACTTTGGGTCAATCCAATATACCTTATCTTCACATAAAATATTCAGATAATCTTGGTCTTGTGCAACAACAAATGTATATATTTTAATAAATTCTGTAAATTGTTTTAATATATCTTCATCTCTAAATTGTTTGATATTGATTACAAGGACACCTGCATTAAAATACTGTCTGCGGTTAATATCAAGTACTTTTTCTGCATACTCACCAAATAAATCCGTTTGACTAATAACTTGGTCTACAGCGGCTCCCACATAATTAATTCCAATAGGATAATTATAAAGTTCTGATATATCGCCAAGAACAATGGTATCACTATCAATATAAACACCCTTATCATACTCTGGAAATAACTTTGCAAGAAATAAACGATAATATGTGGTGCATGAATAGTAATCACGTATTGGTAATTTTTCTTTTAAATCCTCTAAATATTGTGAGACATCATTAAAATAGATATGAAAATTATCGTTTCCCATATCCAAAACTTGTTTTTGCTTTTCTTCCTCAATTCCTGAATTTAATATGTGGATATTATATATATAATCTTTTGATGCATTTTCCATAACAGATTGTAACGAAACCATTGTATATTTTATATACCCACTATCACATGCAAAAAAAATTGGAATGATATTATTGTTCATATGTTTTATGCTCCTGTTTCTTATGATAATAAACCTCATAAATATCATCAAATTGATGATAACCAAATATTTTATGTACTCTATCAACTTGCCACTGTTTTACATTATCTGTATGCGGATATGGCAAATAAAACAATCTTTTTGAAAAATGCCGAACAACGGTATGTTTATGCAGAAATTTTTGGTCATTAAATTTTTGTGGAAGCATTTTCTTTTTTGTTGTATTTCTATAAACAGCCGATTGGTCGGCAAATATTAGCTTCTTTGTCCTTAATAATTTTCTTGCTTTTTCAAATAATCGTGTTTTTTTTATCATTTTCATATTGATTAAAAGAACACCCGCATTAATATAATTTGGATGAATAAGATACTTTCCATAATGGTCTCTTGCTGCTGCATACTCATATCCATCAATATTTGTATTATAAAGCAATTTAATATCCCTTTGAAACATAATATCTACATCCAGATATAATAATTTATCTGGCATACTATCTATTTTATCTGCAAGAAGTCTCAACAATGTATATGGTGAACAGTATGTCATCTCATTTGGACAATGAGCAAATTCTTCATTATAAAGTTCTATTACATCTTTTCGGATTACTCGATTTTTAATATTATACTCTTTTGCCACTTTATCAAGAAAGTCAACATCTTTTATACTTAATGCCTTATACTCTTCTTTAATGTGAGATACATCCATCGTAAATATATAAAAAGTAAATGGTTCTCTAGTCTTTGTTCGTATTAGTATAGATAACATACATGTTAATATCCCATCAAAAATTTTATCATTGCCAGCAAATAATATATTTATCATAATTTTTCTCCATGCTGCAACTGATTTTTAGGAGCAGCTAATGACTCAAGTTTTTGCGTAGCACAAAACTTGTTGATTGAAAATTTTAATTTTCAATCTTCTTAATATATTTTATCATCTCAACATTATTATATCTGCTTCTTTTAAGCATCGTTTTATACACTTTATCACGCAATACTTTCTTTTTTTGAGCATTGCTTAAATGCTGTTGTACTGTAAAAGGTCCATCAACAAAAGTTATGATTTTAGGAACCTTTCTATATCTTCTTTTTCTATAAACATTTGTAAAACAATAAACACTCGCATCATATTGTAAAGGATAACGAAAAGACATATCCTTAAATGGTCTTATCTTTGTGTAATATGGCCATATATGGGCTTCTGGATAAATGGTTATTGTATCTTTATTATCCACATGATACTGTAATGCCTCAAAAAAATTTCTTGCTGCCTCTCTGTTATCTGGCAGAGGAATTGCACCTAAACTTGGTGTAATATCACCCAAAATTGGCATAGATACATTGTTTGGATGAACAACTACATAAGCATCTTTAGGATAACTTATCATACTTGGTATCAATGCATCTGCGAGTCCATTGGTATGATTGCCATATAAAAAAATTCCTTTTTTATTATGACCATTATGTTTAATAGCACCTAAAAGCTTCTTTTTTCCAACAATCTTATGTCCAAACCACAATTTTAAAAATACATAAGCTAATGGTCTTGCCAAAATCTTATACCAAAATAAATGACCAGCTTTTCTTTTTGTTCCACCCAAATATTCAAAAGATTCATCAATTACTTTTGCCTGTATGGAATCGTTTGCAAATTCATCATTTAATTCATCAACATAATATATTACTTTTTTCACAAAATCTCCCATTCTTGCTTAACCTGTAAACCATTTGTTATTGGATTTTGACTTTAATTTATAAAAAAAATGAGCAACACGATAAGCCGGGTTATGTCCACGTAATCGTGTGATGATTATCTATCTAGTTTTACTGTCGCCAGTAAAATCAAGCAACCTACCTAAAAGCACGACGGGCAGCCGTATCGCTTTTATCTTGGTCTTGCTCCGAGTGGGGTTTACATAGCCAAAACTGTTGCCAGTCCTGCGGTAGTCTCTTACACTGCCTTTCCACCATCACCAACATATTTAAATTACAACAAATTGCAATATAAACATATTGGCAGTTTATTTCTGTTGCACTTTCCTTAGAGTTGCCTCCACCAGACGTTATCTGGCACCCTGCCCTATGAAGCCCGGACTTTCCTCACCTGCTGCCTTTCGGCAATTACAGCCGCAATCATCTGTGCTACTCATAATTTTTTTAATTATTCTTATAATATCCTAATATACTAATTATTATCAATCTAAATTTATTTTAGAAACTACCATAACGCCTTATAATACTATTTCAACATAAAAATTCACATTTGTAATAATACCAACTAATTCTACCATTCTTTTTTTAATTTCTCAACACTTTTTTAACTTCTATTGTTTACTTTATGAAAGCAACACACTTTTTGTCGCTATAATGCCCTTTGCAGGCAGATTCCATTTTTTTTTACTTCTTCATCAATTATTTTTTCAACTATGTTCATTGTAAATTTATCCGAAATAGCAATAATCAGCAGAAAAGGACAACCAATCTGTCAATCCATTCCATTCCGTTCCTGTCCATTCCCCACAGCCGCCCACGCTTCTTGAACTGCTGAATACCGCCATGCAACAGGCAGGACAGCCCAACAGCCGCTACGGGAAGATAAAAGACCTAAAGAGTTTTGCAAAGGCGGTCAGCTTCTTGCAGGGCAACAGCATTTCCACCCTGTCCGAGTTGCAGGAAACGCTAACGAAAATGAAAAAGCGGTACTGGAATACCAACAGCGAGATAAAGCAGACGGAAAGGCTACTCCATGAGCGGAAAGAACTGATAGACCAAGCGGAAAATTATCTGCAATATCGGGAATATCACAAGGCATACAAGCAGACCAAGCCGAAAAAGCAGGAGGACTATGCGGAACGCTACCGTACCGAACTTGCACTGTATGACCGAGCGGAACGGTATCTGAAAGAGCATTTAGGGAGCGACACCAAGCTAAGACCGAAAGCATGGAAAGCCGAGGTTGCAGACCTAACCGCACAGAAAGACCGCCTATATCGGGAAATGCGAAGTCTGAAAGAAGAAGTTGCTGAAGCCGAAACCGTCAAGCGTTGCGTGGAAACTGTCTTAACAGACAGGACAATACCGCCGACAGAACAGAGAAAGGAGAAGTCAAAAACGCATGATGTGTCATTGTGATCCAGTCGGTTGTGTGGTATAATCTCATTGTCGTTGATAGCGACAAATCGGGATTTATGCAATTGAATAACGAGGTAAAAATACATGGAAAAGAATTACGAATTTAAGAGAATTGGAATTGATGAGATTGAAGCAATAAAGGGATTATTTAAAAGCGTATTTACGATTGAGCCGTGGAATGACGACTGGTCAAATGAAGATCAACTTCGCCTTTATTTGATTGATTTAGTAGGACAGGATAATTCATTAACCTATGGATTATATGAAAATGAAGAACTAATTAGTATATCAATGGGACATATCAGACATTGGTATTCCGGCACGGAATATTATATCGATGAATTGTGTGTACAGACTGATAAACAGGGAAGCGGTATTGGAACATATTTTCTGAATAAGATTGAAAAAGCGATAAAAGAAATTGGCATGGCAAATATTTTTTTGCAGACGGAGAATAATGTCCCGGCTTATGGTTTCTATCAGAAAAATGGCTTTTATGAGTTGAAGAGACACGTGTCATTTGCAAAAAAGTTATGAATAGAGAAAGAAACAAGAGCGATAAATTCCGGTTTGTCCATACCAAAAGTAAATAATTGCAACAGACCAAACAGCGGTAAACTTATCACAGATTTACTGCTGTTTTTTTACCCAAAAGCAAGCAGGAAAGCAATAAATGACATATTACTTTCCAACACTGTCAGCACTGAACTTGTACCCAATACCTAACACAGTTTTGAGATAAGTCGGGTTTTTGCTGTCCGGCTCAATCTTTTTCCACAAATTGTATATCACATTCGTAACGCTTGAATGACAGCTATTGCTTTCCATGCTCCAAACAGCTTCAAAAATCTGCGACTGCGTAAATACCCTGTTCGGACTGGAAGCAAGAAAAACAAGCGTACCATACTCAAGACGGGTAAGGCGCACTTCTCTCCTATCCCGCAACACTCTGCGCTGATGTTGCAGTATTTCCAAGCCTTGAAAGGACAATACAGACAAGGAAACAGGTTGTTGTTCCGCTTCAATCTGCAATTCGTCTGCCAAGAGCGAAACCGCCCTCTGAAAGACTGTTTCCTCACTGTCCGAAAACGTCAGCACTATCATTTTTCCCATGTTCATTACCTCTCTTATCCGTTGCATTGATACAACATTTTTTCTGCACTGTTTACCTTTATTTGACAGTAAGCTACAAGTATATATGCCAGAAACCGCACTGTCAATTTCATGCGGATAAGGGAACGACAGCCACTATCAACAGCGGGCGTAATCTCCATAGGTTCAATTTGTATATAATTAGATATTACCATTATGATTTTGTCAATCATTTTTTCTTCTTGTTCGTTAAGTGTCAGTAGTAACAATTTTCCCAAGTTACCACCTCCCAGTATGCGGTTGTCTTTCTAATTACATTTTATTGTTCTGTGATAAATAAAAAATGA
>CAJUKN010000031.1 GCA_910587485.1 uncultured Lachnospira sp.
TATGTTAAAACATAAAGATAGATCATATTTATATTTGGTTATCTTAATGACATTGATTGGGAGTGTACCTGTTGGAATGCCGATTGCCTGCATTTTTTCTTCTGTAAATACAATACTTTCAATTAGAACAGCAGCACTGCCTCTTTCATGCATTTCGCCGCCTTCTCGATACAACTCTACAAATTCATAAGCTGCCCGCTCTAATTCTTCTGGTTCTACAATATCTTTTTGCCAATCCTCAATAAGCTCTCCATCAACACGCATTGAAACACTTGCCCAGCCAAAGGCAAGCATTTTTTCATCGTCTGATTTCATAATTTTAAATCTGCCTTTTAGGATATTTTCAGGCTCTTTTTGTTGGCTATTAACAGGACTTACAATCATATCTGAAAATTTTTTCATCATATCCCTTTCTTTCAAAATAGGTATAAAAAAAGAGCCTATTTAAGACTCTTCTTCAAAGTATGGACATTGGGCATCTTCGCGCGCCCATATTTCATTTGGTATTCCAGTATGTTTTTCATTTTCTGGATATATTTTGCAATGACATTCTGGATTTCCTTTTTGTTTCTTACATTTTATGCAGATAGAATTTCTCCAACGCATTATTCCATCACATACTATACAAACAATTTCGGCACAGCCAAGTGGAACAAACATTTTTTTCTCTTCTGGCGGTGGATTACTTTTAAGAAACTTATCAATCCAATCACTAATCTCAAGCCATTCATCATCACTTATACTCTTACTATGTTTCATAATACAATCATGAACCTCTTTAGCAGTCATATTCTTTAAATCCATAATAATCACCCCTTTACATACAACATATCAAGTAAATCAGCCCATTTTTTATACTCTTCTCTAGTTATATTTATATCTTTTCCCAGCTTAGCATATAATTCATCTGAAAGCCAGTTTAATCTTTCTGACACATCTTTTTCAATTATAGTCTTTGCAAATTCATAATCTGTATCAAATGAACCAATATATCTGCCTATTTTTTTCAAAGCATTCACAATTTCATCATAATCTGATTCAATAATCTCTATACCCTCTTTTATACTAATTTCTTGTGCCATTAATTGAACTGAAGCTTCTTCAATAAATTGATAACGAAAATAATCTTCTCTTTTAAAATAACTAATTGACCTTGCGTGTATCTGTTCATGTAGGATCATATGTGGTGATGTTTCATGTGTTACTAAAATATCACAAGACCATAATTTTCCAGTAATACCCTTTTCATCATCCACAATAATATTTCCACTCCACTTACTTGGAGTAGAGATATGTTTAGAGGCTATTTCTTCTGTTTGAACTGCAATACTCTCAATTTCTTCTGTACTATATTCTTTTAATGAATTTTGTTGTGTAATAGGTACTTTTATTTCAGGTAAATTTTCATTTATATATGCCGTTGGTTCTACTTCTATGTATTCTACTGCACAGACACATCTTGGATGCGCTGGTGGCGTAAGACTTTCTCCTGCGTTCCAGCCTCTTCCCATCTGAAATTTATCATCCATAGCAAGCTCTAATCCTTCTAATGCTCTGTACTGCTCACATACTATATCATCACCCGAAGTACACCAACGCTTTATTACTGTTCCCATAATTTTTTGTGCCTGAGCCTGATGGATTGCCTCATCTGCTCCTCTATTATAGGCAGTAGCCATTTCTGTTTGAGCAATCGTCATTGCCCTATATCGGTGCTGCTTTTCTGCATATTTAGTAGCAGCTTCTCTTGCTTTCTTTTGAACACTCTCACTTTTCATTCTTGGATGCTACTCTTTTAGATTTGCAATCATATTTTCATAATATCGTAAATTTGCTTTTGCCTGTGGTTCTGTTAAACCAATACAGGGACGAATAAATTTTGCTAATTCATCAACACTATGTTTTTCCCTAACTGACCTTGCAAGTAAAGCTGAAATCGCACCTTTTTGTTCCTGTGTAACAACTGTAACAAATTCTGCACCATGATTTTGAATCCAATTCATTACATTTTGCCCAGATACATTAAAAGCAAAGCCTGATAAAGCAGACAGCACAGGCTGACTTTTTGAGCCAGCATTCATGGCATCTTCCCAGACATAACGAAGTTTATTTTGTACCAAAACAGAATAATCCTTCGACCATAAATCAAATGTTTCTTTTGTCAACACACCTGCTATAACAGCCTGTCGAAGTTCCTGATAGGTAATTGCTGTTTGCTGGTCTTTCCAAAATCCGCACAATATCTGTATTGGAGTATTTTCATTATCTTTTAAATAATCTTCTAATCGTTTTAATATTTCCTTTGCATTTCCTGCTTTTGCTTTTTGAAAGTGCTTGTATGGTCTAATAAGAAAGGACATTGTTTACACCCTCCCTAATCGCCGTTTAGCCGCTTCCTGCATATCTTGTGATATATCTTCTTTATCTTTTTTCTTGTTTTCATTCATGTTCTGTGGTTCTGGTGGCTGATTTTGCATTTGCAAATCTTTTCTTTTCTCATCAAGTATTTGAGTATTAGTATTCCATGTACGTTCTGGCAAATGTCCTACCTGTCTAATATAATCCTCTAATCCATCATCAGGGACTAAAACACCAATGCCTGTCATATCTTTAATAAAGGCAGACACTTTTGTAATATCTGCATCTTCAATATCACCATGTGTCATTTTAGGGTATGCTGTAATACCAGAAAAATGCTGTCCATTCATATCAATTAACGTTGGAATACCCTGACTATTAAAGGTTTCGCAAATAATGTCAAGAAATACACCAATAGCCACAGCAAACAATTCAGTCTTATCCGAGCTTAACGCCCAACTGCCTGTTTTTTCATGTCCAAGAATAATAAAATCGGCTAATACAGTCATTGCAATTCTTGTATCATACCGATTAATAATAACATTGGTATCAAACTGTCTTGTTCCTCCCGTACTAAGCAATTCAAATTTATAACCATGCGGTAAAACAACGCCTTCCATCTCATCTCTACGAATATTTCTAACCATACTTTCCAAATGATTTCTAGCTATAACATTGTTTGGTATATTTTCGTCCCACAAATCAAAGTTTTCTGGTGCATATACAACTGGAAGTCCTGCTAAATCTCGTTCAATTCCAATACCTTCAATTTCTTGTATTCTTCGTTTAAAATACCATGAGCGATACGCATTTCTTAAAATACTTCGTCCTTCTGGATTTCCTTTTCGCTTTTTTGTCCTAAACAATAGTGCTTTTTCTATTGGAATGGTAAACATTCCATAATGTGGAGGCGGCATTTGTGTCATACCCAGCAGATTATCTTGATTATCATACTCCCATTGATAAAGAGTATCTTGCGCTCTAATGGGCAATTTCTGCCATCCAATTAATCCATCCTTAAATTTACTTCTAGTACGCTGGTCTTTTGTATTTCCCATACGCCGCTTATATACAATTTCATGGAAACTCCAGCCATATGTTAAAAATGAAAGGATTTCAGATATGGTATCAATCCATGTATCTTGCATATCATCCATACAGCTTTTAACAAAGTCTGCTGCCTCTTTATCTTTTCCTGTTCCTCCACCTGCTTCAACATTCCAACTGCATTGTCTTATTAACATTTCAATAGCAAAAAGAATAGCGCCTACAATATCGTCATTTTCAGACATTTCATTGTAAACCGCTATTCCTCTTTTTCCTCGAAGCTCTGGAAGGAACTCTTCATAGATAACTCCTCCGAACTGTCGTTGACCGATTCGACCAAGTTCTTTGCTCAATGCCAAATCCTTTCACCTCATTTCTTAGTATCCAAAACTGTTCTTTCTAATTTAGTTCTTGTTAGCTTTTATATTTTGTTATATCTAACGCTGTCAATATCTTTACTTGTTCTTCAATGGATACGTTTTTTAACTTTTCCAATAATTCTGGATAGTTCGCAATCCATGAACCTTTTAAAACCTCTAAAGAGTATTCTTCTGACTCTTCATCCATAGAAAAAGGACTTATTTCAATCGCTTCCTCAATTTTATGACTAACTGTCACAAGTGGAAGTGCTGCACATGGCAATTGCTTTTCTTTAATATTTTCAATTATCTTTATACATTCAAACGCATATTTACAATAATAACAAGGTGATGCACTTTTGTGTCTATTCAGTTGTATGTGCCTTACTATACAATGTAACTCCATTTCGGTAAAATAAACATCCTCTACTTTTTGTTCACTCAACTTTTTCTACCTCCAATAACTACTCTTACTTAAATTATCATAAGCAGGTGGCATAGAATAAGCAGCACCATTTTCGATTTCATTAAAAGCAGAACTACTTGCATCTACCATATCCTTAAATTTACTTTCAGGGAAACTTTCTAACTGATTAAAATACATCTCATTCCAATCAGCAATTAATATATCAACATTTCCAGCTTGCCATTGTGCTGCCAAAGGTTCTGCTCTTGATTGTTTACTGCCACTTTCAGGAATTGCCTTAACTAGATAACCAGCAAGCATTTTAATATAACTTTGTGCCTGTTCTTTTCCAGCTTGACCGGGGTCTTGAGGTAATCGTTCTATTACTCTGCCATACTTTGCCTTATCCATCTTACAAGTAATCTGTATTAATTTTCTAACTTCGGATGCTTTTAAACGCTTATTAATAACATCTGCAATAATATACCGCTCCTCTTTGGTTTTACCAATAAGAACACTTGCTGTATATGCTGGTTCTCCTTTCTCATCTTCGCTCGTAGCTGCCAAATCCCAGCCTCTCGCCCATAAAATAACATTTGTTGGCAAATTTTCTAGCATATTTACTTGTGTTCTCTTATAATACAGACCTGCTGCTGGCTTGATTTTCCAGTTTCCTCTAAGCAATCTTTCTTTTTCAACTTCTGGCAATGCCAATAAATTTGCTAAATAGGTAGGATTTGCTTTCATTAATTCTTGATTATCTTGCAATGTGCTTGCTATAAATGTAACACTCTTTGGTGCAACATTCGCTTCTTCTTCCTCTAATCCATTTTCTTTAGCAAACCAAACAGCCTCTTCTTTATTATCAAACCATGAGATAATCTCACTTATATTTACCATCCAACGAATTTTTCCACTTCGTTCAGGAATCGCATAGCCTGTTTCCTGATTTATCCACCAAGATATAAACTCTGCTACCCAACTATCTGCATCAGGGTTACAGGTGGCTCTTACATATGGAGATACACCTGAGTTTGAACGGTTACGGGACAACATGTAAAAAAATTGATATTTTGTAAAATGTGTCAACTCATCAAAACCAATCATATCAATTTGTGTTCCCTGCCAACTCTCGCAATCATCATCATTTTCTAACTGTGCAAATGTCACTTTTGCACCTTTAGGAAATTTCCAATGCAGCTTGGGCGTTTTCAAAGACGTTGCACCTTTAACATATCGATATAACTTGCGGCTTGAATCCCACAAACCACCTTGTGCTGTTACTTGTATATAATTTTTACGAAAGATAACCGCACCATATTCTGGATTGTTTTTATATCGTATAGGCTCCATAAGAAGCCCAAATGTCTTGCCCCCTCCAGCAGCTCCACCATAAATACAAATATCCGCAGGTGTTGACAAAAACATTTCCTGCGGTCCTTTCTGTGGCTGAATAATAATTTTATTTTTTCCCATCATTATCACGTCCATTATCTGGCAGATAGAAAACAACATTATCTGTATTATTTTCATCTGTATGAATATTTCTGCTTTCTTTTAACTTTTCTATCTTCAATCTTTGTTCTTCTGTTGCCAAATCCATATGGTCTGCCAGCCACTTTAGTGCTTTTAAACTATCATGTAGCTCAATCGACTTAGTTTTTCCTGCTGCTATCTTTTTTACTAACATTCCATCAAATTCATCTGAATTTTTCAATGTAATGTCACCATCTTTCACTCTCATATAATCATTTATATCTGCGTAGGCTATATCTATATACCTTTGCACAATGTCTTCTTCACTAAGCATTTCCCTATTTAAACGACTTTTCTTAAGACGTATAATTTCACTTTTAACACCATCATTTTCCAACAATCGATAACTGATAGAAGCTGCTGTTGCATAATCCACACCATAAGCCTTTTGATATGCTTTTGTAGCATTAAAGCAACGTACATAATAAATACAAAAAAGCTGTTGTTTATCGGTTAATTCTGTGTTCTGCACTATTTCTTCAATTACATCTGATTCAGTCTTTTTTCTATGTTGTGTTTTTTGTGTTTTATTTGCAACGTTGCATTTATTATTTGCAACGTTGCAATCCCATTTATATCTATTCTTCCAGCTTCGTACTGTTCCTTCTGGCACATCTAACTCTTTAGCAATTTCAATTAATTTTATTCCTGCAAGATACAATACTTTGGCTTTTTCAATCCTTGTGTCAGACTTACGAGGCATTCACCTCACCTTCCTTTTAATCTTTATATAAAAAAGAGGAGAATAAATATTTCTCCTCTTTCATAATCATTTAATTCTTTACAAACTATATTCAAAATTAAATATACATCTCATTAAGCATAGAATATTAAAAACTCTTCTCTTGTTGATTTTTCATTTTATACTATATCACAGTTTTAGGTGTTATTGGGTGTTATTAAGTGTTATTAAGTGTTGAATTTAGAAATTTATCTTCAAAATCCTTCAAAGCACATCCATGCAAATGTTTTATGTAATCATATGAAAAACCCATTTCAACACAAATGCGTTCTAAACTCTTATATTCAACATATCGTTTATAAAGCAATCTGATATAATCAGCGTTATTTAATTTCTGAATCTGATTTATGATTTTATGTTTTTCCTCAACAAAAATATTAATTTCTTGACTAATTTCTGTTTCAAGGTCAACAATACGACCAATCAACTTTACAAATGAGGCTTCTCCTGAAGGACTTGTTTGGACTTTCTCTTTTGAATAATCAATACTGCTTGTACTTTTTGACTTTAAGCGTAAATTATCAACTTCCTTGTTTTTTTGTTTTATCAAAATATCTAATCGTTTTAACTGTTGTAAATATTCTTTTGCTTTCACAATCAACCGTCCCCCTCTTTACAACCCCTTTACTCTATATCCCTTTTCCTCTAACTATTCAAACTGCTTTTGTATTCTTGATAGTGAATTTTATATATCTTTCTTTTTCCCTTTTAAATCATTATATTTTTTTAATAACTTTTTAAAATTATTAAGAAATATATTTTCTCCATTATACAACTTCTTTTATTTTATCTTTTGTGTTATAGTATCACAGTAAAATTTGCTTGTAAATATCGCTAAAACTACTAAAATCACTTCCGTTAAACAATAACAACCTATAATAACTTATAACAATTTATATGAATTTTAATTTTTTTATAAATATTTATATTTAAAAAGAGTGGATTACTCCACTCTATATCCAATCCATTTATTTTGCTTTTATTTTCTAAAAAATATATTAAGGCTCTTTTATTTTTTTACTACACCATCTAACCAATTTTATTACACCATCTATTACACCATTTACCCATAAAAATATATAAATTTACGTGAAAATTTGTGTGTTTTTAAAATCACTCAAACATGCAACAACCCCACATTTTCTAAACATTTACTGCCATTCATAAGGGGTGTTTTGATAAACATAATAATTCAACCAATTTGTATACAAATTATTTGCATGACTTCGCCACGACAAGACAGGTTTTCGAGTACAATCATCATCAGGATAATAATTGATAGGCATATCCACATCTGTAAGCCCTTTTTCCAAATCTCTCTTATACTCTAAGCCTAAAGTTAATCGGTCATACTCTGGATGTCCCATAACAAATATTTTTTTACCATCTTTGCTTATCGCTAAATAAATTCCTGCCTCATTGGAATCAGCAAGTACAATTAAATCATTATTATTTAAAATATCCTGTCTATTCGCTTGTGTATAACGTGAATGTGGCGCCATAAAAAAATCATCAAATCCTCTTACAAGAGGCTCTTTACGATTCATTACCCTATGCCTATACACACCAGAAAGTTTTTTTTCTAAAACTTCCTTCTTAACACCATAATGATAATACAGACCAGCTTGCGCTCCCCAACATATATGTAACGTTGAAGTCACATACTCCTTTGACCATTCCATAACGGTTGTCAATTCATCCCAATAATTGACTTCCTCAAAATTCAATTTTTCAATAGGCGCTCCTGTTATAATCAAACCATCAAATTTTTTATTCTTAATTTCTGAAAATGTTTGATAAAATTTTTTAATATGAGAAGCGGATGTATTTTTAGAAACATGACTTTCCATCTGTAAAAAAGTGACATCAATCTGCAATGGTGTATTGGATAATGCTCGCAATAACTGTAATTCGGTATCCTGTTTAATAGGCATAAGATTTAGAATAACAATTCTTAATTCTCTAAAATCTTGAGAAAGCGCTCTGCTTTCGTCCATAACAAATATATTTTCTTCTTCCAATTCTGCTTTTGCTGGCAAATCACTTTGAATCCTAATTGGCATATATATTTTACTCCTTGTGTACAAAATTGTTTATCAATATTTTTATGAGACAATGCGCTAAATGCTAAAAGCATATTGGCAAATGCCGCAAGATTCAATACCCTACAATAATCTTACTAACCCATCAGCCTGTTATAGGGTATTTGACTATAATACTTACATTTCCACATTGGCAAGTGTTAAAAATTCATCTTCTGTGATAACAGACACATTTAATTTTGCTGCCGTCTTATTCTTCGTTGATTGAGAGGTATTATCATTATTAATAAGATGTGTTGTATTTTTACTAACAGAACTGGCTACCTTTCCACCAAGCGATTCTATTAAATCTTTCAAAGCATTTCTATTATTAAAATGCTGTAATGAACCTGTTATTACAAAAATCTTTCCATCAAGTATCTTAGGATTATCATTGACAACTTCTTTTTCAATATCAAGCTCTTGCAATAATCTTAAAAATACATCTTTTTTATCTTTATCTTCAAAATAGGACGCAAATGCATCGGCTATAACAGCTCCAACGCCGTCAATTTTCTCTAACTCATCTCTTGTTGCACAAAGAAGTTTCTCTGATTCACTGCCAATTGATTGAACAATCATTTTTGCAACGGAAAGTCCAATATTAGAAATTCCAAGACTAAATATTACTTTTGGCATTGTTGTATGTCTGGAATTTTCAATAGCTTCTATCAGTTTATCAAACGACCGCTTTCCAAATCCTTCAAGTTCAACAATGTCTTCTTTATATTTTTCCAAATGATATAAAGATACATAATCTTTTAAAAAGCCATGTTGTACAAATTTTTCAATCGTGGCTTCTGATAATCCATCAATATTCATGGCATCTCTTGAAACAAAATGAGCAAAACTCTTAATATGTTTTGCCTGACAATCTGGATTTGTACAATACAATGATTTTACTCCATTTTGTTGTTCAGTACTGGTTAAACCACCACATACAGGACAATTTTTTGGAATTTCACAATTACTGCTTTTCGTTTTATTTTCAGCAATCTGAGGAATAATCATATTGGCTTTAAAAACAGAAATGGTATCCCCTATTCCTAACTGCAAACTTTCCATAATGCTGATATTGTGAACACTGGCACGTGATACATTGGTACCCTCAAGTTCAACAGTGTCAAAAATAGCAATTGGATTAATTAAACCTGTCCTTGAAGCACTCCATTCAATCTCTCGAAGCACAGTATCTGCCGTTTCATCTGTCCATTTATATGCAAGTGAATTTTTTGGAAATTTTGAAGTTTGTCCTAACGAATCACCATAAGCAATATCTTCATATATAATAACTAGTCCATCGGAAGGAAAATCATTTGTTTTTACTTTTTCCTCAAACCACAAAACTGTCTCCTTTAAATTAACTTGGTCTACTTCTTTATGTTCAACAACATCAAATCCTAAATCCGTCAGCCATTGAAACTGTTGCATTTTAGAATTATTAAAATTTTCTCCTGTTGCAGTCACTAAACTAAATGCAAAAAATTTCACATTGCGTTCTGCTGTTATTTTATTATTAAGCTGTCTGACTGAACCACTACAAAGATTACGTGGATTTTTATATTTGGCATCAACTTCTGGAATATTGGCATTAATTTTTTCAAAATCAGAGTACGTAATAATTGCCTCACCTCGAACAATAAGCTTTCCTGTGTATGGTATCGTCAAGGGAATATTCTTAAAAACTTTTGCATTATTGGTAATAATTTCTCCAATCTCTCCATTTCCTCTTGTCACAGCTTTACTAAGATTTCCATTCTTATAAGTCAAAACAATCGTTAATCCATCTAATTTCCATGAAAGAACACCTTTTTGACTGCCTAACCA
Source organism: uncultured Lachnospira sp. (assembly GCA_910587485.1). Lineage (GTDB taxonomy): Bacteria > Bacillota > Clostridia > Lachnospirales > Lachnospiraceae > Lachnospira. The sequence goes on from CAJUKN010000031.1 coordinate 10,357, forward strand.
ATCAGCAAGTACATCAAATTCTTTTGTTTTATCAAGACTAAGCATAGGGCTTTCATGTCTTTCTTTTGGCAATTCACTTAAAACTTCAAATCCAACATTGATTGTAGGACTGTTGGACAAGACATGCCCTGTCTCTTTTTCAAGCAAAACCAACTCATCATAAAGTTTATCATACTCAAAATTTGTCATTATCTCAACACCTTTTGAATAGTAACTTTTGCCAGCTTCATTTAAAATTTCAACAAGCTCTTTAATTCGATTAAGACTATTTACCATACTCTTCCTTTCTAACATTAACTGCTTTACAAAGTTCTATATACTCCTCATCTGTAATATGTCTTGTCGCCCCCACAGGCAAATCATTTAACATAATGTTTACAATTCTTACTCTCTCTAATTTCAATACCTTTACACCAAGAATATCACACATACGTCTTATCTGTCTGTTTAATCCCTGCTTTAGAATAATACTAAATTTTCTCTTATCTAGCAATCTTACCTCACATGGCATTGTGGTTCTATCCAATTCTTTAATGTACATAGGGGCTGCCATTTTTTTTGCAAATGTTCCATCCAAATCTTTATTGACATCAACAATATACTCTTTTTCATGTCCATTGACAGAACGCAGTAACTTATCCATTAATTCTCCATCATTTGTCATTAAAAGCAAACCTTGTGAATCTTTATCTAGCCTTCCTATTGGGTATATTCTTTTAGGATAGTTTAAATAATCAACAATATTATTGCTTCCCTGATTGCTTGTTGTTGTACATACAATACCAACTGGCTTATTGACAGCAAGTAATATTCGCTCTTTTTCTACTTGGACAAGTTTTTCATCAACATAAACTTTGTCGTTTTCTGTCACTTGACTTCCCATCTGTGCAAGGTCTTGATTGATTCTAATTTTTCCTGCAGCTATCAATCTGTCTGCCTCTCGTCTGGAACACACGCCCGCCAAACTCAAATATTTATTAATGCGCACTGGTATAAATTTCCTTTCGTATAGCTGTTATTTATTATATCCTAATAATATAGTAAGATGGTAAAAATTTGTTTTGTAAATTTTCATATTATAGTTTTGCTGTGGTTATTGCATTATGGAAACAATATAAATTCACATAAAAAGTTCGCTTTGTGAACTTTAATATCACAGCTTTGCTGTGGTTATTATATCATAGAAATAATATAAATTTATACAAAAGTTTGCTTTGTGAACCTTAATACCACAGCTTTGCTGTGGTTATTATATCATAAAAAATTATATTTAAAAATATTAAAAATTCGCAAAGCATCTTTATTTGTTTGATAAATTTTAATACGACATCTTCTTTTGTTATAATTATACTTTCCTTTTAGAAAAGCGTTTTCAGTACATAAAATCTAAAATATAACGAATATATTTACATATAATATAGAGTATATATTATCTTAATATTTATACAAACAGAGTAAATTTGCCCTTGTACTTTCCAAAATTTCTCTAAAAATTTGATTAGTAAAGGAAGGACAGATAAGATAAGATATGATACGAATTTTATATATGTACAATATAATACGTGCCACAGAAGTGTCGATATAACCACATTTGATGGGTATTTCCCCAGATTGATTGTAACAAGGCAGAGGATAAAGACTACCTCTCTGCTTAGAATGTGCCTTGCAAGCAAAGTATCTGTCTGACCAAAATATCTTTTTCTTCCAATACTGTTTGGAAAGAAACGAACCCTATTTCTGCCATAGATAATAAGTGGTTTCCTGCTTTACAAGCTTAACAATGTCGCAAACTCTATCCATTGTTGTAGGTATCGACAGAGGTATTAACTTTGTTGTTGCAACCTATAACAGTAATCACAAATCTGAATTTGTCAGCGGTAAAGCTATTAAGCAGAAACGAGCGAACTACTCCAAACTTTGCAAAGAACTCCAAATGCGCCAGACACCATCTTCAAGACCCACGTTATACAAGCCAGTGCTATCCAATATGCGGACATATCAAAAAGGCTAACTGTAACAAAAAAATACATCTGTTTGCCTGCAAAAACTGTGGTTACAAATCAAACGATGACTGTATTGGAGCCATGAATCTGTATCATATGGGAATCAACTATCTTGCTGATAGTCAAGTACCTAATACAGTTGTAACAGAGTAAACTTTGTTATAAAGGAGGCTGTCAACCACCCTATGATGTAACGCCACTTTAGGCAGCAATACCTATCGGGTTAAAGGTCAAAGAAGCAATCCGTTAGCACGACTGGGCAGTTACAAGCCTATGACCTTTAGGTCGTGGGGAGTTGACATAGAACTAAATAGTTATGACAATCATTTAAAAGATAAGAAAACTAAGTATTATAAATAAAAATAGAAAATATATCAAGAAATCAAAAGCATTTATTATAACAATGGTAAAATTATTGGTTATTGCATAATGAAGATGTTTCTGCAACAAAAAGGAATATATTTAAGTAACACTACCATTCATAAATATATGAATCAAGAATCAAATCTTTATGTAGTAACAATATTTATAATAATTTACCCACTGATGGCAAATATCCAGATGAAACCAGCCAAAAATGCCACAACCGTACTGCTGTTATTAATCAGTATTATGGGTATCTATAAACAAAACAAAGAAATATTTGTTACTTTCAATAGCCTATATATCTTTCCTGTATGTTTTTCAGCGAATTTTAGTGTTAATAATCTTTTTAGCACAATCCACCAATAAATGAAACCTTGAATAAGAATAAAACTTAATATGAACAGTGGATATATTATTGAAAGTAACATTGAAGTACTTTTAAGCCATCTTTTTCCTAAAAAAAGCACATCCAAAATGATACAACCACAGCTAGTTCTCTAATCCATAATTTAGTCAGTTCCTGCTTTAATTTTTCTTGCAATGGATTTATAATAATTCTCCATCAAATTTTGATTGTGATTTTACATAATAGCATTTTATCAGCTAGCCAAAATTAAATCTTTTATATTACCAATAATGTTATATAATTCTTTTTCTTATTATGCACTTTTTTTGCATAAATTTACTCCCTTTTCAGAAAAATGTTCCTATTGCTTCAAACTTGAAGTTATCTACGATACATCCATGCACATTCATCAATATAATCATGGGCAATGAACCAATTAAATTGATTCGATAAAATAAAAAAATTCATATGATAATCAATCTTTTTTAAAATCTTAAACATTTCATCCGTGTATCCTTCATATACCCATCCCTCTTCCAAAAGAAGAAATAACTTCTGTTCAACATTCGTTGGCAGTGAAGAATTTATTGCGCTTAGATATTCTTCCCAATTCCATTTTTTCCCATTTAATCCTGCAACCACAAAATGATCAAGAGTACTCCTAAAATGTAATCTTCGATATGAAAGTGTAACTATTGCTGTGGAGAATTGCTTATAGTCGCAAAAGGAATAATAAAATTTATGAATTACCTCATCATATTTGAGTTTTGAAAACTCATGAAAGCGATTCCTTGTAATATGTTCTTCCTTTATAATTTTTTCAATTTCTTCACGGAATATCATATTTGACTTTTTCGTGTTATCTCCTGTTAGCTTATACTCCATTCTTGTTACCCCAAATACTGATTTATATACTTAATTATAAAATATATGTCTGCTACTTGCAATGTATATTTATCAGTTCATTTTTCATGGGTACACAATTCCAAAAAGGGAGTAAATTTAAACCATGTGTTATTTTAATAATTTAAAAGTGTATTTTAACAGTATATCTATAACAAGTAATTTATTATCAATCAATACAGATTTAAAACATATACAAACTATTAATACATTCTAACACAATCATTATAACAATATCCATAAGAACAAAAATAAAGAAAAAATTTTACTTTAATAAATATTTTCTAAATGCTTTTTTTGCATCCATATGCACATTTTTAAAAAATAAAATTGCCCAAACAATATAGGCAACTATCGCAAAATAAGGTGTTAAAAAATAAGACAATAAAGCACCAAGCAACATAATTGCTGTCCATAAAAAACATGAATTACGCATATCTTTCGCTATATATGCTTTATCATACATGGCTTGCTCCTCTTTAGATAACTCATTAAATCCAGAAACAAATTTTGCAGACTTTTCTTTCAATATTCCAAATAATAAACCTATAGTAGCAAAACATGGAACTAAAATAATGCAAGAACAAAATCCAATATTCATAATTATTAACTCCTTATAACACTTTATCTTTAATATTATTATTTTTTTGAGCATATCTTCAATATTATAACATCGTAATATGTTTAATGTATTTAATGTTATATGTAGTTTCCTGATAATAAAAAATCATCATTCTTTTGTAAAAAGTAAATGATTAAAAAATGCTATCCTTCTATATTCCTCGATTGTTGATACTCTCATTTCAAGCTGCATCATGCGCATCTGCCATTCTTCTGTTCTATGCTTTTCTTGATTTTGTTGTAAGTCCCAGAAAGTACGAATGCCGAATGTGTCTAAAAGCTTTAACCCTTTATTCCACTTTGCAATTTCTTCATCTTCATAATATCGAATTACACCAAATTGTGAAGATACACCATCATTTCCATCTAACAAATTATTTGCTTTTTCCATGTCGTCAAGAAGGACTGCCATCTGCATGACACGCCCAGCACGATTATGCTTTACAATAGAAAGCGTGCCTCCAGTTTTCAATAAACGATACAGTTCATTTATAACTTGTTCTTTATCATCAATATACTCTAAGACATTATGACAAATAATCAAATCGAATGAAGCATTTTCAAGCCCTGAAAGTTTTGAAACATCTCCAATAAGCTGCTTATATTTATAGTCTTCCCATCTATTACTAAGCATTTCTTCCGAAGGCTCTACTGCCACAACGACATTTCTATTTGCAAAATGATTTGCTGTTATTCCTTCGCCACTTCCAAAGTCCAGTATTCTTTTTCCTGCTATTTCTCCTAACTGTTCCCAAACAATTCTTTTTAACAGTCTATCCCATGGTGGTAATTCAATTATATTACGCATGAACATCTTATCCTTTCCAATTTTTATTTTCTGTTTTACTCTAAAATACTTATGCTAAGAAACCGATTTACTTATTCAAAAGTTTATTTAACTTTTCACTCCCATTTTGACTCTCTGCGATATTTATATCCAACATACCCAAAATGTAGCTTTCTAATTGCCTTCAATGCACATATTGAACCATCATACTTAAATGATACTGTAGTTTTATATTCTATTCCTTTTTGTTCTTTTATGACTTTAAAATCCCATGCCATATTATACGAAAGTGTATTAATATGTGTTTGTACAATTTCATGTAGTTCCTCTTCATTTTGAGAGTAAAAAATTAAATAAGCATTTTTATAATCCATTTTCATTCTCTATTTTTCAATTATTATAAAAATTTCTATAAAAGATTATTATCATATATTCTTTGAAAATCATTAGGATAATTGTCCTTTAATATTTCTTTGATAAAATCTTCTGTTATTTCCATCATTTAACCTCTAACATATTTTGACTTTGCATTTGTTTTACGTACTTTTTCTTTAATAAGTTTTTTTCCTTTATATTTTGTTGCTATTCCTGTTTGACGAATGCCTATTTTAAAATACTCATCATTTAAGTCAATCCTCACCGCATAACGCCCCAACTGAACTGCAACAGCAAAAAATGTCTTGCTTTTGGGGTTTTATTAATCATAAGAATAGGCTCATAAAGAGAACCAAATATTTTCTTTGACTGAACCCCAGAACTATCATAAGTCCATATAATTCTACAGAGGACATTATATTTTTCTGAAAGATATGTATCAAGATATGGCATATGTTGTGTTGCTGTCATAAAATACATGGTGCCATCATCTTTTAAAATACGCATACATTCATCAATCCATTGTTTGCACCAATCAACATATGCTTTGATACTTTCCCATTTGTCACTATTATTTCCAAAATCCTTGCCTATATTATAGGGTGCATCTGCAAATATTAAATTAATACATTTATCTTTCATTTGTTTAAGAGTAAATAAACTATCCCCAAGAATTGCCATAGAATAACCATTATCAATACTTTCTATATTTTGAATATTTGAAAATAATGTTGAAAAATATCCCTTTTACCTTTCATGTTAATAAATGTCTATAAATTTTCTCATTCGTCGAAACGACCGAGGAGGCAGTTATCCATTGTGGCTAACTGCCTGATAAATGGGAAGTTGTTTTATCCCCCATGTAACATAACTAACTGATAGTAGGAACGTATACGATTATTTTGCCATTCTTCCATCCACACGACCAGCCACCGAGCTTGTATGCCTTGAACAAACTCTCAAAAAATGCGTTTTCCTTTCCGCAGATAAATCTGCTTTTTGCGCACAATTCGATCTCGCTGTACATCTCTCCCTTTACGATGATGTCATTGATCGGAAACTCAAGATCATCTAATTCGGGAATTTTTATGCCATGTACAATTTTATCTAATTCCGCATAGTTATCATGCTCATAAATTATCTCGCGCACATCTCCCATATTATCCTCTAAAATATCGACCCATGTTTGTCCTTCAAGTTCTTCATACTCTCTGTAAAATGCGTTTTCGTATGCTTCGTCATAATCATGTATAACTTCGTATTCCTCTGCATTTATCTCAATATCTTCTCTAAAAAACCGTATGTTCTTAATTTCTTTTCTTGTTTCTTCCAATAATTCATAATGAAAATCCATATTTTTTCCTTCCCAAATTCCGATTGTGATTTGATGATTTTTAAGGGAAATATTAGCTGTTATATTTTGTTATTAAAATACCCGCCAACCCTTGAAAATACTAAGTTTATCGCAGGTGAACTTTCCCTTATCGTTTCCCTTGTGTTATATCTTCCCACAGGGCATTACGAACCCTGATAAGGGAAAAAATGAGGGAAACAAAATCACATAAAACA
>CAJUKN010000032.1 GCA_910587485.1 uncultured Lachnospira sp.
AAAAGTGATAACTTTGATGTTGGTCAACTTTAGGCTGCTTCAGCAGCTCAACGAATCTACCAGCTTTAGCCGGTAGTGGTTCAGTTTTTAAACAAAAGGAGGAGTTGTTCTTTGTAAAAAAAGAATACTCAAAGCAAGAAGAATATGCAGATTGTACCTACAATAACTGAAAAATCGGTCAATACAAAAATTTTATGTTGCAGTAAAAGTGAAAAAAAGATAGTGAAGCCCTTTTTAAAATGGGCGGGTGGCAAAAGTCAGCTTCTTCACGAAATTGAAAAATATTATCCATTTGCACATGGGAACATTACAAAATATGCAGAACCATTTGTTGGCGGCGGCGCAGTTTTGTTTGACATTCTTAATAAATATGATTTAGAGAAAGTTTATATTAGTGATATTAATGAACAGCTTATAAATACATATCGTGTTGTCTGTGATAACATTAATGCTTTAGTTGAGAATCTTTATATTATGCAAAATGAATTTTTAGTATTAGATGTGGTTGGCAGGAAATCATACTATATGCAAAAGCGTGAGCGTTTTAATGAGTTCAATGTTAATGGTGATAAAAATGCTGCTATAGAAAAAGCAGCATTAATGATATTTCTTAATAAGACATGTTTTAATGGTCTATTTCGTGTCAATAAAAAAGGATTATTTAATGTTCCTATGGGATCATATAAAAATCCTTTAATTTGTGATGAAAATAATCTTCGTGCAGTTTTTAAAAAATTACAAGAGGTAACAATTGTGTGTGGAGATTATAAAGAATCACTTGATTTTATTGATAACAACACTTTTGTATACATTGATCCGCCATATCGACCTATTACAGATACAGCAAGTTTTACGGCTTATACTAAAAATTTTTTTAATGATGAAGAACAAATAAAACTTGCAGAATTTATCAATAAAATAGATAAAAAAGGTGCGAAGATTTTAGCAAGTAATTCGGATCCCAAAAACTTTAATGTAGATGACAATTTTTTTGATAATATTTATGGTGTTTATAAAATTAAAAGAGTAGAAGCTACTCGTATGATTAATTGTAACAGCAAAGCACGTGGCAAAATTAAAGAGTTGCTTATATCTAATTTTTAAAAAGGAGGCTATATGCCAAATAGAGATTTTAAGATATGGCTGTCGGGATTTCGTGATAGTATAGCCAATTATAGTTATTATATTGATTTTGAAAAAGTATATAAAAATGTAAATAGTATAAAAATTGAACTTAATATTTTAAATTCTCTTGTAGGTTCTAAACATATTGAAACGGATTTTGAAAATTTAATAAGAAGATATCCAGAAGTATTAAAGTGTATTCCATTACTTTTGGCTGTTCGAGCAAATGAGATATATTGTCAAGATGAAAATGGAGGTTATGTATTTCAGTTTGATGTTAATAGACGTCCACCTTTTGATAAGTATCCGCCTAATAGTCATATATATTATGAATCATATAAATATTTTATGAGAGAAACAGGTTTGTTTGATTTACTGGAAAATAATATTGTTAATAATTTAGTTGACTATACAACGGGTGTTGAAACAGGTTTAGATTCTAATGGGCGCAAAAATCGTGGCGGACATCTTATGGAAGATTTGGTTGAGAGTTTTATTCAAAAAGCAGGTTTTATTAAAGGTGTTAATTATTTTAAGGAAATGTATATTCACCAAATTACTGAAAAATGGAATATTGATTTATCGGCAATATCGAATCAGGGTAAAATGGAAAAGCGTTTTGATTTTGTAGTGAAAACATCAAATATGATTTATGGCATTGAAACGAATTTTTATGGCGGCGGTGGCAGTAAGTTAAATGAAACTGCACGTAGCTATAAAACTCTTTTTTTAGAGACAGAAACAATAGATGAATTTACTTTTGTTTGGTTTACTGATGGAAAAGGTTGGAAAAGTGCACGTAATAATCTTGAGGAAACGTTTGATGTTATGCAGCATATTTACAATATTAAAGATTTGGAAGAAAGCATTATAGATGTTGTTTTTAAATAAAAAAATATAATTAAAATGTATAGTACTTATTCCTGAAAATTACAAATAGAAAAATCTTATTTTTTATATGCTCCCTTTTAGCAAATAAGTAAAAGAATAAAAACTTGCTGCTAGGAAGGGAGCATTCAAAATATTATGCGTACACAATATAAGTATTATATCGAAAACGTCTTAAACGCTGTTCCATTTTTATAGCGTTTGTCAAAAATTCATAAGCACCAACCTGAACTTTATAATATCCATCTTCATACAGCAAAAATGCAGGAAAGCCCTCAACAAGCAAAGAATCTAATGTGCGGTCAGCATTTTCTTTATTATTGTAAGCACCTACCTGAACACGATAGAGTTTTTCCATATTGTTGTCGCAAGTGCAGTTACAGTTATTCGATGGCATGCGTATTCTTTCGTATTCGTCTGTTTCAAAATTCGTACTCATTTCGTTATATCCTGTATTCCTTTCATTATAAGGATTATTCATTGCATCATAATTATCGCTCATATCTGAGGTGTTGCTCTCAGGAGTTGGAAAATAATTATTTTGTTCTTCATTATTATTGACTTCAGTTGTTTTGGTATCTGTATTATAGATGGTTTGAAGGATTCCATCCGCAATGCCTTGTGCAATATTAGAAAATTCTTTGTCAAATAAAGCATTGTCCGCATCGGTATTGATAAAACCAACCTCGACTAAGACAGCAGGCATTGTCGTTCTTTTTAAAACAACCAAATTTGGACGTTCTGTTATACCAAGATTAGTAAAGCCAACCTGTTCAAGTTGTTTATTAATATTATCTGCCATTTCCGAACGAATGCCAGAATCTTTAAACACAAGTGTTTCTACACCACTATATTGATTGTTTTTTTCGGAAGAGTTACGATGTATAGATACAAAATAATCAGCTCCTGAATTGTTGGCATCAGTAGCTTTCTTAAAAGGTGTTTCATATATGTCATTTGTTCTAGTATAAACAACATTAATACCAGCGTTTTGAAGAATATTCCCAACAGCCATTGTAAGTTTGAGAACATCATCTTTTTCTTGCCTATTGCCATATACGGCGCCAGGGTCGCTTCCTCCATGACCGGCATCCAGTGCTACTGTTATGTTTGACATATCAACCTCATTTCTGCGCGTTTTGCGCATATTTCTATTAAAAATGTGCTTTTTAATAATATATTCATAAAAGACTGTTTTGTTAATATTTAGATTTTATGGGTGAAGTGCATAAATTGAAAATATAGTGAATAGTAATATTGATAAGACAATAGAGCTGAGGTTATATATGTATACAAGTTATGTTCACACACTGGAACGTCCGCCAGAGAGTGTAGATAAAGGAAAACTAAAAATAAATGTTATTGATAAAAGAACAACAAGACCAATTATGAATGCTGTTGTTGATATTTCTACAACAAGTCAGCCAGACCAGACGCTTGAAGAACTGCGTACAGATGAGAGTGGCAATACAGAGGAAGTGGAGTTGTCAACTCCGCCATTAGAATACAGTATGGAACCAGGTGCCAATCAGCCGTTTTCTGAATATTACATAAAGATAAATGCGCCGGGTTATGAAGAAAAGGTGATTTCTGGAAGCGATTTATTTGCTGGTCAAACCAGTTTACAGCAAGTTGATTTAAGTGGAAATGATGAGACAGAAACAAGTATAGTTATTCCTGTAAACACACTTTATGGTGTGTATCCGCCTAAAATACCTGAAAATGAGATTCAGCCAACTAATCAAAGCGGCGAGATTGTCCTTAGTAAAGTGGTGATACCAGAAACTGTTGTTGTGCATGATGGACCGCCTTCTGATTCATCAGCTGCGAACTATTATGTGCGGTATGCAGACTATATTAAAAACGTAGCCAGCAGTGAAGTCTATTCAACATGGCCAAGAGAGACACTGAAAGCAAATGTTCTTGCTATTATGTCTTTTACTTTAAATAGGGTATATACAGAATTTTATAGAAATAAAGGTTATAATTTTACAATCACATCTTCTACGGCATATGACCATAAGTGGATTTATGGGCGAAATGTTTTTGAGAGTATATCTGATGTGGTTGATGAAATATTTAATCTTTATCTGTCAAGACCAAATGTAAAACAGCCTATTTTAACACAATACTGTGATGGTAAGCGCGTGTCTTGTCCAAATTGGTTAAGCCAGTGGGGAAGTAAATATTTAGGCGATCAAAATTATAGTGCGATTGAGATACTACGGTATTATTATGGAGATAGTATGTATATCAACTCTGCTGAGGAGATACAGGGAATCCCATCTTCATGGCCGGGTTATAACTTAGATATTGGCTCATCGGGTTCCAAAGTTCGACAGCTTCAAGAACAACTCAATCTTATTGGGGAATATTACAGTGCGATTCGTGTTTTAGAGCCTGATGGAATATATGGTGAAAATACATCAAACGCTGTAAAAACCTTTCAAAGAATATTTGATATGCCTCAAACAGGTATCGTAGACTTTGCTACATGGTATCAAATATCCAATAAATATGTAGCACTATCAGGCATTGCGGAATTAGTGTAAATTTTTGTTGACAAATATCGTTTGAAATGGTAAGATACAAAAGTTGTGAAATGAAGCAGAGCATCCACTCTCACCTTAGCGCGTACGGCGACTCGGGTTACTATACTTTTTTGATATTTTTATTGATAAATGTATGTATGTGGATAGTGCTGCTATCCACTTTTTTATGCGCAGACCTATATTGGTAAGATATAAGGCTTGTAACAAGTAGGGGAAGGAAGCTTTCCTGCTTGATTTTTATTGAACATTTTTTTGGAGGTGTAAGACCATTAGCGAGTTAATGATTAATGAACAAATCAGGGATAAAGAAGTCCGTCTTATTGGAGGAAATGGGGAACAGTTAGGCATTATGTCAGCAAAGGAAGCAATGAAACTTGCAAGAGAGGCAGAAGTTGACCTTGTTAAGATTGCACCATCTGCTGTGCCGCCTGTATGTAAACTGATTGATTATGGCAAGTATAAGTATGAGTTAATCAGAAAAGAGAAAGAAGCAAAGAAAAAACAAAGAACCATCGAAACAAAAGAAGTTCGATTGTCGCCAAACATTGATGTTAACGATTTGAATACAAAGTGTAATGCTGCTAGGAAGTTTCTTGAAAAAGGCAATAAGGTCAAGGTTACATTGAAGTTTCGCGGACGTGAAATGACGCATATTGAAAACAGCAGACATATACTTACAGATTTTGCAGAAAAGCTCAGTGATATTGCTGTAATAGAGAAAGCTCCTAAATTAGAGGGCAGGAGTATGATGATGTTTTTAACTGAAAAACGTTAAAATAGATACTATATATTTAAGATTATTAGGAGGTTTATTATGCCAAAGGTAAAGACAAAAAAGAGCGCAGCAAAGCGTTTTAAAGTAACTGGTACAGGTAAGTTAAAGAGAATGAAGGCATACAAGAGCCATATTCTTACAAAAAAGACTGCTAAGAGAAAGAGAAATCTTAGACATGCAACGATTACAGATTCAACAAATGTAAAGGCAATGAAAAAGATTATGCCTTATATTTAATTGAGAGTCTAGTAAAAGGAGGAGTATAAAAATGGCAAGAATTAAAGGCGGTTTAAACGCAAGAAGGAAACATAATAAAGTATTAAAGCTCGCTAAGGGTTATAGAGGAGCAAGGTCAAAGCAGTACAGAGTTGCAAAACAGTCCGTTATGAGAGCGCTCACAGAGTCTTATTCTGGCAGAAAGCAAAGAAAGAGACAATTTAGAAGATTATGGATTGCCAGAATCAATGCTGCTGCAAGATTGAATGGTTTATCATACAGCAAGTTTATGTATGGATTAAAGCTTGCAAATGTAGACTTGAACAGAAAAGTATTGTCAGAGATGGCTATTAATGATGCTGAAGGATTTGCTAAACTTGCAAGTCTTGCAAAGTCAAAAGTTGCTTAATAATTGAGACATTTGTGCTGCCGCGATACGCGGCAGTTTTTGCGTTGTAGAAGTTATGTGTCAAAAAGTTATATATAATTGTTTTTTTAGATTTGTGAAATTTATGTGAATATGACAAAATTATTCTATGATTTATAAGTGACATATGATATGATACGAAAGAAATCATTTAGAATGGGGAGCGATATATTGAATAAAAGTATAAAGAAATGGATGACCTGTGCAGTTACAGTGATTGTACTATTTAGTTTGACTGCATGTAATACAGAAATTAAAGTAGATTATGGATATAATCCTTCCGATTATGTTCAGTTAGGACAATATAAAGGGATGGAGGTTCATGTGGATGAAACTGCAATTGAGAAGGAGCTTATAAATAAGAGAGTTCTCAATGACCAGAAGGAAAATACCACATATAGTAGTGTGGAGCGAGAAGCGATTCAGGACGATAAAGTTATTGTAACCTATACAGGCAGCATTAATGGTCAGCAGGTTAGCGGATTTAGTAATGATGAGGATGAATTGATACTTGGCACAGATACATTTATTATTGAAGGCTTTATTGATGAATTGTATGGCATGAAAGCAGATGATTTTAAGATTGTTATATTAACTGTTCCAGAAGACTTTACAATGGCACAGGAATATGCAGGAAGTAAAATTGTTTTTGAAATTACAGTAAATGATGTACAAGCACCAAATGTTCCTATGATAACAGATACCTATGTAAAAGAAAATTTTGACTGTGATACTATAGAGGCATATAAAAAGAAAATTAAGGACGAAATTCAAGAAACAATTAATGAACAGATTGAAGAAGCAAAAAAAGAAGCTGTGCTTACCAAACTGCAAGATATATGTTCTGTCACAGGATATCCTGATTCATTAATTGAAACCAAGACGGAAGAATTAAGTAAAAGTATCAATTTTTATGCGCTGATGCAGGATATGACTCCTGATGAATATTGTCAAAGTAAGTTTAATATAAGCTTTGATGAGTATATAAAAAGGGCAGCAGCTCAAGAGTTAATATTTTATGCCATTGCGCAGGATGAAAATATTATTATAAAAGAGTATGATTATAAAGCGTATCTTCCGGGATTTGCAGAATCAAGAGGACATTCTGATGTACAATCATTTACTGAAAAATATGACAAAGATAAGATTGTAAAAGGTATGATACTTCAAAATGCTCAAGATTTAGTTATGAATAATGCTGTGTTTAAATAAGAGAGGCACCTTCTATAGAAGGTGCCTAAATATTTGTGTTTTTATAAAAGATAGATTGTACAAAATAACTATTCTTTGATGGGAAATCTTGTCAAAAATAGTATAGTAGTGGTATAATTGTCCTGAACATATAGTTTTATTTTTATTTATTTCCTAAACAGTAGGACATGTAAACAAATTGATAGGTTTTATAAAAACCTAAATCTATTTAAAAGGAGGAAGTTATGAAGAAAAAGGCAATATGTCTGATTTTAGCAATTCTTATTATTATTCCATGTTTGCAGATTGAAGCTTTTCAAAAAGAAGCTGATATACAAGCAAACATAAATGATGAGATGTTGGCGGCAGTAAATGTAGATGAAGCCACACCAACAGAGCCAACACAAGTGGATAATACGCAAAATCAGACAAGTTCAGCAACGACAGAGGCAGAAAACAAAGAGATGAATGAAGCCAGCTCACAGACAGATTCTGCAACGGCGGGAACACAAAATCCAGTAATCAATACAGAAAATAAAACAGGTATTGGTCAGGTTGATGTGTCTATTTTATCTGCGTTGCTTTTAGAGAAAAGTGTTCATTTTACAGTTTCTCTTACAGGGCAAGAGGTAAAGTCTATTGATTTGCCAGGTGATAGTGATGCAGGTTTGCAGACAGTACAACAAGGTGTTTCTTTTGAAAATCTGGAGCCAGGCGATTATGTGTTGACTGTGACAGCACCAGGCTTTGCAAAGTATACACAGGAGATTAGCGTAGGAAATCAAGCATATTTTATTAAGCTGATGACAGGTTTTGTTGATGGTTATGATTATGTAAACGGTCCGCATCCGGGCGTTCTCTTAATTGGTGATGTCAATAAAGATGGTGTAGTTGATGATGGTGATAAAACCATGTTAATCGATGCCATTGACTCAGGTTTTGTAAATGACAGTGCTGATTTAAATGGTGACGGAGAAGTCAATCTTGTAGATTTAGAGAAGTTTGTTAAAGGATATCAGATGGAAGCGGTATGTGCCACATTAGAAGTCGGCGTGCCAGCCAATGCAGTGAATGTAAAATGCGATTCGTCCGTAACTTCTGTACAAGGTGATTTAAACTCACTGATGACAAATGAAGGCGGTGTTGTAGCATTATCACCAGCAAAAGGCGGTGATATTTCAGGAAGTAATCCTGTTTCTTTAGATTTTGATTTTTCACAGAATAAAGAAAGCCTTGTTGGAGGCGTAACAATTAATACTGCAAATGATAATGCCATCCGCAGTATGGAAGCAGTTGTTACTTATGAAGATGCCAATGGAAAAGAGCAGAAAGTAACAGTGCCTTTAGAAGAAGGAATACATTTCTTGTTAGAAAATGAAAATATAAAGGCTACACAAGAAGGAAATGGTGCAATTAACATTGATTTTGGAACACAGATTGCAGTGAAAAAGGTAACATTTTTAATTAAAGGAATGAAGAAAAATGCTACACTTGCAGAGATATCAAAAGTAGAATTTTTAAATGGTATGGAAAATCGTATTCCAGAGCCAGCTTTGGATATTCCGCAGAATGTAACTGCACAGCCAGAAAACAAGAAGTTTACATTGACATGGGACCCATGTGTAAATGTTACAGGGTATGAAGTATTGATTCAATTTGAAGGAGAAGAGGAACTGATATATACAAAAGGTAATATACTTAACGCTTCTTCATTCAAAGGTGATAAGTTTGTCAATGGAAAAGAATATACAGTTCAGGTACGTTCTGTCAATGGTACATGGAGAAGTAAATACAGCGATGTAGGCAAAGTGGTTATGAAGACTGATAAATTGCCAGAACCACCAGATTACTTAAAAGTGACAGGAACATATAAAGCAATTAAAGCTTCATGGAAAAAGATGGAAGACACAGACTCTTATAATTTATATTATAGAGAGGTTGGAGCTAGTACCTTTACAAAAATAGAAGGAATTGAACCAAATAGCTATACAATACCTGAATTAAAAGATAAAACGACGTATGAGGTTTATGTGACTGGTGTCAATGAGCTTGGCGAAGGAAAGCCATCGCTTACAGGAGTAGCAGAGACAACAGATTTAGAACCAGTGCAGATGCCAAAATATAAGTTGATTAATTATGCCGAAGAAGGTAAAGTTAGCGAGCATATTATTAACGCATTTTATACAAATGGCGGTATGGTAAATAGTCCGCTTGATACAGAGGGTAAAACAGCTTGGGGAACAGTAGATAATAAT
Organism: uncultured Lachnospira sp.; assembly: GCA_910587485.1. GTDB lineage: Bacteria > Bacillota > Clostridia > Lachnospirales > Lachnospiraceae > Lachnospira. The sequence continues at coordinate 9,430 of CAJUKN010000032.1, forward strand.
CCATATTCACACTTTTTATTAAATAGCTGGGATTCAGGCGGATATAATCCTTTAGGAGTCAATGGTGTCACTTATGAATTTGATGAGCCATATAAATTGCAAAATATTGCTCTTTCAGAAGTATTAGAACAAAGTCCTGCATATGGATATGTGCGTGTACGATACTGGGATGAGAATGGAAAAGCAGTAGAGATTAACAGAATGGGCATTCAAAGGAAAGTATCTGGAAATCACGCATATTATGTGATTCGACTGCCAGAGGCAATAACAGCAAAGAAGATTCAATTTGGTGTGAGCCGTGTAGTGGCTTCAGGTACAATTACATTTTCTGAAGTATATTTTTATCATTATGATTCTATAGAAGATGATATTATGGCATTGTATGAAGATGACCTTCATACAGTACTCAGAAGTGATGTGACACAAGCAACAATTGATGAACTTCGCAACAGAATTAATACACCAGATGAAGTGAGCGGAGAATATCATCCAGATAAGGAAAAGTTAGAGAGAGAATTAAAGACAGCAGAGGATATTTTAAACTCTGTATTAAGTAATTCTGTACAAATTCATAATACAATCAAGACAGCAGATGTCAATCGTGGTTTTGGCGGTCTTAACGCATGGCAGCCATTAGGTATTACAGCGGCAGCAGGCGAGGAAATTACGGTTTATGTTGGACATAATACCAAAAGAACAGGAGATAACACCAATTTACAGTTGGTTGCAACACAGTATCATGCAGAAGCAGCGTCTATGTTTAAGGTGGTAGCAACATTAAAGGTAGGAAGAAATGATATTACTATTCCAAAGCTTTCGTCAATAGCTGCAGAAGCAGGTGGTGCTTTATATGTACAGTATACTGGCAATAATGCAAATGATCGATATGCAGTTCGTGTAAGTGGGGGCGTTTCTGTTCCAATTTTAGACCTTTATCAAGTGACAGACCGAAGTGAACAATTAGCAAGAGCAGAGCAGTATATTAAGGAACTTCAGTCTTATATTGGGCAGATAGAAGCAAAGCATAATGAAGCACATAAAGGTTCTACCAATGCATCTGTTAATAGATATGATTATGAGGCGGCAAATTGTATATTAGGTGCATCAGATATCTTGTTGGATAAGATGTTGTTATCATTGCCAGCACAGCAGATTTTGACAGGCACAGGAGGCAATGCAGAAACACTTGTAAATTCAATGGATGCGATGGAAGAAATGTTAGATTTGTTCTATCAGCATAAAGGATTAAATAATACAGCAACTGAGGCAAAAGATAGGATTCCATTGGGACACTTAAATATTCGATATCAGAGAATGTTTGCAGGAGCATTTATGTATGCGTCAGGCAATCATATTGGTATTGAGTGGAATGAAACCAAAGGCATGGTGTCAGGAAAGTCTGTACAGACGGACGAAAATGGAAAGCATATAAGCGGTCAATACTTTGGTTGGGGTATTGCACATGAAATTGGACATTGTATCAATCAAGGAAGTTATGCGGTTGCAGAAATTACAAATAACTATTTCTCTTTACTTGCACAGGCTAGAGATAATAATACAAGTGTTCGATTTAAGTATGAAAATGTTTATGATAAAGTGACTTCAGGAACAAAGGGTGTAGCTCCAAATGTATTTACACAGTTGGCTATGTACTGGCAGCTTCATTTGGCATATGACAATGGATATAATTTTAAGACTTATGAAAATTATGAAGAACAGCTTGCTAATTTGTTCTTTGCAAGAGTAGATACGTATTCAAGAACACCAGCAAAAGCTCCAGCACCAGGTGAGATTGCATTGTCATTATCAGGTGATAAAGACCAAGTTTTGATGCGTCTGTCTTGTGCAGCAGCAGAAAAAAATGTGTTGGAATTTTTCGAGCGATGGGGAAAGACTCCTGATGAGGAAACAATCGCATATGCTGAACAGTTTGAGAAAGAGACAAGAGCAATCTATTATGCAAATGATGAGTCTCGTGTGTATCGACTGGAAAATGCTTCGACAGGCAGCAGTCTTGGTGTCAATGGTGATGTAGAAGCAGTCGGAAGTAACACAACAGCAGTGGTAAATGCAAATTCAGCAAATCAGGTTGATATTACACTGTCTTCAGATAATAAAGATATACTTGGATATGAGATTGTACGCTGTACAATTTCTGGCGGGGAGATTGAGAAGGAAGTTGTTGGATTTACAACACAATCGACATTTACGGATTATGTGACAACCATGAATAATCGTGTAGTGACATATGAAATTACAGTGATTGACCATTACTTGAATCGCTCTGCAGTAAAGACATTAAATCCTTTAAAGATTGAGCATAAGGGCAATATTGATAAGACGAACTGGACTATTAGTGCAAACAATATCAAAGATACAAGCAATGTAGTTGTTGATGATGAGGATAAAGAAGACACATGTGGTTCAAGCATGGAAGCACCAATTAAGAGCGCTATTGATAATGATGTCAATACTGTTTATACAGGTGTAGCCAGTGAAAATGCAGAAGTAATAATAGAGTTTAATCAATATCATACAGTTACAGGTTTAGAATATAAAGTAAATCAGGGAACACCAATCCAGGATTATACAATTTATGTTCGTGGAGCCGATGGGAACTGGGCAGAGGCTGCAAGTGGCGTATTTGGAGCAAGCAAAGTTGTTTACTTTGGCAAAAATGGCAATATTGCCGCTTATAATACAACAGCAGTAAAATTAGTAATCAAAAATCAATCTGGTAAAGAAATTGCAATATCCGAATTAGATGTATTTGGCATTACTGGTGATAATGTGGAATTTACAAACACAGCAGAGAATCCATCTATTGGAGAGTTAGAAAGTGATTTTGTATATGATGACAAGGGAAATGCAATTCCAGCAGGTTCGATTGTATTTACTGGCTCTTATAAAGGAAATCCAGCATATAATGTAGTTGTTTTATATGACCAAGATGGAAATATTGTTGCTGCAAATGATAAGGCAGAACATATTATTCTTGCAAATGTGCCAGACACAGGAAATATTCAAGATGTAAGCGATGGAAAATGGGTTTACTGGATTGCTCCAAACAGTGAAAATCAGGCAAAGATAACCAGTGTACGTGCAGAGTTATACCGTGTTGATGATGCTTTGACAAATGAGGGACAAAGGCTTGTCAGCGATTCTTATTTTGTGGAAATGCCATCTGTTTTGCCAAAGATTACATTGACACAAAATAGCGGAAACTAAAAATAGAGCGATAAAAGGAGTAGAACATGAAAAAAAATAGTTTAGGAATCATTATGGCAGTGTTCATATTTATCGCAATGCTGCCGCAGCAGGCATTAGCCGCCGACAATGAGACCCCTTTGAGATTACAGGCTGGACAGTCGGCTTTGGTAGAGGCAGAGCTTTCACAGGCAAGTGGGGAGAAGATTTCTTCTCTCCAGATAAGCTTGGAAGTAACGAGTCAAGATGGAACATCAGGAAATACAAATGTTTTAGAAAAGATAGAAAATTTGTCTTTTTCACCAGATGAAACGATTGCTTCAAAGGCAAAAATATGTGAACATCGCTATCATAAAAACACAGGTGTTTTAGATATTTATATTGCAGGAACACAGCCGCTTTTTTCAGCAGAAGATAAGTTGACAGTGGGAAAAGTAACTGCAACAGGTAAAGACGGTAATGGGGTAGATGTCTATATTAAAATGGTGACAGATTCATTTAAGGTCGTAAGGGGAAATGATTTGCAAACCATTATGGAAGATGAGGCAACAGTTCGTATTGCGGTGGCAGCAGAAGAAGAAAAGCCTACACAGCCAGAAGAACCAGAAAAACCTACTACACCACAAGAACCAGAGACACCAAATTCAGAAGACCCAATAATTGATAAGACTCAATTAAATGAAGCATTGGATATAGCAGCAGAATTTGTAGAATCAGATTATACAGCAGATAGTTTTGCACTGTTAAAAGCTGCAATAGAAAAAGCAAAAGCTGTTATGAATGATGCAAATGCTACACAAGAAGATATTGAATCTATAACAGATGAACTATTAAATGTAATAGGTTCTCTTGTACCTGTCTCAAATAATAGTGTAGATAATAATTCACAGGCTAATGGCAGTAATCAAAATCAAAGCAGCACATCAGCTCAAACAGGTGATTGGAATGCTATTTGGGTATTTGTGGCTATGACTGTTTGTAGTTTGGCAGTTATTGTAATGCTTGTAGCATGGAAAAAGCATCATAAGCAATCATAAGCTTGTTTGTTAAAAGATAAAAATAAAAAACATATTTTTCTTATCTTGTGAAAGAAAGCTCCCGCCTCTTTAGGTGGGGAGGATGTCACAATATGTATTAGAAGATAATATATAAGAAATTAATTTATAGACCTGTTATAAGATGAAAAATGGTTGCGGGGTGTGATATTATTTTTGAGTGCTATCAAATATCTTGTTATCAAATATTCATTTTATAGCAGGTTTTTTAAATGTTGTCTATATTTATATTTTGATAATAAAGTATAGTATATCCAATGTTGACAGACTGGTAATAATTGTATAAATTATAATAAGATATGTGTATTAGATTTTATTGTTATTAAAGATTAAAATATTGATGATATTTCTAATATAGCAGAATAATAGGCTTTTGCAAAGTAAGATGTCTAAAATAACAAATGCCATGTTTTATGAATCCTTTGTTATTTAATAAAAATGAATGGAGGTAAAAAAGAATTGCTATATAGGTTATCATAAAGAACAATAAAAATAGGGGGAAAATAAATGAAAAAAATAAAAGCAATTGTTCTTGCTGTTATGTTAGTTGTGTTGACTGTTGTTGATAGTGTACTTGGTTTGACAAATATCACAGTTGAAGCATCAAATTTACTTCAAATATCGGTCGATACAGTAGAGGCAAAACAGGGTGATAAAGGTGTACAAGTTGC
>CAJUKN010000033.1 GCA_910587485.1 uncultured Lachnospira sp.
TTCACGGCGGTAACAGGGGTTCAAATCCCCTTGGAGTCATTTGGAATTTTAAAATAAATATAGTAGATGATAAGGCAGAGGTCTGCAATTTTCTTATCATAAAAATTTGATTGCAGAATATAATTAAATAAGGCGACTTAGCCAAGTGGTAAGGCGTGGGTCTGCAACTTCCTTACTGTCAGAATTAGATTGCAGAATATAATTGAATAAGGCGACATAGCCAAGCGGTAAGGCGTGGGTCTGCAACACCCTGATCACCAGTTCGAATCTGGTTGTCGCCTCTTATAAAATCCCCATAAACATTGAGTTTGTGGGGATTTTATTTGTGTAAAAGTTGATTTTAAAATTTGTCATGTGACAAAATAATGCTAATATTGGTGACAAAAATTTTTCTAAGATTCAAATTTGGATTTTTTCAGATGCACCATCTTTTACCAATTTTTACCAACTATTCACATCTTTTTTGTCATGAATTTGTCACGGGAATAGCCATGACCTCAAATTATGCTTGTATAATATAGAAAAATTTTATTACAATACTAATTTTTAATATGGTGTTGCATCTTTAAAAGGAAAAGAAGTGATGATTCTTTCGATAGTTCCATTATCCAATTCTACATCTAAATAGTAAAGACCATGATTGTAATATAAATCGTTGATTGTCTCTTTTAAGTCTCTATCCAATATTTCAAGTTCTTTAGGGTCAGAAATAACTTTGTTTTTCTTATCTTTTTTACGGGTTGCTGTAATGCGGCAAAAATAGATAAAGTCATTGCCAAAATTTTTTTTAGTAGAGCAAAGTAATTTCGCCAGTTTTTTATGCTCATTTAAACCAAAGGCTGCACCATATTCTTCTGGCTTTTTAATAATTCTGTCCAGATAGGCATTAGCATTTAAGTAATTTGGGTCTACAATGAAAAGCGTATTCGGATTTTTACGATATTTATTAATTACTTTAAAAATATCTTTTTCATGAATGACTGTATCCTTTAATTTTTCATGAAAGGAATAAATACGAGATAAAGTTTCTCTGTAATTTTTCTCTTTTATTGTATTAAGAAAAGTATTACCCATATGACGAAAAGAAACGATATTTAAATATAAATATCTGGCGGCAGCATTTATATCAATCTTTGAGGAAACTTTAACTCCAGAGTCTTTCAGCTGATTTTTTTCTTTATCAGCTTCCTCTTTTAGGTCTTTAAAAGTATCTTTATTTAAAGGAATAGATATCATTTTAAGGATAAGTTCCTCTGGAGATTCTTGAATGGTACGATATAAGTTGATTTTGTTCCAGTCATCGTCATTGATGACCTGTGATTTAGCATGGCAATGATTCATATGAATTCCTAATGCACCTGCACAAGTTTTAACACTGGTTTGCCAATATATGTTAGATGTTGCAAATATATTATTAATAGCCCCATACATCCTAGCATCATATTTACTTCCTAAAATGTGAAGAAGTGGTTTATTAGTAGTTTCATTTATATTGATATTTTTTAATAAATGCAATACCACAGCCAACGTATGATTAATAGTGCTGCTTATGTTAGGATTTTTTTTCTTAATTGCTTCATTAGTATTTTCTTGAGTTTCCTTAATTTCCTCATTAGCATTTTCTTTGTTGTTTTCTTTTCTTTCTCTGGATTAGAAAGATAGTTTATAAAGGTTTTCTTAAATCTGATAGAATAGTTTTTCTTTGTATGGCGTTCTTCTGCTGAGAGATATTGGCGTAAATAAAAATCATCGTTAATATACAGGTCATTAGGTGAAAGAAAAAAATAATAGGCAATACCATGAAATATTGTTTCTGAATAATTCTTTGTATGAAGCAGTGATTGTAATAGCTCTACAAGAGCAGGGCAAAGAGATACAGTCATTATGTTATTTTGATAATCTAATATGGACATAGAGTCCCCCTTTCCGCTTTTTATAAAAATTTTTTGAAAAATAAAAAGCTATAAGGTGGATAACTCATATCAATGTAAAACTCAAAATATAATTAAATCTCAGTTAAAAAAATTAAATCTCAGTTGAAAAATTTAAATCTCAAGTAGAAATAATCCAGCATCAATATGAGAAACTTAAATCTTAAGTAGAAATAATCCAGCATCAATATGAGAAACTTAAATCTCAATCAAGAGAATTTCAATCTCAGAAAAATAATGAAATGTCAATAAAGTAATCATGAAACTTAATTTTTTGTAGTTAGATTAAGGAAAATAATATCAAGATTTGTAATATAACGGTTAAAGATTGAACTCAGTTTTGTAGTAAGAAGTTATGAAGAAAATACAAGATTTGTAATGTAATATTGAGAGTTAAAATTAAAATATGTAGTAGATTGATTAAAAAAAATCATTTGTTTTGTAATATGATTAAGCAAGTTTTTGAATAGGATTTGTAGTAAAGAAAAGTGAAAAGATTATTGAATTTGTAGTAAAGCAATAAAAGTTTTGGATGAGAATTGTAGTAAAAAGAAGTAGGCAAAAGTGGAAAGAATGTAATATGCTAATGAGAGAAAAGCGATGAATTTGTAATAATAGTATAGATATAAGAGATTTGAAATGTAATAAATAGATACTGAAAAGATAGGAATTTGTAGTATAAGGATAAATAATAAGATTTGAGTTGTTATGCTGCAAAGGTTGAAAGTAAGACAATTTGAAGTTATGAGATAGCATTACTGCACAAAGATTATAGGATATAAGGGCAATATTTTTGTCTACTTTAGAGTGCAGAAATAAATTGCAGTACCTGCACACTAGAGCTAACATACACACAACCTAAAAAGAACAAATGTACGTAATATACAAGAATGGAGGATGTGTATATGAAGACACAGAAATTTGGAATTGAGATTGAAATGACAGGAATAACAAGAAAAAGAGTAGCGGAGGTAATAGCACAGTATTTTGAGACAACATTTGTGTATGCAGGAGGTACATATGATGCCTATGAGATTCGGGATAAAAAGGGGAATATTTGGAAATGTATGAGCGATGCCTCTATTGCTTGCCAGAAAAAGACAGCAGGTGGTAAGGTGTTTGCCAGCAAACAATATTCTGTAGAGGTGGTCAGTCCAATATTAGTCTATGAGGATATCGAAGATTTGCAGGAGATTGTAAGACAACTCCGACATGCTGGTGCATTTGTCAACCAGAGTTGTGGGATTCATATTCACATTGATGCAAAGCCACATACACTAGAAACATTGAAAAATCTGGTTAATCTGATGGCTCAAAAAGAAGATATCTTATATAAGGCATTGCAGGTTTCTTTTGAGCGTTTGAGGTACTGCCAGAAAGTCAATGAAAGACTGATTGATGTAATCAACAGGAAAAAACCAAAGACATTAGAGGCATTAGCCGATATGTGGTATTTTGATACAATTGGTTTAAGGACTGCTCATTATAATGAAAGTCGGTACAGGGGTTTAAATCTGCATGCAACATTTACAAAAGGAACAGTTGAGTTCCGTTTGTTTAATTCTACCATGCACGCTGGAGAAGTGAAGGCTTACATCCAATTTTGTCTGGCGGTAAATGCCCAAGCATTAAAACAAAAGAAAGCAAGCTGCAAAAAGAGCGTTTCAGATAATGAAAAGTACACGATGAGATGCTGGCTGTTGCGTTTGGGATTAAATGGGGATGAGTTTAAAACCTGCAGGCATCATATGACGAAAAATTTAAGCGGTGATTCTGCATGGAGACATGGGAGGAGTGCCTAAGCACTTCTCCTAATGAAGATAAGAATCACAGCTTTTGGCTTCAATATAAAATCTAAGAGATAATGATATTATAAAAAGACAGAAATAGAGGAATTATCATGGAACACAATTCGTATTATATCGCATATGGAAGTAACTTGAATATCAGGCAAATGGAGGAAAGATGTCCGTCTGCCAGAGTTCACCATGTAGGAAGAATACCAGATTATGAGCTTGTATTTAAGGCTCTGGGGGTATGTGCCTATGCAACAATAAAGCCTTGTAAAGGTGTATATGTTCCTGTTGCAGTGTGGCGGATAAGCCCGCAAGATGAGTTGAATTTAGACCGATATGAGGGGTTTCCGTCTCATTATTATAAGAAAACACTGATAGTGGAAACAGGAGAGAATACATTGGAAGGAATGGCTTATATTATGAATGAAAGGGCAGTTTACCGCCTACCTTCAGGACAATATTATCAGATTGTGTTAGAAGGGTATCACAATTTTGGATTGGAGGAGCTTGTGCTGCGAGAAGCCATTTATAAAACAGACGAGATGGGAATGTCGGAAGATAATATGCTTCGGTTTTACCGCAATATGTACGGATTTACACAGATGGAGCTTGCTGTGCAATCAGGCGTATCTGTGAGGAACATACAGAAATATGAGAGTGATGGACATTTTATTTTGAATGCAAAAGCTGATACAGTGGCAAAATTGGCAAAGACACTTAAAATTCCAATGGAAAAATTGATAAATAAGGCAGGATATTCCTTGTAAGATGTCCTATAGAAAGGGGCAAGAAAATTTGAACAGTATAATAGACAATTATAAGCAAATAAAATAAGAAAAATTAAGATAGGAAGAATTGGAAAGCAGATAAAATAATAGATTCATTATTGGATTGATATAGGACATCATAAATAATAATTATAACAGGCTGTAGTTAAGTTAAAATAGGATAGATGAATTTATTTCCTAAGATGTATGGAGAGGATAGAGTTGGTTTATTTATTTTAATTTATGTATATTGTGATAGTAGATTTAGTATTGATGTATCAATATAGAATAGAGAGATTTATTTTTTAAGATATAGGATATAGAATAGAGTTGGTTTATTTATTTTGTTGTATATATATGATATAGGAGTTATGGTGTTGATGTATTAATAGAATAGAGAGATTTATTCTCTAAGATGTATGGTAGGAACAAGATTGGTGTATTTGTTTTAATTTATGTATATTTGGATAACAGATATTTATATAAATGTATCAATACAGTATAGCGAATAGGCGTACATCAAAAATCTAATATACATAGGTATTAATACAGTAAGATTAGTAAGATAATTGATGTCTGTATTTATTTCATATTTTTTAAAATTTTCGGAGAATTGCAGGGGTAGGCATAAGAGAGAAATAAAACTGCGAGACAGTGGTATAAATAGACAAGGTTAAAAACACACATAAAAAGATAATATAGGCTTGTATATGGTAAGAACAGGGGTATTTTTATTAAGTAGAGAAATAATTTATTTAGCTTAATATTAAAACAGTCAGTTTATTTTAAAACACACAAGGTTTCTAGGATAGAAGAATAGCGTTTTAAATTTACACACTTTTAAGTCGACATCTGTATTGTATGGAAAGAGATAGAGGTTGCTTATAATTTTAAATGGCTGTAGAGATAAAGAGTATAAAAACGCATAGGAGGTGGAAATGCAGATATACAGTAGTACCAAAATTAATCGTGTAAGTGTAGATAGGGTAACAGGCTGCATAAGATAGGTATTAGAAAATATGGAATAAAGCAGGGGTAGTAAAAAGGAGTCTGGATAAAGCAAGACTCCTAATTTTTTTCTAACAGAGTTAAAAATCCTAAGAAGAGTTTTTTATTATTGCGGTTAAGATTGCGATAAGACATTATAATTTCTTTTTCTTCTTTGTTGTATTCCTGTTCTGGCTGCCGATAAGGGGTACAGTCTGAGAAGAATTCGCCCATCGTGATATGGAGACCTGCACAGATTCGCTCTAAAGTAGTGATAGTAGGTTGATTGTTTTTTTGGAATAGTGAATTAAGAGAGGAATAGGGTATACCTGATTCCTTTGCGAGTTTATATAAAGACCAGCCTCTTTCTTCCATGAGATCCTTGATTTTCTGTAATACATCGTTCATTTGACTACCTCTTTCATTTTGACGTTATGAATATTTTACAAAGGATATAATGTTTTTATTAGATGAAAGATAACGAGAAAATATACATTAGATAAAAATATAACGTCTAATTTGAATAAAATGATTGATAAATAAAAGTTTTAGTGCTATAATGGCGTATAAATAGTATTAATAAAAGTACTATGTAAAAACATTATAATAAAAGGAGAAAACAATATGAGAAAAATGAAGTTGTTAGCAGGCATTGTATTATCTGTGATTACAGTATTTACATCCGTAGGTGCTGTAAAGGCGGAGGAAGGCACAGTAACAGATGGACCAAAAGTAAAGGTTGATATTGAAACAGAAGCAGAAGAAAGACAGATTTCTGAAGAATATTTTGAAGCGTTAAAACAATATTTAGGTTGGGATTTTGGTGAGAATAAAGTTTCTGTACAGACATCAGATACAGTGTCATTTACGTTTGACTTGGAGGCAAGTGGATTAGTAGAGGGAGATGTTTCAACGTTACTATTTACAGAGATACCACCATGTTATAGAGATTCTGATGGAAAATTACAGATTATACCACGTACAGAAAAAGGTCAGTTTGAGATTGCTTATGCCCAATGGAATGAGTGGGATGGTAGATGGGGTAATCACTTTTCTACGCATATAGGTACAGATGGAAAGAATACATATACTTTAGAAAATACAAAAATGTATCAATTGAGAGTCATGTTTACAGATGGAAGTTTTGAAGACCATCTTTTTATACCTGTAAATTATGAAGGATTGCAATTTGATATAGCACAATTAGAATTGGAATACGGTGGTTCCTCTGTTAAGTGGTGGCAAGAGAAATATGGTGCTGTTGAATTTTCTAATATACACTTAGCAGAAAAATCAGATGCAGATGACAACAAGCCATCTGATACATATACCTTAGACCTTTCATCTGATAATGCTGTTGTATCATCGGAAACTTTTAACACTCTTTTAGAGGAAAATAAGACAAAAGATATAGTGATTAAATCAGATAATGATGTAACTTTCACATTTACAAAAGGTACAATGAAGCCAGTAGAGGGCAAAGACAGCTATGATTTTAGTACAACAATCAATTCTGCCTATAATACAGATTTGCCATCTTATGTGACAAGCAATAATTTTGTATCTCAGATTAATTACAATTATTCAGGCAAACTGCCGGCAGAGGCAAGTATCCGCTTTTATGCAGGAACACAGTATTCAGGCAAGACTTTGTATTATTATCTGTTAAATGAGGATAAAACATTTGCTGAGGTACAAAGTATTGTTGTAGATGAATCGGGGTATGTAACAGTAAAACAAGACCATTGCTCTAGCTATCTGCTTACAAGTGAAGAGCCAAAGATTCAAGATAACAGTACAGAAGATAATAATACAAATAATACTGAAACATCTGGTGCAACAGAGGATAAGACATCACCAGTTACAGGCGATAATACTTCAAACAAAGAAACACCAGCAACAGGCGATAATTCCGTGATGTTATTGTATTTATTAGCAGGTGTGTCATCAATTGGTGTGATAGTTGTGCTTGGTAAAAGACGTAAAACAGTATAAAAAATGAGATAATCTTATTTGAATTAAGATAAATAATTATACAGCACTCATGGGGTATTCCTTATGAGTGCTTTTTTATAAGATGAAAAGAAGGAATAATAAGGTATGAGAAGTTTATTGAAAAATACAGGATTTAATGGTAAAATGATTATAAAAGAGTTTATTTAAAGGAAGGTGAAGACATTGGAAAAATCAGAGAAGGAACAGCAAAAAGAACAAGCAGAGATTATGAAACGTAAAATCAAAGACAGTGTTTTCACAAACCTGTTTCAAGATAAAAAATATCTGATACAGTTGTATCAGGCACTTCATCCAGAGGATAAAGATGTCACAGAAGATAAACTAACTGATGTTACTATTGAAAATGTACTAACAGATAATATTTATAATGATTTAGGGTTTATGGTGGGTAATAGGTTACTAATTTTAGTAGAGGCACAGTCCACATGGACTGTAAATATCATTATCAGGGCATTAATGTATCTGATACAAACCTACCATAATTATTTTGAACGTACCAAGCAAAGTCTATATAGAAGCAAAAAGGTGCAATTACCCATACCTGAGTTGTATGTGATTTATACAGGAGATAGAAAAACGAAACCATCTGAAATTTTATTGTCAAAAGAATTTTTTGGTGGAAGAGAATGTTGTTTAGATGTTAAGGTAAAAATGATATATGATGGAAAAGAAGGAGATATCATAAACCAGTATGTACTATTTACAAAAGTATGTAATGAGCAGATAGCCTTGTATGGAAGAACACAGAAATCCATTTTAGAGGCAATCCGAATTTGTAAGGATAGAAATGTTTTGAGAGAGTATCTTGAAAGCAGAGAGAAGGAGGTTATTGATATTATGATGGTATTATATGATGAAGAGGAGATTATGCGTTCTTATGTTGAGAGTGAAGTGCATGAAGCAGTGCATAAAGCAAGGTATGAAACTAATATAGAAACAGCAAAACGTATGTTGCTTAAAAAGAAGTATTCTTTGGAAGAAATAGCAGATTGTGCTGAGTTACCTTTAGAAGTTGTCAAAGAATTGGAAGCTGAGTTATTTCAACGGATATAATGGTGAAAGAGTAGGACTTATTTAAAGATAAGGAAAAGGTAGTCGTTGCATTATGGTGGTATTATATGATGAAGAGGAAATCACGCGTTCCTATTTGGAGAGTGAAAGACATGAAGTAAGGATTGAAGCAACATATGAAGCCAATATTAAGACAGCAAAACGATTTTTGAAGATGAAAAAACTATCTTTTGAGGAAATTGCAGTTGGTTCTGGACTTTCAATAGAAGAAGTCGAGGAATTGGCAAGTGAATTATAATAAGAGCCAATTCATATTTTTAAGTCAATAAAATATAAAAGATGGAAGTCTGGTGCTTGAGTTTTTCAAGCACCTTTTTTAAATTCTTTTGGTCTAATCCTTAAATACAGTTGTTTTGATTTTAACAAAAATCGTTTGAAGCAGTATTGGTAAAGTGAGCTGTTGTGTATTTGGGTATCTTAATAATGTAGGGGTATAATATTTCAATTGATTTCATGTAGACTATATTCGATTTAACATTATTTCTAATTGTTCTAATTTAATCTTTTGGCGTTTTGAGTTTGACTATATTTGAATTGATTTTTTCTTATTTTGATTTCAGTTGTTTTAATAGAAAATATTATAGGAACTCTCTTTTTTGATTTGTCACAATTTAGTTATAGATAGACGGTGACTTTTTAGCACTCATATTTTATACGAAGGCTGTTCACTTTTAAAAATGCCCGAAAAATGGCTAAAAAATCCTATTTTTATAAAAGTTGCAATTATTAAATGAAAAAAGTTATGGAGTTTGTCACTTTGCAATATTGGAACTTTAAAATTTCATGTTACTAAATTATAGGAACTTTCATTTTATAAGATTCATATACAGTTATATTTTTTGTAGCAAAAATAATGTTTTATAGATTGGAGGTAGTAAATATGATGTATGCAGTGATATCAGAGAAAGATAATCAGACAAGTTTTGCATATTTTAAGAGTAAAAAGATACCACAAGCGAATTTTATTTCTGTATCAAACTTACAAAAATTAATACAGGTATTAAGTGCTGGGGATATGGTGCATGTAGTAAGTGTAGACCGTTTTCCAAGTGTAGAGACATTTATAAATTTTGTCACTATACTTTTTAAAATGGATGTATCAATGAAGATATTGGAACAGCCTTATCTTGATATTGTAAATGGAAAGCGTTATAAGTTTGGTATTGAAGGACATTTAAAAGCGTTAGCTGAGTTGGAACATGTTAATATCAATCGCTTAATAGTAGTTTTGAAGTGTAATTCTACGGGAAATCAATATATATACAGATGTGTGACCGACATTACAGTTGGTATTCTTGCAAGGAGTTACGCAGCGGATGGGATATTGCATCGTGGGAAGTAAGATATAAGGCGGCTTTGTATTGACAGGAAGCGGGCTGCTAGTATCAATTTTATGCTTGCACATATTGTCTTACATTGGCTTTTATGGACTTTGGCGGGGACTGCTGCCACTGTAGGGCAAAAAGCAATTTTTGGGCGAAATACGGCTGTCAAGTCTGGTTCGTTTTTGTACGGTATTAGGAACTATGGCGCAATTATGGGATTTAAGATTTGTTTTAGCTGTTTTATGGAACTTTCGAGGTGTAGAATTAGGAACTATGGGAAATGTTGAGGTATTGCAGATTTATATTGATGTATATAAGTGATATGTTTGGAATGAATGTATTTTAGATTGGAGTGGATAAGATGAATAAAAGAACAAGAGCAATTGATGAGGAAACATATAAACATATTATTTCAACTATGCAAAAAGGTTTTAAGTATGAGGGGGTACAATACAAGCCGAATGAAAGAATTGCGACTGTGCTGCAGCTTGAGTATAATCTGGGGTTGCGTGTTGGTGATATTTTAAATCTGACAATGGATTCTTTTATGAGAGATGGCAACCGGTATCGACTTGATATGCATGAACAAAAGACTGGCAAATATCGCAATTTTACAGTGCCAGTGAAAGTTTATAATTTTATTCGTGATTATGCTTATGATAACAGCATTAGCCCGAAAGCAAGATTGTTTCCCATAACAGAAAGGGCGGTATTAAAACATCTCAAAGTAACCTGTGAATATCTTAAAATTAAGGGGATAGGCTCACACAGCTTTCGCAAGGCATTTGCCACAAATGTGTATGTAAATAATCATTATAATATTGAACTGGTAAGAGTGCTGCTCCAGCACTCCAGCGTAACTGTAACACAGAGATATATTGGAATCGGCAGTAAGGAACTTGAAGATGCTATTGAGAAAAATATTAGCCTTTGTAAGATAGAATAAATAAAAGAATATAGATTTGGTAATGAGTAGATTTATGGAAAAGTTGTCATTGTGTACTAATTTTTATGTATTTTTTGTAAGGATTTGTAATAAATCTGGATAGATTTATTTTCGTTTATGTAAGAAAAAAAAGAAAGTATAAGATGTTAAAGGTAATAAAGAAAGTATAGCTAAGCGGATATTCGCAATCTACGCTACTTGCTCATAACCTCATAGCTGCTATCGTAGCTTTTCAGTGGGAGCTTATACTCCCACTGAAACAAGGAAGTCCCCCCCACTTATGTCTTTGCAACATTGAAGTGGGGGACTTCCTTGATGAGGTTAAATTTTGAGATATTTTACTGAGAATGAAAGGAATATGCAAATAGCAACAAAATAAATGTAAAAATTGGATTGAATTTTTGTGAGAAGTACACACTACACATTTATTCTATTGAGAGTTAATATCGCTACGGTTAAGAACATGGTCTGTATGCTGAAAAATAAAGGTTTATGAGATTGGATTTGTTTGAATGCTTTATGCGATGCGGGTTATTATTCACATCTTTTAAATGAAAGGAGTAATGGATGTGGATAAAGATAACGTTTTAAAGCCAATGCAAGTTGCGGCGATACTTGGCTTAAGCAAGAACACTGTGTATAAGCTGCTGAAGAATAAACAGATACCAGCGGTTAAGATTCAACATCAATATTTAATATTGGAATCTGATTTGTTTGAGTGGCTGCATTCAAATGTTGACTGTGAGATAACTTTAGAGTAAATGAAAGAGGAGGTTTGCTGTTATGAGCAATATTGTAAATTGTAGTGTTGATAAATTGGCAAGCGGTGCATATCGTGCAAGAAAAATGTATAAGGGACAATCAATTACATATGTAGGTGAGGTGGGGGAGAGTATCGCTGATGTAAAAAGAAAATTTAATCAACTTTTTGAGGATACTATCCGAAATGGAACAGTGAGTAGTCACTGGAAGGTGATGAAATGGCTGGATTACTGGCTGGAAACTTATAAGAAACCTTTAGATTTTGAGAAAGAACAGTTACGCAACAAAACAAAGGGCGGGCGAGTGTCCGCAAGTTCTTATTCCAGAATGAATCAGACATATAAGAGTCAGATTAAAGAAACAAGAGAGGGGAAATTATTATTAAGAAAACAGCTTCAGGCGGTAAAACCAGATGATATCCAACGTTTGATTAATGAGTTGGAAGAAAAGGGGTTATCCGATTCTACTGTAAAGAAAGCACAGAATTTCTTAACAGCCGCATTTAATGAGGCAATGAAGAATGGATATATGTTGAGTAATCCTGCTTTATATGTCAAAAGAAATGGATTGATTCATGCAAGTAATGGAGAAAATCAAAAGGTCAATATATTAACGGCTGATGAAGTAAGTGTGTTTGTTGAGGAAGCATTAAGGGTAGATGAAAAAGGAAATGCGATTTATCCATATGGAGCAGGAGTTGTTCTTCAGTTGGCGATTGGGTGTAGAAGCGGTGAGTTGAGAGCATTAGACTGGGAACATGTAACAGAAGATATCATTAACATTCAACATTCAGTATCATGGGTTAAGAATTTTGATGAAAGTGACTCATCTGCAAAGAGAACCAAGCCATATATATCTACTACAAAGTCAAATTCAAGCAGAAGAAAGATTCCTTATAAAAAGGGCAGTATTATTGATAAATGTTTAGATATTTTAAGAAAAAGATGTGAAGGGATAGAAAATACATATAATCTGGTTATGCCTACATCAAAAGGATGGTATTTGACACCGAATAACTATAATAATCAAATAAAAAAGATTGTAAGTAATATTAATGCAAATTCACTTTCCAGTCATTCTCTAAGACATACCTTTATTTCACTTTTGGTGAATGATGAGAATAGAGATTTGGCTACGATTGCTTCTTTAGTAGGTCATGGAGATATCAGGGTGACGCTGCATTATGCAAATCATACAGATATGGAAAAGAAGAAGGAAACTTTAAATGTAATATCAGGGTTAATGAGTCAGTAGTATTTTATGAAAAAGAGTTTGCGATTTTAGTTTTGCAAACTCTTTTTTGATAGGATGAGTTGATTTTTGGTTCTATATTTGCTATTTTTTAAGAAGGCGGGGTATGTTAGTGATAATAGATTCTTACTGTAAAGAAAGTAAAAGCTCGTGTTTAGACTTTTATAATAAATGTGATAATGAATTAAGATATATTTTTATGGATATAAAGGTTTGTCACGAATTTGTCACAGCCCCTTAAAATTCCTTGAAAAGCCTATAAACACTGGCTTACAGGGGCGTTTGGCGTGGGTCTGCAACACCTTCATCACCAGTTCGAATCTGGTTGTCGCCTCTTATAAAATCCCCATAAACATTTGAGTTTGTGGGGATTTTACTTTTTTGAAAGTTGATTTTAAAATTTGTCATAAAAATAACCATGACCTCAAATTATGTTTGTATAATATAGAAAAACTCTATTGCGATACTAATTTTTAATATGGTGTTGCATTTTTAAAAGGAAAAGATGTGATGATTTTTTCTATAATACCATTGTCTCATTCTACATCTAAATAATAAAGACCATGATTGTAGTATAAGTCATTTATTGTTTCTTTTAAGTCTCTGTTTAGTATTTCAAGCTCTTTAGTGTTAGAGATAATTTTATTTTGCTTATCTTTTTTTCGAGTGACTGTAATGCGACAAAAATAAATAAAGTCATTACCAAAATTTCTTTTAATAGAACAAAGTAATTTAGCCAGTTTTTTATGCTCAGTTAAACCAAAGGCTACACTATATTTTTCTGGATTTTTATAGATTTTAGTAAGATAGTCTGTAAGGTTTTCTGCAAATCTGATAGGATAGTTTTTCTTTGTATGGCGTTCTTCTATTGAGAGATGTTGATGTAAATAAAAATCATTGTTAATATATAGTTCTTTAGATGAAAGTAAAAAATAATAAGCAATAGCATAATGACTTGTTTCTGAATAATTCTTTGTATGAAGCAGTAGTTGTAATTGCTCTATAAGAGCAGATGAAATAGATATAGCTGTTACAATGTTTTGATAATCTAATATGGACATAAAGTCCCTCTTTCCTTGTTAGATGAGAGTGTTATTGAGTATCAAAATTATTTTTGAAAAAATAGCAAGTGATAAGATGGTTTGATAGAATGATATATTGTATCTGGATTAAGACAAATAACTTACAGCATTCATGGGGTATTCCTTGTGAGTGCTGTTTTATAAAATAAGGGAGCAGAACAAGTAATGACAAACCTATTGAAAAACAGGAAATTTCATGGTAGGATAATTATAGAAGAGTATATTTTCTGATACAGACTACCATAATTATTTTGAGCGTACCAAGCAGAGTTTATATAAAAGCAAAAAAGTACAGATACCAATGCCTGAGTTGTATGTGATTTATACAGGAGATAGAAAAACAAAGCCATCTGAAATTTCATTGTCAC
>CAJUKN010000034.1 GCA_910587485.1 uncultured Lachnospira sp.
GCTAAAGCTATTTGGGAACTCACCTGCATAGCAGGTGGTTTTATTAATTGTTAAACAAAAAAATCAGACCGCTCATATAACAGGCGGTCTGACAAATTTATTATATTGTTCATTATAAAAAATAACAATGTATTTTTTTCAAGCCTAGAAAACTTGGCTTATTATCTGCAAGCTAAAACATACATTTACAATGATATACTTCATTGTTTGATAAAATTCATATAAAAATAAGAACATATTTAATCTGCAATTTGTCTGCCTGTACCGTCCATATGAAAATTCTCTTTTACAATCAATTGTGAAATTGGAACTAACGTATACCCTTGTTCTTGCAGACTTGTAATAACCGTTTCTAAAGCCTCAGCCGTATATTTTGCTCCATTGTGCATAAGGATAATGGAACCATTCCCCAAAGCCTTGTGTTGTGTAACGGTCTTGATAATATTTGACACACCATAATCTTTCCAATCTAGGCTGTCAACATCCCACTGAATAGGATAATGATTTATTCCATATGTAGTTTTTATTAATGTAGAATTATAATCCCCATATGGTGGGCGAAACAAAAAGCAGTCATATCCTGTAATTTCTTTTATTTTTGCGTCCACAGAAGAAATTTCTTGTATTTGTTCGGCTTCTGACAATTTGCTCATCTGTTTATGTTTTTCACTGTGATTGCCTAAATCATGTCCGCGAGTATAAATTTCTTTTACCATATCTGGATATTCTTTCACCCAGCCGCCTGTCATAAAAAATGTAACCTTAACATTATATT
Organism: uncultured Lachnospira sp.; assembly: GCA_910587485.1. GTDB lineage: Bacteria > Bacillota > Clostridia > Lachnospirales > Lachnospiraceae > Lachnospira. The sequence goes on from CAJUKN010000034.1 coordinate 776, forward strand.
TGTCAAGTATATTGAGAATATCTAATGTATCTTCAGCACCCCATGCAGCATCAAACGATAAAGCAACCTTTTTTTCATCTGTTTTAACACAGTAAATTGGCAAATCTTTCTTCCCTGCACGGCTGTCCCCGACAATATTTCCGCCGCCAATTCCTGTTGATTTCGCATTATTTGTTTTTTCAGAGGTACCATTTGATTCTGCATTTGTTGATGTTGCAATCAATCGACCACTATCATCTCCATTATTTTCTATATTGGTTGAATTGGCAGACTGCATTGTACGAATATCATCAAGAGGGTGATAATATAAAAAAATGGCAAGTGCAGCTATAATAATAGCGGTCGAGATAAGGTATACAGCACGAGTAACTTTTGTATTGGATTCCTCCTTTTTTAAATCTTTATTTTTAAATTTTTGCATGGGGTTAAACATATAAAAGTATTTCCAATCAAAAATGATTGTTATAATATATGATAATAATATAATAATGATGATTGAGAAAAATAAAATATTATATAATAATCATTGTCATTTTCTATCTTTTATGTTATATTAAATACTAAGAAAAGCATCCACTCCAAAGTGGATGCTCCCAAACAAAAGTGGATTGTCCTAACGGACATTGCCTCTCTGTGGTGCAGACAGAGAGGCATTTTTAATTTTTCTTGTTGTCCTTATCTCTTATGAGAAAAGCAAGAAACGCAACAATCAAGCTGCCAAAGGTTGCTAACAAAGTTAGAATTCCAATGAAAATTGAGATAATCTCAAATGCTGTCATATCGCGCACCTCCTTTCCTATGTACTCCTAGCCAGCTAGGGTATTGGTTCAGGAGGTTGCCACTCTGTCATGGATACTCTTCTTGAAACATTCTTGTTTCGTTGGCTTTTGCCATATATAATCATATCATCAATACCATAAAATTTCAATTATTTTATGGTATATAAATAACATATTATATAATACTATATATTCTCATTCTGTATTGTTTCAACAATATTTTTTCGATTAATTTTATTCATTGAATACTGTGTTGTTGCAAACAATAAAACAAACACTGCTGCTATAGCTATCAAGATTCCTCCATATGGTAATTGATATGGGATTTCAATTCCCTCTGAAAAAGCCTTATAGAAACAAATAGACAACACAATTCCCACTGGAATCCCAATCAATAATGATTTTACCCCATAAAATACACTTTCCAGCCATACCATTCTTCTAAATTCTCTTTTTGTCATACCAATGGATTTTAACATAGCAAACTCTCTTGAGCGCAATTCCATATTCGTGGTAATGGTGTTAAATATATTCGTAATGCCAACAAGTGATATAACAATAATAAATCCATATAAAAATATGGAAAACAACACTATTGTAGAATGTCTTTGTTCATATTCCTGTTTTAAATTACCCAAGTTATATTTTACAAAAGTTGCCTCATTTTCAAAGTTTTTTTGTATCTCATCAGGATTGTCACATTGAAGGTAAATATTTAACGAACTATATGGCATACCATAACCCTGATGATTCTTCATCCATTCATCACTTACCACAATAATTCCTTCTACACTTGTTTTGTTTGTATCATAAAGTCCTATTGGACGCTCATTGGTTTGTATAGCAATTTCAATATCAATCTGCTTATTATCATCTAAATTTGCTGCCAAATTGTCACTATTATATTCATCATTAGAAATTTTTGGCGTCAACCCATGAATAAAATCGCCAGACTTATATTCATATTTCATTCCTGTAGTACGTTTGCCGCCTTTTTCATAACTTAGATAATCAGCAATTAATATCCCTTTGTCTTTTACTTTATCTGGTGATAATCCTAATTTCTTACAATACGCTTCATACTCTGCATCCCCAATAGAAGCCACCATAAAGGAAAGAGAACTGTTTTGTTTTACAATTTCTGGTATATATCGCAAATATTGTGTAGTAAAAGGAATGTCTGATACCTTTACCAGCATTTCCCCTTGTCTTAAAATTTCGTACTGCTTTACACCCTCCATCTGTGTAATCTGAGTTGCTTCTTCAAAATTCTCCTCGGAAAATACAGTTAATTGGATTTGATATGGAACATCTTTATAATATATTGAAGAGGCTTCAAAACCAAGCTGTGTAAATGTTACCATAGCAATAAACACCCCTACACTCACTACAATAGAAATAACGGTTGTTCTATATTTTACTCTTGCTCTGCGCAAATTTTTGTATGCAATCGCTCCTCCCACACCAAACAAGCGATTAAAAATTTTTGGCGTGCGAAGTTCTTTTGCCCTAATACGAATCATTTTATTGCCTCGTATAGCAACAATTGGAGAAACTTTTGCTGCTTCTCTAGCTGCTTTTCCTGCTGAAAAATAAAGTGTAAATGCCGCCAATATGATACCTGCTATCACTGCAGGGACAGAAAATACATAAACCAATTCCACTCCTAAAACAGTTATCATAAGATTTCCTGTACACTTTACAATAATATAAGTTGCAAGTGTGCCGCATATAATGCCTAATGGAATACCAATACAGCCAAGCAGTACGGCTTCTCCATGCACCAAGCGCTTGCGCTGCTTTTTTGTTGCACCTATTGATGACATCATACCATATAGCTTCATTTTCTCTGTCAGCGATATAATAAAACTATTTCGTATACAAAATACACTAGTAAAAATAACAATCAAAATAGCAATACCTGCCACACCATATAACATACTCTTTGTACTGTCTGAAAAAAGCATCAGTTCCCACTTTAACAGCCAAATATTACATACATAAGAAGCTGCAACCTTTTTCATTTGTGTTACAACCTCTCTATCTATATCACCACGATTATAACGATTATAGACGTCTTCTGAAACACCTAAAATAGAAGCGGTTACTTTATCTCGATTTTGTATTGCGGACTCTGTATATTTCGCATAAATATTCACATGTGAGAAATTATCTTTATCTGACAAAAAGGTTATCATCGTATATCCCGGCGCAAATATCGGCTCTATATGCTTATTGGGACGTTTCATCAATCCAACAATCGTATATTCTACTTGTTGATTGACTTGCAATTCTTCCTCTTCACTCATAAATGGATTATTTTGGGTTAATGATTCTCCTTCACTAAGACGCTCTCCTAAACCCAACGACAGTTTATCGCCTATTTTATAAGAAACGCCTCCATTTGTCCAAATATGTTTTGAAATAATAACTTCATGGTCATTTTGCGGCAATCTTCCTTCAATCAAATCCACTCCTGCTGCCTTCATGCCATTTTCGTTCATTGCATAAATACATAAATAAGGTTTATCTGGATTTGTACTGCCCTCAAGCATGGCATATCCAATATCATACATATAACCTAATGATTCAATATTTCGATTATTTTCAAAATATTTTCGATTTTCTTGTTTAACATTATAAAAAGCATAGTGAAAATCACCGCTGTATTTCTTTTCATATTCTACCATACTGGCACGAAAACTCTCCGCCATACTGGCAATTGCAGTAATCAATGCTGTTGATAATAAAATACCAATAATTGTAACAATTGTACGCTTTTTATTTAGAAAAAAATTGCGCAACACCAACTTGTTTAATACTTTCATTATGATTCCCTGCCTTTCCTATTCTAAAATAACATGTTGACCTTTGTTATCTAAAATATCTCTTTGAGTCGCAGTTCTTACATTATCTCTGCGGTCACTGACAATTTTTCCATCTTCAATCGTCAACACTCTATCTGCTTGTTTTGCAATTTCCAAGTCATGGGTAATCATAATAATGGTCTGCATATATTTACGGTTAAATAATTTCAATAATTCAATAATTTCTTTGCTTGCTTTCGAGTCAAGATTTCCTGTTGGCTCATCAGCCAATATAATCGCTGGACGATTCATCAACGCTCTGCCAATAGCTACACGCTGCTGCTGCCCTCCAGATAATTCATTCGGCAAATGACGCAGCCTTTTACTCAATCCAAGTGTTTCTGTAAGTTCTCTTAACAATTCTGCATCAGGTGTCTTTCCATCTAATTCCGTTGGAAGGGTGATATTTTCCTTCACATTTAAAACAGGAATTAAATTAAAAAATTGATAAATCAATCCAACTTGACGTCTTCTAAAAATTGCTAACTTATCATCATTCAAACGATAAATATCTTCATCTTCAATAAAAACACTGCCATCTGTTGGACGGTCAACCCCGCCAAGTATATGAAGCAATGTGGACTTCCCGCTTCCAGAACTTCCAACAATCGCAACAAATTCTCCTTTTTTAATAGATAAATTAATATCGCTGATAGCTACAACTTGGTTTTCTTTCTCTCCATAAATTTTTGTTAAACGCTCTGTTCTTAAAATTTCCATTTACATCCGTCCTTTCATTTACTTTATGCTGATAGCATAACAAAGCAAAATGACATTTTGATGACAATTTTAAGATTTTAAAAATTTTATTAAAAATGTTGTTTTCTTGTCCTCCTCTGATGATACTGTAATATATCCATTCTGTCTCTCCACAATCTCCTTGCATAGTGCTAAGCCTATCCCTACACTGTCTTCCTTTGCAGTGCTGCTTCTATAAAATCGCTCAAAAATATGTTTTTGTTCTTTTGGAGAAATTCCTTTTCCAAAATCAATCACTGAAATAGCAGTATACACGGTGTTATCATCAACATGAACAATCACCTGCCTATCCATTGGACTATGTTCTATTGCATTTTTCACCAGATTGGTAATAGCTTCTTTAATCCAATGCTTATCACCATACATAACAACATTGCTCATTCCTTGTTTATTTAATTGAATTTGCTTCCATTCTGCCATCAGTGCCAAATTTTCAAACACTTCTTCCAACATACTATCCACATAAATTATATTTTTTTCAAACTCAATAACGCCTGCATCCATTCGCGATAATTTTAACAGTGTTACCACAAGCCAATTTACATTTGTAATCTGTCTTGTAATTTCAGACAAAAACTTACGTCGTGTTGCCTCTTCCATATGCTCACTCTCTGAAAGATTATCTAAAAGAACAAGACAGGATGTAAGAGGCGTTTTTAATTGATGCGAAATATCGGATACCGAATCTGCCAACGCTTTTTTTCCACTGCTTGATTGTTCTGCTGCCTTCTTTAACATAATGGTAACTTTATACAATTCATTTTTTAGTCCGCTCAATTCATCTTCTTTATTGTCTTCCATTTCCAAAGCATATATTCCCTGCTCAATCTTTCGTATATAAGAAGTCAATTCCCCAATTTTTTTGTCACGCCGTCTTTGATAAAGCCAAATCAACAACAATATCCCTATACACAAAAATATAAGTAAAAAATTACTTACAATAAGAATTTCTTTCTGATATCTTCCTTGACTTAAAATTGGCATGTCTTGTGGAAATATCCCATAACGCTCAAGCATATGCCCATCTATTTTTTCTAGTTCATTTTTATTTAAAATCTCAATCCATCTTTCTTCCTCAAAATCTGGATATTGCTTTTTTACATTTTCCAGTAAAACTGCAATAACATTATAATATCCATCGGACATTTCCTGCATTGTCTGCTGTATAGAAAAATTCCATGCTGCTGTTATGATTACCATAACTATCACTATCATAATGATACACTTTTGAAAGGATTTATTTGTACCCCACATCATTTTTCACTCTACTCTTTCTCAATTCTATATCCCATACCACGCACTGTTTTAATAATTTCTCCGTCCAAATCCCCAATTTTTTTGCGAATCCGTTTCATAGTAACGGTAAGTGTATTATCATTTACAAAATTTCCAGCAGCATCCCAAATGCCTGCTAAAATTTCATCTCTGGTAAATAGCTTTCCCTGATTATTCATCATACTGCTTAAAATTTTATATTCTAATTTTGTAAGAACAACCTCTTCTCCATGACTATACGCTTTGCCCGTTTTCGTATCTAGTTTTAAAAATTTACAGCATAAGACATCTTGTGACTTTCCGCTTCGGCGCAAAACATTTTTAATGCGTGAAATTAGTTCTCTATTACGAAACGGTTTTTGAATATAATCATCAGCCCCTACATCAAAGCCTTGCACAACGTCTTTTTCTTCTTCCTTTGCCGTCAAAAAAATAACAGGTATCTCTTGAATTTTTTTGAATTGTTTGCAAAGTTCAAATCCATTTCCATCGGGAAGCGTAATATCAAGCAGCACTAAATCAAAATATTGTTGTCCAAAAAGCGTGGCGGCTTCTTCAAAAGTTCTTGCAACTGCATATGTATAACCTTCTTCCTTAAGCAAATATTCCAATCCTAATATAATTGATTCGTTATCTTCTACTAATAATAAATTCATAAATTCTCTCCTATACAATGAAGCAGATAAAATTTTTTTACTTGCTATTCAGCTTTTGTTACTATTTTTTTATACTCTCTATACATAAAAAACAGGAAAATAATCTGAAACTCAGTTATTTTCCTGCTTTATAATATCAAAATCAAATGGAACAATAGTCCGTTGACAAAAGATTTCCATTACTTTATACAGTTTGAAGGTCTGCAAGTTGTTCTACTTCTATAATACTAAGTTCAGAACATTCTGCAATCTCTTCAATCGTTAGTTTTCCTGTCTTTAACAATCTAATTGCAATCTTTTTTTGATTTTCTATCTTAATTCTATGTGCCTCTGTTTCAATCATTGCTCCTCTCATAATATCACCCATGCCTTTCTGCACATTTTTATACTTCTGTGTAATTTCCCTAACAACATCATCAGAAAGTTCTATAATTGTTCGCTTGTCAAATGCTCCTATCACTTTTTGTTGTTCTAACTCATCAAGTCTTTTCAAAATACTTTGATACTCTGCTTTTAATTCTGAAAATTTTTGTTTATTATTATCATACTCTGAAAATTTTTTCTCATGTGAAAAAATATAAAATGGAATTAAGAATAATAAGTGTTTTTCAAAAATATCATCAAGTGAATACATCTGTACTTTCATAATTGGCACATCATATTGTATTGTTCCACCCGGAGTAATTATTATATATTTCATTTTATCTGGTGTCTTTTTATATGCTCTAAGATATAACACAGCTGTATTAGGAAATGTCACTGTTAAGGTTTCCTCTGTAATCTCACCTTCATCAAGTGCTATCTGTGCATCATACTCAAACAATCGTATTGTAATTTTACCATCTGGCAAACTACTTTCACATTCAATATGATATCTCTTTTTTGTTCTGCCAATAATAACAAAATTTGTATCAGTTATTCGCTCTTTATCTGCTGCATTTTGTTGGTCTATAAAATGCTCATTAGGAAAAAATTGGATTTCTTCATTTCCTATGTATTCCTCTTTGAAAATTTCATTAATTACTGGAATAATCAATTTACGACAATCATTTAAGATAGTCCGAAATACACCATCATATACATTGCTCATATTTTTCCCTTTCTCATTTTATAAGTTCATCATATCATTTTATTATTGTAAATTCAAGTATATTTACTTTTCCCTTAATTTATTCTTTTTCAAAAATAAAATAATATAAATAACAACTCAAAAATCAGCATCTAGTGAAAAACTCGATGCTGATTTTTATTTAATCTCATCAGAAAAGTCTCTATCACTTCTAATAATCTTCTCCCATTACCATTTTTACAAAATCTTTACAGTATTGGAGTGAAAAATTACTAGAACCATGTGTAGGAAGCTGCATCTGATGCGCTCCGCAATAACATGTTCCATATGTTGTATAACAATGATTTCCGTCATTGCGAATTGCATTTGCACTTGCTAACTCTTCTGTGTAATCTTCTAACTTATATGTTGTAATGAGTTTATATCCAAATTGCTTATGTGTAACTAATGGTACAAATGAATAGGAATCAATATAGGCTTCATCATTCTTTTTGGTTAGGCGCACTTTAGCCATACCACCAATCATACGAGGCATTTCATCTTGATTAGAAACAAAATTGCCAAGTGAATAATAAACGACCATTTTAGAACCATCTTCCCTTGTAAATTCCTCTACAGGTTCAATAACATGAGGGTGGGTTCCAAGTACGAGGTCAACACCTTCTTCAAGAAATACATTTGTCCAATACTTTTGATAATCGGTTGCTTCATAAACATACTCTGTACCCCAATGTGGACACATAATAACCATATCTGCCATCGCTTTTGCACGCTTAATATCATTTCTTACTTTTTCTTCATCATCAAATGTATCTACACAATATGGTGCAGATGAAGGTATTGGTATACCATTTGTTCCATACGTATAATTAAGCACTGCTACCTTAAAACCTTCTTTTTCATATACATAAATCTTGTCTGCACTTTCTGCGGAATCATGTATACCAAGATAAGGAATATCTGGGTGTTTTGTATTCCAAAATTCTGTGGTTGCCAACAGACCATTTAAGCCTTTATCAATCGCATGATTGGTTGCATGAAGTATAATATTAAAGCCAGCGGCAACTTCTGCATCGCCTATTTCCTGTGGACTGTTAAAACAAGGATAAGCACTAAGTCCCATATCAACACCGCCAAGAATCGTCTCTTGATTAACAATCCTCATATCGGCAGCAGCAATATCATCTGCAATATTTGCAAACAGATGGTCAAAATTGTAGTTGCCTTCACCATCATTACCAGACTTATAAACCCCTTCATGTATCAACATATCTCCTATCATCATCAAATCAATATTGACGATTTGCTCCTTTGTTGTCGGAGGCTCTGTAACAGCTTCTGTTGTAGGGTCTGACTGTGCTACATCTCCATTTTCTGGTTTTTTTGTTTTGGTGACAAACGCTGCTACTACTGCAATCAGACAAACACAGGTAATTGCTATCAACGCAAATATAATCGCAAGCTGTTTTTGCCTTTGTTTTTTCTTTCGTAAGCTTCTTCTTTTTCTTTTATTTTGTGTTACCATAAAATAATCCTTTCGTACATTGGTTTCAATATTGACTTCCTTATATTATATGTAACTCCAGTAATTTTACTAAAATATATGGACATTTTCAAGTAGAAACTTATAAATCAACAATGAGATACACCATTTAATCAATTAAATATCAGCTTTGATATCTAATAGAAATATCTGTATAAAATACGACACAGGATTCCCTATTTAAAAATACTTTACTCTAAAATAAGCGTTTGTTATAATAATTTTATTATGTAAAAACATTTCCTATAAAGATAATAAAATTTATGTTTACCAAAAATGAAAGGATTTATTTATGAAAAAATTGGAAGGCAGATACTCCAAAGAAGATATATTCCGCATGGTTGAAGAAGAAGATGTCGAATTTATAAGACTTCAATTTACTGATATATTTGGCGTGCTTAAAAATATGGCAATTACTTCAAGCCAATTAGCCAAGGCACTTGATAATCAATGTATGTTTGATGGTTCCTCTGTGGAAGGATTTGCAAGAATTGAAGAATCCGATATGTATTTACACCCTGATTATGATACATTTGAAATATTCCCTTGGAGACCACAACAAGGAAAAGTAGCGCGTCTTATATGTGATGTCTATACACCAGATGGAAAGCCATTTGTTGGCGATTCAAGAAATATTCTTAAAAATGTAATCAAACAAGCAAAAGAAATGGGTTATATTTTTGATGTTGGACCAGAATGTGAATTTTTCTTATTTCACACCGATGAAAATGGACAGCCAACGACGATGTCCCATGAAAAGGCGGGGTATTTTGATTTAGGTCCAATGGATTTAGGCGAAAATGTACGACGTGATATGGTTCTTACATTAGAAGATATGGATTTTGAAATTGAATCATCGCACCATGAAATAGCGCCATCTCAGCATGAAATTGACTTTAAATACGACCATGCACTGATTACAGCCGATAATATTTTAACATTTAAGCTTGCAATAAAAACGATTGCTAAACGACATGGCTTATATGCCACATTTATGCCAAAACCAAAATATGGTGTAAATGGTTCTGGTATGCACGTCAATATGTCTATGACCGATATAGAGGGAAACGATGTATTTACGGATAAAAATGACCCTCTTAAACTGTCAAAAACTGCATATCATTTTATAGCAGGATTATTAAAACATGCAAAAGGAATGACTGCTATTACCAATCCTTTAGTCAATTCTTATAAAAGACTGGTTCCCGGTTATGAAGCGCCTATCTATATCGCATGGTCAGCTACAAACCGCAGTCCTCTTATAAGAATACCTGCATCAAGAGATAATAATTCAAGAATTGAACTTAGAAATCCAGACCCTTCCTCTAATCCTTATCTTGTACTTGCACTTTGTCTGGCAGCAGGTCTTGATGGTATTAAAAATAAATTAGAAGTTCCTCATGCTGTAGACTGTAATATTTTTGAAATGACAGAGGCTGAGCGAATACAGGCAGGAATTGAAAGTTTACCCGCTAATTTATATGAGGCAATACAATGTATGAAAGAAGATGCATTTGTATGTGACGTACTTGGTTCACATATTACAGAAAAATATATTGATGCAAAATTAAAAGAATGGAACGATTACCGCACACATATTTCCCAATGGGAACTAGAAGAATACCTTGCAAAATTTTAAATCATTTACCCAAAACAACCGATTAGACATTGACAAAGTTGGAGGCAAAGTATGGCAACCATAATCGTTGCATTCCCAAAAATAGATGAGGCAAAAGCTATTCGCAATCTCTTGTTATATAAGGGATATGATGTAGCACCCGCATGTGTGACAGGCGCACAAGTAATCAATCAAGCAGATAATTTGTCGGACGGCATTATCCTGTGTGGATATAAACTTTCTGATAACATGGTTTACACAGAACTTTATGAATATAAACCAAAAAGCTTTGAGATGCTTTTAGTCGCTTCCCACAATCATTGGGAAGATTGTCAAGACAATGACATTGTATGTGTCGCAATGCCAATAAAAACCAATGAACTTCTCTCAACTATTGAGATGATGTTTACGACACAGCTACAACGAAGAAAAAAGAAACGTTCCAAACCACAAAAAAGAAGTCCTGAAGAACAAAAAATAATTGATTCAGCAAAAGCTGTTCTTATGGAACGCAATAATATGACCGAAAATGAGGCGTTTCGATATATTCAAAAATGCAGTATGGACAGCGGCAACACGATGGTTGAATCTGCACAAATGGTTATGAGTATATATTATGGCGAATAAACAAAATTAAATTCGTATTAAAAAATAACATCGTGGAACTTATCGCACTTCCAGTTTTAGCATATACATCAATTAAAAAAAGGGGAAAATAATATTGTAACTTTATTGCAAACATAAGTAAAAACTCAATAAATTTTATACAAATTGAAGGCTGCTATAAGAGTCAAAGGATATTCGCCATCTGCTTCATTACTTGCTTATAACATTTGATTTATTGCTCTTTTCAGCAGCCTTTTAAAATTTACTTTCTATCTTTTAAATCATTTAAATTCATATTTCTTCCTATTTTTTAAATGATTTAAACTCATATTGCTCCTTATCTTTTAAGCGCTTCAAATAAGATTCCATATTTTTTACTATCAAAAAATTATCACTATTTTGATATTTTGGAATTAATTTTTTATATGTCCATGCAATCTTTTCACTTTGTACATTGCTTAATGTAACGGTCATTTCTAACAAAATTTTTTCACTGTCCATTGTATTTAAAATTTCAACAAATGTATCTACAAATTTCAGTTTATCTCTTGCTGCTCCAATAGCATACATACACGTTTTTCTTATACTTTCTGAATTTTCTTTATTTTTTAGAAATGCAAATAAATCACCTGCGGACAATGTTTTTGTATCTCTAATAAAAAGTAAGGCTTTTCTTTTAAGGTCATCATCAAAATTGCCATAATCGCCATAGATAAAACGAAGCATTTTATCATAATAGGATTGTCTGTATACCAAAGGTATACTTAAACAAGCCTCAACAGCTATTTTTATTTGCTCACTGTCACCATCAAAAAAATAATCAAAAAATTCAAGTCCTTTATCAACATCAAACTTCAAAATAAGCTGAAGTCTGCTCACATTCTCAATACCATCAAAATGGCAAAGAAAGGACAGCGCTTTTTTATGAATGGACTTAAATTTAAAAAAAGTGCATATAATATTGCTTTTTGTCTCTAAATCTGCATTTGCATACCTTTCCATCAACTCATTTTCATTGCCAAGCATATAATAACCATATTGATATGTATCATATCCCGCAAGAACTTCCTCAAAAAAATTTTGATACCATTCAAGAAAAGTCATATTGATATAGCCTCTCGGATTCATATCAAATAGATTGAGAGTTGGGTTTTGACAACTGA
>CAJUKN010000035.1 GCA_910587485.1 uncultured Lachnospira sp.
CTAAAGGTTTCGCCTTAAGGCGAGGGTTTTAACCCCATTATACAGACAATAAAGGCAATAAAATTTTATTATCTTACCTTCTCAATTTACTGCTCATGAAAATAAAGTGTAAGATTACATGCTTCTTTGCCATTATAAATCAAATACACATACAAACTTTGTATCGTATCAGTCTTTTCGTCAATATCCACAACAAAATCAATATCACCTATATATTGCACAAATTGAGCGCAGTATTCTTTTAAGGTATCTTTACTGATTCCTGCAGCCGTCTTCAAAATAGAAATATATGGCAATACTTTACTGTCTGAATAAAGTTCATCAATAACTGCATTATTTCCTTGTTCTACAAGCTGTTGCGGAAAAACTATTTTATAAGAAACAACATCACTATCTGAATTATCAAGCCTTTCATATTCCCCATTTTGTAACATTGATGTGTATCCTTTTACAACATCTTTGCTTGCCGCCGATATAATATCGCTATGCTTTTTAAAATCCATCTTAGAAATTTCATGTAATACCCTATCAAGCTTTTTACAAGCCTCTTGATATTGTTTATATTCTACTGGAAGCTGACCGCTTATATTGGATTGTTTCAATTGAGTTATATCTGAAAGATTTATTTCCATTAAGATATCGTTTTCAAAAAGCTGTGAAGCACAGATGTGTATTTTATTGCTTTCAAGCCAAAAACGAATATGAATCTTATCACTGTCATCTTGTATGGTTATTTCTTCTCTTAATTTTGGAAATGCATCAAGATGAATTTCTAACTCTCCTTCCATTTCCATAAACTCCAATTTTTCAGATAAACTATCAACCATATCTTGCAGTCTGCCTCCAAAATTTATAAACGCATTTATTACATGTCTTTTTGGCAAAACAATATCCGCCAATGTCGGATAAGCAAAATATCCGCCAACTGACAAAAATAAAACTGATAATACAATAATACAAGAGACTATTTTTTTGCTTCGTTTTCCCTTTTTTCCCATCCTAATCTTCCTTTCTTGCTCAATCCATATGTCTTTCATCCAAATTATCTGCTTCATTTTATTTTGCTTATCAAACATATTTGCCGCACGACTTTTAGTACTGTTTTGGCATCAATGCCTCTATATATATCCCATCTTCTCTGTACTCTTCCTTTAAAATTTTGCCATATTCTCTTATAACCTGAATTTTTCCAGCATCGGAATAAGCAAATAATTGTTCAATCTTTTGACAACCTTCTCTTATAATATTTTGGAGTTCTTTTAAAAATATATCAAGACCTTCTCCTGTTTTTGCAGAAATTTTAATCGTCTGTTTTGCCTTAGGGTCAACGCCGCATATGCTGCTTTGCACCAAATCACTTTTATTGTACAACGTAATAATTGGCTTGTCGCCCACCTCAAGACTTTCTAATATTTCATACACCGTTTTGATATGTTTATCCATATCTGGATTAGAACTGTCAACCACATGTATAATGATATCTGCAAATTTTGCCTCCTGCAATGTACTTTTAAACGCCTCAATCAAATGATGAGGCAGTTTCCGTATAAATCCAACCGTATCCGTAAGAAGTACTTTTTCTCCGTCTGGAATGATTAATGCTCTTGTCGTTGGGTCTAGTGTAGCAAATAATTTATCTTCTGACAATACACCTGCATCTGTCAATTTATTTAATAGTGTAGACTTACCCGCGTTCGTATAACCTACAATCGCCGCAATCGGTGTTGATATATTCTTTCTCTTTTTTCGGATTGTCTGTCTGTGCTGCTCAATCTCTTTAAGCTGTACAGACAATCTTGAAATACGTTCCCTTATAATACGCCTATCTGTTTCTATCTTTTTTTCGCCAGGTCCTCTCGTGCCTATACCACCACCTAATCGTGACAATGCCTTACCAAAACCAGACAGCCTTGTCATTCTATACTTAAGCTGTGCCATCTCAACCTGAATTTTACCCTCGCTCGTATTTGCTCTGGCAGCAAAGATATCCAGAATAACCATGGTTCTATCCATAACCTTTGTATTTAATTCATCTTCTAAATTCTTTAGTTGTGCTGGACTTAATTCATCATCACACACAATCCCTGTTGCCTCAAGTTCATCTATAAGAACACGAATTTCATCTAGCTTTCCTTTTCCAATATAAGTTGCAGGGTGAAATTGCTCTCTGGATTGTATCATTCTTCCTACTATAACGCCTCCAGCCGTCTTGACCAACTCTTCTAATTCATCAAGAAGGCTCTCCTCATTCTCACCATTATCCAGTTGCACCCCTACAAGAATTACTTTTTCTATGATATCCTGTGTAGATAATACCTTTCCCATTATTCCTCATTTCTGTGCTATTCTTTATTTTATGAATATTTACTTTTCATTATAGACAGCACTATTTTTATCAAAAATAACTTTATTCAAATATGTTGTTATCTCTTTTTCTGTATTCATTAAAAGCACTTTATCTGCTATCTCTTTTGCTTCTTTTCTTTCCCACAAAGCAATATTTTTTCTAGTTTCTAACACTTTTGCTAAAGACACCGAAAACTCATGTAGTCCAAATGCCAAAAGCAATGGTATCATATTAGGATTTGCTGCTGCTTCACCACACATCCCAACTTCAATATGTTCCTTTTTGGCACAAGAAATAACATGTTTAATTGCTCTTAAAACTGCTGGATTAAATACAGAATACAAATAGGAAACATGTTCATTACCACGGTCTACTGCCAATATATATTGTGTAAGGTCATTTGTACCTATTGAAAAAAAATCAGCTTCTTTTACAAGCACATCTGCTATTAATGCCGCTGCTGGTGTTTCAATCATTATCCCTATTTTTATATTTTTATTATAGTCCATATTGTTTTTATCCAAATAATTCATTGTATCATAAATGATTTTTTTACCTATAATAACCTCATCAATGGTGGTAATAAGTGGAAGCATAATTCTTATATTCCCATAAGCACTCGCCTGAAGAATCGCCCTTAACTGTGTCGTAAAAATATCAATTCTTCCCAAACAAAACCGAATTGCTCGATAACCCAAAAATGGATTTGCTTCTTTTGTAAGTCCCATATAGGGAATATCTTTATCGCCGCCAATATCCAAAGTTCTTATTGTCAACGGTTTATCACCACATAAAACAGCTGCCTTTTTATATACTTCAAATTGCTGTTCCTGTGTAGGCATCGATTTCCCATTCATAAATAAAAATTCTGTGCGAAACAATCCGACACCTTCTGCTCCAGACTTTATTGCTTTTGCAGCCTCATTTTCATTTCCTATATTTGCCATCAGACCAACACTGCTGCCATCTGCCGTTTTTGTCTTTTTATTGATATATTTTCTTAACTCTTTAACTTTTTCCTTATAACGTAATCTTTTATTCTCAAATATCTGTATTGTCTTTGAAAGAGGATTGACAAAAACTTCGCCATATTCACCATCAACAATTAATAAATCACCTGTTTTTATAAGTCCTGTTGCATTTTTTACGCTCAACACGGCTGGTATTTCTAATGCTCTTGCAAGAATTGCTGCATGGGAAGTCTCTCCGCCTTTTTGTGCTATAATACCAACCACATGTGCTGTATCCATAACTGCCGTAACAGATGGGTGAAGCTGATTTGCAACAATCACTGTATTTGGCTTTAACCGTGATAAATCTATTTGTTTGCCTCCAGATAACAAGCGCAGCACTCTATTCTTTAAATCTTCAATATCTGCTACTCTTTGATTCATTAACTCACTATTCATTGAAGAAAACATACCTGCAAAAAATTGACATGTTTTTTCCACTGCTGTCTCCACACATATATGCTTATTTTCAATCAAACGGATTACTTCTTTACACAACTCTTCATCTTTTATTAAATAAATTTGATTTTTAAGCACTAGTGCTGTTTTTTCCTGTTCACCAAGTTTATGTTGGAGTTTCTCAATCATATTTTCTGTTTCTTTAATAAATGCCTGTTGTACTTGAATAAATCGGTTCTTTTCTTCTTCAATATCAATTTCAGACTTTGTTTTTACATCAAAAATATTGTTTTCTATCAACAAAGCACGACCAATTCCTATCCCATTAGAAGTCCCAATACCTTTTATCATTTAATTTGTATCCCCCCACACGAATCCTCATTGCTTTCCATAGTTAAAAATGGGGACTGTTGCAAAACGAATCCATTTTTAAAGATATGATAAACGAATCAAACAAATATTCATATCTTACATAAACATTTCATTTTACAATAGTCCCAAAAAATTATTTTTGTATCTTATGTGCCAGTGATTTACTTTCACTGTTATTTTTATTAACTGAATTAAACCCATGAATATTTTTTACAAAATGATATGCAAAATCTAAAATATACAATAAAATCAAAACAATTCCTATTCCATTAGCAATTGTTGATGGTATCATTTGCGCAAAATTTTCAATGATATTATTTAATACAAAAAATATAAATACAGCAAGTAGTCCCCATCCTAATGTACTTTGCAAACAAAGTATTCCCTTGTAATTAAAACGAAGATGGTCGTAATTCCACCACACTTCCCCAAAAAGCTTTATCATAGCCATCGCTGTCAAATATTCAAATATCGTTGCACCAACACAGCCTGCTATATATACCGCAATGATATTATCTTTAATTGGCATAAATAAAACCATTGCAATCAATACGCCAAATCCATATATAACACAGAATGGTAACTTTGCAAAGCCTCTGTTTTCCCATCTTTTAAGCTGTAACCTAATCACAACACATTCCATAGCCCAGCCACAGAAGCTATATATAAAAAACCATATAACCATCTGCCCTATATTCATACCATGAAATGATAAATTCATTAAATTCATATAAATCCACCATTCTTGTTCAATCTGCAATTCATGCTAAAAACTCTTTATGTATAGTTTAGCCATGAAACAAACTTTTAATCACAAAGCAATTAATATAATACCTTATCATTTCTATCCTTAACTGCATCCAAAACCATTATAACATACAACCGTACATACATAATAAACGCCATAATTAACGCAGCAGCACATACAATTAACAGACAGCGCTGAAAAACCAAATCAACATGTGGAAAAGCTACCAAAATCAACATAACTGCATATAAAACTGCTGTGCATACTTTACCATACCACTTTGCACCATTGAGTCTGCGTTTTACTGTTTTTAATACAATAAATCCCACAACTGACGTCACACATTCTTTTAATACAAATAAGATGACTAATATATACATATATGGAATCTCATAAGTTAATGCTACTACCATTGCTAACTGCATTAGCTTATCCGCTATTGGGTCAATCAGTTTTCCTAAATCTGTAACCATATTAAACTTTCTGGCTATCTGCCCATCCAAAAAATCGGTTGCACCTGAAATCATAACAACAGCTGTTGCAATATAATAATCTTTTGGTTCTGTAGCTGTAAAAAAAATATACAAAAATAATGGCACCAATAAAATTCTTATATAACATAATATATTTGGTATTTTAAACAAATCGCCAAACTCAAACTTAAAATTCATTAATCTGCCTCCGCTGAATCCGCTCCTTACATTGAATAAAACTATCAAATATTAATACCAAACAACGGATAGAATCCTTATGTTAAACAACGGATAATAATCCTTACGTGAAAATACAAATCGTTAAGACAACCCTTATCTTATAATAAAGTATCTAATGTTTCTCGAATTGCTTTAATAAAATTCTCTGTATTTAAAGTAACAGGCTTATCAAATGTCGTTATAAGAGCTAAATCTTTTGTCATTTTACCACTTTCTATGGTATTTATGCAAGCCTGTTCCAATTTATCAGCAAATATGCACAATTCTGATATATTATCAAGCTCTCCACGCTTTCTTAATGCTCCTGTCCAAGCAAATATGGTTGCAAGTGGATTCGTTGATGTCTCCTCACCCTTAAGATGCTTGTAATAATGTCTTTGAACAGTACCATGTGCAGCTTCATATTCATAATAGCCGTCTGGCGATACAAGCACTGATGTCATCATAGACAATGAACCAAACGCTGTGGCAACCATATCACTCATAACATCTCCATCATAATTTTTACATGCCCATATATAGCCGCCTTCTGAACGAATGACTCTAGCAACAGCATCATCTATCAATGTATAGAAATACTCAATATTTGCAGCCTTAAATTGTTCTGCATATTCTTTATCAAATATTTCCTGAAAAATATCTTTAAATGTATGGTCATATTTTTTAGAAATAGTATCCTTTGTTGCAAACCATAAATCTTGCTTTGTATCTAACGCAAAGTTAAAACAGCTTCTTGCAAAACTTTCAATTGAATCCTCAAGGTTATGCATCCCCTGTAAGATACCTGCTCCCTTAAAATCATGTATCAACTCTCTTGTTTCTTGTCCCTGCTCATCTGTAAACACTAATTCTGCTTTGCCTGCCCCTGTAATTTTCATCTCAGAAGCTTTATACACATCACCATAGGCATGTCTTGCAATCGTAATTGGCTTTTTCCATGTCTTTACATAAGGCTCAATACCTTTGACAATAATAGGCGCTCTAAATACAGTACCATCAAGAATTGCACGAATCGTTCCATTAGGGCTTTTATACATTTCTTTGAGATTATACTCTGTCATTCTTGCAGCATTTGGTGTAATTGTTGCACATTTTACGGCAACACCATACTTTTTGGTTGCATTGGCTGAATCAATCGTCACTTGGTCGTTTGTCTCATTTCTATGGACAAGCCCTAAGTCATAATATTCTGTATGAAGGTCAATATAAGGCATCAATAATTCATCTTTTATCAACTTCCAAAGAATCCTAGTCATCTCATCTCCATCCATCTCAACTAATGGCGTTGTCATTTTAATCTTTTCCATTCTGCAATCCTCCTAAACTTTTACATAATTGTTGTAATTATATATTATTTTTTTTGTTTTGTAAATAATCAGAGTTTTATCAAATAACAAACATTCTATCCATATAATACAAGAGAGCCAGATTACTCTGACTCTCTCAAATATGCAATCACAAATAAAATACATATCTCAATTTATTTTCCGCCTAATTCTTTGTACATAGTTCCTACATATTCTGCCAAATCACTATTATACTGATAATATTTCCAATCACCGTTATGCACAATTTGTGTATATCCACCACCAAAAACCATACTCCACCAGTCATTTTCACCTACTCTATACAAAATTTTATATGACCAACCTACACGCTGCTCTGAACGTGGTACACTCAATACATATTCAAAATGAATTTCATCTACCTTATCAGCCAATTTTTCTATATTTTCTGTTGATAATAAAATATATTCTCCTGTATTGCCGCTTACAATATGAACTTCATCTGCTACTTGTATATTAGCCTTAAAGTCTTTTTCTCGGCTCGAATAACTATATAAATAATTATACCTTATTATAATAAATATACTTAATGCAAAAACAAAAAATACAAGAATAACTATAATCAACTTTTTATATCTTTTCATAGACATTCCCTTTAACCCACTAAAACTGATACATAATTCCAATTTCCTTGACAATTCCCCCAAACATATCTTGAAGGATAATTTGTCCAGCCATCTGCTATTCTTATATATATACTGCGACTTCCAATAGAAGAATATGTAAACTGTGAATATCCTAACGCAACTACACTATGGTTATTATCTTTGTCTTTTATACCAAAATAATAACATTCCAACATATTTTTATCATCAAATATTGCTCTTCTTACATTAATTTTTACTCCATTGTTCCCTAAAGATTCCTTATCTGTACTCATCACATTTTTAATATGAATAATAGCCGCTTGTTCTGCTTCCTCCATTGAAATAATACGCACATTATTTCCTGTCACTCCATCTTGTGCCGCAAAAACTGCACTCGAGTTTATTAAAAACATAACGACTGTCATTATACATGCTATTGTTCTTTTAGCTTTTTTCATAAATACCTCCGTTTCTGTGCTGTATCTTATCTGCAATAAACCATTTATATCCTCTTTCTTTATTACTGCACTAAAATACATTCACTTAAACTGTACAATCCCCATATGTTACCATTAAACACACTTTATATTTATTACATTAAGTTTCTTGCCCCCTTTCAAATCAAATACACTTGCAACATTTCCTTTATAAAATCAACCAACTTTCCTGTTTCAGTTTTATAAAATTTATTTTCATTAATAACTATACAATTATCATCAACAATAGTAATAATGTATAATTCCCCTTCTATTATAAATTGTATCTGATACTGCCATTTTGTTAATGGCTTATGAAAAAAATCTCTTGTCAATTCTAAATATTTGAGTTTTTCAAGCAATTCTTCTTTTTCTTTGTTAGGCAATCTAATAGAATTTCCATTATCGCCATCTATCACATAAACATTTTCATAGGCTTGACTTTGTTTTTTAAGAAATGCCATATCTAATGTTGTTGAAATTGTTATTGCAACTCCAACTGCTGTAAATACTGCTATCAACACAGCAAAAATAAGAATATATTTTTTCTTTTTCATAATTTTTACCTAAAAATATATTATAAATTTAAATTATATATAAATTCATAAAATATAATTCATTTCAACATAAATATTATATTGTATAAATTTAAAATTTTTATATTACAAATAAATTATATCATTATATTTGTATTAATGTCAATCTATCTATTTTATTATAATAAATATATCAATTTCATATTTATTATTTTAAAAATTAAATTCAATATTCACAATCTGCTGTGCTACTTACTCAAACCATCTAACTGCTATCATAGCGTAAGTTCTCCACCACTTATGCCTCTACGACATTGAACGTACCTTATATTACAAAATTCTTCTATATTATTCTTGTAAACCATATTTTTCTTTGATATAATCGGGAAAGTTGTAGGTTATAATGGAAATAGCAGATAATACAAAAATGGAGGATTCGTATGTGTGGATTTGCAGGATTTACAGGTTATTTAGATAATGGCAGCGAGGTTCTTACGAACATGATGGATAAAATTGTTCATAGGGGTCCTGACAGTGCTGGACAATATATTGATGAAAAGATATCTATGGGATTTCGACGTTTAAGTATTATTGATTTAGATAATGGCAGCCAGCCCATGTTTAATGAAGATAAAAAAATTGTGATTACCTTTAATGGTGAAATTTATAATCATCAGGAATTAAGGCAAGAATTAATCGAAAAAGGTCATATATTTGCAAATAACGCAGACACAGAAGTTCTTATACATGCCTATGAGGAATATGGTGAAGATATGCTTTGCAAACTTCGTGGAATGTTTGCATTTGTTATATGGGACAGCGAAAAAGAAACCGTTTTTGCTGCCAGAGATTTTTTCGGAATCAAACCATTCTATTATACAATAGCAGATGGACATTTTATATATGCCTCCGAAATCAAAAGTATTCTTGAACACCCTGCTTATAAAAAAGAAGTCAACCTTGTTGCTTTAGAAAATTATCTTACCTTTCAATATTCTGTACTTGAGGAAACTTTTTTTAAGGGAATCTATAAATTAATGCCTTCTTTTTGCCTGACCTACCATGATGGCAAGCTGAATATCAAGCGATACTGGGAGCCAACATTTGATATGGACGAGTCTAAAAATCTTGACTGTTGGATTGACGAGATTGACAAAGCTATGCTTGATTCTGTAGAACACCATAAAATAAGCGATGTTGAAGTGGGTTCCTTTCTTTCAAGCGGAGTAGACTCTAGCTATGTAGCTGCTGTTTTTAATGGAGATAAGACATTTACTGTCGGTTTTGACTATGACAAATATAACGAAATTAGTTATGCAAAATCACTCTCTGATAAAATCAAGATTGATAATTATAGCAAACTGGTTTCAAGTGAAGAATATTGGAACGCTATTCCTAAAATTTTATATCATATGGATGAACCTCTTGCTGACCCTGCTGCTATTGCATTATATTTTGTAAGTCAAACAGCCGCGAAACATGTCAAAGTTGCCTTATCTGGCGAAGGGGCAGACGAGTTTTTTGGAGGATACAATATATACCATGAACCGCACGATTTAGCCTCTTTTCAAAAATTGCCTTCTTTTTTACGCAAGGCATTGGCAACGTTTGCAGAAATTTTACCATTTAAGTTTAAGGGGAAAAATTTTCTAATTCGTGCCAGCAAGCCTGTTGAAGAACGATTTATTGGCAATGCGTTTATGTTTAATGAAAAAGAACGCAGCAAACTGTTAAAAAATCCTACTGGTAAATACCATCATACAGAACTTACAAAACCTTTTTATGATAAAGTAAAAAATCAAGACGATGTCACAAAAATGCAATATATTGATATCAATTTTTGGCTGATTGGCGATATTCTTTTAAAAGCAGATAAAATGAGTATGGCACACTCTTTGGAAGTGCGTGTACCTTTCTTAGATAAAAAAGTATTTGAAATCGCAAGACACATACCTACTAAATATAAAGTCAATAAGCAGAATACAAAATATGCTATGCGAATGGCAGCACATCGACATCTTCCAGATATGGTTGCAGAAAAGAAAAAATTAGGATTTCCTGTTCCAATTCGTATTTGGATTAAAGATGAAAAATATTATAATAAGATTAAAAAAGCATTTACAAGCAAAGCTGCCAGTATATTTTTTAATACCGATGTGCTTATGAAATATTTAAATGACCATAAAGAAGGCAAAGCGGATAATTCAAGAAAAATATGGACTGTATATATGTTTCTTGTATGGTACAATAATTTTTTTGGCAATGGGTATAACGGCAAAACGGCAGATTCTATATCTTAAATAATAAAATAATACAAAAAAATAATAAAAATATAATGATAATTTATTTAGATAAAGACTGTCTTTGATATAAATTCCTATTTTAAAACAACCTTTTATAATAAATCTTTAACATTTAAAAAGCTGTTAAAAGTGAAAAAATAATATTTTCACCCTTAACAGCTTTTTATTTTTTAATATTATAAATGATATTATCAATTTAAATATTCCTAATTTTTTACTATGTTTATAAAAGAAAAGTAATATATAACTTCATTTTATCCTATTTGGTCAGTTGGTGAAACAAATCTTTTCCTATCATGCGTAAAGATGTTCTGGCAACATCCAACATAATTTCAATCATATCCTCAGCTTTCCAATGTTCGCTGTTCCCTTGTGTATATATAGATGCTGCTTGTAACATTATGGTTAACCCATTAGCAGATACAAACTTATTTTCACAAAGGTTCGTATTAATAGGCATTCCGTAATTCGCTGCCGTCAACCTGTCCAATCTATTCAAAGTTCCATCGTCGTATGCTATAGTGTAGGTACTACCATCAAGACGTATAATTGTAATATTCTGTGTCAGGAAATTTGACCCCTCAAGAAACAGAATATATGGGAAATAAGGTTCTGTCAGCATAAAGTTTGCAATCTCACATATATTTTTGTGCGCGCGTTCTATTGCATTCCCTGCTGCCATAAGAACTTGGTCATTATTTTTTCCTACAAGTTTCCCTAACCTAATATTCTCAATATCTTTGCCTTGATACTTTGCTTCTGAAACAACCACTACTCGCCAATTATCATAATCATCTTTTACCTCGATAATACCACCATCTGGTTTTATTCGGGCATTTGAAACAAACAAAGTCTGTCCAAGACTTTTATCAATTTTTTGCAAAGCTTCGTTTATCTCTTGTTTAGATAATTCACTCCTATATCTAAACTTCAACATAGGAAACTCCTTTTCTAGTCTTGCCATTGTGACAATAGAAGTATTATATACTTCTTTGTCATGCCGTTGTGCATTTTCATCAAATATCCCTATAACACCATCTGTGGCTTTTTGTTGCATCGTCAATCGGTCAGATTGTTGTTTCCCTTTCATACTGATATGCTCCTTTTAATTTTGTAAAAAAATCCTTTGTACTGTCTATGGATTCATAATTCGTACTCTGTCCCATTTCTCGCATAAGCTTGAGATGCTTATTAAAATAATCAATGGAAGATTTATCACTATCACACATTAAACAATGCCGTCTCTCTGTAATACATACACGTCCAACCGTTCCGCTCCCTGCAAAAAAATCAAGTACAACTGAACCTGGATATGAAAGAGCCTTAACAAAACGGTCGATAATTTCTACAGGTTTTTGCGTTGGATGTCCTACACGCTCCTTACTATTTCCGTTTAATCTGTTAATTTCCCATACATTTGTCGGATTTTTGCCTTTTATTGTGTTTTCAGGATTTAACCGTTTGTCTTTTAATGCCGCTTCAAGGTCTTTTTCTGAATAAGGCTCTCTTACAGAATCCAAGTCAAAATAGTAATCATTGGATTTAGTCAGCCAAATTACTTCTTCATGTCTGTTTGCAAAATACCGATGAGCAGACATACCATTTTTGTAACGCCAAATAATTGTATTTATTAACTTGAACTTTGTGTTGTGTCTAACATGATGTATTATGTCAATTAAATCACCTGACTTTACATCTCTAAACTGGATTCCTCCAAAAATAACCATACTGCCATTTTTTGAAAGAAC
>CAJUKN010000036.1 GCA_910587485.1 uncultured Lachnospira sp.
TCAGTTGTCAAAACCCAACTCTCAATCTATTTGATATGAATCCGAGAGGCTATTAATATAAAAGGATATCGGAAAATAAAGGACACTTTTTAATAATTTTTTCGTGAATAGTGGATTTCATTGCGTAAATGTCAAAGCGGATATTCGCAATCTGCTGTACTACTTGATGAAGTTAAATAATTTTTTATTTGCCGCCAATTATATTCTAAATCATCATTGCCATTCAAAACAACCTGTTTACATTTCAATAATTTCTGCCATTCATCATGTTGTGCTTTGCTTCTCATATTTGTACCACCATCATCATACCCAGCTGCCCATTCAATAAATTCTAAATGATGTTGATACATATCTCCACCTTTTTCAATTCGAGACCCAAACTTTCTTTTTTCTCTTTCCTTTAATCTTGCAATACGAATATCTGTGTCTGTTACAAGACGAATAACAAAAGAAAAGAAAGGTATCAGCTCATTTCCCCAATTAGCAAGAGAACCTGATATAACAATTTTATCATGCCTTTCAATATCTTCTTTCATTAATTGTATTCTTTCTTGTATTTTTCTTTTTTCTGTATATGGTGGATTTGTTGGAAGCCAAAAATAGTCATCTGTATCCATAAAAAAATACCCCATGTTATTATGGATATACTTTGCTAAAGTTGTTGTTCCTGAACCTGAAGCACCATAAATATGAATTACATTTTTGCTCATTATTACACCTATATTCCCTTTTTTAACCCATTATCTAATCTGCTTACTATCTAAAAACAAGAAGTTTCAATAATTGTCACGCCTTGTCAACATTTTTACCATAATAACAATAAATGTAATCAATTCTGCTGACAAAAAAGATAACCAAATGCCCTTTATTCCCCAAATATTTGACATAACAACAGCACATATTGTTATTGCTATTGCACCTCTAAGAATAGAAGCAATAAAAGCCAATGCCGCTTTATCTGTCGCCGAATAATATGCTATTAATATAATATTAATTCCTGCAATAAGATAGCCTAAAAAATATAATCTCATACCACTATGTGCATATAATACAAGCTCATTATTTCCCTCACGATTAAATATTCCAATCAGAAAATCGGTAGCTCCCCATGCACTTGCAATAATCATTATTTCTACTAATAAACATAAACTAATCGTTAATTTTAATAACTGCTTAACCTGCTTTTTATCATTATTTCCATAGCTATTGCTAATAAGTGGCTGTACTCCTTGTGAAATACCATTAAATATAGACATAGCTACGATGGATATATTGGCTATTACTCCATAGGCAGCAACACCTATATTTCCTGCTATACCAAGTATCAATATATTAAAAACTGTAGTGGTAACTGCTGAACTAATTTCTCCCACAAATGCCGAAACACCCAGCTTGCAGCATGAAAACAAATGATGAACAGAAGGGATTGTCCACCGAAATTTTATACTTGTATATTTTTTATTTTCACATATAACAGCAGATGGAAATATACGCATTTTTACTTTTCTTATGTTTTCATGCAAATAATGTGTACAGCATACCAGCATTGTCACAACTGGCGAAAATGCAGTTGCTAAGGCAGCTCCTGCAAGTCCCCAATTCATTGGAAACATAAAAATATAATCAAATATAATATTAAATACACTTCCTGATAAAGAACCAATCATTGCAATGGTAGAAGCATTATCATTTCTTGCAAATGCTGTAAACGCATAATTCATCATAAATAATGGAGCATTTATCAAAACAATTCGAATATAATTTATGCCTAATTCTGCTATAGTCTGATTTGCTCCCATTATTTTAAGTATCCATTCAGGAGCAATGATGCCTAATAAAATAAATGGAACACTGATAATGATATCCCATAACAAGGCATGTGTAAAATAAAAATCAATATGCTTATCTCCTGTTGCTTTTCTAATTGCATACCTAGTTGCAGAACCTATACCAATCATAGCGCCAACTGCATAAATCACTCCATAGACAGGCAGCACCAGATTCAAAACAGTCAACCCGTCTGCACCAGAATGCATCGAAATAAAAAAGGTGTCTGCAAGTATATAAACAGACACGCCAACCATTCCAGCTATACTTTGTAATACAAATTTGAAAAATTTTTTTGTCATCAATTTTATATGTAAATCCCTTTCATTTTTCTAACTAAACCTTATCCGGGAAATTTCCTGCTTCTTGAGAAAGTAGACTTGCCTGTTTTAGCAAAAATTCAAGTTCCTGCCAAAATGCCACAGAATGCTAATAAGGTTATAAGTAAATAGCAAAGCAGATTGCAAATATCCGCTTGAATCTAAAAAATCGCTATATTTATCAAAAAACATATTAACAGCAATTATAAATGCTATACTATTTTTATGCAATAGGCTCAAATAAATTTTAGTTCTGTTTCCATCACTCAAGCCTGAACAAAAATAGGAATTACATAAATTATACAATCAAAGTTCTGTCTGCTTTAATATATCGTTTTCTATACTATCCTTATTATTTTCTCTGTCAAATTTACTTTTTATTATTAATATAAAAATACTCTTTTTCGATAAGAATCATCACATCTTAATTCTTACCAAAAAAGAGATATTTTTTCCAAAAAAGATAAAAATATTTTACATTTTTACAAAAATATTATATTTTTTCAATTACAACTGTTTAAAATATGCCCCTATCTTAGAAATAAACCCATTATCATAACTGTTGTTGCCAAAGAAAGCTATAATCTCTTCTTTATCATTGTCTCTTTTAATCTCAAATAAGTTTTCTTCTTTTATTGGTTGATATTTATGATTTGAATATGGTATGCGTCCATAAGGACCATAGGTTTTCCCTTTATTCGTTTTGAATGTAATTAAGGATAACGCTTTTTCAGAATGATTGTCCCATTTTTCAAAGTACCCATTAATCTCTGCTATAAAATCATTGTCTTCAAGAAGCACATTTACTGGTTGTCCACCACTTCCTCCATGATGAATAACAGTATTATCATCATAAGTAATCGTTATTCCATCTATGATACAACCATAATTAACTGTTATTTTTTTTATTCTTTTTGCTTCAGATATATCATCGAAATAGTTTGTTGTCATATCTCCATACGATTGTGACTTTCTGTAGTTCAAATCTTCATTTTTAATCAATTTATCCCATTGTTGTAATTCATCATATATATTTTTCATATCATCATTCAAGGAATCAACTAATTTCTTTCGCTCATTTTCCGCCATCTCTTTTGCTTTTTTTTCTCCATAAATTACAGCATCCGATGAATAATTTTTATTGGTAAATTTATCCTTAAATGAATAAAAAACATATGGGTCTTCACCAATAACGCCCGCTTCTCTTTTAACTTCTGTAATATATTCAAGTCTCGTTTTTAACAAATCATCTGCTGTTTTTTTTGCATGATTATAATAATTTGTTAAATATGTTTTATATGTCTTATATTCTGGTCTGTCCTTGATATTTCCCTTATTGTGAATGACAGCCAATTCTTTATAATAAATCAAAGCAATACCAGCTCCAAGTATAAACTCATTGATTGCATTTTTCTTGGCATAATCCCCTTTCAAAAATTCAATTGCCTGTGAAAGAGTATGTAAATTATTTTTCAAGTCAGCTTCCGCCTTCTCTGTCGTATATTCAACATTTCCCTTCTGATTCGCATAATCAATTGTATAATAATATGTAGCAGATGAAATAACTGCTAGCTTCTCAGCAATAGACTGTCTTTTATTTTCATCTTTCACAAGTTTAGATATATCTTCATATAACTTACTTGTATCTAAATTAGACACCTTATCACCAAATATGCTTGAATATATACTAATTGCCGTTCCTGCATACGATGATATTGTTTTAAAAACTGATATCATCAGTTCTTTGGTTACTACGATATCCCCTATCATTACATCTTCCATTTCTATATCTCCTAATTTGGTTAATATTGTTTTTATGTTATATATTATATCATATGTTTAAAAGATGTCAATTCTCTATCTAACCTTATAGTAGAAAGCACTCCCTTATCCATTTCGTGAACCGTGTCGCACAAAACATCAATATCCTCTGCTGAATGGGATGCTATTAAAATAGTCTTGCCTTTTAATTTTAGGTCAAGTAAATAACTTCGCATATCTGTAACACCATTTTTATCCAAACCATTCATAGGTTCGTTAAGGATAAGAATATCCGGATTTTCCATAATAGCCTGTGCAAGACCAAGACGCTGTCGCATACCAAGCGAATA
This sequence comes from uncultured Lachnospira sp., assembly GCA_910587485.1. Taxonomy (GTDB): domain Bacteria; phylum Bacillota; class Clostridia; order Lachnospirales; family Lachnospiraceae; genus Lachnospira. The sequence continues at coordinate 4,259 of CAJUKN010000036.1, forward strand.
TTTCCCAACATGTTTTTTACTTTTAGAGTCAAGACCAACTTTATCTATTGCATCATAAATTTCTTGTTTTGATATTTTACCTTGTATATCTGCTAAAAATTTCAGATTTTTATATGCATTATATGCTGGTAAAAAACCGGGTGTTTCTATGATGACGCCAATATTTTTAGGAATATCAAAATCTTTTTTAAGCACCTGTCCATCTATTATAATCTGCCCCGATGATATAGGAACAAAACTGCATATACACTTCATAAGCATAGTTTTACCACTGCCATTTCTACCAATTAAACCATGAACTTTACCTTTTTCAAATTCAATATTAATATTTAAAAGAACAACAGTTTGTCCAAAAGATTTATTCACATTTTCCATTTTTATAGCAATACACATACTAACAACACCTCCATTATTTTTTAAGTTCTTTATCAAAATTATAGTTTTTTGAAGAGAACAGAATTACTAAAAATAACAATACAAGCATAACAACATAGAAAATGCTTATATATTCATAGCTTGGCAGTCCATCATTAGGTTTTAATTGTATATAATTCAAAGTACTCCATGATATTGGAGAAATCTTTACTAATGAAATTTGTTTTGATGCCACAGCACTAAGCACGAGTAAAAATGATGCCAAAAAGGTTCCACTACCCTTAATTTTCATATTGAACAGAAAAGTCACCAGACCAAGAATTACACCAGAAACCCACGAATGAAAAAATGTAAACCACATTGCCTGAAGTGGAGAAAACATATTTAAAACATTTCTATCAGGGCTAAATTCAATATGAAATTGTGTTCCTATATTTGTGTTGGCAAGCGTATTTAATACTTTACCCCATTCATCTGTAAACTCTATACAATCTATATTTAAAATAATTGAAAATATCATAACAAAAACAAAGTATAAGGCAGACGCAATGGAAATATAACACATCTGACCAATATACCATTTGATTGTTCTTGCTCTAACTATTATATATAGCTGATTTTTATCAATAAATGGTGCATTGCTAAAAATGAGAATCAACGGAAAAAAAAGCAATAATTTTTTATAATACTGCATATATAAAAATGAGAAGTGGAGCTTCTGCCGTACATACCACTTCTACATTGCTGACTTTCATACAGCCTTTTCTCTGTTTCATTTGTCAACAGATAATCTTCTCTAAACATACTACATACTGTCTCTCCTTAAAATCCAATTAATGCACCACCGTCCACTGGAAGCACTGTGCCAGTTACAAACTTAGCGGCATCGCTGCATAAATACACACATGCCCAGCCAATATCCTTTGGTTCGCCAAAGCGGTTCATTGGCGTCTTTCTAAGAATCTTATTCTTTCGTTCCTTATCGCTGTCTGTCGCTTTACGGAACATTGGTGTATCAATCCAGCCCGGAGCAATGCCGTTTACCCGGATACCATCTGCGCCCACCTCGCTTGCCAATGTGTGTATCATGCCCAGATATCCTGACTTTGCAGTTGAATATCCCATCACATAAGGCTGTCCAATATAGCTTGTCATACTGGCTATAAAAATAATATTTCCCTTTTTATTTTTTCTCATATATGGAACCACCGCTTTTGTCATGGCAAAGGCTCCTATTAGATGCACTTGCAGCACATTTTCATAATCTTCCACGCTCATGTCCTCAATCGGCTTTTTGCAATGTATGCCTGCATTATTTACCAAAATATCTATTTTGCCATGCTTTTCTGCTAGTTCTTCTATAAATACTGGTGTTTTCTCTGTCATTGTAATGTCAAACTGTTCATAGGAAACCTTTTCTCCCAAACATTCTATTATATCTTTATATTTTTCATAAGACGAAGAACTGACTACAATTACCCTGCCTCTGTTATACACTGCACCATTGCTAGTCCTAATCCAGTAGCACCTCCTGTAACTAATGCCGTCTGTCCCTCTAATGAAAAAATATTTTGCATGTTTAGCCTCATTTCTGCGCTGCTTTTGCACAAAGAACTAAAAGTTCTTACAGGTTTGTGGCAAGCAGCGCGCAGACACAAATCTTGTGATTGAAAATTTCAATTTTCAATCTTCTTTCTCTTTTCTTTCAAAATTTACATTCTTTCCGAATCATCACTGTTTTATCCTGATTTTTATATGGAATAAAATATTCTACATGACCAAGACTCTCAGCCTTTGTAAGCTGCCCACGGCAAATACCCAATACATAAGCTGCCAGTTTAAATGCAAGTTCCTCTGTACAGATATTTCCATCTAAAAGTAAACCCGCATTGAAATCCATATCTCCCTTAAGTTTTTGGTAGGTTTCACTATTTCCAGTTACTTTTATAACTGGCGCAACAGCACTTCCCACCACATTGCCTCGTCCTGTCACAAGAAATACAAGATGACTGCCGCAACTGATTAAATCCATTAACCCCTCATTATCATTTGGATTCGTAATACCATATTGCACATCTCCGGGGTCAGGCGTACTGTCTAGCAGCCAAAGTCCCTTTTTGGGAGGATTCATTCCCACCTTGAGAACCCCCTGTATTGGTTTTGTTCCACTCTTTATCACAGCTCCCATGCTTTTTTCCTCAATCGTGCTTAATCCGCCTGCAAAATTACCCGGACTTACTGAATACTGATGAACACTCTTACAGTATTCTAGTGCCTTATGATAAGTATAGACTAACTCATTTTTAACCTGCTGATTGGCAGCACGACTTTTCAAAAGCTCTACTAGTCCCACCGTCTCCACAATCTCTTCAAAAATAGGAGTTCCACCACAAGATTCTAATATGTCATAAAACCGACCAACCACAACATTGCCTGCCAAACCGCTTGTAAAGTCACTTCCGCCGCATTCTGCACCAATCACCAAATCCTCAAACCCCATTGGTGCCTTTGGCGTATGTTCAAGTTTTTCCAACATAGCATTTACCAGCTGGATTCCTTTTTCAATACTATCCGCTGTACCACCACTCTCTTGAATATAAAAATATTTTGCTAGCCGTCCATGCTTTTGTGCAGTCTTTGCAAGACGATCCGCCTGTGTATATTCACAACCAAGTCCTATTGCTAGAATCCCGCCCACATTCGGATGAACAATCAAACTTGTCAGAAGACGAATTGCATAAGCATTATCCGTACAGCCCTCAAAACCAATCACCTCCACATCCAAATGATTCAGCCGTCGCACAATTTCCTTCGCTACATAAGAAGAACATGCAACAGTATACACAACCAATATTTTATTTCGAATACCTTTGCTTTTGTCATGTCGCAAATACCCTTCCCATCTTATTTGTTGTAATGTTTTCAAATTCATATTCTTTCTTCCTTTTCAGCTCTCATAATCTATATCTGTTGGTACACCTGTATAGGTATCTAAATGCGAACTTCTCTCATCATAATTGCTGCACATATTATGCAGATGCACCCATTGCCCCTTTTTGATAGCTATTGTTGCTTTTCCAATCGGGATTCCATACTTAATAATCATTTCATTTTGTGATATATCACATAATGCCACTTTATGCCCTATAGAAACTTTATCAACTGCTTCCATATCCGTTTCCACTACTTCACCTAGCAATGCAAATCTTCCTACAGGAATCTCTGTTAGCGCAGTTGCCACATTATCCTTCCTATCTATCTGAAATGCCCGACACCCCATGTCCTTCTTATCTTGTTTCATCTATTTTTGCTCCTATAATACACCAAATTTCTCAAAGGCATCTGTCACTGATATTCCTTCTTCAACAGCTTTACGAAGTCCTTTTTCTTTTGATGCCTTCTCTAATGCCTCGTTTACAACTTCTTTTGCAATTTCTTTTGGAATGACAAGTACCCCATCAATATCCCCGAAAATGTAATCTCCATCATGGATGGTGACCTGCCCAATTTCAATCTGGCATCGAAAATCCACTACCTGAGTACGCACACTGGAATCCTGTGCATAACAACCTGTAGAAAATACTGACCAATTCTGTTCCAACACCTGCGGAGTATCTCTATGCCAGCCATCTACAATTGCTCCATTGCCGCCGCGTGCCTTTGCTGTTGCTGTCAGCAACTCTCCCCAATAAGCGCAGCGTTTCGTACCTCCTGTAGCTATGTAAATCTCATTCGGCTGAATCTGGTCCAGACATTCACATAATCTGCCAAAGGGCTTTGATTGCTTTCCAAACACATCAATCATAAGAACTGTCATTGCTTTACCTGCAATTTTCATATCATCTCGCAGCGGGCGGATATTCTGTGGCAGAAACTGATGCATATATCCCTTTGCATCCAAGATATCCCCAACTACTGGCGTATATAGTTTCTCTTTCATCAGTTCAAAAAGTTCTGTTTCTTTCATTCTCTCCATCTCCTTTTGTCTAGTCAAAGTGGATATTCGCAATCCACTACACTACTTGCTCAAACCATTTAGCTGCTATCTCAACGCAATTTTCCACCCACCACCTCTGCGGCATTGAAGTGGGGACTTCCTTGATAAAGTTAAAATTCATAAATAGGCATACTATCGTCTATCATAAAATACTGTCTCATTATCCCTCCATGTCTGTAGCAAAATCCACATGTGCCATAATGCCAGTACATATATATTTTTTAGATTTATTTTCAAATATATTTTCATCAAAAATGCCCCTTTCCATGATTAATAAATTTTATAGTGACCTACTTATTCATTTCAGCACAGAAAGAGACAGAAGTCGATAATTTCAAAAATCCAAATTATGAAGCATATCCAAAATCAATGTACAACTCCACCCATAATCCCTGATGGATTGATATCTGATGCGAAAATCATATGGTTCCACAACAGGTCCTTTCCGATTCAATGACCATGGCTCTCTTTTGCATTCTGAATCATAAAATTCAAACAGACAGCCTGTTCTTTGATAACATTCATTAACATTTTTTAATGTTTTTGTTTGGATTTTATCCGCTAATTTTTCGTATCCATAATCTCTAAGACCTGACAAGATAAGGTAATTATAATTCAGCCAGACAGGACCTCTCCACATATCTGTTCCAAAGCATTCATGTTTTGCTGAGAGACAAGGAATTGGGAACTTTCTTCCAAATGTTTCTGAATCCTCCAGCCACGATACAAGGCTCTTTGCCTGACTTTCATTGCATATTCCCGCAAAAAGCGGCAGGAAAGATGCCACTGTCTCCACCTTATAAAATTCATGGTCACATACACTGTAATCATAATAAAACCCTTGGCTTTCATCCCACATTCTGTTGTTTACTGCTTCCTGAATCTTCAAAAATTCTTTGTCATACTTTAAGGCATCTTCTCCTATTTCCGAAGCTATCTTACTCATATAACGCATTTCATTTGTCATAAAACAAGAAAAATCAATAGCCTTGAGTACCTTACCACTGTCGAATCTAGGAGAATTATCCATGCCTGATTCACCACACCTGCAATTGGCGTCATCTTTAACCTTCCATGAATACAGAGGCTCGTCGTCAGGACGGCGGTTCGCCTCACACCATAAAAGAAATTTTCTATTTTTCTCAAACACTTTTTTAAGGAAATCTTTGTTTTTGGACTTTTCATAAACCTTCCATGCACCCCATGCCAAAACTGGAGGCTGTGTTATTGAAGAACAATTCACTGTATCTGACATATGTGGTATCATGCCATTTTCATATTGACTGTCAAATACAGACAAAATAAGCTGCTCTGCTATATTTGCATCAATATTGCGGTAGCCTACAGCATGAAATACAGAATCCCAGAGCCACAGATGCCTGTGAGGTAACCTGTCTGGTGTTGACCATATCTGACCAAATCTCCCCTCTTGTGAATACAGTTGTGTCTTCATTACTGAAACACATTTACTATATAATTTGCCATATTCTGCATTATCGAGTTGATGTCTATTATAGTAATCCCATTTTTTATTATAAGCTTCTTCCACATCTGTTTCCAATCCGTCCTCAGCACGTTTTACTGCTTCTTCTGCACTTTTTCCATAGGCAAAAGCAAATTTTTCATTCTCTATTGCCAGCGCTGTATAATCGCCATCTTCTGTATCCTGCACACATACTTTTCCAACGCATTCTGTTCGGGTTCTACCCTCTGTAAAAACAGTGACCACAGTAGTATTGGAGCCTGTACTCCCCACAACAAGATGTGTATCATAGTACAGGATTCGTATATACTCCTCCTCATTAACCACAGCTCCTATACAATCACCTGTAACAATTTCAAAAGCAAGATTCCTTGCCATGTTGGGTATCAAAGCAAGTTCTCTTTTCACCTTTGTAAAAAACCGGATTCCCAGCCTGTCTCCACTGAGAATTCCCACAAAATCATTTTCTGCACAGGTTTTCCCGTCCAAAGCCGAAAAAGCAAAAATCTGCCCCTGCCCCCATTTATCCGCAATATACATTTCTATTACCTCCTCGTTGACAAAAATAAATTTCAATGTTACAATTTATTTGTATTATATCGTTACTTTTTCATTCATACTAGTGTATATTTCGACTTAGATTTATATTATTTCGATATTTAAAATAGGTGATAACTTTGGCTAATAACATTTATAAATTTGAAAATTACCCTGACCGCAATTTTCCTGTATACTCCTCTATACAACAAAATAGGAAACTGTTAGTCACTCCTCATTTCCATGATGATATGGAATTTATTCTGATTCAATCTGGTGAGGTAACTATTTCTATGGGTATGGAAAAATACCACTGTCACAATAACGAAATCTTATATATTTCACCCCACATGGTACATCAGGCTGTGTCAGATACTCCTGACGCTTCCTTATGCGGTTTTGTTTTTCACCCTTCCCTCATTAAACCATATCTCTCCGAAGACGATAGCACGATTTTCTTTGCCCGTGGAAATAGTATGATTTTTTCTCAAAAAAATCCTTTTTATGAAGAATTTTCAAAAATTCTAAAGAGTACCATATCTATATTTAATGACAGACCATCTACTTACAGACTTGATATAACTGCTCATATCCTACTTCTACTTTCTTTGCTGATTCGCAGCAGTGATGTTTTTAACTTCAAAAAAAATGACCACTTCTGCCGGATAAGACCAGCAATTGAATATATTGAAGAAAATTATAACCAGAAAATCTGCATATCCGATTTAAGTCGGCTAATAAATGTTTGTGATGATTATTTTATTCGTATGTTCAAGACAGCTACATCACGCACGCCTACTGCTTATATTACTGATGTGAGACTGCATCAAGCATTGAGACTTCTCTCTTTGCACCAATATTCTATATCTGAAATTTCCGACAGCACGGGGTTTTCCAGTATCCAATATTTTAGTCGTATTTTCAAAGAACGCATGGGACTTTCTCCCTCCGAATATGCCAAAATATCTGATACCAAATCATAAAAATTCGTGTTATGCTTCAATTGACATTTCCTTCCTTATGTTATTAAAATAAACCTGCTCATATTAATAAAATAAGGAAGGACTACAACTTTTTTATTTGCTGCACTTTTATTTTAATTTTTTTGCAATAAAAGGGCATATTTACAAGGATTTTGAAAAAATAAATTTAAAAATAGTTTCTATTTTTGTACTTTGTTACTTTTTATTTTAAGAAATCGAGTAGGAGGGGACTTTAATCCCCGACCTCTCACACCACCGTGCGTACCGTTCGGTACACGGCGGTTCAATCAACTTAACAAGTAACAC
>CAJUKN010000037.1:0-7040 GCA_910587485.1 uncultured Lachnospira sp.
CGGATTTGTAGCTGCGTACACATCAGGGCAGTGAACACATCCAGATAGGAACCCGACACAGCCATTGCCTTTTTTGCGTCTTTAATCTCTAGGTACAGTTTTCCATGTTCACAAGTACTTGCATACTTGCCAAACTCCCATAATCTCTGAAAAAACTGATATTGCTCCGATTCTTTTGCAAAGTTGTTGGCTTCTAACATGGAAAAGTACCTCCTATTCTCTAAAATTTTTATACTATCTCTTTTTATTTTACATGGTCTTTATCAAATTTTGTTCCCAATACGACACTACTTTTATCTTTTTCTGTCCAAAATGGCAAAAAAACAGTTACTAGGAAAATTTCCTAATAACTGCTTTTAAGCATAGATATAAATTAAATAATGGATAACACCATGAAAGAAAAAATTTATCTTCTTCTTGTATTTATTCTTTCATCCATTTGTAATTGTCCATTTTCTATCATATTCTGTTGTATTTCTAAAATACGTTCTGCATCCATCTTGGCACACCAAACAATAACATTAATAGGCACATCTTGCAATAACATTTCTTGTATCATTTCTGTTTTGCCTTCTTCTATCCCCTGTTTTCTTCCTTGACATACCAGCATATCATCTCTTGAAAACTGTGCCATTGTCATGTCACACACCTCCTTGTTGGATAATAAGTCTACAAATATTCCTCTCCTAAGCATGAGGTTTAGATATTCTGCAACCGTTGATATATTCTTCGGTAACGTATATCCGTTATCATTTTTTGTCCACCTGCTTATACGATTCACTTAGATGCATATCGTATTGGACTTCTTTTGGCAAGTTCTTTTCTGCTTTTTCCAGTCCAACCTGCAGTGTATAAAGTTTAGGAATGGGTAAATAGACTCGCTGTTTTCCATATAAAAGCCGCTCACTATCAATCACCGAACGAAGTCCTGCGGTGGCATATTCTAATAATCAGTAGGGCATATTCGGTGATACTGCCGACTGTTCCTCTATCAACACATAAAACACATCATCACACAAACAGGCAAAATCATTTTCCTTATTTCCAAACAACACTGGTCGTACATTTGCTACCGATACCTTTTCAGCGGTCATGCCCAACAAAAAAGCGGTCAATTCTTTCTGCCGTTCTTCGGTTTCGTAAACTTTTTTAAAAAAGGTATCTTTTGATTTTGTATTTACAGGTATTATTTTTTGTACCTTATTTTGTTTTGTTGTATCTTGGGGCGTCGTAATTTTCTCCTTTATTGATGGGTTACTCTTACATAGTTTATTTTTATATTGTCTTTTATTTGAATCACAATTACTTATCCTCACCGCTTTCTTTTCTTTATTTTTACATATTTTTTTATGTTTTTCAACTACTTTTTGTTACAACAACCGTTGAATTTTTTAGCATTTCATACAATACTTCCTCCTCGCCAGATTCTAGTATAATTGTAAAATTCGTTGCAATTGCTGTGGTATCCGAAACACTGATTTGCACGCCTGCACTATCATAGGCTTTAAAAATATAGGCATTTTCGATAATGCGTTTCCCTTGATTGATGTCCACTCCAAAAATGTCTACATAATCACCTGCTCTTAACCATCCACAGACCGCATCCGACAAATTGGCAACATTAAACGAAGCTTGTACAGGTTTTTTATAAGCTGCAAAAATATCTAATTGTGATTGAAACATATCCTGATTAATGGGTGCTTTATCCCAGATTCCATTTAAAGCATATTGTCCAATTAATTCTTGGGGATTCGTTACTGCATTGGACGTTTTAAAAATGCTTTGTGCTTGAATCGTTGTAAAATAATCCCCTACATTATCCTCTGTTATTAATGTATTTTTAGGTATTGTCTTTGCTGCTATCACAACATCCACCTATCCATCGCTCCACTGATTCTATTATTTAACACAACAAGACAGATAAATGCAATCAGTGCAAAAAAGATTGCCAGTACAATTCCTCTCACCTTTGTTTTTACATCTTGTTTCATATCATCCTTCTTTCTTTTGTATTCCTTATCTGCAGGGTCTACAAAAAGACTCCACTCCAAGCATAGAATTGTTTTTATCTGTATAAAGGCAATTCTACTGTTTTCATAGATGGAATATACAGTATTTCTATTTTCATCATTTTCTCTTAAATAACGTTCAAACTCAAATGCCTGATGTTCTACAATTATCCATATAATGAGCTGCAGTAAAACTAGCGTTTCTGCATAGCGCGTGCTTCCTGCTTTTACCTTGGTGATAGAAAAACTCTGTTTAAAACGTTTAAACAACAGCTCTACCTGCCAGCGGCTCCTGTATAAATGCAGAATTTCCTCACCGCTGTATTCCGCACCGAGCGATGTGGCGACAACGATATATCCAGCGCACAACAGTGTATCCTCCGTTATCTTCCTTTGGTTCTTTGATGCCTTCCTCTTTCTGCGTTTTTGGGATTTTTCCGCCTGTTCAGGAGAAAGTTTTTGTGCAATTACGCGTACAAATCCGGTTCTGTTTTTATACTTGCAAAACCCAAAAACATCCACTGTCCCGTATCCTGCCTCAGCCATAACGAGGTCTCCCTTTTTTAGCTGAAAATGAGAAAGAGCTTCTGCCGTATGATGGTCTGTGACTTTTATCTGTATTACCCTGTTCTGGTTAAGACTGTAGCACAAATGTATCTGTTCCTGATTTTGGAGTATCCCTGTCTGGCACACAATGGAGGCATCAACAAGAAGCACATTTTTTATACCTGTCGGCATACTGTCTGGAGTATTCCAGAAAAGACCAGAGAGCATTATATGGAGAATCTCCTGCAGAAACGGCACCGATTTGGAAAAGCGCTTTCTCCATGCAGTATCAGAAACACTGGAGATCCCAAGTGCATGTGCGGAGCGGATGCCTCTTTTACGCTGAAGTGTATCTGTCTGTGCTGCCAGTTCATCAGTATTTTGCGGAAGATGTGGAAAAATTTTATTGTCCCAAAGGTTTAAATGTTCTTGAAGGATACCATCCATTTTGGTAAAATTGTTTTGTAATTTCATCATAACTCTCTTTTGTGTGAAAATTTGTTTGGCAGAACTATTTTACACGAAAAGAACGAGTTATGGTGATTTTTTTAATTATTTGCTTAAGTTCGCGCTTATGGGGGTTCATCCTACACAGCGACCTTGGAAGCCAGTATACGAGCCAGGCATTTGAAAAATATCTGGAGAGCAAAGGAATCCAGCATTCTTTCAGCTGTAAGAGGAATTTGTATGACAACGTCTGCATCGAGTCGTTCCATTCTGTACTAAAAAAGGAAGAAATCTATCTGCATACCTACCAAAATTCAAGGGATGCCCGCAGAGCAATCTTTGAATATATAGAGGGCTGGTATAACCGCAAAAGAATACATAGCACTATTGGTTACATAACACCCCAGCAAAAGGAGGATGAGGAACTCAAAAAAACTGCATAATCTTTCGACTTTTTTTGTCCAAAGTATTGACATAAGTCCAGTTAATATATCTTCAAGCACAACTACACCGTTTAATTCCAATCCTATTTTAAGCTCGTCATACTGCGGCAGACTGGCTTCGTGATTACCTGTTACATAGTATGTGCTTGCAATTTGTGTAGCTCCTTTTGCGAAGTCAAGTGCAATATCAATGTCCGTATATTCCACATCAACTAAATCTCCTGTTATTACTATAATATTTGGCTCGCATTCGGACAGTGCTTGTAACAACTCTGCATTGTCCTTACCAAATACCGCATTGTACAGGTCTGATACTTGAGCAATCCGAAACCCGTTAAATGCAGAAGGAATATGGCTACTTGAAACAGTACTCTTACTTATCATCAAAGCCGAGTTGCACCAGACAGTCCAGATAATTAAAATAAGTAAAAGGACAATCCGTGTAGAAATCAAAGTTCTTTTAAGTAATCTTTTTTTCATGGTGTCCTCTGTTCTTTTCATTCTACTACTGTAAATTAGTCTGTATTTTCAATCTCTCAAAATAGTCTTGAATAAATCTTATTGCTTCATCTTTGGAAAATCCTAATGCAAACATATTATTGAGATAAGAACAACATAGTTTCTTTACAATATCAACTCGCTTCTTCGCTATGTACTGTTCATCTGTGGTTACAGAATATTGACCGTTTCGGTATAACACAATCAATTTATCATTACTCACAATCTTATAAGCCCTCATAACAGTATTCGGATTGATATGTAGTATCTTTGCCATTTCTCGAACAGACGGTATTTTTTCACCAGTTGAAAGTTGTCCGCTATAAATCGCACACCTTATTTTTTTTACAAGTTGCAAATAAATATGTTCCACATCGTGAAACACCCATTCATCATAAATCATTGTTTTTATCTCCTTTATCACACCAACAGACAATACGATTTATGATTGTCCAAATGGTATAAATTATTATTGCAAATATACCTGTAGGTATCAGTAATATTCCTGTAATAATACCGCCAATGCCCATGACTGCATACGCAAAATAGGTTTTAATTCTTCTCTTTTTTCTCATTTTCTTTTTCCAACCTATACGTTATTAGCAAGAGTTAAAGTAAATTATTTTTCAATATTTATTACCTTACCACAACGCCATTAATTTTGAATGAGTAAATCACGCAAAAATAATTGCCTGATTTACTCATTCGCTTTTTGACCAGAAAAAGTACAATGAAACTATCAAACGAAAAGGAGATTAAAATATGGCAACATTATTAAAAGCAAATGAGGTAACAAAAATTTATGCCAAAGGGCAGCATCCAAGCCTGAATAAAGTATCCTTCAATGTAGCAGAAAGCGAATTTATTGCTATTATGGGTGCTTCTGGCTCTGGAAAGACTACATTGCTTAATGTTCTTTCCACTATTGATACCCCTACAAGTGGCAACATTATAATCAATGGTGTTAATTTAAAACAACTGAGCGACACAGGTGCAGCAGATTTCCGAAGGGATAATCTTGGATTTATTTTTCAAGAATACTTTTTACTTGACAGCCTTACCATTCGAGAAAACATCTCTGTTCCACTCACTTTGCAAAAACTTCCTCCTAAAAAAATCGAAAGAATGGTGCGGAGTCTAGCAGAGCGATTTGGCATTGCATCTCAATTAGACAAATATCCAAACGAGCTGTCTGGTGGGCAGAGGCAACGGGCATCGGCTGCAAGAGCCATTGTAAAACAGCCAAGTATTTTATTTGCTGATGAGCCAACAGGAGCATTGGACTCAAGCTCTGCTACCGAGTTGTTAAAAACTTTGAAAGAATCAAATGAAGAATTGCATACCACTATACTGATGGTCACACATGATGCATACGCAGCAAGTTTTACTAACCGTATTCTGATTTTCAAAGACGGAAGAATTATACAGGAACTTCTTAAACAAGATACCGACAGACGAACATTCTATGGAGCAATTGCACAGCAAGTAGCCAAATTGGATACGGAAAGATAAAGGGGGGGTAAAATCCATGAATAATTTATCAATGGCACTTAAAAATCTAAAAAACAATTTTTCATTTTATGCCCTTTACCTGCTTTCTGTATCATTTGTAATTACTGTTTTTTTTGCATTTACTTCATTCTCAATGAATACGGTTATGCTTGAAAAGATATCTGGTGATGGGCGGGTTGAAACGATGTGTAGCGTAATTTCCGTATTCCTAATGGCTTTTGTTGTTTTTTATATGTCATACTCCAACCGTTTCTTTTTACGCCGTCGAACAAAAGAGCTTGGTGTTTACGCATTATTGGGATATAGAAAAACCACAGTATTGTCATTGTTGACAACAGAAAATTTTTTGATTTGCTTTGGAGCTTTCATAGTAGGAATACTTCTCGGAAGTGTTTTTCATAAAGGCATTGTTTTTGGCATAACCAAGTTACTAGATTTGTCTATCAATAATTCAGAAATACCCTTTTTCAATATCAACGCCATTGTTAAAACAGCCTGCTTTATTTTTGCTATTGTAATTGTATTGGTGCTATCTAACAGCAGGTTTCTTTTCAAGACATCACTTATGGGATTAGTCAGATTTGAAAAAAGTGCTGAGCGAAAAGTGAAATTCCATGCTGTTCCTGCCATCATTGGTTTCTGTTCTATTATTTTGGGGTATATTCTTGCATTGGATATTCTCAGGGGAGTTAAATCTGTTTGGTTTACAATAGGTTTTTCTCCTATTGCCATGTTGACACTTGTACTCATAGTTTTAGGAACAATACTCTTTATTGCATCCTTTCTTCCTTTTGTAGTACAGACAGGCAAAAACAACAAACGGAAATTTTATACAGAAACAAAAATAATTACTTCCCCAAATTTCATATACCGTATGCGTTCAAACTCCAAGACTTTAATCATGCTCACACTGTTATCAGCAGCAACTTTGACTGTTTCGAGTGTTATGGCTTTAACTTTATATTATCCAATAGCTTCGGTATCTCGTATCGCACCGTCAGAAATTGAAAGCAGGATTGAAGATGAAAGCGAAATAAATGCAATCAAAGAGATTGTTGGCAAGCACTCGTCTGAGAAAGATGTGACATTCGTGGAAACTAATATTTATAAGGTTACTTCTTCTTCTAAACAACTCCCAATGGAATATAGCATCGGAAATGCCAAAGGGGATTCGGATAACGAAAAAATTTTGCGAAACGCAGGGTTTGAATGCATCTCTTATTCAGACTATATTTCCCTTTTAGAAGCTCAGGGGAGAAATAAGGTTTTGGAGCAAATTAGCGAGCTACACGATAGTGAGTGTATCTTAGTAAAATACCAGCCAGCTTCAGACAATGAAGAAAAGGGCAATGTTTATCCTTTGCTTATAGATAATGAAGAAATACCTGTTACTGTTATTGCAACTACATTAGATAATCCCATTTCATTTGCAAACAGCGTTGGTACTTTAGTCATCAGTGACGATCTATATCATACGATAGCAGGGCAATCCGTTCCTGCGGTGAAAATCCTCAGTATAAACGGAAAATCCATTGAGGGTAACGAGGCTCTGTTTCAGGCGCTGTCAGACTATCTGTCGGGAAGC
>CAJUKN010000037.1:7050-10301 GCA_910587485.1 uncultured Lachnospira sp.
ACTCTGATTGTAAGTGACAATTTATATCATACCATAGCACAAAGCCTTTCTCCCGAAACGAAAGTCTTGAGTATAAATGGACAATCAATCGAAGATAATGAAGCTCTGTTTCTTGATTTATCAAATTATCTTAACAACAGCCCTTATTTACAAGGAAACTCGCACAGGATACATGAGTTATTCTCCTTAAACAGCTCTACTTTCCTGTTGATAGGATTTCTCGTAATATTGTTTTTTATTGCAACAGGCAGTATCCTCTATTTTAATAATATTTCTGCCATAACTGACTCGAAGGCTGATTATGAAATTTTGAGCAAAATGGGATACACAAACAAGAAAATTAAAAAAATAATAAAAAAGCAGACAATAACCTTTTTCAGTATTCCATTTCTATTCGGTCTGGTGGATTGCATCTTTGCCACGTTAATATACAAATCGGCTCTTATGCAAAACATCTTGGAAAATAGCTTTATCTTATATGTCCCTGTGTTGATTGCCATTATGCTGACATTGGTAATCTATACAATATATTACGGTATGACTGTCCATACTTGCTACAAAACTGTTCTAAAAAGATAAAAAAGCATATGAAATCGTTGGGTCTTATCACTCGACCATTTCGTACACTTTATTTGTTCACAGAGAGATGGTATAATTTAATGAGAAAAGAGAAAGGAGGCAAAACATGAAACAAACAGTATTAAAGTTGTTGCTTTTTATAAATTCTATTTTACTCATTGCATATATGGGGCTGACCGCTCATGCAGATTTGCACTTAAACACCAGAGGTGTCATTCCCTTATTTTTATCGTCTTTGCTGCTGATAGATGTTACTTATATAAGTTCCTGCAACATTAGGAAAAATAAAACTATTTCCCTATTTTGTGGTTTATTAGCATTGGAAAGTTGGTATATACTTTTATCGGCTTCGGGCAACTCCATTACAAACATTATTTTTTTCGCTTTAAGCCCAGTAATATGGTGTGTTTCCATTAAATTCATACTGATGTTTTTGTTCCAAAACAGCAAATACAAATATCAGAAATTAATTAATCTCTGCCTGACGGGAACTTGTATTTGTACCCTTATTGGTATATTGGTATCAAGCAAAATATTTTTTCTGCTCTATGGCATACAATTTATGGCAAGTTGGCTATGTTTTATTTTTACTGTGATATATCATAGAAAAAGAATTGCTTTTGTTTTTAAGTCAGAATGGAAGCATATCACTTTCTCCTTTATAGTAGTTATGGTTTTATTCCTTACTTATTATTTTTCAACAATGAGAGTTCCTGAACATCTTTCAAATTTTGGTATATATATTCCTATACTATTGTTTGGGGTAAGTGTTCATGGTATCATACTGAAAGAACATAACAGCCTTCCATTATCTGCCATATTCAATAATTGCCAATTAACATTACTTATATTTACTGGTGCAATTATTTTTAGCTTGATAGCAATGATTTTAGATAGTGGATATTATTTGCTTTCTATTATGTTGGATGCCCTGTTTGCGTTTTTATATGTTTGTAATATTGCTTTGGATTTAAATTTTAAGAAGGGGCAAAATAAAATAATGAGGGAAAGCAAATACCATGTTGCCCTACAACAATTACAACGGGAAGAACAATTAAATCTTGAATTTGCGAACTTTCTTCACGACGATATTCTTCAAGACCTACTTTCTGTAAAAAATATGATGAAAAAAGCTGACCGCCCCGAAGTACAGAAAATCATCACGGAAACTCTTGATAATATGAATACTTATATTCGTAAGCAAATGCAAGATTACCATCCTATGTTGCTTCTGAAACTTACTATAAAGGAAAACTACCAAAACTTGCTTGATGGTATTTCGCAATCTTTTCCGAATCGTAATATCTGTATCTCCTTTGATTGTTCAGACTCCTTGTTTCTGGTTGAGCCATACAATATCTTTGTGTACCGCCTGCTGAAGGAACTTGTCATGAATGTTTATAAACATTCAACAGGAGAAAAAGCATGGATAACCCTTACGCAGGATAAGGGGATTATAATACTGAATGTGAGTGACAATGGAACTGTTGATGCAGATGTTCTCTTATCTGCTGACAAGTTAAAACATCGAGGACTTGCAATGATTACGGAACGAGTGAATGACATGGACGGCTCTGTAACTATATCTAATAACCATCCACATGGGATTTGCGTACAAACGATATTGCCGATGAAAGGGGATGTTTCTTATCAATATTTTGTTAGTAGATGACCATGCTTTATTTTCAAAAAGTTTGGAGATTGCATTGTCAGATTATTCAGAAGTTGAAACCTTTGATAGTATCAATGATGTTTCTCGATTAGACAATTTTATTGCATCTAAGAAACCAGACATCATCCTTATGGATATAAACTTGAAGAATATAGCCTCTGAGGATGGTCTGGAATTAGCCAAACAGATACTAAGTTGCTATCCAGAACAAAGGGTTGTAATTCTGTCTGGTTATGATTTGCCCGTATATCGAAGTGAAGCAAGAAAAATAGGAGCAAAAGGATTTGTTAATAAAAATATTGAACCTGAAAAACTCATATCTATTCTTTCTAAAATAATGCAGGGGATACTTTATTTTGACAGGGAAATTCCATTCATAGAAGGATTGACAGATAGTGAGAAACAAATTATACAGCTTATAGCAGAGGGACAAAAACGAAAAGATATAGCAAGCACACTTTATATTAGTGAACGTACTTTATCAAATCATTTACAGCATATATTCGAAAAACTTGATGTTACATCAGCGGTTGAAGCCGTGACAAAAGCTATTCAACTCGGATACATCCCACCAATATGTTAATTAAGAGCCGATGAACTTGTAAGACAATTTACGAGTTCATTGGCTCTATTTAGTTACACGAAACCATACTTCCAACAACAAGAGATTATATCTCCTATTTCAAGAGATTTCACATCGTTTAACTGGAAGCCACATCTCTGTAAAATATAAGGGTAAGATTTTCAGAGTATAGGTGGTGAGCTAATGGACGAAAGGAACAATCATTTTGACTTCGATTTTACGCCGATAGGACAGGCTATCAAGAAAGCCCGTGAAGCCAGAGGGATGACAAGAGAGGAGCTTTCTGGGATAATCGGCTATACTCCCAGACACCTCCAATCTATTGAGAACAATGGGCAGTACCCATAAGCGCGAACGTACGCAAGCAATCCTGGTAAAATTGCTGTATGGAACTCGTTATTCTGGTTTTTTCGGTAC
>CAJUKN010000038.1:0-9863 GCA_910587485.1 uncultured Lachnospira sp.
ACTGGGTTTGAAAGCCGCAGAAAATAAGGGTTGGAGAATCCGAGAGGCTATATTTATATAATGGAGGAAATACACAGGCAGAAATTGAAGCACTTAACAATGGTACAAAGAAATATAGTGATTATATGGGCTCAGGTTTTGAATTTCTTAAGGAATTGATAGAGCGTGGTTATATTGATGCCAAGAAAGCTTATGTTAGTGAGGCGATTGAAGGTGAAGGTGCTGATTTTTTGGCACAAAAAATACCCATTGTTATGGCATATTGGGGTGCTGCCAACACAGATACAGCATATGGTAATCCCAATTTTAATATGTTGGTAATTGGTTTTCCAAGTAGTCGTGGGCAAATGCCAGTAATGTCTATGACTGGATATGGTATTGGCACCAATGCAGAACATGCACAAGATGCCATGCGTGTTTTGGATGTTATACTTTCTGATGATGCACTTAAAGTGTATACAGAAATCAATAAAGTTATTTCGCCTTCTAAAAATGTTCAAGTAGATTGTATACCAGCATTAAAACCATTAAATGATAAAATAGAGGAAAATATTTATGTGTTGGGAGCCAATGCAGGAATGAAGGTTGAACAATGGGGCAATACCTGTTTGATTGTTCGGAAATTGTTAAACGGCGCAACGGTAGATGAGTGTATGGCAGAATTTGACAGACTTCAGGAAGAATCATTAACAGAGTAGTAAAAAATATCTTAAGAAAGTACAGAACAAATGTTCAATTTTGTCTGTACTTTTTTTATATATGATGTTATACTATAAAGACAAAAATTTTAAGATATAGTAACTTTGTGAAAGAGAGGATTTTATATGCCAGAGAAAGAAGGATATTCACAATCTAGTCAGCTATTTGTTCATAATAACAACCCAGAGAGCGAACATGCTTTTAAACTTCATGCCCCATATCAGCCAACAGGAGACCAGCCTCAGGCAATTGCAGAACTGGTACAAGGTTTTAGGGAAGGTAATCAATTTCAGACTTTACTAGGAGTGACAGGCTCTGGCAAGACATT
Source organism: uncultured Lachnospira sp. (assembly GCA_910587485.1). Lineage (GTDB taxonomy): Bacteria > Bacillota > Clostridia > Lachnospirales > Lachnospiraceae > Lachnospira. Next base: position 1,028 of record CAJUKN010000038.1, read on the forward strand.
CACAATGGCAAATGTGATACAAGCATTACAGAAGCCAACGCTTGTAATTGCCCATAATAAGACGTTAGCAGCACAGCTATACGGAGAGTTTAAGGAGATGTTCCCTGAGAATGCAGTAGAATATTTTGTCTCCTACTATGATTATTATCAGCCAGAAGCTTATGTTCCACAAAGTGATACGTATATTGCCAAAGATTCATCCATTAATGATGAGATAGACAAATTGCGTCATTCAGCAACAGCAGCACTTTCTGAGAGAAATGATGTGATTATTGTAGCTTCGGTATCTTGTATATATGGACTTGGAGCGCCAGTTGATTATCAAAACATGGTGATATCATTAAGACCCGGAATGATTAAGGATAGAGATGAAGTTCTTAGAAAATTGATTGATATTCAGTATATAAGAGGAGACCAAGATTTTAAGCGTGGTACATTCCGCGTTCGTGGAGATGTAGTTGAGATATATCCAGCCGCTTCAAGCGGAATGGCAATTCGAGTAGAATTTTTTGGCGATGAGGTAGACCGAATCACAGAAATTGATTCGCTTACAGGTGAAGTTAAAAGTCAATTAGAGCATACAGCTATTTTCCCTAATTCGCATTATGTAGTAGACCAAGAAAAAATGGCAGCAGCCATTGAAGAGATTAAAAAAGAATTAAAAGAACGTATTGCCTATTTTAAAAGTGAAGATAAATTATTAGAGGCACAACGAATCGAAGAACGTACAAATTTTGATATTGAAATGATGCAAGAGACAGGATTTTGTTCAGGAATTGAAAACTATTCAAGGCATTTAGCAGGCTTACCTAGTGGGGTTGCACCATATACGCTGATGGATTATTTTCCAGAGGATTTCCTGATTATTGTAGATGAATCACATATAACAATACCACAAGTACGAGGAATGTATGCAGGAGACCAGTCACGAAAGACGACTTTAGTGGATTATGGTTTTCGTCTTCCATCTGCCAAAGATAATAGACCGTTGAATTTTACAGAGTTTGAAAATAAGATATCACAAATGTTGTTTGTGTCAGCAACGCCTTCTGTATATGAGAGAGAACATGAATTATTGCGAACAGAACAGCTTATCAGACCAACGGGTCTTTTAGACCCTAAAGTGATTGTAAAACCAGTAGAAGGTCAAATTGATGATTTGGTGTCTGAAATTAATAAAGAAGCTGCCAAGCATAATAAGATTTTGGTTACAACATTAACAAAGCATATGGCAGAGGATTTAACAGATTACCTTAAAGAATTGGGTATACGAGTGAAGTATTTACATGCAGATATTGACACTTTAGAGCGACAAAGAATTATACGTGATATGCGAATGGATGCCTTTGATGTATTGATAGGAATTAATTTGTTAAGAGAGGGATTGGATATTCCAGAAATCACGTTAGTTGCTATTTTGGATGCAGATAAAGAAGGATTCTTAAGAACCGAAACTTCACTTATTCAGACTATTGGACGTGCTGCTAGAAATGTGGACGGACATGTTATTATGTATGCAGATAAGATTACCGATTCAATGAATAAGGCGATATCGGAAACGGAAAGAAGAAGAACAATTCAGCAGCAATATAATGAAGAGCATGGTATTACGCCACAGACTATAAGCAAAGCTGTAAGAGATTTAATAACCATTTCTAAGGCAGCAGAGGGAATGGACGAATCTGGTGAGGGGCTTTTAAAAGATTATGAATCCATGAGTGTAAAAGAACTTGAAAAGATTAAAAAGCAGATAGAAAAAAATATGCACAAAGCGGCAGCAGAACTTGATTTTGAAACAGCTGCCAAACTGCGTGACCAGATGATAGAAATCAATCAATATTTGTATGATAATAAATAAATTTAAAATGAAAATATATTGATAAGAGAAATGAGGTAACAAAGAGATGGAGAAGGGGAATTTTAGACATTTTATAAGAATTAAGGGAGCAAATGAACATAATTTAAATGATGTGTCTTTAGATATACCACGAGATGAATTAGTTGTTCTTACAGGTGTGTCTGGTTCTGGTAAATCTAGTTTGGCATTTGACACAATATATGCAGAAGGGCAGAGGCGTTATATGGAGTCGCTGTCTTCTTATGCCAGACAATTTTTAGGGCAGATGGAAAAACCGAATGTGGAAAGTATAGAAGGGTTATCGCCCGCCATTTCAATTGACCAAAAATCCACCAATAGAAACCCGCGTTCAACTGTGGGAACCGTTACAGAGATATATGATTATTTTCGATTATTGTATGCAAGAATTGGTATTCCCCATTGTCCAAAGTGCGGTAAAGAGATTAATAAACAAACGGTTGACCAGATGGTTGATGTGATAATGGATTTATCAGAAGGAACAAAAATACAGGTGTTAGCCCCTGTAGTTCGAGGGCGAAAGGGCGAACATGTCAAATTGTTTGAGCAGGCAAAGAAAAGCGGTTATGTGCGTGTTATGGTTGATGGGAACATGTACGAATTAAGCGATGAGATTAAATTGGAAAAAAATAAAAAGCATAATATTGAGATTGTAGTAGACCGATTATCCATTCGAGATGGGATTCAAAAAAGATTGACCGATTCTATTGAAACAGCGTTGAAATTATCGGACGGATTGATGGTTATTGATGTTATTGATGGCAAACCAATGAATTTTAGCCAAAGTTTTTCATGTCCTGATTGTGATATTAATATTGAGGAAATCGAGCCGAGGAGTTTTTCGTTTAATAATCCATTTGGTGCGTGTCCAGAGTGTTTTGGCTTGGGTTATAAGATGGAATTTGATGCTGAATTGATGATTCCAGATGAGAAACTTAGTATTGATGAAGGAGCAATTGTTGTTATAGGGTGGCAGTCTGTTACTGATGAGGGCAGTTTTACAAGAGCAATAATGAATGCACTGTCAAAGGAATATCATTTTAGCCTAGCAACTCCATTTGGAGAATATCCAGATGATATTAAAGAGATTATTTTGAATGGCACCAATGGAAAAACAGTAAAAGTGCATTATGTAGGGCAGAGAGGTGAAGGCACGTATGATATAGCCTTTGAGGGGCTTGTAAAAAATGTTGCCAAACGATATCGAGAGACTGCATCAATGACCTCAAAGCAGTCCTATGAAGAGTTTATGCGCATAACGCCTTGTATTGCTTGTAAGGGACAGCGATTAAAGCCTACATCACTGGCTGTTACTGTATCCGATAAAAATATATATGAAATTACAAGTATGTCGATTATTGAATTATCCGAATTTCTTAAAAATATGCAGCTTCGTGAAAGACAGTTGTCAATTGGAAGTCAGGTGCTTAAAGAGATAAAGTCAAGGATTCAATTTTTGATTGATGTTGGGCTTGATTATTTGTCACTTTCAAGAGGAACAGCAACGCTTTCGGGTGGAGAGGCTCAACGAATAAGACTGGCAACACAGATTGGTTCAGGATTGGTTGGCGTCGCCTATATTTTGGACGAACCAAGCATAGGACTTCATCAAAGGGATAATGAAAAACTATTAAAAACATTGGAACATTTAAGGGATATAGGAAATTCGGTTATTGTGGTAGAGCATGATGAAGATACAATGATGGCAGCCGATTACATTGTAGATATTGGTCCCGGTGCTGGTAAAAATGGCGGAAAGGTTGTGGCAACAGGTACTGCCGAAGATATTATGAAGTGCGAGGAATCAATTACAGGAGCTTATCTAAGTGGAAGAATAAAAATTCCAGTGCCTGAGGCAAGACGAAAGCCAACAGGATGGTTAAAAGTAATTGGAGCAAAAGAAAATAATTTAAAAAATATCAATGTCAATATTCCATTAGGTGTATTTACATGTGTAACAGGTGTATCTGGTTCTGGTAAAAGTTCACTTATCAATGAGATTCTCCATAAAAGATTAGCAAAAGAATTAAACAGAGCGAGATGTATACCCGGAAAACATAAGACTATTGAAGGAATAGAACAATTAGATAAAATTATTGATATTGACCAATCGCCAATTGGACGTACACCTCGTTCCAATCCTGCTACGTATACAGGTGTTTTTGATATGATTCGAGATTTGTTTGCTTCTACATCGGATGCGAAAGAGCGCGGATATAAGAAAGGGCGTTTTAGCTTTAATGTGAAAGGCGGAAGATGTGAGGCATGTACAGGAGATGGTATTATTAAGATAGAAATGCACTTTCTTCCAGATGTATTTGTACCTTGTGAAGTTTGTGGCGGAAAGCGTTATAATCGTGAAACACTTGAAGTTAAATATAAGGGAAAAAGTATATTTGATGTGTTGGATATGACTGTTGAAGAAGCCGTTGAATTTTTTGAAAATGTACCTTCTATACGAAAAAAGATTGAGACATTAAATGATGTTGGTTTATCGTATATCAAACTGGGACAGCCTTCAACAGAATTATCAGGTGGCGAAGCACAGCGAATTAAACTTGCAACAGAACTTTCAAGAAGAAGTACGGGAAAAACAATCTATATTTTAGATGAGCCTACAACAGGACTGCATTTTGCCGATGTACACAAACTCGTTAATATTTTGCATAAATTGGTTGAAACGGGTAACACTGTTGTCGTTATTGAACACAATCTTGATGTTATCAAGACGGCTGATTATATTATTGATATGGGACCAGAGGGCGGTGCAAGAGGCGGTACAGTCGTTTGTAGTGGTACCCCTGAAAAAGTTGCTCAAAATTCAGCATCATACACAGGACAGTTTGTAAAAAAATATTTATTGACATAATTAAATATATATTAATAACAAATGCTTTATTATTTTAGCAGCATGAAATTTAAGAAAAGAGGATTGTGATGATAAAGGGTGTTATATTTGATATGGATGGTGTGATGGTTGACACAGAAAGGCAGTCTACAAAGGGCTGGCTGGCTGCTGCCAAACTGCATAAAATAGAGATGCCAATGTGGTTAATTAATCAATTTAAAGGTTCGCCTGCTCATATGAGTGAGAAATATTTTAATGATTACTTTAAAGGTGAATTGAATTATTGGGAGATGCGAAATGAGCGTACACAATATATCAATAAATTAAGAAAAATAGAGGGAGTACCAGTAAAAAAAGGGTTATTTAAATTGTTGGATTATATTAAAATTCATAACATTCCTTGTGCTGTAGCAACATCAACACAAAAAGAAAGTGCAGAAAATACATTACATTCTGTAGGTGCATGGGATTATCTTAAGACTATCATTTATGGAGATGAGGTTGAACATGGAAAACCAGAACCAGATATTTTTTTGAGGGCAGCTTCAAGAATCAATGTATCGCCACAAGATTGTATGGTTATAGAAGACAGTGTAAATGGCATAAAAGCCGGAAATAGAGCAGGAATGTATGTTGTACATGTACCTGATACCATTATTATTGATGAAGATACAAGAAAATTAACCAACATTGTGTGTGATGATTTGGAACAAGTTGTTCATATTATAGAAAGATTAAATAATAAGTGATTATAGGTATAGAATAGAAATTTATACCTCTTAGAACGCGCCAAGACTTAATGCAACATCTAAGTAAGTATGTGCAGAGTAGAAGCTAAAAGATTAGATTAGAAAGGCGTAAAAGATATGTGTATTCATTCACCACTTTTCAATATAACAATGGAACTTTATGAAACCGATAGATATCAATTGCAAAAATTTATTTCTATAACAAATCTTTTGTGTACCAATGAAGATGACAAAGAATTTACCCAAGACTATTTCATTTTATATGATTTTGCTCAGGATTGCAGATATTCAAAGTGCATTCAACCAGAGTTAATTTGGTATTTGCTGTCATTTTATTACAAGATAATTGAACAAGCTATTATATATAAGTATCATATGAGAAATTATCTATGTACAGAAAACAACGAAAAAATAAGTAAAATGGTTATAGATATTTATTTTGAGTTTAATTTAGCCTTATTTTTTATTTTTTAATCAAAAAATATAGAGTGTGCCATTAGTGTAAAGAATTATCAATATTTAATGGAGTATTATATTGAGCAAACGATTCAGTGTATGGAAATAGAAAGTTCAGATATATTAAATTGGTTTTCTTTATTTAATATCACAGTGGCATTTTGTAAAGATAATATTCAATTATTGTTCAAAAAAATTTTTAAAGGTTCACAAAAGATAAAATATTCATTTTTTTGCTATCTTTCTGTTTTTCTTTTTAAAGAAAGTGACAATTTGCTTGCCATAAATGAATCAAAAGCATTTTGGACAAGTGATATGTGGAATTTTGATGATGGATATTTTTGCAGTGTGTTTTTTGGAGTGATGATATCATTGAATTTTTTAATAAACAAATAAATAGAAAACAAATAGAAGATTTATTTAAAGAGGTAACACCTATATTGCGTAATCTTTTTGAACCTGATATGATGAAACTTTTTTGTGAAGAAATGAAGAAAAGTTTTGATACAGGGATTTTTCAGAAGAGAAAAGCAGAATATTTGCAAAAATAGAAAGATATTCAAAGTAAATTATAGGAAAATGAAATAAATGATATGATATGCAAAATGATAACATTTAAAGATAGATATCATATTAAAAGAAATAAATATAAAATGTTTGTTTTATTTTAAGAGAATACTATGTTTTATAATTTAGTTATTTTTTAAGGAATATAAAATATAATTTAATTGTTATGATGGTATTGATAAGAGAAGAATTTTTTGTTATCTTAAGGATAGCTTATTTTGGCTATATTATTTACTTGGAGGAGAAAAGGTGAATAGAGAAAAGGTTATTGTTATTGATTTTGGTGGTCAGTATAATCAGCTTGTGGCAAGACGTGTACGTGAATGTAATGTATATTGTGAAATTTATTCATATAAGACCGATTTGTCTTTGATTAAAGAAATGAATCCAAAGGGAATTATATTAACAGGAGGACCTAATAGTTGTTATGAAACAGGCGCTCCTAGCTGTACAAAAGAATTATTTGAATTAGGGATTCCAGTTTTGGGACTTTGTTATGGTGCGCAGTTAATGATGCTTGTTCTTGGTGGAAAAGTTACAAAAGCATCTGTTCAAGAGTATGGTAAAACAGAAGTTAAGGTAGATACATCATCACCATTATTTACAGAAGTTGCACCAACAACAATATGTTGGATGAGCCATTCAGATTATATTTTAGAAGTTGCACCAGAATTTGATATTGTTGCGCATACAGTAGATTGTCCGGTTGCTGCTGCCCAAAATAAAGAGAAAAATCTTTATGCAATCCAATTTCACCCTGAGGTACTTCACACACAAGAAGGTTCAAAAATGCTCTTTAATTTTGTGAGGAATATTTGTGGTTGTGAAGGCTCATGGAAAATGGATGCATTCGTAGAAAATACGATTAATGAAATACGTGATAAAATTGGCGATAAAAAGGTACTTCTTGCGCTTTCAGGAGGAGTTGATTCGTCTGTGGCAGCAGGACTTTTATCAAGAGCAGTTGGCAAACAGCTTACCTGTGTATTTGTAGACCATGGGCTTCTTCGTAAAAATGAAGGAGATGAAGTGGAGAATGTCTTTGGTGCTAAAGGTTCATTTGAATTAAATTTTATTCGTGTCAATGCAAAAGACCGATATTATAAAAAATTAGAAGGGGTTATTGAACCTGAGAAAAAAAGGAAGATTATTGGTGAGGAATTTATAAGAGTATTTGAACAAGAGGCAAAAAAAGTTGGTGTCGTAGATTTTCTTGCACAGGGAACTATATATCCAGATGTTGTTGAGAGTGGACTTGGAGGAGAGTCTGCTGTTATCAAATCGCATCACAATGTTGGTGGTCTTCCTGATTTTGTAGACTTTAAAGAAATTATTGAGCCACTTAGAATTTTATTTAAGGATGAAGTTCGTAAGGTTGGGCTTGAACTTGGAATACCTGAAAGTCTTGTATATAGACAGCCATTTCCAGGTCCAGGTTTAGGGATTCGGATTATTGGTGAGGTGACAGCCGAAAAAGTCCATATTGTGCAGGAAGCCGATGCCATATATCGTGAAGAAATAGCAAAAGCAGGTCTTGACCGCTCTATTGGACAGTATTTTGCTGCATTAACAAATATGCGTTCAGTTGGCGTTATGGGTGATGAGCGAACATATGATTATGCTGTAGCTTTACGAGCAGTCAATACAGTTGATTTTATGACGGCTGAAAGTGCCAATATACCATTTGAAGTCTTGCAGGTGGTAATGAGTAGAATTATCAATGAGGTTCGAGGAGTAAATAGGGTGTTTTATGATTTGACTAGTAAACCACCGGGAACGATTGAGTTCGAATAAACAAAAATGCTTAGTAAGCCCAGTGTTTATGCGGGTTTGCGGCATTTCAAAAGGTCTTTTGATAACAAATTGATAACAGTCGTTTGAGTGCGATTATTCTTACTGTCAAGTGGTTTGTTGGTGGGAGAATGATTTGCAAGAGGTTTGGACGGCTGAAATAAATCCATATTAGAAACGCCCTTAGCTGTGGGTAGGAATTCATGGCTAAGGGCGTTTTGTTGTGTTTTTTGATTAGTGAATTGGGGTGATGGTTAAAGCGGTTTTTCCATAATGTAATTCGTCAAGGGGATATTTGACCTGATTACCTGCTGTTCTTTAATTATGTTATATCCTCTGTGAAGAAAGAACGGCTTTGCAGTGATGGAAGCATGTGTGGTTATTTTGCTTACCTCAAAAGCGTGTTCCAGTTTATCGCAGATAGCGGCGGCAATCCCTTGGCTTTGATAGTCCTTGTGGACATAAAGTCTGTCAAGGTAGCCTGTTTTGTCAATATCGCCAAACCCTGCTATGATGCCGCCTTTTATGGCAACAAGTGAGAAATGCTCG
>CAJUKN010000038.1:9873-10046 GCA_910587485.1 uncultured Lachnospira sp.
CTGTTCCTGCCAAGCGCAGAGCATTTTCAGCAGCTCGTCGGCGTTCCTGCTTTTGTCTTTGCTGACTTTTAAGCAGACTTCCCCGTCTGTTTCGCTGATGGTAAGTCCGTATATGTCTTCAAGGGCAAATAAGGTGTGCATAAGACCGATGTAGCTGTCAATGTCGGGTATGT
>CAJUKN010000039.1 GCA_910587485.1 uncultured Lachnospira sp.
TCAGTTGTCAAAACCCAACTCTCAATCTATTTGATATGAATCCGAGAGGCTATAAATCTGCATAGGCTTGCGCTAGGACAAAGTTCTCCAGCCACCAACGATTTGCTCCTATGGGCGTCTCAATTCCGTTTTCCTTAAATACTCTGCAACATTCTAAAAACTCCTCTGGTGTCTCTGGCAACTCTAATTGATATTGGTCAAACATATCTTTATTGATAAATAAGCCATAGGCTACCACTTCTTGTGGAATTGCTACCAGTTTGCCATCAATCGTATTTGCCGTTTTAACAACATCACGCAGATTTTTTACACATTCCAAATTTGATAAATCCATTAATTTTCCTTCTTCTCCCAGAAGTCGGATTGTATCTGGATTTAAGAGATAAAAATCATCCATATTATTGCGTACCCTATCAAGAGTAACCTCATCATATGTCTTATCTTGATAGTTCTCTGCGGTATAAGTAACATAATCAACTGTCACGCCCAATTTTTCCTCAGCCATACGAATCGTCTTATCTGTAGCACTTCGCGCCATATTCTCTGCATTGGGGTCTGTTTTTTCCATTGGACTAAACATATTTACAATTTGCTCATTGTCTTTTTTAGGGTTTGCTAGATTTAATATTGAGTCCTCATTACCTGAACACGCTGCCATCATAAATAATGTTACTCCTGTCATATATACTGCCATTATTCTTTTTAAATGAATTTTTTTATTTTTTTTCATAGCCCCCTTTTTTCTCCTTATCCGCTTCTGCCATTTCTTTATAAATATATTGGTTTATCACTTTCTTTAATAATTCTATATCAATCGGTTTTGCTATATGAACATTCATTCCAGCATTTAATGCATCTTTTTCATCTTCCGCAAAAGCATTTGCGGTCATAGCAATAATAGGAATTTTTCCCGCATCCTTGCGTGGCAATGCTCGAATTGCTCTTGTTGCATCATAACCATTCATAACAGGCATCTGGACATCCATCAAAATTGCATCAAACTCTCCTTCTTTAGATGCCTTAAAGCGTTCTAGTGCTATCTGACCATTTTCGCAAATTTCACAGTTTGCACCTTCTGACAATAAAATTTCTTGTAGAATTTCTGCATTAATCTCATTATCTTCTGCTGCAAGAAAATGTAATCCCTGCAAGCTGTGTTCTTGCTCCGACTCCTGATTCCAGCCATTTCCAGATTCTTCTGCCTGTATTTCTACGACCTTTTCTTTTAAAGCTGACACAAAAACTGGTTTTACAAGTTTTTTTGTATATCCAAACTCCAACACTTCCTTCATATCGTCTGCATCATGAACCGTCATAAACAATAGAAACGCTGATTCTGGCAAGGCTTTCCTTATCTTTTCTGCTATCTGAAAACTATCTTGCCCTAATGTATTCCAATCAAACAACACCATATGATAACTATCTTGTATAGTTTCAGCAGTCTTTATCATCAGCAACGCTTCCTCTGCCTCAAATGTGATATCCATTGAAATACCCATATCTTCCATAAATGTTTGTATATTTTTGATTTCCTGCACATTTTCAACAACAGACAAAATGCGAGAAATTCCACTTTCTTTCCAAAACAATTGGTCAGCCTGACTTTCAGATATACGAAGTTCCAACTCTACACGAAACAAACTTCCTTTGTTGACCTCACTGAATACTTCAATGTTTCCACCCATCAACTCCACAATGTTTTTGGTAATTGCCATGCCAAGCCCAGTACCCTGTACTTTGTTTGTTGTGCTGTTTTCTGCTCTTGTAAAGACATCAAAAATTGTTTTTAAATATTCTGGCGTCATTCCATAACCATCATCTTCAACTTCGATTCGGATACACTCAAAATGACTGGAATAATGCTTTTGTCCAATCATACGAAACCATATATTTCCTCCCTCTGGTGTATATTTAACAGCATTAGAAAGAAGATTGATTAAAATCTGATTAATTCTTGTCTCATCACCTCTTAAATACTCATTCTTAATGTCTGTAACTTCCACATAAAATTTCTGTGATTTTGCATTTGCCATTGGTCGAATAATCGCATCTATGGAAGATACCAAATCATTTAAAGCAAACTCCTCCTCTGTAAGCACTACCTTGCCGCTCTCTATCTTGGAAACCTCCAAAATATCATTAATTAGACTAATCAAATGCTGTCCAGAAGCTTTGATTTTTTTCGTATATTCCCGTACCTTATCCACATTTTCTGCGTCCTTGTCCAGCAGCGTAGTAAATCCAAGTACCGCGTTCATTGGTGTACGGATATCATGGGACATATTGGAAAGAAATGTTGTTTTAGCATTGCTTGCCAACTGCGCTGCATGTAAGGCTTCTTTTAACTGTTGATTATATTGTTCCCTCTCTGCTTCTCGCTCCCGCATAATCTTGCGCTGCTGTCTTTGATTAACATAATATATAAAACAACACAAGAAAAATGTGATGAGCATAATTGCCACAACAATATATATATGATTATTTACCGTTTTACCTTCCCGCTGAATAGCTTCCATTGGCACATAACCTGTCAGACAAATGGTACCATCATTTACCATCCAGATAAAATTTAAAGAACTTTTCCCCCTGATATCATGGTAAAACATAATATTACTTTTATCTTGCACACATTTTTCAATTTCTGCAAGAATCTCATTTTCATAAATATTATTTGCTCGGTAAAAATCTTCTAAATTGAGATGTCCTGCACTTCGCTGTCCCATCCCTTTTGGTTTTAACACAAATCGTTCTGTTTTTACATCCATAATGTAAAGCAGAGCTTGTTTATTATAAAATCCATCTGGGAGTAATTCATCAAAAGTATCATATGTATACTCTATATAAAGTGCGCCGATTCTCTGGTTATTTTTTATAACAGGACATTTCAATGTATATGCCCATGTTCCCATATAATTCAGATATGAATTAGAAATTTCGATTTCGTCCATCATCTCACTTGTGGTAAATTGCATTCCTTCTTCTGAGAACGATTCTTCTGTATTAGAAACTCCTTTCGTTTCTCCCGCACGAATCAGTGAAATCTTTACCATTGTTTGATTCTTCTGATAAGAACGGATATAATCCTCTACATTCTCTCTTGTGGCAATTTCCTCAGCTATAAGTTTCTGAAATTCTGCTTCTTTTTTACAAACGGATTCTATGATACATTTTATCAAATCCAGATTTTCATTGAGATTCTGAATTGCCGCTGTGGACATTTCTCTTGATACTTTTCGCGACACCGAAAATACAACACTGCCTAATATACAAAATATAAAGATAATCGAAAGAAGCAATATAATTCTTTTATCTGTTCTATTTTTATTTTTTTTCTTCTTCATCTTCATTCACCAAATTTTTTCACTACTTCGTTTAAAATTGCCTGTAATTATATATAATATGCGAATCTCCTTTAATTGTCAATAAAACGAATTTTGCTAACCAATATCATGTATTTTCACACCATTTGCTTAATCCTTTTAAATATTAATATTTTATCCGTCAACAATTTTTCTAATATATTTTGCAATAATAACATTATTCCCAAACTTATTTAAAACGAAACAATTAAAAAACTATCGCATTAAGAAAAACTGTACAAGATATAATGATTTTAAGAATCAATATATATTATATCTTGTCTGCATTTTACTTGGTGCGATAGTTCCTTTAAAATTTCCTATATTTCTTTATTATTTTTATTACAAACGAACATCTATCGATGTATAAGACATTGACTGTGTTGCTGTCTGTAATGCTTCTACTGCAACAACTTCCACTGTAACAGGTTCTTTCGTTGCTGATACAGTCTCTCTATTATTTACATTTATGTTGCTTGTATCTGCTGTCTGTTTGGTTGCCTTATCTGCCATTTCTTTATTATCTGCTGCCTGCTGTGTCTTATCTGTTTTGTTCTTTTTATTTTCAGCAGTTTGTGTTGTTTCCTCTTCCTTTGCTGCTTCTTCCATAACTTTATTAGCATTGGCAAGAGTAGATATCTGTGAAGCTGTTGTTGCTTGAGCTTTTGACTGTACATCAGCCAATTCCTCCTCTTTCTTCTTGGTACTTACACCTCTACCTTGGTCCATTTTAATCTCTGACTCCAAAACGCCTGCTTTTCCTTCCAACTGTGCTGCTACACTACCTTGCACCTTTGCCTGTTTCATAGAAGAATCTGCTGAAATCATCGCCTGTATACTTGACTGAGACAATCCATTTCCTTGCTTTGCTGATTTTTCAACTTTTTGACTACTGCCAAGCATATCCTCCATAGACGAACCTTTTGACTGTTGTTCTTTTCTTTGCTCAATCTGATGTTGTCTAAGCTGTTGATTTAATGTAGTAATCTCTTGCTGAATTTCTTGTCTTTTTTTCATTTTTTCCTCTAATGACATTTTTTCATTAGAAGAAAGTTCCTGCAACTGCTTTTGTTTATTTGCTATCTGGTTCTGGATATTCTTGCTGACAGAATCGGTCTGCCTATTTATGTGTGAGCCTCCTGCCTGCATATTGCTGTTATTTGTACCTGTTGCACTACTAATTGTCATCATCGTTTTGGTCTCCTTTCCTGTTACTGTGTTATTTTTTACACAGCAGATATACTCTAAAGAGTAAATCCATCACATCCTTGTGTTAATTCATTGAACAAAATAGATTTGTTCTTATTATTTTTTCGGAATTTTATCTACAAGCTGAACCAAAATGTTGTAGAACGGCGTTTTTTTGTTGTAAACCTAGCTGTCTATGTCTCTATCATCAATAAAATACTTAAACAAAATACATCATCTTTTAAATCAACAACAATGTCTCCAAAATATTTTTGTGCAACCTTTTGTATATTAAGCAATCCATAACCATGATTTTGACCATAACTGTCTATTCTTTCTTTTGATGTCATTGGTAATCCGCTTTCTGTATTCCACTGCAAATTTCCTATAAAACTGTTGCTTATTTCTATTATATAAGCATTATTTCTGCGGTACGATATAATTGATATATAAGACATTTCTGTTTTTGGGGTATATTCTAACGCATTTTGTAGCGCATTATTTAAAATTACACTGATATCAAAAACATTCACATTAGAAGCTATAGGATAATGAAAATCAATATCAAAACGGATTTTTTTCTTTTTTGCCTTACTTTGCATTTCCTGTAAAATTACATCGGTTATAGGGTTCCCACTGATAATATTACTAGACACTTCAGAAAGCACGGCTTTCAACTCTGTACTATATGCAATAGCTTCCTTTTGCTTATTTGCAGCATAAAGTCTTTCTAATGTAATAATATGATTGGTCATATCATGCCGAATACAACGAATCCCCTGATATAAGTTTTCTACTTGTTCAATATGCTGCCTAATACTATCCATTTGTGTAGCAAGCAATTCATTCTGCAATTTTTCTTCCTGTCCTGCTTTGATGTCTTGATACAATACAATAACAACCACAATCATAACAATAGCTACTACATAATAAAGTAAGGACAAAATATCATACATATCAGAATTTTTTTTAATTTCTGCTATATAAAAATTACGATAATACCATATAAGTTCATATCCTACTACCCCCATAAAAGAAGGTACAATCAATATAAATAATTCTTTTTTTGACATTTTAGCATACTTATACGCGTAATTTTTCAAGATACACTTTATTCCAATAACTGTAAACAAAAACTCCAATGCCAAATACAATAAACATACCATGACATATAAAGCAAACGACATATCTGGATGCGTTCTCATGTAATTTGTATTTAACATAAAATCATATAAATTGTCATACAAAATTTCTGCCATCGCTGATGTAAACCAACGCAACGAAAAAAATGTTACCGTAATAAAAATTTTTTGCTCATAATTTCTTCGCTCTATCCAACACATCACAAGAAAGGCAGCAAAAACACCTATACTATATGCTATAAAAGTATTAAAATGTACTGGTATTTCATAAAGGATTAACATTGTCAAAGTATAAGTTATACCAACACAAAATGTCCGTTTTTTGCTTTGTTTTTTACCTTTATATAAAGTACACAATAAAGGACACTCAAAGGAACTTTCTACAAATGGCTTTGCAAATTGATAAAAACAATACCCCATAATAAAAAGTTCCCCTATAGGCACCATATAAGATATTATTGTCCAATGGATTTCATTCAATGTTATTTTTTCTTTCCTTTCTCTGATTATATCTCAAATACGCTTTCACAAATTCTTTGTAATTTTGCTTTGCCATAAGTGCCTGTCCTTTTTCTAAATAAATTGTTGTGGCATCATATTTTCTAATATAATTAAAATTTACAAGATATGCTCTATGTGAACGATAAAAATCATCACCTGCCTTTGCTTCCAATTCTTTCATTTTTCCATAATATTCTACATCTATATCAACAGTGTGCAAAATCACTTTTCGGTCAAATACTTCTGCATATATTATATCTTCCAAATGAACAGCAATATGCTTACCACCTGTAGTTACAATTAAACTGGGTACTTCTTTTTTGAAACTTTTAATTTCCTTATTTTTTCTATCTTCCAATTCTTTCACTGCATTTCTTAAAACATTATCAAATTTGGTATTATCAAAAGGTTTTACCAAATAATGAAATGCTCCTACATCAAACGCCTGAAAGACATATTCTTGAAAGGCGGTTATAAAAATAAGAATGGTTTTTTTATGATTTTTGCGAAATTCTCTGGCTGTTTCCATTCCATTTTTACCTTCCATTTGAATATCCAATAATAAAATATCAGGATAACATTCTGACAAAAGCAATTCTTCTCCACACTGATAACATTGCAAATTGGATTTTGGATATAATCTTCTGATTTTTTCTTCAAGCATATTTCTGATTTCTTGTTCATCTTCACATATTGCTATCTGCATAAATTCACTTCCTTTATATTTCTTAATAATATTATATCGAAATATCCATCAAATTACGATAATCATATGTTGTAGAATAAACTTTTTTTGTTGTAGAATATAAAATAGGTTCACTAGCAACATGTCATCAATAAATTTTAACATCTACGAAAAAATAATAATTATCTTTTACATAACTTGATGTTTTTTTAATCCAAATCTTGCAAATGGAATCATAATTATGGTTAAAATTATATATAAGATTGCCCTTGCACTAAACGCATCTAAAACCAAACTGCCAAATTGATAGGAAATATATTTACCTATTTCAGGCATAATAGCACGATAAGGCAATAAAAATAATATCAAGTTATATGTTCCTGTTGTTCCATTTGGTGTAAGAAACATTGGAATAAAAAGAACAGGCATTAGTACAATCAACACAAGATAAGGTGTTTTCATTTTTGATGACAAAAGAAGTGTTAAACTTATCATAGCAAACAGTATCAAATAAAGAATCCCAATAGCTGCCAATGCAGCTTGCAAAAATGTAAACGAATAAGGTATTGTTATATTAGCAATTTGTACAGGAAGATTCTAGCCATCTGTACCAAACGCCATAAGCGGTAACCCACATGCTACAATAATATGAAGTGTAAATGCAAGAACAGCAAATTGATTTGTGTCCTCATCTGCCACCGCTCTATATGTATACTTCCTATTCTTAAGCCGCAATATCATTTCATCAATATCACTTATATTAAGATTCTTAAAATCCATTTCTAAAATTTTTGATATAAATAGCAACTCATCTTTTATCTCTCTCCTTTCTTCTCTATTTTTCTTTACTTTATTTCGCTCTTTCCAAGCACCATATAAATCAATAGAACCCTAAAATTCAATTTCATGTATCATATCTATAAATGCTTTTTCAATATTTTATAATTTCTTATTTAATTCATCTTTCCATTTTTCTGCTTCATTGAAAGACATTTACACAAAATTTAAATTTTTCTTCCCATTGTATTATTTCATTAAGTAACACATAATTCTCTTTCTGAATTATTCTATTTGATGTTTTTAAATCAATATATGAAATAGGCTCAACTTTAAATTTCAATCTTTTCAAAGTTTTTTGTAAATTATCAACAATATTCTTTGCTTTAGAATATTTAAATAACATTTTGTCATGTTCTCCACATGTTATTGCTTTTCCATTTTCATTAAGCCTTATATACACATTTTTATGATTTTAATCACATAATCTATCTTACACTCCCCTTTCTTTATAAAAATAGGTATAACAATAAATACCATTAAACACTAAACCAACCAATCATTATAGTTTTTTAGCCTTTAATAATACTTTTACAGATTTTATTTAGTTATTTTTTTGCAGAATCGCTTGACTTAACCATTCAAATCATATGGAATATAAATAAGCAATTCTGCTTGTTCAAATTTTTACCCTTTCTGGGTAATTAATTTGTGTGTGTATTAAGACCTGTCCAAATCAGAGGTGCTTCCAACACCGTTTGTATGATTTTAGGATAGGTCTTTTGTTTATTTATTTGATAATGATTAGTATGGAACAAATGTTTGTTTTTTGTCAACAGTTTTTAGAACATTTATTTTTTTCTTGTAATAAATTCTTATTTTTTAATAAAATTATTTTTTATAAATATTTGAGTTGATATTCCATATTAATAATTCAAAAAATTCGGTAATTATATATAATCATAATCTTATTTTAATTGATTTTATTGTACATGTAATAATGTCAAATTAAATACTTATCCACTTCTCCTATCTCTATAATTGTTTTACTATTATTAACATTAAAATATGTTACTTCTAAAAAAGCAACTCCTAATTTATTTGTTATTTCCCCTTCTAAATTTCCAACTTTAGCCTCTTTACCTAACAACTCATTATAAACTTTAATCATAACATTTTATTTCCTTACTCCTATTTTTATATAACATAATTAAAAATATATATTACTATTACATCACATTCTCATAATATTTTTTATGCAATCAATTTGTTTCGTTCTTCCTTCCATTTACGACTTTCAAGAACCATATTTCTATATTCATCATAATTCTTAAAAGTGACATATTTCCCATTGTATACATCTAAGCATTGTTCTCCATTCGCCATTTCATACCTAGTTGCAGAAATTATAATATAAATTTCATTTTCTCCCTTCTACATATTTTTTTATTATTTACTTTAATCAAAATTTACTATAAAAAAATACTCACCAATCGTAGTTGTGCTGCGCTTCACGTGGCAGCTATCCAATCGGAGAGCATTATTGAGTATAAAAATAGCGTGTAAATCCAATTAAACTTGGAATACACGCTTAATACCATTAATATTATATAAAAACAAATAATTTATTTTCTATAACTGTTCATTTTCTAACATATTACTTTGTATCTTTAGGACATATTTTATATCCACATTAGCATATTGAGCAATTTTATCTATAGACATATCATCTTTTAACATTTCTCGTATTATTTCTGCCTTACCTTCTGCCTTACCTTCTTCTCTTTCTTCTTTAACATATTGTTCCATTAATTCACACATCTGCGCCTGCCCCCTTTCTGAGTTTTTGATATAATTCATTCTCTTTGTAAATACTGGAAACTTTGGTTCACTTATTTCCGTTTGGGTAAATAGTTGCATAAGTTGAGCTATCAAACTTCCATCATTTACTTTTGTATTGACACATACTATTTTCATTCCATCATCTAGTATTTTACCTGTTTCTCTTACCACTTTGTCAATATGATATGTAGTTTTTCCTCCTTTTAATATATATAGCCTCTCGGATTCTCCAACCCTTATTTTCTGCGGCTTTCAAACCCAGTT
>CAJUKN010000040.1 GCA_910587485.1 uncultured Lachnospira sp.
CGGATAAAATCCCGGAAATGCTGATAAAATGGGCGTTTCCGGGATTGCTTTATGCCTGTTGGCTCTAAAATGGCTCTAATTATTTGATGAATACTGGATTTGGGGCGGGTATCGTGATACCTGCTTTTTTTACAGCTAATTTTCGGGATAAATTTTTACTGCTATCCCGGAAGTGCCTTTTTTCACAATCCTGTTTGTATCAACTAAATGCTGTTTAATTTGTTCACAAGTTTCATTCATTTGTTCCAGTTCATGCTGAAAAGCGGCTTCGCTTGGAAATGCGTCTTTGGAAGCAATCAAATTTTCCTGCAATTTTTTAGCTTTTGCAAACTTAGCAAGTCGGTTGTTGATTTCCGGGTTTTTAAAACGAATATATATCGTGCCGGGAATGAGGTTGCCCTCACTGTCTTTTTCTCCGTCAATCTCCATATCTATCTGCTCGTCCATTTTAAAAAGCAATGTAAGCACATCAGAAGCAGTTTCTATATCAAAGTCTGTGAAAACATTGATACTCACACCCAAAGCATTAGCGATTTTTAAAAGCTGGTCGGGTTTGGGGTTTCTGCTCCCCAATTCATATTTGCGAATAGTAGTTCCGTCTATTCCTGCCAATTCGCCTAACATATTCTGTGAAATTCCTCGAATATTTCGGAATGTCTTGATTTTTTCTCCTACTGTCATAGGACAACTCCTTTAATATTGATAATGCAAATAATAGGGACATTTGTATTCTATCATATCCATTGAGAATAAGCAAATAAATATTAAAAAATATATTGACAAGGGACAAATGAGCCTGTATAATTCTAATACAGGCAAGGGACAAAAGTGCCTAATTGAAAAAAAAAGTGGTTTTTATATCCATCAAGCGGATGGCGGGAATAATTCACTAAATGGATATATTCATTTTGCTAGTATCGGATTATTACATACTGCTACGGCTGCCGATATATCTATGCCTATAACTTTTGAAGTGATTGGAAGTGATTATAAAAGTCCAATCACAATAATAGTAACTTTTGAACCCTATGTTGCTTATTCAAGCATGACCATAAATGCAAAATTAAAAGCGATTTATTACGATAATAATACAAATTATGTAGATATATTTGCGCAAACAATATATTACACTCCACCAATACGAAATAATAAAATTAATTTATATATTCAAAAGAAGACAAAAGACACCTTGATTTATATTACTGATTTTAAATCATCTTATAACAACTCTAATATTATTTCGGTGTCTTTTACTAATGACTTTTTGCAGACAAAACCTACAGGAAGTGCTGTAAAAGACGCAGTTTTTCAATTAAATGCAAATACTTTAGGCGGATATTTGGCAAGCAGTTTTCTGCCTATATATTCATCTGGTAATAAAATGATTCGGGCAAATGGATTTGATGTCAATATTTATGATGATGACAATGAATATCTAGAATTAGACAGCGAACTTAAGATTCGATTAGGTCGTATAGATATTATAAAGTATACAAATGCTTTGAATAAAAATAAAAGTGTAGAGGTTTTAAGCAGAGATAAAATTGAGTTTAATGCAAATAATATAGCCATAAAAGCACTTCCAGATAATAGTTTAGGTGATGGAGTTAAAGGAAGTTTAGCATTATCCATTGCAGGTATTAAAATATTTGATTTTGGAAATGAACAAATCAGTTATATTCGACCAATAGGGAAAAGTCCTTCCTTGATGTTAAAAGAATCTTCGACTGTATCATCTTCTAATAATTCCATGTTTTTAGTGAATGATTTTGGAGGCGATTATCAAGTATTAGGTTCTAATGTAACGGCTCCCGAATTTAAAATGATGAGTGGGGTAAGCATTACAGGCGCTTATTTAGGAAGATGGAGCGGTTCTAGGGACATATATACAGGAGATTTTTTAGAACAAGAATTTATATCTGGTGTTCATGTTAATGGACGCTATAATGAAACGCATATTTATTCAGAAAAAGTTGCTATAGGGAAAAGAAATAGTTATTTTATGGAATGTAATACACATTATGATGCTGATAATAGTAACTGGTCGTATGAGATTAAACTTAGAAATAATAAAGGCATATTTATAAAACTTGGAAGTCCACAATCTGGAGATAAAAATGCGATATTTTTTAATGGTGATATATCTTTTCAAGACGATGGTATGGTTACGAATTGCCAAAATGCTTCTAATGTAGATAAACAATGGTTATTGAATACATCGTTGCAAAATATGTTGATAAATTTTCATAAAAAAACGGCTTTAGCAACAACTACTTCTGATGGATTAATGAGTGCTTTAGATAAAGATATTATAAATAATACTCTATATTATTATGAAAATGATGAAGTATGTATGAGACCAAAAGGAAAGATACGATTTGATGATGATAATTATAGTGATGGAGGAGAACGAAATCAAACAACGACTAGTGCAAATCATATTTTTTTAGAATCTTCTTACTATGAAGAAACAACGGGTGGAGAAATGATTGAAGAGCATGACTATCATACAGTAGAAATAAATACTTTTGGAATCCATGCGACAGATTATGAATTAAGTTTTAATGTTACACAATACAATGAAACAAAAGGAGTTGCACTTTCTTGTACAGAGCTTCATCCAGATAATCAATTAATGGATTTAGGAAGTAGTAATATTTCTTATAGATGGAGAAATATTTATGCGGCTAATGGCACGATTCAAACCTCAGACCGAACAAGAAAAACAGATATTAATAATCTTGAAATACAAAAAGTCCAAGCATTTATTAATGGTTTAAATCCTGTATCTTATAAAATGATTGATGGTACATCAGGAAGAACACATTACGGTTTTATTGCGCAAGACATTGAAGAGTTAATGAATACTTTACATATGGATAGTATAAAGATTTTGCAGGATTTATTAAATCGCCAAAGAAAGTTATCAAACATGAAGATGAAAATGGAACGAAACTAGAAAATCCAGTTGAAAAAGTGATAGAGGGTGAATATGATTATGCTTTACGTTATGATGAATTTATGGCGCCACTAATAAAAGTTGTCCAAGAGCAGCAAAAGACGATAAAGCAGCAACAGAAAGAAATAGAGCAGTCAAGACGATTGCACAGACAGCTATTGCTACGATTGGTACATCAGCAGTAGTAAGCAGTGTTGATTGGGGAATGGTTGCTTCTGCCTCTGTATTAGCAGGGATTTTGTCTATATTGACAAGTATTGCAGGATTGACAGAGGTTAAAAAGTAATTTTTAGAAAGATTAACTATGA
Organism: uncultured Lachnospira sp.; assembly: GCA_910587485.1. Lineage (GTDB taxonomy): Bacteria > Bacillota > Clostridia > Lachnospirales > Lachnospiraceae > Lachnospira. Next base: position 3,268 of record CAJUKN010000040.1, read on the forward strand.
AAAGTCAAGTGAGAGGAAAAACCTCTCTTTTTTAATTTAACAAATAAAACTATAGGAGGTAGATTTTATGTTAGTAGAAATTACAGGAAAAAGAAACGAGGAAAGGCTTATCATGACAAGTCTTAAAATTGCTGAAAAGTTCGATAAAGAACACACTCATGTACTTAGGGATATTCGGAACATGGAATGCAGCAATACATTCAGAGAATCCAATTTTGGATTGTCCTCTTATAAATCCGTACAGGGCAAAATGTTACCTATGTATGAAGTTACGAGGGACGGATTTACACTATTAGCTATGGGGTATACTGGCAAAGAGGCTATGAAATTCAAAGAGGACTACATAAATGCGTTTAATACAATGGAAAGCAAACTGAAACGCATTTACACAGAACGCCAGCAATGGCAAATAGAGCGTGACAAGGGTGTTGTTATCCGTCATATCTTAACAGACACAATCAAGATGAAGATTGCAGATAGCCCACACAAAAGATTTGCTTATCCCAATTATACAAACCTTATTTATCGCACATTATTTAATAAGACTGCAAAAGAACTTGAACAGGAATATGGTGTGAAGTCAAAAGAAAATTTGCGAGATTACTTTATAGGTAGCGATTTGGAAAAGGTGCAAAGTGCAGAAATGCTTGTTTCAAGCCTTATAAATTGTGGTTGGGGATATGGTGAGATAAAGGAGTTTATAACCAATCAATCCCAAAAGTTGATAGCAGTAGAATAAGTAATACAATATGTCAAAATGCAGAAATATAAAAATAATAATTAAGAAAAGTGAGGATATATATTTATGAGTAATAGCAATTTAGTTAATGTAGTAATAGAGTTGCCAAATTGTAATAAGCCAAGAAACAATCAAATTAAAAAGATTACAATACACCACATGGCAGCTGTGTGGACTGTGGAACGCTGTGGAGAATGTTTTGCAGATTCTAATAGACAGGCTTCATCAAACTATGGCATTGATAGTGATGGAAGAGTTGGTTTGTATGTAAGTGAATCCGATAGAGCATGGACTTCTGGCAATGCTGAAAATGATAATCAAGCAGTATCAATCGAAGTATCAAATTGTGAAATAGGCAGAGATTGGGCAGTATCTGATAAAGCATATGCCAAGCTGATTGAGTTATGCGTTGATATTTGTCAGAGAAATGGTATTGAAAGACTAAATTATACAGGTGATGTTTCAGGAAATCTTACGATACATAAAATGTTTCAGGCTACGGCTTGTCCAGGACCATACCTTGAAGCTAAAATGCCTGATATAGCAAATGAAGTAAATAAAAGGCTTGAAGTAGAAATTGATGAAGAAGTATATGAAAATGATGTTTGTATTAAATCAGACAATGTGGTGCCAGAAATAAATAATATCAAAACAGATAACATTGATGTTGAATATCAGGTGCAGCTAAAAGAAGATAAAAGATAGCTTCCAGTGGTAGTGGTACATAACCTCAAAGATTATGCTGGAATAATTGGCAAGAAGATGATTGGCATTGCGATTAAAGTATCAAAAGGATATGCTACATATAGAGTACATGATGTTGATGGTTGGCATGGAATGATTGATACAAGAAATACCAATATTAACGATTTTCAAAATGGTTATGCTGGCAATAACAAGCCGATTGACGCATTGGAAGTATATTATTATACACCTGAAGAAGTTATTAAAGGGAGTGGCTATAAAAAGGCAGTTTACCATGTATCGCCAGTAAATGGTGAATATTTTGATTGGCAGCATGATAATGAAAAAGACAATGGTCAAGATGGCTATGCAGGTGTATTTGATATGCCAATTGATAGGGTGCAGATTGTGATTGAATAAAAGAAAGGTAGATTATGAAAATGAAAAATTATATTGGAACAAAGATTGTAAAGGCTGAACCAATGGAGAAAGATGGAAAGGCTGGATATAGAGTAAAGTATCCTGATGGTTATGAGAGTTGGTGTCCAGCAGATGTTTTTGAAAAAACATATCATGAACTTGATTGTAAAGATTTTATAAATGCAGAGTAGAAAAATGCTGAAATATGTGGTATGATAAATACGTTACCGCCTCCTAGACAGGTGCAGAAGGGAGGTGTTCGATATGGAGATACTTCTATCTTTGATAGTCGCTGTTGTGGCAAGTGTCATTAGCCATCTCATTTGCAAATGGTTGGACAGTGATGAATAGTTGGTAATCAGCCTATGGTTTAAGCCACCATGCTAAAATGGAATAGAAAACCCCAGTGTTCCAGCACTGGGGTTTTCGCTTGTCATCCGATATGGATAACTTCTATCTTTTTAGCCTATTGGCATTATAGCATATGCAATTTTGATTTGCAATATTCTTTTTTCAGAATTATTGAATTATAATAATTTATATTTTCAACTATCTTTGTGAATATGGAACTTTTTTATTAACTCCATCACTCCCTAATTAATGTAAAATTATTAGGGAGTGATTTTGTATATATACCAATTTTTAACATAAGAAATATTATAACTCAGGTCACCATACCAAAAATATAAAAACATATGGATACCTTATGAAAAAAATGCAATAGAGTCTTTCTTAAATTAAATTTATATTTTTATTTAAAAAGTATGAAAAAATTGGTGATATATCAAAATAAATACAGAAAACGATATATTACAAAAATTAAAATTCTAAATGAACAATAGCAGATGCGGTTGTTTTCTCTAACTACAAAATAGTATAACAGATATAAACACATAAATCAAATGAAAAATAAAAAAATTGGAATGACGATTTGTAATTGATTTAGATAATGTGTTTTTTTAATTCTACTAGTAATAATACTAGTAGCTTTTTTATTGTCTGTATAATGGGGTTAAAACCCTCGCCTTAAGGCGAAACCTTTAG
>CAJUKN010000041.1 GCA_910587485.1 uncultured Lachnospira sp.
AATTATCAAGAGTTCCAGAAAACGAATTAAAAGAAATATTGGAACAATTTGATATAACATCTCTTGTTATTGTTTCAATGGGGGCATCTCCGGAAATAAATAATTTGCTAGAAAAATTATTTCCAGATGTAGATTATAAAATAGAAAGAAACTGTATTGGCAGAGTTAGAGTTGATGAAGTTGAAAGAATACAACAGGAAATAGTTTCTGTCATAAATTTACAGGCTTTAGATAGTGAATTTTTATAAAATCATAAGTCAAGAAATGAAGTATTACACCAAAAGGTAAATTGAAGTGACCCCCATTTGTTAGACAAATATAAGTCTAATGAAAGGAGATTTTTTATGGCATCAGGAAAAAGTTTGAAATAGCACAATTACCACGAAGTACCTATAAGGGAAAGATAGGTAAGATTGCGCCTAATCTTATTCAACGTGATTTTAAAGCAGATGCACCCAATCAAAAATGGACAACAGATATAACAGAAATTTCTTTGTTTGGAACAAAACGATATCTTTCACCAATTCTTGATATGTATAATGGGGAGATTATCAGTTATAATATAAGCGAACATCATGTGTTGGATACAGGCTTCAATCCTCATTAATGGTATAACCATCAAATTTTGTCTAACTTTTTGGACTCAGATCACAAATAGAACAGTTAAAAGAACGTATTACAAAAGATTATAGTCAAAATGTGTAAAGATGAGAATTTATGTTCTCATCTTTTTTGTTATAAGCACTAAATCATAGTCAAAGCGGATATTTTCAACCTGCTGTGCTGCTTGCTGATAACCTCATAGCTGCTCTTATTGCTTTTCAGTGGGAGCTTGTACTCTTATTAAAACAAGGAAGTCCCCATTTATGTTTCTGCGGCATTGAAGTGGGGACTTTCTTGATGAGGTTAAATTTATTACAGTGGCAACTTAGGTGCTTGATATGGCAACTTGCGTTTTCTTATATTGTTAAAAAAAGAATTTATTGATAGACTCATTTTTATGGAGGTATGAAGTTGAAAATTACAATAAATATAAATGAAAAATTAGATGATGTTGAAGTCAATATTAATTGTAATCAAATTACACCTAGTATTGAAAATATGGTTGCAATGCTGCAAATGATTAATCAACAGATGGTGGTTACAAAAGATGGTGAAAATTATCTTTTAGATGTCAATAAGATTTTATATATAGAAGCGTTGGAGCGAAAAACGTTTGTATATACAGATAAAGCTATATATGAATCAAAATTGAAATTATATGAGATGGAAGAACGATTATGTCAAAGTGGATTTTTTAGAGTGAGTAAATCTTGTTTGGTACATTTGCAATTTATTCAGTCTATAAAAAATGATATTGAGAGAAAATTGCGTTTAACTTTAAAAAATGGAGAGCAAATTATGGTATCAAGGCAATATGCAGATGAAATTAAAAGAAGATTGGGGGTTAAAGGTTAAAAATGATTAAAAAAAATACAATATTTGATTATCTTACACAGATTATGATTGTCTGGGGAATTTCTATCTTAAGCCTTTGTCTGTTTTGCTCATTATTTGGTGAAGATGCAAAACAATATTCATCAATGTTTCAATTAGGTAATTCAGGAATTGCCATTACAACATTAATGCAGTATTTATTTTTGTCAGTTATTATTATTATTTTAAAATGGTTGTTGTTTACAGATGTTTTAATAAAACGTGTAAGTATTATGATAAGAACGGTTATGATGTTTGTATGTGTTATTTTGTCAGCTGGTATTTTTATCGCTGTTTTTCAATGGTTTCCTGTTAATGACATTAAATCATGGACTATGTTTTTTATTTGTTTTTTTGTCTGTGCATGTATCAGTATAGTTGTATCTACAATCAAAGAAAAAAGCGATAATAAAAAAATGCAGGAAGCATTAGAACATTTAAAAGGAGAGTAAATGAAAGCAATTTGTGTAAAGGATTTAAAACATAATTTTAATGAAAAAACGGTGTTGGATAATATTAATTTTGATGTGAATACAGGCGAAATATTTGGACTTTTAGGTCCGTCTGGTGCAGGAAAGACAACATTGATTCATATCTTGACTGGACAGTTAAAGGCAGCTAGTGGGAGCAGCTTTATTTTGGGGATACCATCAACAAATATGACTGGTGAAAATTATAGGCAAATTGGTGTTATGATGGACAATTTTGGCTTATATGAAAGAATGAGCTGTTATGATAATTTAAAATTTTATCAAATGATAGATAAGAATAAAAATAATAAACAAGATGCTTTGAAAAATAAACGTATGTTAGATAAAAATATAGAAACTATATTAAATGATGTTGGATTATTGGATGCAAAAAAGACATTAGTAATAAATTTATCAAAAGGTATGACAAATCGTTTAGCCTTTGCAAGGGCAATACTGCGAACACCTGCCATTTTATTTCTTGATGAGCCGACAAGCGGGTTAGACCCCACTACGGTTGAGGCGATACATAAAATGATTTTGGCTGAAAAGGAACGTGGAACGACTATTTTTTTAACAACACACAATATGTATGAAGCAGAGAAGCTTTGTGATAATATTGCTCTTTTAAATAATGGGAAAATTATTGAATATGGCACTCCTTTTGATATTTGCAGACGCTATAATCATCAAAAAAAAATTGATATTCATTTAAAAAATGGTGAGGATATTTCTTTGCAGCACAATAGGGAGTGTGGAGAACAAATTAAATCCTATTTTTTAAAGGATGAGATTGAGACTATACATTCAACAGAGCCTAATTTAGAAACAGTTTTTATGGAATTAACAGGAAGGAAATTGGAACGATGAATAATCATATTCAAGCGATTTTATGGAAGCAATTAAAAGATACAATAAAAAATAAAGCGATTTTAATTCAATTTATCATGTTTCCTTTTATGACTATTATTATGGAAAATGCAATGAATATGGAAGATATGCCAGAACATTTTTTTGTTAATTTATTTGGCATAATGTATGTGGGAATGGCACCGCTTACCAGTATAGCTGCAATCATTGCAGAAGAAAAAGAAAAAAATACATTGCGTGTATTGCAGATGTGTAATGTAAGAGCTGTTGAATATTTAATTGGTAATGCAATCTATATTATATTAATATGTATGACAGGTTCACTTGTTATGGGATTGACAGGTGGATATTCAGGAATACATTTATTTCGATTTATGTTGATTATGTTTGTAGGACATATTTGTTCTTTTCTTTTAGGTGCAACGATTGGTCTTGTAAGTAAAAATCAAATGACTGCGACATCAATTAATGTTCCAGTAATGATGATTCTTTCTTTTTTGCCTATGCTTTCTATGTTTAATGAAACCATTAAAAAGTTTTCAAAATTTTTGTTTTCTGAACAGTTATATCTTCTTGTCAATGATTTAGAGCAAATTAAAATGACGTTGGAAACAGGAATAATTATGATATGTAATATTATTTTAATTATAGTTATATTTTTAATAATATATAAAAAGAATAGGATAAGTAGCTAATTAATTGTTTGTTATATGATATTTATTGTTACATAAATTTTATATAGGAAAAGTGAACAGATTGTTGTATAAAGATATGGCAGTCGTTCTTTTTAAAATAAAAGATTGACATATTGACAAATAAAATGAATTTATGTTAGTATAAAATAAGTTAGAAAATACTAACTCTATTGGGGAAATGTTCTGCTTTTTAAGTGGAAATGAGATTTACTCATTTCAGCAGGAATTTGAATTTCTGCCAAAATGCCACAAAGTGACAATGAGGTTATGAGTGAATAGCAAAGTGGCTTATGAATATCCGCTTGACTATAAGGGGCTGTCGTATTAAGAAAATTAGACACAATATATTGTAAAATTTAATGTGATATTAAACAATATATTGTGTATTTGGTCTTTAGTGCGACAGTCCCCTTATTTGAGTATATAGTTAGTTTAAACTTATATGGGTTTTAGATAAGTAACATATAATGTAACCTTATCAAGGAAGTCCTCCACTTCAATGCCACAGAGGCATAGATGATGAGTGAGAGCTTGCGTTGCGATAGTAGCTATAAGGTTATAAGCAAGTAGCACAGCAGGTTGCAAATATGCGCTTGACAATAAAAAATTTCAAATTAAAGGATAACAAAGATTTATGATGATTAATAAACGATTAATTGGAACAATAGGAACAAGTAAAAAATATGTGACAGGCAAAGTTTTGCTGCAATGGTGTTCTCTTATAGCTAATATTGTTATGATGACAAGTATTACATATTTATTACAACATTTATTGTATAAAACAGCAGATACAAATAGTATGATAATGACATTTATTATTGTTGCTGTAGCATTACTTGTTCGGTTTGTCTGTACAATAGGGGCAAGTCGCATGAGTTATTATTCCTCAAGAGAAGTAAAGAAAATATTGCGTGAAAAGATATATCAAAAACTTTTAAGAATTGGTGTTTCTTATAAAGAGCAGATAAAAACGTCAGAGGTAGTGCAGGTTGCTGTAGAGGGTGTAGAACAGTTAGAAAATTATTTTGGTTCCTATTTACCTCAATTTTTTTATGCTATGCTGGCACCTTTGACATTGTTTATTTACCTATGTTTTATCAATGTGTTATCAGCAGCAGTGCTGCTTGTCTGTGTACCATTTATTCCAATAGCTATTGCAGCAGTACAGACTTGGGCAAAAAAATTATTGAGCAAATATTGGGGGCAATATACTGCGTTGGGTGATACATTTCTTGAAAATTTGCAAGGTTTGACAACACTTAAAATTTACCAAACAGATGATTTAAAAAATCAGGAAATGAATCGAGAATCCGAGAATTTCCGAAAAATTACGATGAAAGTGCTGACAATGCAGCTTAATTCTATCACAATTATGGATTTAATTGCATATGGAGGTGCAGCACTTGGCATTATTATAGCAACAACACAATATAAAGCAGGTCATGTATCTTTCGCTGAATGTCTTTTGATTATTTTGCTTGCAGCAGATTTTTTTATTCCAATGCGGCAGTTGGGCAGCTTTTTTCATATTGCAATGAATGGTATGGCAGCAAGCGATAAAATTTTTCGTTTATTGGATTTACCAGAAAGTTCAGAAAAAACGCATAAAGTTCCAGTAAATTGTTCGATTGTATGTTCTGATTTATCTTTTTCTTATGACATGAATCGTGAGATTTTACATCATATTGATTTGCAATTTCCAAAGGGAAGTTTTACTTCTATTGTGGGTGAATCAGGTTGTGGAAAATCAACGATTGCAGCCATTCTTATGGGAAAAAACAAAGGATATAGCGGTTCTGTAAAAATAGGCAATATTGAATTAACAGAAACTTCAGAAAAAGATTTGATGAAAAATATTACTTATATTAGTCATCAAAGTTACCTTTTTAAGGGAACTGTGCGAGAAAATTTGTTGATGGGCAAACCTTATGCCACAGATAAAGAATTATGGAATGTTTTAGAGCAAGTAAATATTGCTAGTTTTCTTAGAAACGAAAAAGGACTTGATACGATTCTTTTGGAGAGAGCATCAAACCTTTCTGGTGGGCAGTGTCAACGACTTGCATTGGCAAGAGCGCTTTTACATAACAGTCCTGTATATATTTTTGATGAAGCAACTTCTAATATTGATGTGGAAAGTGAAAATGATATTATGAGCGAAATTTATAGATTGGCAAAGACAAAAACCATTATCTTGATATCGCATCGTCTTGCCAATGTTGTTGGTTCAGATAACATTTATGTAATGGAAAAGGGAAGCATTACAGAACAGGGCAGTCATAATACATTGCTTGCACAAAATGGAGTATATAAAAAATTATGGGATACTCAACAACGTCTTGAAAATTATAGCCTCTCGGATTCATATCAAATAGATTGAGAGTTGGGTTTTGACAAC
>CAJUKN010000042.1 GCA_910587485.1 uncultured Lachnospira sp.
ATTTTCCAAAATGGGCAAAAAAATAGCAGAAGTCAGATACTCTTGGTATCATGCCTTCTGCTATATCCGTTCCATCACAAACCGCTTGCAGGAAACAGCCCATATACAACAAAAGGCTACGGACAAAACACTGTCCATAGCCTGCTGCACACAAATTTGTACGGGAAAAGAAACAATATATGAAAAAGACATAAAATCCCTCTCATGTACTGCCGTATTTCCCGATGAAATCCTAACGTGTTATATTACGCTATACTCTGTACAATGTTTCATCGGATTTGATTGTACAGAGCTGATTTTCTTTTTAGGTGGAAGTTCATTTGTTATATAAAAGCTCATGAAACTGCTCTCCTTTAAATTAGTACAAGCTATTCTAGCATAAAAACCAGAAGTTTGTCAAATTTCATTTTTATAAAATTCTCACCCTATTTATCTTCCATGAACGGCTTCAACTGATAGAAGTCTACGCTTCCTGTTTCATGGATGCGGCTTCTTCTTTTTTACCGTAACAAAAGCATATTTCCTGTCAATTTATTAATCTGTTTTTTATTACCACACATTGCGATTCCAATATAATTTAATTTAATCTCTGAGGTGTTTGCCATTTTGCCAATAAACTCATCATAAGTTTTACATCCTTGTGCCAAATCAGAAAAATCAACAACTGTCAATTCAGCAAATTGCGGCTCAAACAATTTTGTTCTGAGTGTTTTCAGTATCTTCGTGTTTCCCTTTAATATTGGTACTGGAAACTGTATAATGCCTATATGGGGATTCCCCTCTAAATCAAGCACATCATTCCCAACAATATTGGGTATTTTCATTCCCATCGTAATGCCTAGGATAGCGGCGACATTAGCAATACTTCCAAGCGGTAAATTTTCATCAACAATGATTACACATTTTTCATTCTCTATATTCATTTTTATTTTCCTCTTTTCTTAAATTTCAATTTACTTTCCGAAAGAAACAAGCCTATTAGGGTAAAACTTATTCCTATCACAGTTATCCATGTAATTTCTTCTTTTAACACAATCACCGATGTGACAACAGTAATAACAGGAACCATATAGATATACACACTTGTCTTAACAGCTCCAAGTACTTTGACAGCATAATTCCATGTAACGAAACAAAGGGCTGATGCTCCAAGACCTAAATATATAAAATTTATGGCATACTCTAGCTTTACAAACTTTGGCACATTTAAGCTAAAATCAAAAATAAAAAGGAATGGGAACATAAAAATAATTCCGTATGTAAATATCCTCCTTGTTGTTTGAATGGTATTATATCCATAGTCGCTAATTTTTCGTGTAAGCAATGAATAGACTGCCCACACAAATGCCGCAACAATCGCCAACATATCGCCAATAGGATTTAGTTCCAATTTTGAGTCGTTAAAACTGATAAGGCATATTCCTATCATAGCCACAATAAAACCTACAAGGAATTGTGCTTTTAGTTTTTCTTCTGTTTTCATAAACACATGAGATAAAACGGCAGTAAAAAACGGAGCGACAGAAATAATAATACCAACATTAGAAGCCATCGTATAGGTTAATGCTATATTTTCAAGCAAATAATATAAACATATACCACATAGTCCCGCCATAGCAAATGTAATCTCCTGTTTTTTGTTCTTTAATCTTAAGCGTTTTGGATAAACAACCATCAATACAAGCAAGCCAAATAAAAATCTAAAAAACAATATTTCTATCGGTGTAAAATCTGCAAGCAGTATTTTGGTGGATATGAAAGTTGTTCCCCATATCACAATCGTAATCAAAGCTGTGATATGCCCTGTGGTAATTCTTTTATCCATGATTCTTGCCGCCCTCCTTAAAAATGCGTCTGTATGCGGCAGGCGACAACCCTATAAACATATGAAAAAAATTTGAAAAGTGGCTTTGGTCTGAAAATCCTGTTTGTATAGCAGTGTCAACCGAAGGTACACCTTGCTCCAACAGTTCTTTTGCTTTGTTTATTCGAATCGTTTGAAGATATCTGTATGGCGTAACTCCCTTTGACTTAGTAAATGCACGGAGCAATGTCGATTTACTAAGACCGCTGCATTTACAGAGGTTATCCAATGTAATATGCTCTGCAAAATGCTCTGCCATAAATACACAAGTCTTTTCTATTTCTTCACTGCACTCTGGAATACAATTTTCAAAAGGTTGTCCGTATTGTTCGATAAGTAATGAAATAAGGAGTAGGAGCATTTCTTCTTTTTCAAACTCTTTTGAACCATCCATAATTATCTGATGTAAAGAATGGAGATAGAGATTTATTTCATCATTTTTAATAACATTTTCCGAAAAACCAAGCAATACCTTTTTCCCTGTTATTTCTTCCGCTAATGACCACATCGTTTCTTTTGGAATATTCAAACCTCTATAATCAAGCGTTCCACCATCACATTGCACACAACTATGATTATCGTTTGGATTAAACAAAAGAATATTTCCCCCACCTATCGTATATTCTTTATTTTTGCAGGATAAGCAACGTGTACCTGCTTCTATAAAGCCAATCACATAGTAATCATGAAAGTGATTCGGAAACGGCTGTACAATTCCCTCAAAACGATATGCTTCAAGGTGTAAATCGTCATCATAGCAGACTGTCCGTATTTCTTTTTGCATAATAACACCTCCTCACACTCTATATTATACTTAAAAAGTTTGTTGATTTCTTGTATGATATCTTCATTTTGAAAAAATCTCAAATATGGAAGACAAGAAAACAAACAGAGAAATAACTCCTCTGTTTCCTTTTGCCTTTCCCTACTAATAGTTAGGACACCTGTAACCGTAGATAAAACCACTCCTGACTAGATAGTTAGATAGCTCTGCTGCTTGCAGGCATCACCAGAGTTGCCCTCTACGATATTGACCGTTCCATTCTTAAAACAGGTTTGGAGAATGTTTGTTAAGTCTTTCGGACATAGCAATATCCCCACCAAACCGCCGTCTTTTTAATTTGGTGGACATGTCTACCTTTGGTTAGATAAAAAGAAAAGCCGACAAACTATGATTTCTCACACGTTCATCGGCTCTGCGTCTATGCGTCTGGCTCTATGATGATATATTTATTCTACCTGATAAGCAGGAATTTCTCACTTTGAAACAAAAGGTTCTATATACTCCTTGATAAATTCAATCCTGTCAAACACTGTCGGTTTAAAATAGCCAGAAATCGCTACTACCAATTCCTTTTGGGGATTGATATAAATAACATTTCCGCTATTGCCGATAGCTGCATAGCTTCCTTCATTTTCATCAATAATCCACCACAAATAGCCATATTTCATATCACGAAATTTTTTGCCGCAACACAGCCTAACCATTGTGCTTTCTTCAAGCCATTTTTCAGAAACAATACGCTTGTTACTAAAAACACCCTTTTGCAGACAGAGCAATCCTATCTTTGACATTTCTTCAGCAGACAAACAAAGACCATATCCAGCAGCCCCAACTCCCTTTTCGTCTGAAAACCAAATATTTCCTTTTGGTGTCTTTCCCACTGTAAAAGCCTTGTGCGCTTCGGCATCGGGAGCAACATATATTTTCCTTGGTGCAATCGTCAATGGCTCAAATAGATATTTATTTGCAAAATCTACCGTTGTCATTTTGCTTACTACTGCGATGATACCTGTGAGAATATGAATACCCAAGGTAGAGTATTGAAATTCTCCCGTCATGCCACGCCTGCCACCCAAAAAATCCAAAGCAGCAATGCTCCAATCTTCCTGCACACATATTTTTGACCAAGGCTCTGATTTATACTTATAAGGTGCAGTCATTGTCAGAAGATTTTTTAATGTAACTTTTTGAATTGTCTTTTCTCCTCGTTTAATTTTGTAATTAGGAAAATAATCTAACACATAATCGTCTATACTGCCAATCAATCCTTGCTCGATGGCAATGCCAACCAACAAAGAAACAATACTTTTCGTAACAGACATCGTATGTACTGTATCATCAGCCTTGTAGCCATTCCATATATCGTTTATAATTGTCTTGCCGTTTTGAATAACGGTCACTTGACAGATATTTGACTGGTTATCTGCAATATAACTGTGAAATTCTGATAAATTTATCATTTTTACTCCTTATCCAACTTTTTTATTATAAATCTTCCTCTGCAAATTCCGATTATGATTTGAGGATTTTTAAGAGAAACATTAGATGTTACATTTTTGCTTAAAATCTCCACTAACCCTTGAAAACGCTAAATTTATCGCAGGTGAATTTTTCCTTAAAATTTCTCTTGTATTATATCTTCCCACAGGGCATTATAAACCCTGATAAGGGAAAAAATGAGGGAAACAAAATTACATAAACATTATAACACAAAATATACGGGAATTGGTAAACTGATTGAAATGCTTTCA
>CAJUKN010000043.1 GCA_910587485.1 uncultured Lachnospira sp.
AGCATACTGTCTGTGTTAAAATCCTCTGCCATACTTCCTCCAATCTTTAGAATTTTCTTTCTCTTTATACTTTTAAATCAGCCCCAGTTTTTTTAATACTTTTTCAAATTTATCTACATCTATTGGTTTTCCGGCATAAGCCTCACAGCCAAGCTCAAATGCCATCTTTACATTGCGTTCATCATTTAAAGCGGTTGTCATAATAACCTTTATGCACTTATTTTTTGGTATTCCCTTTTGCGCCTCGATATCACGAATTGCCTTAAGAACTTGATATCCATCCATAACTGGCATCATCACATCAAGACATGCTAAATCATAAGGTTCTTCATCTTCTAACGCCATCATAAAAGCATCGACAGCTTCCTCACCATCAACCATTACATCACATTCACCATAGCGTGACAGAAGTTTATCCATAAACTTTCTGCTAGCAAAATCATCTTCCGCTAATAATATTTTCATTTAAGCTCTCCTTTCTCTTACCATCTATTTACTTAACAGGTTATATACTTTTCCTGCTATTGCCGACAAGGTAAGACGATGCTCCACCGCCCCTATATCATAAGCAACTTTTGGCATTCCGTATACTACACAGCTTGCCTCGTCCTGCCCTATGGTCTTTGCCCCAGCATTTCTCATTGCTAATAAGCCTTTTGCCCCATCTCCTCCCATTCCTGTTAATATAACTCCTACTGCATTTTTTCCTGCTATTTTTGCAACAGAATAAAAGAGTACATCAACAGACGGACAATGCCCATTAACTCTCTCCACTCCACTACATTCTACTTGATACATGCCACCAACCTTGACCAATTTCATATGACGGTCTCCCGGCGCTATCAGCACTTGTCCCGGCAACACTCTATCGCCTGTCTGGGCTTCTTTTACTGCTACTTGACACTGGTTATTTAAACGATCAGCATACATCTTTGTAAATCCCGGCGGCATATGCTGCACAATAACGACTCCCGGTATATCTCTTTTAAATCTTCTTACTACATCAAATATCGCTTCTGTTCCTCCTGTGGAAGCCCCTATTGCAACAATTCGTTCCACTCCTCCATTGATATGTGTTGTTATAGAACTGGTCTCCACTCGCTTTAGCTTACCAACCTTTGCTGTAGATGCTATCTTAACTTTTGTCGCTAATTCCTGTGTCAAAAAATTATTTAATTGTTCTCTATTTAAATTATCTGGTTTGTTGACAAAATCCACTGCACCCGCTTCTAGTGCATCAAACACCTTATCGCTTAACGCACTTATCATTACCACTGGCAATGGATATTGCGGCATAAGCTTTCTTAAAAATTCGATGCCACTCATTCTTGGTAATTCCACATCCAATGTCATTACATCTGGTCTATACTTCACAATAGCATCTCTGGCTTCATAAGCATCTTGTGCCTGTGCAACCACTTCTATATTAGGGTCTGAATCCAACCCCTTTACAAGCATATTCCGAAACATCACGGAATCGTCCACAACCAATACTCTTATTGGTCTCATATCAGTTCCCCTTTCTATATATGGATGGTTGTATATACTGAAGTTGTATTTTATTTCGGTCTAAGCTTTCTGTAGTTCCAATAAATAGATAACCTCCCGGTTCCATATAATCATACATTTTTTTAATAAGATTATATTTTGTATCATCTTGAAAATATATCATTACATTCCGTAAAAAAATAATATGAAATTTATTTTTAAATGGAAATGGATTCATCAAATTAAACTGCCGAAATATCACTTCCTTTTTTAATTCTTCTTTTACTCTATATTCTTCTGCACCTGTCTGCTTAAAATAACGCTGCTTCCACCTTGGAGGCAGCGGCTCAATATCTTCTTTCAGATAAACGCCTTTTATAGCATGTTCCAAAACTCTTGTGGATATATCCGTTGCAAGAACTTTTGTATCCCACTTACTATGTTCAACTCCTAAAAAATCAAACAATACCATTGCTAGCGTATATGGTTCCTCTCCTGTAGAAGAAGCCGCTGACCATATTCGCAGGTCTTTTTTAACTTGTTCCTTTGCTGTTGCCCAAGGTAAAACCACATTTCTTAAATAATCAAAATGCTCACTTTCCCTCATAAAATATGTATGATTTGTAGTTAATACATTAATTAAGTCTGTAGCTTCTGTTCCTTTAGGATGGGACTCTACTTTTGCCATATACTCACTACAGCTTGCATAGCCATTACGGACAAGGTAGTTTTCCAGCCTTCCGCCTACCAGCACTCTTTTCTGGCTTAAGTCTATCCCATAATTACTCTTTACATACATCACAATATGTTTAAATTCACTATCTGTAATCACTTCACTTTTGCCTCCCCAGACTCAAAGTTCAATGTGGACTGCTTTGAGTCTACTCAATTGATGTTATGATACCCCTTTTATTTCTCTTTGTCAATCCTTTGGCAATCTTTTAAACACTTAAATTCTTCCAAATTTTTCAATTTATTATGCCATCAATTTTTGTTAAAAATCGTTCTTATAAGCACAAATTTAATTTAGTAAACACAGCATTTGATATGCTCCATACTACCATTTGTCCTGACAAAGAATTTAGGGACAATTTAAAAACTGTCCCTAAATGTATATCATTCTATATTTTTTTATTCTATATTTTTAATACTTTCCAAAATCACCATCTAATGATATAACAGGTTCATTATCACCATATGATGATACATCAGAATTATTGTTATAAGTATTATTATTTCCCACAGATACCAACTTATACTGTCCGATAAGTTTTCTAAGTGTTGCTGCCTGATTTGACAATTCTTCACTTGCTGCTGCACACTCTTCACTTGTTGCTGCATTTGTCTGTACTACAGTTGCTACCTGTGATATTGCTTGGTCTATCTGTGATATTGCTGTTGACTGGTCATTTGATGAAATGGCTATATTATTAATTAATGCTACGATTTCGTCAATAGAAGCAACGATTTCATCTAATGATTTTGCTGTTGCCTCTGCCAGTTTTGTTCCATTTCCAATTTTTCGGATAGAATCCTCTATCATCTCTGTTGTTTCACTTGCTGCCGATGCACTCTTTGCTGCAAGATTTCTTACTTCCTCTGCTACAACGGCAAATCCCTTTCCATGCACACCTGCTCTTGCTGCCTCAACTGCCGCATTCAGTGCTAAGATATTGGTCTGGAATGCAATATCATCAATTGTCTTAATAATCTTAGAAATGGTTTCTGATGATTCATTAATGCTATCCATTGCCTGTATCATAGACTTCATTTGGTCATTTCCAGATGTTGCCATCTCCTTGATATTGCTTACTAATGCATCTGCTTCACCTGCTTTAACAGCATTATCCTTTGTACGCTGTGTAACTTCATCCATAGAAGCTGTCACCTGCTCTAATGCACTTGCCTGTTCTGTTGAGCCTTGAGCCAATGCCTGACTTGCATTTGCCACCTGCTCTGAACCTACTGTTATCTGTGTTCCTGCTTCTTTGATACTATTTAATGTAATATTCTCATCTAAGAGCATTTTGCGAATTGCTTTTCCAAGAATATCCTTGTCACTTCTAGGAATAACATCGGCAGTATAATCGCCCTTTGACATCACTTCGGCTAACTTTGCCTGCTCTCTTATCGCTGCTGTCATATCATTAAAACTATCCATCAGCTCGCCAATATCATCATTATGTACCTTTGTACAATCAATATCAATATCTCCCACTGCCATCTTCTTTGCTGCTATTGATAATTTCTTAATTGGTCCTGTAATAGATTTTACAAGAAGAATACCATCGCCTATTGTAAGTACCTCTGCAATTAAAGAAACAACTAATAAAATAGCCATTAATGCCTTTTGTTGAAATTCTACTGTTTCATTGTTTTCAGCGGAAGCCTTTTCCATCTCTTCCATAACCTGCAACAATTCTTTTTCAACATTATCTGCTGTTGTAACACCATTTGTTGCAAGTTCCTCTCTTGCTTGCTCAACATTTCCATTTCTAGCAGATTGTGCCAATCTGTTTGCAAACTCTATATACGTATTCATATTATTAACAACACTATTATATTTGCTATTAATGCTAGAATTTAAACTACTTAATCGTTCCTCAAATTTACTGAGATTTTCTTTTGAACTTTGTTCATAAGACTTCATTTGATTCATCTGTTCTTGTAAACCTGTAGGGTCTTCTGAATAAATATATAAGATATTACGCAAACGTACTTTGATATCTGC
>CAJUKN010000044.1 GCA_910587485.1 uncultured Lachnospira sp.
CAGAAGAACTGAATTTTTTGGCAGATGAGATTTATGAAATTGCAGAGGGGAAAATCGTTGGACATATAGAGAATTTTTGAACATAACTATTATATGATAAATTACGTAAAAAAAGTAAGTATAATTATGTGGCTATGAAATGTCAAAATAATTATAATACAAATTATATAATTTACTTTGCTTGAAGTCCTGATAATATCTAAATATTTAATATAAGGAGGTGTAAGCAAAAAATATATATTATAGTTTGTGCTTGTGTACAAACTTGCAGATAGAGCAAGAATGGAGGCTGAAATGAAAAAAAAAGTAATATCTATTGGCTTTTTATTCCTATTACTTATAGGTATTGTTTTTGCATGGAATGTTGGATATTTGGATGATATGAAGGCAGTGTTTAAGAGTGAAAGAAATACAGAGAAGCAAGAAAATCAAAAGGAAGCTATTACAAGAACGATAGATGAAAATAATACAGTATCAACTGTGGAAATGAATGAAGCATATATTGCAGAGAAAATATTTGAGGGTAAATCAGTCAGTAACAGTCAGCGGTGGCAGATTAAGGCGACAGACTGTCATATTTCAAGGGAGTTGGATTTTGATTTATCCGTTATAGAAACGCAGAGAGGATTACAGGATAAACATAAAGAATGTATGGATGCAGATATGAATTTTTTAAAGGACTATTATTATGTAACCATTGAACTTGATGTTACAAGTATGAATGAAAAGGATTGGAAAATAAAGGACTTTAATCCACATTACTTGATATTTTATATAGATAATGAACTTGGCAGGGTTATGGAAGAACCCTATGGAAGAATATATACAGGCAAAGATATAAATGATAAACATAAAACATTGACTATGAATCAAGGAGAAATGGTGCATGTTATACTTTATTATATAGTGGAAGATAAATATACAGATGGTCCAATGTATATGAGTATGTACAGAGATTCTAAACAGCTAGATGAACCAGATATTTTATTAAAGGAAACAAGATGATGGAGGTTAGGGATGAAGGCATTAATGAAAATAGAGCTTGAAAGAGCCTTTAAAAATAAATGGTTTTATATTTCAGTTAGTATTACATTGCTGATTGTACTTATGGATATATGGCAGAATGTGCTGCCAATTCGTAAAAATATGGAGTCTTGGCTAAATGAAAGCGCTTATCAGTGTCCGGGATTATATATGCAGTGGATGGAGATTAATTTAAGAGCACCTAGCATGATATATCATTTTATCATTCCATTACTTGCCGCATTGCCATATTCAATGAGCATTTATACTGATGTAAAAAATCATTATATGAATAATATTGTTACTAAAATTGAAAAGAAAAAATATTATTTATCAAAATTAATCACACAATTTATTGGTGGAGGCTGTATTGCCACACTGCCATTATTATGTTCTTTTATTGTCACAGCAATGCTGCTGCCAGCAATCCACCCCGTTGCTGCTACAGGTCAATATCCATTGAAAGTAAGTGCCGTATTTGGCGATTTGTTTTTTTATAATCCTCTGTTATTCGTTATAGTCTTGCTTATTATTGATTTTATTGGGTTTGGGATGATAAATTGTATTGCATATATATTTGCAGATTTATTAGATAATAAATATATGGTTGCACTCTCTCCATTTATTATTTATTTTCTTCAATATGTTGTATGTTCACTGATAGGCAGAGATAGTATTCGTACATATCTGCAGGTTGTACATATGAGAGTACAATATTTAGGGTATATATTATTTGATTTTACTGTGCTTATAGCGGCGATAGTGATTGCATATATTGTAAGATGCAAAAGAAAAGATATATTATAGAAATATTTTAAATATATTAAATATTATACAATTGCTTGTGAGAGGGGGGAATTTTATCCCATGTTTAAAAATAAAAAAGTTATAGGTGTTATTGTAGGAATTTTGACAGTGGCATTTATTATATTTTGTATTGTACAGACCAATATAACATTTGCATTGGAAGATGAAAAGCCGATGCA
This sequence comes from uncultured Lachnospira sp., assembly GCA_910587485.1. GTDB lineage: Bacteria > Bacillota > Clostridia > Lachnospirales > Lachnospiraceae > Lachnospira. Next base: position 2,010 of record CAJUKN010000044.1, read on the forward strand.
TATAGGAGAAGAAATTGTAAGAGAAAAATACAGTATTACAGTAAAAGATTATGAAATTGTATCAAACAGTGATATGCAGAAACGGTATCCTGCAAGCAAAGAAATATTAATATCACAAAATAAAGATAATGAGGTTGAGATGGGAGATGCTATACTAGTACATTGTGTAATGAATTTTAAAGATAAATCAAAAGGATTTCCATATGCCGATTTTAACCTTGATTCAGGAAGTTTTAGACAGGGAATTTCAGCAGAATTGTTTGCTCTTATCAATAAAGAGTTTAAATTTTCTCAAATAGAACTAAATAAAGATTATGAGATTACTTTTCCTTTTGAGATTTATCCAATTCGGTTTCGTTTGGGTGGATTTAATGAAATTAAGACGATGAAAATTCGTCTGGTATGCTGTTTAAACCCTCTTATATATGTGCAGTTGTATAAGGAGTGATAACTTATTGATATGTTAAACACAAATAAATAATTTGTTGGTTTTAAAATTTATTAAAAGTAAAATTGTTCAAAAGGTCGATTGCTTTGAAAGGAAAAGTTAGACAAGTTTAAGGCAGAAGTTTATACTCCTACCTTAAATGTTATGTATCGCTGTCTGGTATATATATTCCTTTGTTTGCTTATTTGTAATGATTTAATTGTAACAAATGGGGTGACTTAAACGAAATGTATATAGATATTGACTTTTGTATCAAGTTGTAATATACTCTAACCATTAAATAGCTATTTAATATTATTTACTGCAATTAGATTTGTTGTAATTTGATTGCAAACTAAAAATTTAAAAAGTACAGTATAAAAAAAGGAGGATTTACAATGAGATTAAATATAAAGAAGATGCTAAGTAAAACCTTAGCAGGTGTATTAGCAGGAGCGTTGGTGTTTTCAACAGGAATGACGGTTACATGGGCAAATAATCATAGAGACACTACAGCAACAATGACTTTTGATGAAGCCTCAGGAGACTATATAGACTATACCATAGGCAGAGAAAAGGAAGATGATACAAGTGGTTATATCAGAGGAATCTGGGCGGATGATGACCGTACATTTTTGGCGGCATTGGTAGGAGCAAATGCAAATGGCGGGACAACATATTATGAAAATTTTGAGCTTAGAACACGTCGTGTATATCCAGGACAGGAATATTACATGATAAATTTTGTTAAGGAAAGCGGATATAATTATGCGGCTATGAAATGTGAAAGTGATTTTGCTTCACAATATACTGTTCATTTTGCTTGGAGTCCTGATAGTATCTAAATCTTTATAAATTATAGCCTCTCGGATTCATATCAAATAGATTGAGAGTTGGGTTTTGACAAC